>JBCDGZ010000029.1:0-58545 GCA_038750655.1 Bacteroidota bacterium | reverse complement strand
GAAAAAATTATCTTTAATCTCGTGCCAGACCCCTATTGCATTGAAAATTAGCGATTTACGCCTCAACTAACCCTAAAACGAAAAGCGATGGATAAAGATGCCCAGATGATTTCCCTGGTCCTCAACACCACCAAAGATTTATTTCAGATTGTCCGAAAGGGCTGTCCGGGCTTACCGGAGGTACTAGATGAAATCCACGATGCCTCTAAGCCCTATGCGCAAAAACTGGCCGAGCCGGGGGTGATTACGGAGAATAATGACCTGATTGAAATGAGGGGCTATCGAGCCAGCATCAAAAGCGCACGGACGCCCGAAGCTGTAGTTGCTGCGGCCAAAGAGGTGTTGGCCTTTCTGCAAAAAAAGAACGATCTGTTGGATGCCGAAGAAATAGATACTAGCTCTATTGCCGATATTACGACGCCCGGGGTCGACGCCAGCGATGTTACCGATAACACCAGCACCCACTCTGGCGAATCGGATACGCCTGACCTGCCCAACCCCGAGGATGAACCCATCAATGTCAACGGCACCCTCGACGGCGATGGCGAAATCAGCAGCGATGAACCGGACAACGGGGATGGCTCCAGCAGTTCGGACAGTTGATGCTTCATTTTTCCATTCCTCATTAATTCCCCATTCTGAAAAACTCCCACAACCCTATACATGATGAAAACGCGTTTATTGCTTGGCCTGCTCAGCATCTGTTTTGTCTGGCAACTGTCCGCACAATCCCTAATCGATGATACGGAGAAGCTGGCCAACATCCTGCGGCAAAATACCTATCTGCTTCTCGATGTACAAGCTGTTGGTGATGTTGATGTCAGTTATAAGCCACTGGGCAGCAGTGAGTTGGATGAACCCTATAATTTGACGACCATCACTCCCAACCGCCCCCGAACGGTGACGCTCAAAAATGCCGGAGATTACGAACTCAACCTGGGGTCCTTCTTTGCCAGCTCCTGCCCCTGCACCATCCAACTGACCTACGGTGATACCAGCATCCAAATTCAAGTCGACAGCTTTGCCGAACTGCGCTTTCGCAACAGCAGTAATGCCGTACAACTACTCACCACCCAGGACCTCAGCTTCAACAGCAGCTATCTGATCAAAAAAGATTTTATCGCACTGTATGGTGAGCTAGGTATCCACTCCAAGGACCTACGCGAAGGCCTGCAAAGCGGCAACATCAACCGCTACAGCGCCGCCGAAGACCTGACCGCTTTCAACGAAAATCCCTTTCTGCGGCGTTGGCTGCAACAGCGCAACATCAAGGATGTCCCCATCAACAGTGCGACGGCGGACACTAGCCTGCTGGCGATCGAAACCGAGGTGGCCGCTACTGATGCGCACTACCTCGCTCTCGACGGCTTGCTGGACAATCCCGACCTGCGACAGACCTATTTCAACATCAAAGACATCGAACTGACCTATCAGTCTCCCATTCCCAATTCTAAGATGGCCTTAAACAGCTCGGCGGCGGACATCCGCATCAAATCGGCGCGCATGGGCAGCCCCTTCGATGCCACAACGATTGCCTCGGGCCTGTCGGAGTTCATCCTCGAACGGGCGCAGGAGGAATTCAACGTCGCCTTCATGCAACGCCTCAAGGATCGGCTCAATGATCCCGATTTTATCGCCCTACAAACCCTTTTCCCCAAAACCAAGGGCTTCTTCGAAAAGGACCTGGACATCATCAATTACAAATCGCTGCTGCCCCTGGCCAAGCAGTATTTTATCAATGATCTAGAAAATATTGGCTTCAACTTTTCGACCCTGATCGAGAAAACCAATGGAGCCGACTTTAACAACAGCCCCGAACTATTCAACTTGGCGATGGTCTACGAGGTGGCCAATCTGGTTTATCAGGACGTACCTATCGATACCATTTTACCGATGATGCATTCGCGCTTATTAGAAAGGGAGGACAACCTAAGTAAAACCATCAATTTGCAATTGGCGGAAAGTAAGGATACGGTGATCAAGGGCCAGATTGGGCAATTGCAACGGCAGATGGATACGCTGAGTGCGGAGCTGAATAGTTTGAATGTGAAAATTGTGGGAAAACTCTTCGATGTAGAGCGGAGCTTTCTGGATTTATTTTCCAATCTAGATACCAATTTGCAACGAACGGCGGCCCAGGATACGGGGATTATGATGGGCTTTCAGCGGCAGATGGATGGCCTTTACGACCGATATAATTTGACGACGAGTGAAAAAAATGAGCGGTTCTTTGAATGGCTCGGCTCGGAGCGGGCGGATAATATTCCGACCAATTTGGAGGGGCGCATGTATTACGATAAAATTCTTCAAGACCCTAAATTGGAACTTTACAACGAATATTTCGGCCAGCGGCCGGATCGTAAGGAGCTGGTGGCGGCGGGCTTGGAGTTGAGTCAGAATTTGCTGCAAAAGCCGATTGGTGACCACCAGTCGATGCTCGACTTTTTGACCAATTATTACGAGGAATTGCTCAGCACAGAGCAGCAGGTGCAGGGTTTGAATGCGCAGGTGACGGCCAGCTCGACGCAGGGGCTGCGCGCCAGCCTCAGCGCGCAGGACCAGAAGCGACTACAGTTTCGCACTCGTTTGGAGCAGGAAATTCAGCGGCTGGAGGCCAGCAAGGCCGATGAGTTTGATGTCAATGCCCTGCGCTATCTGGCCGGAACGCTGGATACCGCGCAGACAACTAGCCTGCAGTTGACTTTGAATTCTATTGTCGAAACTCGTAAGAACATCCGCAATGCCGAGGAGAAGCTGCTCTATATTGAATCGCTGGTGGAAGCGCGCTTGGACACATTGGTGCGCCGCGATAGCCTCAACAGCCCGCTCTTGCAGCAATTACAGACCCAACTGGCCGCTCCGGTCAACACTGCGACGACCGTAGACCCGGAGGTTGCCTTCGTCGATCGGCTGCGCAGCCGCAGCGCCGCTGTCCAGGGCCTCATGGAGGGGCTGGAATCCAACTATACCTCTGGGCTGCTCAAGGCCCGCAAGAGCGCCAACTTCCTGGGGCAAATGATGGCCTTCAGCACTCACCTCATGTACAGCTTCCGTACCGGTCCCGGCGATGACCGCAAGTGGGTGGACAAGGACCGTTTCAAAAGCCTAATGCGCGATGACTTGACCCGAGACATCTTTCTCGGTCTGGTCTATAACCGCCTCAGCACCGTTCAACAAACCAATCAGCTTTCCAGCCAAGGCGTCGCCACCCTGTCGACCAAGTTCATGAGCCTGATCACCGAAACCTCCATCCTCCGCGACAGCCTAGAGCGCCTGGACCACCCCCGTTTCGTCAATTACTACCCCTACGTCAAGCTCACCGTCGACCTCCTTAACACCGTCATTAACACCCCGCTGGTGGGCGACCTCAGCTGGGGCGACCTCAACCCCGACCTCAAAGAACTCACAGGCATCTCCAATCAGGCCCTTGCCCTCTTCGAAAACCTTTACACCAAAGACTACGGCTATGCCATCACCAACGTACTGGATTTGTACCGTATCGTCGCCAAAGACACCACGAATACAGTCAGCCAGGGCATCCTCAAATACGGCTCCTTCATCGCCAACGTCGCCAACGCCCGTACCTCCAATGACATCAAAAACGCCTTGCTGGCCGCCGCACTGCCCCAGGGCAGCTCCCAACTCAAACGGCGCTACGCTTTCAGCCTCTCCGTTAATTCCTACCTGGCCATCGGCGGCGGCGCAGAGCGCCTCACTACCGCCGCCATCCAAAACGACAGCGACAAATGGGGCGGCACCTTCAGCTTCTCCGTACCCGTTGGTATCGCTGCCAGCTGGAAGTTCAAAAATCAAAAGAATGGCTCCTTCAGCCTCTTCCTTCCCATCATAGATCTGGGGGCCGTCACTGCCTTCCGCATCGACACCAAAAACCAAGTCGACGAGCTGCCCGAGCTGAATTTCAACAACATCATCGCCCCCGGCGGCTTCCTGTTTTACAATATCCCTCGTTCCCCCATCATGATCGGGACAGGGGTACAGCTAGGGCCGCAGCTGCGCAAGGTAACGGTCAATGGAAATGAAGTAGATTCGCGGGCTTGGCGCTGGATGGCGTTTATTGGGGTAGATGTACCTTTGTTTAATTTGACGGCGAATAAGAAGGAGTAGAGAGAACCCCAGCAATTGATCAATAGAAAAATTTTACTTAATTTGAAGGAAATGTAAATTTATTGGGCCATGAATAATCCTAAGAAGTTGAGTAATATACAATTGGAATTATTGAAGATGTTCAGTCTTGATTTAAGTGAAGAGCAGCTTAAGGAGATTAAAGACTTATTGTCCAAATACTTCGCTGATAAGATCACGGATCAAATGGATCAATTATTTGAGGAGAATAATTGGGGGGAGGAGCAGATAGAAAAGTGGGCTCAAGAGCATATGAGAACAAAATATAAGGATTCATGAAAGTTGTATTGGATACCAATGTACTATTGATTTCACTGCTAAAAACCTCAAAGTATAGACCCATTTTTGATGCCCTACTAAACAAGAAATTTGACTTGGCGATTAGTCACGATATTTTCCAGGAATACATGGAAGTTATCGAGCAGAAAACTAACCCGAGCATTGCCAAAAATGTAGGAGAACTTCTACTGAGTTTAGATAATGTAAAACAAATTGAGGTCTATTACAGGTGGCTGTTGATCGATAAGGATTACGATGATAATAAGTTTGTGGATTGTGCAATCGCTGGAAATGTAAAGTTTGTAGTATCCAATGATAAAGATTTTAAAAGAGATAAAGTTTCCTACTGTAGAATTGATCAATTCTGAACAATTTTTAGAAGAATTAGAGGAGCTATAACTGTTGCAGGTTCGACTAAAGCGGCAGTCTGCTAACAATACTTTTTAATATACAACCCCATACGTCCCTCAATCATCTTCGGCTCCACCGCCCCAACCCCCACTTGCTCCACCACCAAAGCCGCCGCCGAATGCGCATAAGCCATCGCTAGCCGAATGTCCCCGTGCGTACCATAATGCAGCAGAAATGCAGTGGCGAAGGTATCGCCAGCGCCCGTAGGATCGCGTTCCTCGGTGGGGAAGGCGGGGAAATGCCATTGGTGATTGTGGTGGTAGACCTCTGCGCCGTTTGCTCCATCGGTGATAATTAGGATGCTGACCAGCTCTGCTAGGCGGGGGATGATGGGCGGAAGGCCACGGAGGTCTTCCCGGCTCAGTATGGCGACGTCCAGGCCTTCTAATACCGACCAGTCCATCGCCTGGGGGCGGACGCGCCCTTGGGCGTCCCAGCGACGGAGCCAGCCCTGGAGGCAGGCCCCCTTGAGGGACCGGGGGAAGGCTTGGAGGAAATCGAAGTGCAGCTCGTTGGCGATGGGGCAGAGGTGAACGATAGGGGGGGTGCGCCAGGGGGTGGGGAGGTCGCTGGTGCGTAGGGAGGCAGCGATTTGGTGGAGGGTTTGCTGGCGTTGGCCGTTGAGGTATTGGTTTTCGAAGACGGTGGTTTGGCGGGCGGGTCGGAGGTGTAGTTGGATGTTAGTGGCTTCGAAGGTGGGGTAGAACTGGAAGTCGGGGCCGAGGCTAGTGAGGACGGCGGTGGTGAAGCCGAGGCGATGGGCGAAGAGGGCGGCGTAGGCGGCCGTCCCCCCGAGGAGACGGGCTCCGTTGTGCAGATCGTGGCAAAAGTGGCCGATGCACAGGTAGTCGGGGGGAGGCAGCGGCACGGTTTAGTCGGTAATGACCACTTTGGTGATCTCGTCGCCCATACGAATTTGGTCGATGATGTCGAGGCCAGCGGTGACCTTGCCGAAGCAGGTGTGGTTGCGGTCGAGGTGCTGAGTGTTTTGGCGGCTGTGGCAGATGAAGAACTGGGAGCCTCCGGTGTTGCGACCGGCGTGGGCCATGGAGAGCACTCCGCGATCGTGGTATTGGTTGTCGCCGTCCAGCTCGCAGTCGATTTTGTAGCCGGGGCCGCCGGTGCCGGCCATGCCGGGAGCGCCGGGGCGAGAATTGGGGCAGCCTCCCTGAATCACAAAGTCGGGAATCACGCGGTGGAAGGTCAGGCCGTCGTAGAAGCCATCGTTGGCCAGCTTAACGAAATTGGCTACGGTATTCGGGGCGTCTTTTTCAAAAAACTCAATGGTCATGTTGCCTTTCGGCGTCTGGATTTCTGCAGTCATAATTTGATTTGGTTTTATGGCGGCAAAAATAGTAAAAAGTAAAGAATTTACAGCAATCGTCTGCCGGCAGCCTTTAAAACCCAAAGATGTAGGCCGAGCTTCGAAAACAAATGGTATATTTGGGAGTTATATTAGAAAATTCTGCCACTTCTGGGCAGAATCAAGCTTTTATTTCAAATCCTTTTTATGCAAATTTTACAACTACCATTAAGACTTTTTTGTGGCTTGCTCTTGTGCAGCCTATTGACAAGTACCGTTGTTGTTGGACAGAATACCTCTAACCACGGCAACAAGTTTGAACAAGTGGGTAACCTGCTGCCCGATGCCAATCGCTATCGCGGAATGGACGGAGCGCCGGGGCCGGACTATTGGCAACAACAAGCTGATTATGACATCGAGGCTTATCTGGATACCGAAAAAAATCAGCTGCAAGGCAATGAGTTGATCACCTATTACAATCATTCTCCCAACACTTTGCGCTATTTGTGGATGCAGTTGGACGAGAATCAGCACAAGTACGATGCGGACAGTAAGCGCTTCAATCCCAGCTCTATGCGGGATGTGATGAGTGAAAATTCCCTCAAGCGTCTGGAATTATCAGAAGAACTCAAGAAATTCGGACATAACATCCAGTCGATTACCGATGAAAATGGTAAAGAATTGTCCTATACCATCAACAAAACAATGATGCGCATCGACTTACCGCAGCCCTTGAAGGCCGGCGAGGAATTTGTTTTTCGCGTCAAGTGGTACTACAACCTGGTCGATCGAATTAAAGGGCCTAGCCGCGGGCGCGGTGGATACGAGTTTTTTGACAAGGACGATAATTATATTTATACCATAACTCAGTGGTTTCCAAGAATGTGTGTCTACAACGATGTAGAAGGCTGGCAAAACAAGCAGTTTACAGGACGTGGTGAGTTTACGCTGACTTTTGGGAATTATGTGGTAAAAATGAATGTGCCCGATGATTACGTGGTAGGCTCTACGGGGGAATGTCTCAACTATTCTACCGTCTTGTCTGACAAGGAGTTGCAGCGCTGGGAAGCAGCCAAGAAGGCGGATGCGCCTATGGAAATCATCACTTTGGATGAGGCTAAGAAGAATGAAAAGAGCAAGCCTAGCAAAAAGCGCCAAACCTGGATTTACAAGGCGGATAATGTGCGCGACTTCGCTTGGACGGCCAGCCGTAAATTTATCTGGGATGCCATGCCGCATATTACCTCCGAAGGGAAGCGGGTGATGTGCATGAGCTATTATCCCAAGGAATCTTACCCGATCTATAACCGCTATTCGACGCGCACCGTGGCCCATACCCTCAAGACCTTTTCCAAATACTCTATCCCATACCCTTACCCGGTTGCTATTTCGGTAGAGGCTTCTAGTGGTATGGAATATCCGATGATTTGCTTCAACTTTGGACGGGCAGCTGAGGATGGAACTTACACTGAGCGGGCCAAGCGCGGTGCGATTTCGGTTATCATCCACGAAGTCGGTCACAACTATTTCCCGATGATCATCAACAGCGATGAGCGACAGTGGACCTGGATGGATGAGGGCTTGACGACTTTTCTCCAATTTATCACTGAGCAGGAGTTTGATAACAACTATCCTTCTCGTCGCGGGCCGGCCTCCGGCGCCAAATCTTACATGAAGCAAGATAAAGACCGGCTAGAACCGATCATGACCAACAGTGAAAACATCGTCCAATTCGGTAGCAATGCCTACATGAAGCCGGCCACCGCGCTCAACATCCTGCGCGAAACCGTCATGGGGCGCGAGCTGTTCGACTACGCCTTCAAAGAGTACTGCCGCCGCTGGGCCTTCAAGCACCCTACGCCAGCCGATTTCTTCCGCACCATGGAAGACGCTAGCGGGGTCGACCTCGATTGGTTCTGGAGAGGCTGGTTTTTCTCCATCGATGCCGTAGATGTCTCGCTGGATAGCATCAAGTGGTACAAAGTGGATTTGGAGAAAAACCCGGAGCCCGTGGAGCGCAATTGGCCCATCAAAGCCAGAAAGCCCTCTGATCATATTTCTAAAACCAGAAATAAAGAATCCGGAATGGAGTTCGCCGTAGAAAAAGACCGCGAGCTGGTAGATTTCTACACCACCTACAAACCCTGGGAAACGGAAGACTCTATCGGCAGTGGCAGCATCGTCCTCTACGATGAAACCTTCACCGAAGAAGAAAAGAAAAAGCGCTTTGGCGATAAAAACTACTACGAGCTGCACTTCAGCAACAAAGGCGGCCTGGTCTCTCCAGTCATCATCGAATGGACCTTTAAAGACGGCACCAAGCAGGTGGACCGCATCCCCGCTGAAATCTGGCGCAAAAATGAAAATGAATTCACCAAAGTTTTCGTCAAAGACAAGGAAGTCGACGCCATCATCATCGACCCCTACAAAGAAACCGCTGACGTTGACGAAAGCAATAATAACTGGCCGGTGAAGGAGCTGCCGACTCGCTTCCAAGTGTATAAGAAGCATAAGCAGAATAAGCAGCTGAATCCGATGCAGAAGGCGATTAAGAAAGGGGTGATTAAGCCTTAGTGCCTTTGGCACTTTGGTGGACGGTGGACGGCCGGTCGGGATAACGGGGTGAAGATTGGAAATTAACGGCGAACGTAGTGTAATAAAAGAAGACGTAAACAGTGCTGAGCTACGTACTACTACGTTTATCACGAACCACTACGTTCGCCGTCCACCCAAAACACCGCAGGTGTCCCCATTGCCAAAGGCATTAAAAAGCACCGGGGACAGCCTGAATGCCCCGGTGCATGCGTCAATTTACCTGACCAGGTTTCCTGTAATTTGGTCTAAACGCAACCTGGTTTGCAAATACTCTACCTTTAAATTAGCAGTGTTCAGTTTGGAATTGCTGAGCGCCAACTGCGCTTCGCGGAGCGTGATAGCCGGCAGCTTACCGAGCAAGTAGCGCTCATTGACCTTATCGTAATTGTCTTGATAGGTCTGTAAATTTTGAACTTCTCGATCCAGTTGTTGGAGGATATTTCGCAGCATCGCCAGCTCTTTTTCTGACTGTTGGAGGAGCTGATCTTCCAACTGCTGTTTTTTCATTACTTCTAGCTCTCTGGACAATTGTGCATTCTGGATACGAGTCTTATTAATCCCGCCATCAAAAAGAGTGTAGCGAGCTGATAGGCCGATGGTGCCGCCAAGCGTCTGTATTTTGGCCAACTGCTGCACATCATTGCGCTGCCCGAAGTAGCCCGCATTGACAAAGGAGGCGATAACGGGCTTGGTGTTGGCCTTGTTCAGTAGCACCTCGATTTCGGAGAGGGCGACGCCTTTGTTGGCCAGTTGGAGCTGAGGATTGTTGGCTAGGATACTCTGGCGGATGGCCTCGGCGACGGGGACGGTCAGCTCTGGCTCAATGCTGATCAGCTCATAACGGCCCTCGGTTTTGTCATTGATCAAAGTTTTCAAATCCACTAGGAGGTTACTGCGAATCAAGCGGAGCTGGTCCAGACTGGTGAGGTCTTGGTTCAGATTGGTCTCCGCTTGCAAGACGGCCAGTTTATTGGTTTTACCGAACTCGGCGCGGTCTTTCAATTTACGGATGCGCTCGCGAGTGACGGCGATGTTTTCCAGCACTAGGGCTTCTTGATTTTGCAGTTTGAGGATTTCGAAAAATAGGTCGCTGACGCCGGTGACAATGCCGTTGATGATGACTTCCTGTCTGGCCCGTTCCAGCGCCGACTGTCCCTCCAGCAATTGGTAGCGGTAACGCGAACTGCCGCCGTCCCAGAGCACTTGGCTGGCTTCCAGCCCCAGCGATACCGTCGCCGTCTCTACGCCCGCTTCGCTGATGTCGATCTCGGGCGGATCGGGCTGAAAGGTGCGTAGGTCCAGGGCAGAGAAGTTATTCGTATAGCTGGCCGAGCCGACAGCGTCGATACGGGGCATCTGCCCGGCGTTGGCCTTGGTGACATTGTTCTGTGCTAAAGATAGCGACTGCTGTTGGATTTTAATGTCGTGGTTATTAGCCAGGGCCTGACGGACGGCCTCGTCCAGCGTTAGCAGCGTCGTATCCCCTGCCGACTGGGCGTTGAGGCTGCCCCCTAGCAAGAGCAGCAGCAGGGTGAAATATATGATTTGCATGATGTTGTATTTATTGGATTTCATTGGCTACTTCCCGCAGAACAATATCCAGGCTGGCCGCCGTGGCTTCTTTTTTCCGCATCAGGTAGCGAGCGACGTAATATTTGAGTTTGGCAAAAATAATCAGCACGGAAGGCAGAAAAATCAAAGTCAGCACTGTTCCGAAGATCAAGCCGTAAGAGATGGCGATGGCCGTAGGCTTGAGAAACTGCGCACTGATAGAATTGTTCAGCAGCAGCGGTGCCAAGCCAAATACTGTGGTGATGGTTGTCAGAATAATGGGGCGGAATCGGGAAATGGCCGCCTGCTTGATGGCATCACCGACGGGGACGCCATCCCGGATATAGTCATTGTAAGTCGACAAGAGCACCAAGCCATTATTGATCAAAATTCCCCAAAGGGCGATCATCCCCAGAATGGAGAAAATACTGACGGGGATGTTGTGCAAATAGGTCCCCCAAGCTACTCCGACAAAGGCGAAGGGCAACATGAACAGGATGGCCAGGGTCTTACTGACGGAGCGGTAGTTGAATAAAAGAATACTGATCATCAAAAGCAGCACTACGATGCTGGGGCCTTGGCTAGAAGTTTGAGTTTTAGCCGACAGGCGGGCTTCTCCTTCGAGGGTGTAGCGCAGGTTGCGGAATTCCGAGGTGAGGTCTTTGAGTACGGTAGCTTCGGCTTCGGCCAGTACGGTGGGGATGGAGGTAAGGAGGCTGGCCACGTCGGCCTCTACCCGAATCTCGCGAATACCGTTCTGGTGGTTGATTTCGGCGACATTGCTTTTGTGCTGGATATTGACCAGTTCGTTCAGGGGATAGGAGGACCCGGAGGGGGTGAGGAAGCGGGCATTTTTGAGATTTTCCAGCGATTGCCGGTCTTGCTCGTCGTAGCGCACCCAGATTTTAACTTCATCATCGCCGCGCTGTAGGCTCTGGGCTTCTACACCGAAGAACCCTTTGCGAACTTGGTTGAAAACTTGGGCTTCGGACAGACCGAGGAACTTAGCTTTGGGTGTTAGCGTCAGCTCTATCTCTGGCATACCCAGCTTATCTGTGTCGGTAACATCTTTCAGGTCGTCGCGACCTTCGAGGTACTTACGCAGGCGATTTTTGGCAATGCGCAACTGTTCCAAGTTCCGGCCAACTAAGGCGATGGAAACGGGCTTACCGAAGAAGGCAACACTGCCGTAGGACAGATTGGTGGCCTCTGGGATTGGCCCAACAGCTTCTCTGATACTACTGGCAACTTCAAAAGATAAAATCTCGCGGGTATCGCTTTCCAACATGTAAATATTCAAAGTTCCTTGATTACTACTTGGCCCGGTAATCCGTTCTACATAATTGATCACCTGCTTGCCATCGCTGCGTCCATTACTATATTGCTCATTAACCTCCCATATTTTTTGCTCCATGAATCGTAGCTTTTCTTCCGTAATGGATTCATCGATGCCTAGTGGCAATTCTAATTTGGCAGTGATAACATCCTGGTCGACAGTAGGAAAAAAGGTCCCCTTGATGGTCCCATCACCCAGTGCACCGATGGTTAGGAACATAGCTACAAAAACCAGAATAGGTCCTAATATGGGTATTCTGACAAAAAAGTTGATTACCCTTTTGTACATCTTATCCCTGATCCACAATAGCGAATTATTGGTCCACTGCGTCAGCTTCCAAGGTTTATAATCCCGGCTGAGGGCGCGGGAGCGAGCAATATGCACTGGTAGGACCAGCATACTTTCTATCAGTGCTACTAGCAGCGTTGCACACACTACGAAAGAAATTTCGGAGAAGTAATCACCCAGTTGTCCATCCAAGAAGAAGAACAGAGAGAAAGCTACGGCCGTTGTTGTCAGCGAAGAGATAATGGCTGGGATCACCTCAATCGTCCCATCGATCGCCGCCTGCAAAGGCGTCCGGCCCTCCTGAAATCGCTGGTAGATATTTTCTGCCACAACGACACCATCGTCTACAATCACCCCTAATACGATAATTAACCCAAACAGAGAGACTTGGTTGATGGTCAGATCGTAAAAACTAGAGAGCATAAACATCCCCAGCAGTGCTACTGGAATTTTGAAGGCTACCCAAAACGCTACTCTGGGGTCGAGGAATAAACCCAGAATAATGAGTACCAGTAAAATCCCCTGCCAGGCATTATTCTGTAAGGTACCAATCGCATCTGCTAGCGAAATGGATCGGTCTTCTACCACTACCAGTTCGATGCCATCGTGCTGCGCATTGAACTTTCGCACATAATCATTAATATCTGCGGTATTCTGTAAAATATCTTCTTCACTGCGGCTAAACACTTTCAGGATGACCGCCGGCTGTCCGTTAACGGCTGTTCGGCCTGGCTTGTCAGCAAACTGATCGACCACCTCCGCCACATCGCTGAGGCGCACCAGCTTACCGTCCGGCGTCGCTTTGATCACCGTATTCATTAGCCCATTAGCGTAGTACGATCGGTTGTCGAGCCGGAGAAGGATGGTCTGTTGATCCGTCTTAATTTCTCCGCCCGAAGATTTAATATTAGCAGCCTGAATGGCCCGGGCTACCTCGTCGAAATTGAGTTGGTAGGCTCGGAGATCTTTTTCTCGCAATCTGACCTCTATCTCCTCATCCGGGAAGCCACTCAGGAATACTTTGGATAGATTTGGGGAGTAAGTCAGCTCTTCTTTAATATTTTCTGCATGGTCCTTTAAAGAGCTTAAGCTGGCTTCTCCCACCACCCCCAGCGTCATGGTGTAGTTCAGAACTTCTTCTTTTACTACCACCGGGCTGTCCATTCCTATGGGGAAAGTGGTGATCTGATCTATCGCATTATTGACATCCAGTAAAACCTCGTTAGGGTCCGCATCCTCCAGCATTTCAATCCGCACATTTGCAAAGCTCTCGCTAGAGCTAGAGGTGACCCGGTCGATGCCCTTGAGGCCTTCCAGTTTGTCTTCTATTTTATCTACAACTTCTTCTTCTACCTCCTGTGGGGAGGCGCCTTTGTAAACCACGCTTACCGAGATAAAGCTCACCGGTTCTGGGGGTAAAAAATTAGAGCGCATCGTTGCGATGCTCAAAAGCCCTATCACAATAATTAATCCCACCAAAATATCGACTGTCCGTGGTTTTTGGGCCAAAAAGGTAATTAATTTTCTCATGATTAAAAGGCTACTTTTTTACCCTCTACAGGTTGTTCAAAATGGGTGATAATAACGGCGTCACCGTCCTTTAATCCTTTGACAATCACAGAGTCCGTCAAAAATTCCAGGGTTTCTACTTTTTTGCTGCGGATCACATCGCCTTCGAGCAGCAGCACGCTGCCATCGCGCTTGATGGCCGAAGTAGGCAAGGCTGTCACGTCTTTATAGGTCTTGAGCTTATACTGCCCCTCCAGATACATTCCCGGCTGAATGCCTTTGCCCGACAAGCGGAAGTAGATTGGAACATTCTGAGTTGTGGGATCAATAATTTTGTTTTTCCTAACCACCTGACCCGTCCATTTGCCCTCAATATCATTACTTACAAAAGTGACCTTATCACCGTACTTCAGTCGCTGCGCCGTCTCAATATCTACACCAGCTTCCAGCTCAAAACTGTAGCGGCTAATGATGGTACCCAACTGCTGACCAGGCGTCACCAGACTCCCAATGTCAATCGATGATTGCGTAATGGTACCTGCGTAGGGCGCTCGGATCGTATATTTTTTGAGTCGCTCCTCCTGCGCTTTGATGCTGTAGTATTGGTTGTAAATTTGGTAGGAAGTGACAAAATATTTTTCATTATCCGACAAAGTTTTAGGAAGTGGAGGAAGCGAAGCACCAAACTGGTACTCCTGAATATAAGCCAGCCAGACCTCATAATTTTCGGGATAATCCGACTTCATATCCGGCATAATACCGGTGAGGCTGTTGAGAAAAGCACTCCGCTGTGCCTCCAGGCCTAGCGTGAATTCCCGTTTATCAATTTCTAATAAAACATCGTCCTTGTCAAAGGAAATCCCTTCCTTAAAAGACAGTCCACCCGGCATGATCCCTCCCTGGACTTCAGCAAAGATTTGTGTGCGATGCTTGGGCACCACTCGGCCACTGATCATTCTACGCTGCTTTTGGTCGCCCTGTGCAATGTAGAGAATACTCAAGTCTGATTTCTTATATTGTGTAGTAGGGGAAGTGTTGACCTCTTGGTTCTCCTTCTCCTCCTCAGGAGTTACCGAGGTTGCTACAGGTTTGGCCGGCGTTTGATCCTGCGAGGACCTGCAGCTGCTCAGTTGGAGCAGTAATAAGAGGGCAAAGCCGAATAGACATAATTGTTTCATGATTTGCAAATGAAGTTTGATAGATATTTTTGAATAAAAATGACCATCAGTCATATTTTTAAATACAATGAATAAATGACTATTGGTCATAAAAGGTTTAAAAAAAGAGAGACTTTTTTTGAGTCCGGAAAAAGTGATAGAAATAATAAGGTGAGAATCAGCCGCTTAGGCTTTGATACCGTCGATCATCAATTCGACATAATGGTTGAAGAATTCTTTTTGGGAGTGCCCGGTATATTCCTTGATCAGAGGATAACGAGTGTCAATAAGATGGGTGATGCCCACTGAGGTGCCCCACATGGTCAGGCTGAAGGTAGCAATGTCGGTGGTCGGTTTGATTGCTCCTTTCGTTCGAGCACGTTCGAGCAAGGCCAGGATGAAAGATTGGATTTGGTGACCAGCTTGCAGTAACTCTTCGGGTTCTTCTAAATCTCTACTCACCTCATAAATGGACATCAGGTCACTGTGAAGTCGGTTTTTTGCCGGAAAATAGAAGTTGGACCATAAAATCGACCGAATTTGATCCAGAGGATCATCGAATTTGCTGGTTTCCTGAATAAAAGATTTCAGCAGGTTTTCCCGAGCACGCACCGAAAGCTTGGCAATCACATCTTCCTTACTCTTAAAATAAAGATAAAGCGTCCCCTTGGCAATTTCTGCTTCCTTTGCCAGAGCATCCATACTCAAGCCGTTCAAGCCCTCCCGTGTCATGATGTTCTCTGCACAATCCAGGATGTGGAGGCGCTTTAATTGCTTGGCCTGCTCTTTCTTTCTTTGCGTTGAAGGTTTCAAATGCGTGTGATTTCTATACAAAGATACAAAATGAAGGCCATTTTGGTTTATGACTATTGGTCATTAAATTGTTTTGTGTATGATTTTGGTCATTTTTGGATAGTGGTCATAAAGAGCAGCAGTCAAGATTTTGCAGCACAAGTAGTCATACTTGGACGGATTAGAGAGGGACAAAGTTGTAATAGTAGACGGAATGCGCTAACTTTAAACAAATCGTTCAATAGCATTCACATGGGACAGGAGCAACTACATAAGCATTCTATTGCCGAATATCTGCAACTTGAATATCAATCAGATGCAAAGAATGAATTTGACAATGGAGTGATTAAGGCAATGACCGGTGGGACATTAAACCACGGCATAATCGGTAATAATATCAATACAGAACTAAACAATATTCTGAGCCAAAAGAACAGCGATTGTATCTCTATAAATAACGACGTAAAAATTTACATTGACAAAGCAAATTCTTTTGTGTATCCAGATGGGATGATTATCTGTGGAGAAATTCAGACTTCCGAGAGTGATCAGCATGCGGTCATCAATCCAAAACTTGTTATTGAAGTTTTATCCAAGTCTACAGAGAGTTACGATCGAGGTGGTAAATTCCATAAATACTGTTCACTAGAATCATTTTGTGAATACCTACTGATTGATCAATACAAGCCGGTGGTGGATACATTATACCGAGCAGATAATAAGTATTGGAAAATGGTTACGACCATTGGAATTGATAAATCTATCTATATCAACTCGTTAGATTGCTCTATAACCATGGAACGCATTTATCGCAATACGCAGAACCTCGCTAGTCCTCCGTTTACGACCAACCATTAGAAGGTGTAGAGAAACAGTGGTAAGCCTGCGGCAGTCAAACTAAATCAACCCCCACAGGCCTACCCCCCCCAACTACCGCATCTTCACCCAACTCAACAGGCGCTGCTGCCCCGTTGCCGTCTGCAACCGCACCCAATAAGTCCCGACCTCCAAATCCGAAAGATCCAGCTCCACCTGATGCTGCCCTGCATCCCGAGGCTGCACCCGCTCCAACTCCCGAATCCGACGCCCCTGCAAATCGTACAACTCCAGCGTCACCGCCGTAGCCTCCGACAGCTCATAGCGAATCTGGCCGACATCGACGACCGGATTAGGTAATACCTGCATCGACAAGGCCGGCCCGTCCAACTGTCCCTTGATTGATGCTCCCGGAGTCAGCACCAAGTCATCCGGGCAAGCCGGGTCCTCCTCAATCGTAAAATCAGCCGCAGAGCGGCAGCCGCCGAAGAGGCTGTATACCGTCACTGCATAGTCTCCAACGCCTAGGTCAGACTGGGAGGAGCCGCTGCCGCCGTTGCTCCAAAAGAAGCTGAGGAAAAAACCATCGGCTGTCGCCGTGGCCGTTCCGCCCTTACCATCGCAATTCGCAAAGGTGGTGGTCACTTCGAGGTTGAGCGAGGAGGCAATCTCGAAGGTTTCGATCTTAGAGCAGCCGTCGCCGTTGGTCAAGGTGAGGGCGTAAGCGCCGGGCGATAGATTGCTCAGCGTCGATTCATTGGGCAGATTGGGGTCCGACCATTCGAAGGTGTAGGGCGGTGTAATTGGGTTGTCGATGTCGACCTCGATGGCACCGTCATTGATGCCGGTGCAGCTTTCATCGGTAATGTCCAGCGTGAACTCCTCCGGGCAACATTCGGCCAGCACCTCTGCCTCCTCGCTGATCATACAACCGGTAGCGTCGGTGATGGTCATCGCGTAGATACCAGGTTCGAGGTTATTCAGCGTCAACACTGCGGGCAGATCGGGGTCTGACCATTCGATCGAGTAAGGCGGTGTACCCTCTACATCAATGTTGACCGTCACGGTCCCGACATTGCCTTCTCCGCAAAGAATATCCGTTGATTCCAGACTGATAACCAGCTCGCAGCAGTCGTCGATGATGTCAAAGTCCTGGCTAACCGAACAGCCATTGGCATCCGTGACGGTAAGGCCGTAGCTGCCGAAATCCAGCTCATCGACGCTGGAGGTGGTGCTGCCGTTGCTCCATAGGTAGCTGTAGGGCATCGTACCTCCGCTGGGGTTGGCGACGGCGCTGCCTTTGGCGGTGCAGCTGAGGTTGGTGATGTCCAGGCTGATGGCCAGCGCAGCGGGCTCGGCGATGAAAACGGATTGAGTGGCGGTGCAGCCGTTGGCGTCGGTGACGACTGCGGTGTAGGGGCCACCGGAGAGATTGTTTCGAGTAGCGGTGTTAGCCATCGGTAGGTCATTCCAACTGAAAAGGTAAGGAGGACTACCTCCAGAAACACTGAGGGTGGTACTGCCATCATTGGCGCCAAAGCAAGAGATATTCTGAATGCTGGCGTTGATCTCAATAGGTGCAGGATTAGTAACGATGAAGGTCGCTGTATTGCTAAGGCCAGCGTTATCGCTTACGGTGACGCTGTAGCTGTCGGCGCAGAGATCGCTCTGTGTATTGGTACCATCGGGTAGGCCACCTTCCCAGTCGATTTGGTAGGGTGGGGTGCCGCAGGCGATGTTGAGGACCAGCGAACCGTCGCAGCCGTCGGTGCAGTTGGGCGAAGTGGCCAGCGCGGTCAGCGTTAGATTATTTCCCCCACTATCATTAATGGTATAGCTGGCTTCGGCGGTACAGCCATTGGCATCGGTGATGGTCAGGGAATAAGTACCTGCGCAGAGGTTGGTGAGGTCTTCAACGATTTCTCCATTCGACCAGCTGTACTGATAGGGAGGAACACCACTGGTTGGAGTAATGTCAATGAATCCTACACAGGCGTTGCACTGGTCATCTCCCAGCGTTGCTTCCACAATTAATTCTGGGGCAGTGGTGATTATTAATTGAATGACGCTATCGCAACCATCGGCGGTCGCATTAGGCAAGACAATAGTCGTATCGATAGGATCCGCGTAAACTTCACCCGCTACGGTAACGCTTTCGCCGGGGCACAGCGAAAAGTTCAGATTATTGGGAAAAGAGAAAAATTCTTCCACTATAATAGTCACTACACTATCACAGCCTCGACTCGAAATCAAGGGGAACTCAAAAGTGCCACCGGGAATGAAGAGACCTAGAGGAGCATAGAAAAAACCGGGTTCTTCGGGAAAACAGTAAGAGCCAAAGACAAATCCTTCTAAACTCCCCACATCGATAAAAGCAGGATCAGATGGTGGACTGGTATTGAGGGTGCCATTACAGACATTGCTGGCCGAGACGGTGACAATACCTCCATTACCACCACAGATAACCGTTGCCTCGTTGCAATTAATATTTAGCGGAATCATACCCGCGGGGAAACTCCAGTTGTAGGTCTCTGCGCCAGCTACAATATCAGTGGTAAAGCTAACGACCTCTCCGGGACAGCAATCTGCTAATGTTCCTACAGGTTCAGCGGGCTGTGCAGGAGCATCGCTCGCTACTTCTCCCTGAACAAGAGAAATATCGAAATTACAAATATCACCAGCACAGCCGTCTAGCATAATGTAATAATTGCCAGGCGGAATGGAGGTGGCCGAAAAGAAACTACTGCCGAGCGTGCAAGAACATTGTACAGCGTCTAGGGCAGGATCGGAGGGCCTACAGCCGGTGTAGAGGCCCGCCTGATAGCCAAGGCCATCTTGACAATTGCTTGGGGTAATGACAATGGCCAGTGTATTGGAAGTCACGGTGATTTGGTACCAGCTGGTATTGTGAAAGCTGAAGGTGCCTCCACAGCCAGGAATCGGACCAGAATTATTGAGAAATTCTGGTAGTCTACTCGAAAAGGGCAAACAAATGGGGGCACCGAAACCACATTCAGGAGCACCCGGATCACACTGCGCTTGTAGCGGGTTAATGGTACTATTGAGTAGTAAAATGTTTAGAAAGAGAAGGAATAGTATACGTTTCATTGTAAAAAGGTTTTGAGAACTTTGCTTTAGTTTTTTAGCGGTAGTCAAGTTGAGTAATTAATCAGATTTGATCCATTTTTCTAGTTGTCGCTGTCCAGTGTCAGTCTGTAGTTGTACAAAGTAAATCCCGGCATTCAAATCGGCCAGGTCGATGTTCAGTTGATGCGCTCCCGCGCTGCGCGCCACCTCCTGTTCCAGTTGTCTCAATAGGCGTCCCTGCCCATCAAACAAGCTAATCGTAACGCGCGCCGCTGCCTCCAGGGCATACTCGATCCGCCCCTGCTCACTCGCCGGATTAGGGCTTAGCTGCATAGAAAGACCCGGAGCGTCTGGCTTCGCGGCCACCACATGAGGGGCCATCACCAAGCCATCCGGGCAAGCCGGGTCCTCCTCAATCGTAAAATCAGCCGCAGAGCGGCAGCCACCGAAGAGGTTGTATACCGTTACCGAATAGTCGCCCACCGCTAGGTCGGATTGCGAGGAGCCGCTGCCGCCATTGCTCCAAAAGAAGCTAAGGAAGAAGCCGTCGGCCGAAGCCGTTGCGCTACCGCCTTTGCCATCGCAGTCTGCGAAAGTAGTGGTGACTTCGAGGTCGAGCGAGGAGGCGATGTCGAAGGTTTCGATCTTGGAGCAGCCATCGCCATTGGTCAGGGTGAGGGCGTAAGCGCCGGGCGATAGATTACTCAGCGTCGATTCATTGGGCAGGTTGGGGTCCGACCATTCGAAGGTGTAGGGTGGGGTGGCCGGGTTATCGATGTTGACTGCGATCGAGCCGTCATTGATGCCGGTGCAGCTTTCATCGGTGATGTCCAGGGTGAATTCTTCCGGGCAACATTCGGCCAGCACTTCGGCCTCCTCGCTGATCATACAGCCCGAGGCATCGGTGATGGTCATGGCGTAAACGCCGGGGGGAAGGACCGTGAGGGTCAATGTATCGCGCAAATCCGGGTCGGACCATTCCACCGTGTAAGGTGGGGTTCCTTCGACATCAATATTTATCGAGATTTGGCCAACTGACCCGGCCCCGCAGGGAACATCTATTGTCTCCAAACTGATGACCAGCTCACAGCATTCGTCAATAATCTCAAAATCCTGGCTGAGTGTACAGCCGTTGGCATCGGTAACCGTTAGCCCATAACTTCCGAATTCCAGCTGATCAATGTCAGAGGCCGTACTTCCAGTGCTCCATTGGTAGCTGTAGGGGGCTGTCCCCCCACTAACGGTTGCCGCTGCACTGCCTTTCTCCGAGCAAGTCAGGTTGTTGATTTCAAGAGCGATGGCCAGCATCGTCGGCTCGTTGATGGTAACGGTTGTTGTTATTGAGCAGTCGTCAAAATCCGTAACGGTTACTACATAGGTGCCGGCCGCCAGGCCACTACGCGAGGCAAAATTACCCATCGCTAGGTCGTTCCAGCTGTAATTGTAGGGAGCCGCTCCACTAGAAGGATTGAGTACAATACTACCATCATTTCCACCAAAACAGGAGACATCAGTACTACTAGGATTAGCTAGAATAGGGTTGGGGTCGGGCAGATCAAAAGTCGCCGTATTGTTCAGCCCGGTAGCATCGGTTACCGTAACGCTATAGCTTCCGGCGCAAAGATTATTGAGGTCGGTCGTGTTATCGGGCAGCCCGCTCTCCCAGTCGATTTGGAAGGGGGGATTGCCGCAGGCAATATTGAGCATTAGCGAGCCATTACAGTTGCCGGGGCAGGTCGGCTGATTGAGGACCGCACTGAGTTCCAAAACCGAATTGGCGGAATCGTCTATGGTATAACTTTGAGTGCTTGTACAATTATTACCATCGACAATGGTCACGCTGTAGGTACCCGCACAAAGTCCGCTCAAATCCTCTGTGATGGAGTTGTTGGACCAAAGGAAGGTGTAGGGAGGAATGCCACCGCTGACACTGAGGTCAATTTGACCAACACAAGCACCGCATTGGGCATCAAGCGTAGTAGCCGAGACTTCAATATCCGACGCGATGGTTACTATCAATGAAATACTGCTGTCGCAACCTGAGCTGCTTGCATCGGGCAGGGTGATTAAAGTGTCAATGGGGGAATTATAAAAAACACCGTTGATCTCAATTTCTTCTCCCGGACAAAGCGTAACGTCAATCGTATTGAGCAGAGAACTTTCTTCTTCAACAATTAAGGTGACAATGCTGTCACAACCATTTGAAGCAAGTAGGTTGATGTCGTAGACCCCTGCGGTATAGAAGGAATCCGTTGGTGCATAGAAGAAGCCAGATTCCTCCGGGAAACAGTAACTTCCTGTAGTCGTTGATGTAGTAGACCCAACGGTTATGAACAAGGGCGGAGAGGTAGTGGCCTGTCCAATACAGGCGCTTTCTGCCGTGACAGTCACCGGGCCACTTTGATCCCCCCAAATCACACTGGCCCCATTGCAATCGAGGAGAATCGGAATAACGCCCGGCGGAAAATCCCAGCTGTAGTCTTCTGCCCCGTAAATTTGGTCGGTCGTAAAAGACACCAGATCACCGGGGCAAACTGTCGTAGAGGGATTAGAAACACGGCGGGGGCGAGCGGGGGTTTCCAGCACCGTAGTGATAGGATCAATGGAGCCCGTGAGCAATTCAACATCAACATCACAAATATCCCCAGAGCAGCCATCTACGAATAAGTAATAGGTCCCCGGAGGAATACCAGAAACGCCGATAAGCACAGGACTTAGCACACATTGACACTGAACATACAGCGGAATAGCACTAAAATCACATCCATTGTACAGCCCCACTTGAATGCCTAATCCATATTGGCAATTGGACGGAGTAATGCTAAGGAGAATGGTGCTTGATGTTATTTCAATAGTAAACCAGCTGGTATTGTGAAAAGCGAAAGGGGTTGGACAACCGGGAATCTCACTAATGTCAGTGAAGAACTCGGGTAAGGAGAAAGACGCAGGTAAACAGTTGAGCGGTGGAGCGTTATCGCATACTACATTATTATCATTGTAGATGCATTGGGCGTGGAGTGGAGGGCTTATTAAGTTGTTTAGTAGAATTAATAAAAAGAGAGCGTATATTTTTTGTCTCATGGTTTTGGATTTGTAGAACATATACAACAGCAGGGCCTCAGAAGCAAAGCTTGAACTTTGCCCTGTGGGATTTTTTGTTGAGGAACCGGAAGAACGGTGTCCTAATATGTTCTTAGTCGTTTAGAATAAATTTAGCAATCAATCTTAGCTGTAGGTGCATACAGCCAGAAAGGTATCCGACTGTATGCATGTATCACTTACTGTATTTTTACCCAGGGCAACAGACTCCGCTGCCCCTTCGCGGTGCTCAGGCTCACCATATAAGTCCCCGATTCCAAGTCAGAAAGATCGACGTCAACCTCATGGTAGCCCGCTGTGTGCGGCTGTGCCCGCTCCAATTGCCTCACCCGGCGGCCCTGCAAATCGTAAAGCTCAAGCGTCACGGCCGTCGCCTCCTCCAAAGTATACCTAATCTGTCCTTGCCCTTTCGTAGGGTTAGGACTCACCTGCATCGACAAGCCCAGGGCCTCCGGCTTGACCGTCGCCACATTCGGCGCAACGACAAAGTCATCCGGGCAAGCCGGGTCTTCCTCTATCGTAAAGTCCGCTCCCGAGCGGCAACCACCGAAGAGATTGAAAACCGTCACTGAATAATCGCCTACCGACAGGTTGAACTGCGAAGCACCACTACCGCCATTGCTCCAAAAGAAATTGAGGAAAAAGCCATCGGCGGTAGCTGTTGCCGAGCCGCCGTCCCCCTCGCAATTGGCAAAGGTGGTCGTAACTTCTAAGTTGAGCGAAGAAGCAATGCTGAAGGTTTCTACCTTCGAACAACCCTCCCCGTTGGTCAAGGTCAGGGAGTAGTCGCCGGCAAGCAGGTCGCTAAGCTGCGATTCATTGGGCAAGTTGGGGTCTGACCACTCAAAGCTGTAGGGCGGCGTCACCGGATTACCGATGTTGACATTGATCGAACCGTCGTTGATGCCCCGACAGCTCTCATCCATCACTTCCAGGGTGAAATCCTCCGGGCAGCATTCCGCCAGCACCTCGGCATCACCGCTCACCTGACAGCCCGTCGCATCGGTCAGCGTCACGGCATAAACGCCGGGGGGTAGGTCCGTTAAGGTCAGCTCCTTGGGCAGGTTGGGGTTCGACCATTCGATGGCATAAGGGGGCGTGCCTTCTACATCGATGTTGACCGTCACGGTGCCGATCTCTCCTTCGTCGCAGGGGATGTCGGTCGCCGTTAGGCTAATGGCCAGCTCGCAGCACTCATCGATGATCTCGAATTCCTGACTAATCGTACAGCCGTTGGCATCCGTTACCGTAAGGCCATAGGTGCCAAATTCTAGCTCGTCGATGCTGGCCGTGCTTGCACTGTTGCTCCACGCGTAGCTGTAGGGTGTGGTGCCACCATCGACCGTTGCCGTGGCACTACCTTTGGCTGCACAGGTTACGTTGACCGCTTCGATGCTCAGGCTGAGGGCCGACGGCTCCGTGATGGAGATGGTCAGCTCGGCTACACAATCGTTGGCATCGGTAATCTCGGCGGTGTAGGTGCCGGCAGCGAGGTTGGTACGGCTGGCGAAGTTGCCCAGCGTCAGATCGCTCCAGCGGTAGCTGTAGGGGGGCGTGCCGCCGAAGGGGCTGAGGCTGATGCTGCCATCGCTGGCCCCAAAGCAAGAGATATTGGTGACGCTGGGGTTAATGCTAATCGGCATAGGATCGTTGATGACGATGGCGGTGGAGCCGGTGAGGCCGGTGGCATCAGTGACCGTGACTTCGTAGACATCGGAGCAGAGATTACCGAGGATGGTATTGTCATCGGGTAGGCCGTCTTCCCAGTCGATGGAGTAGGGGGGGGTGCCGCAGGCGATGTTGAGCATCAAAGAGCCATCGCAGCCGCCGGGGCAGTCGGGAGAATTGGTCAGTGCTGTGATGGCCAACTCGGTTCCGGCTTCGTTATTTACGGTATAAGTTTGCACCACAGTACAGCCATTGTTGTCGGTTACCGTAAGCTGATAATTTCCGGCGCATAAGCCACTGACATCTTCCCCGTTAGTCCCATTAGACCAAGTAAATTGATAAGGTAAAATCCCTCCACTGACGCTGACATCAATGAAACCATTACAGACATCGCACTGGGCATCACCAATTTGTTCTTCCAATACCAGTTCTGAGGCAACATCCAAGATGAGCAGAATGGTACTATCGCAATTTTGACTGGTAGCATCAGTTAAGGTCAGCAGGGTATTGATGGGAGAATCGTAAATCGTTCCATCGATAACGATGCTTTCTCCGGGGCAAAGGGTTTGCTCAATGGTGTTAAGTGGAGAGGTCAATTCCTCTACCGTCAGTCTGAGGAGACTGTCGCAACCCCGGGCAGAGAGAAGCGGGATTTCGTAGAATCCTGCCGGAAAGAAAATATCCAGCTCGGGAAAGTAGTAAGCCAAATCTTCTGTACAGTAGCTTCTGAATATATCGGTTGTAAAAGTGGGTACATCAATAATGGTGGGTGGAGAAGTTACGGTTTGTCCCAGGCAAAAGCTGCCCGCAGTTACGGTGACTGCTCCTCCTTGTGAGCCCCAGACGACCTGTGCGGCGTTGCAGTCGGTATTGAGTACGGTTACGCCAGGAGGGAAGGACCAGTTGTAAAACTCTGCGCCGGCAATGGGGTTGACCTCCAGAGAGACGAATTCCCCCGGACACACATTATCGCTGGTAGCAAGAGGGGGAAACAACGGATCGAGAACGACACTGGCCCCTTGCAGACTGCCTCGGGTCAACTCGATGTCGATGTCGCAGACATCGCCGCCACAGCCGTCAACCAGGATATAGTAGGTACCTGGAGTGATGTTGGAGACCTCCATAAATACGGGGCCGGTGGTACAACCGCATTGGACTGCCAAGGGAGGGACCGTAGGATTACAATCGGCGTATAAGGCCATTTGAAATCCTGTACCGTTGGCACAACTGGGGACGGCGCGGATGCCCAGCACCGTCGAGATCACATCGATGGAATACCAGCTGGGATTATCGAGGGCGAAGCTGGGACAGCCCGGAAAAGGGTCTGATACATCTGCCCGCTCTTGTTGGGTGTAGATGGTGGTCGGGACACAGTTGATGGGGCTGGCAAAACTGCAGCGGGTTCCGCCTTCGTTGCGACATTGGGCATCTACCTGAAGCGAGGCCAAAAGCCCCAACAGGCAGCATAGGGTAGTGGTCAAAATTTGTTTCATGGTTCTTTTTATTGTTGTAGATTTAATTAGGTCCTTATCCATTGCAGAGCGTTAGGGCTCCGGATCAATTTGTAGTTGCGGGTAATAGCCACCTGCTTCCAGCCGGGAAAAGTCTGGCTACGAGTCAGGGTGGTAATACTGGTAAAGAAAGGGGAGTCACTGAGGAGAACGATTCCTCCACATTGGGAGGTGCCCGTGTTGTATTGGGCAGTGGTATTCCCGGGCAACAGCTGACCTAGCCCGCCCGATACCAACAAGAGAAATAGTCTAGTCATTGCAAAAGGATTTAGCAAAATAAAACAGCAATAGGTCCGCATCTCGAACGAGATGGAACAGCGATTTTAAAACAGGTTTCAGAATGTTTGGAATAACTACAGGTCAGCTGTTGACTAAGATAAGAAAGATTAGAAGAATTCGTATAAGATCAAGAAAATTTTTAATAAGGAAGTAGAAATATTTGTATGTTATCAAAAAAAATCTACCTTTGCGCTTTATTTGGTCAAACTGATCATTGACAGCCCTAATCCACAGTCTAATTACGGACAATTTTCCATCAAAACAATCCTATTTTTATCCAAGCTTGATAATGTTGAACTTCGAAGGAAGTAAGACGAATTGAGACTAAAATTTCCAAAATCATTTTTAAAAATGAAAAAGCAATTTCTGAAATCAACACCTTCTTGTAAGGTAACTTTCCAGCTTCCCAAAGAGGCGGCAGCCGGAGCAAATAATGTTGTTTTGCTCGGTGACTTCAACGATTGGGCTCCTGAGAAAGGCGTGGCACTTAAGGCGGCTAAAGATGGTTCTTTCGCAGCTACTGTAACGATTCCAACGGGACGCGATTACCACTTCCGCTACCTCATCGATGGGCAGCGCTGGGAAAATGACTGGTCTGCTGATCGCTATGAAACTTCTCCTCTGCATGGCCACATCCAAAACTCTGTGGTGAGCCTGGCAGCAGCTGCTATTGCAGGAGCTGTGGCTGAAAAAGTAGTTGCTACAAAAGTTAGAGCTACTAAAAAGACCAGCACCAAAGCAACAACCAAGACCCCTAAGAAAGTTGCTAAGGCAGCGAAAGCTACTGCAGACAAACTGACTAAGATCGAAGGCATTGGCCCCAAGATCGAAGGACTGATCAAGGCGGAAGGCATCAACACTTTTGCGGACCTCTCTAAGGCCAAGATCGCTGTCCTCAGAGATATACTCGCTAAAGCCGGTAAGCGTTACCAAATGCATGACCCCTCTACTTGGGCTAAGCAAGCGGGTATGGCTGCTAAAGGCAAATGGGACGAACTGAACAAATGGCAAGATGAGCTGAAAGGTGGTAGAAAAGCCAAAAAGTAAGCACTTGCTGATTACGATACTGAAAAAATCCTCTTGTAGTTCAACCGCAAGGGGATTTTTGCTTTTTGTAAAGTCCAGGATTCTACCTATCATTAAGGAAAGAATCTACAGCCTATGTCCAAACTCCGTATCCTTATCACCCTGGAACTTCTTGCTTTTTTACTCTTCTTGTTTTGTTGTCAGCCCCAGGAATCGCCTCCTGCTCAAGAGCAACACCAAAGTGGTTTGACGCTTAGTAAAGCGGATTTTGGACAAATGCCGGAAGGGGACGCCTACCTCTTTCACTTGCAAAACGATAAGGGGATGGAGGTGAAAATTACCAACTATGGGGCGACCATCACCTCCATTAAGGTGCCGGATAAGCAGGGAAAACTGGCGGAGGTGGTGCTGGGTTTCGACTCTTTAGCTCAGTACCTGGGACCTCATCATAATTTGGGGACGACCATCGGTCGTTATGGCAATCGCATTGCAGGCGGGCAGTTTGCTATTGATGGAAACAGCTATGCGCTTTCGGTGAACAATGATCCGAATACGCTGCACGGTGGTGCCCAGGGTTTTGATAAGAAACTTTGGACGGCGACGCCTATTGAATCATCGGATCGGGTAGGGGTGGAGCTGAATCGATTGAGTCCGGATTTGGAGGAAGGCTTTCCGGGCAATCTTGAAGTCAAGCTTCGCTATTGGTTGAATAATGAGAATGAGCTGCACTTGGAATACGAGGCGACAAGCGATAAAAAGACGGTTTGCAACCTGACCAACCACGCCTATTTCAATCTCCGTGGCGATGCCAGCGGCGATGTGCAGGCCCACCTGCTGCTGATCAATGCCGACTCCATTACACCGGTGGATGCGACGATGATCCCGACGGGTGAGCGGATGGCAGTAGCAGGAACCCCTTTTGACTTTCGGCAGCCGAAGGCAGTAGGAGCTGAGATTGAAGCCGACCACCAGCAGCTCCGATACGGCAATGGCTATGATCATAACTTTGTGCTGAATCGCCAAGGGGAAGGCTTGGAGCTGGCCGCCATTGTCTACGACCCCAACTCTGGCCGTCGGCTGGAAGTGCTGACGGAGGAGCCTGGCGTACAGCTCTACACCGCTAATTGGCTCGACGTCGATGCTGGGCACGCCGGCCAGCCCTATCGCCGTCGCGGCGGCCTTTGCCTAGAAACCCAGCATTTTCCCGACTCTCCCAACCAACCGCAGTTCCCCTCCACGCTGCTGGAACCCGGAGAGGTGTACGCTACCAAGACGGTCTATCGCTTTTCTAATAAGTAGCTTAAAAGTTTGGGTTTTTATTATCTTTACTCAACCACATACGCTAATCGATCCCTCAACAATTCAGCAATGAATATCCGCCTACTCGCCCTCGCTACCCTTCTGCTGTTCGCCAGCTGCCAAGCTCCCGCTCCCGGTATACTGACCATCGCAGCGGCGGCCAATGTACAGTTTGTCATAGAAGAATTGGGCGAAACTTTTACCGAAGAAACGGGCATTCCTACGGAGGTCATCCTCAGCTCCTCCGGTAAATTGACGGCTCAGATTCTGGAGGGTGCGCCCTACGATCTATTTATTTCTGCCAATATGAAATATCCTGAGCGCCTGCACAGTGCTGGTAAAACGCTGCTTCCTCCCAAAATTTACGCCTACGGCAAGCTGGTGCTCTGGACCCAGGACCCCGATCTGCAACCCGATATGCAGGCTCTAAAACTGCCCGAGACAGACTTCATCGCGCTGGCCAATCCCAAGACGGCCCCCTACGGCTACGCCGCCGCCGAAGCCCTTAAACACTACCAATTGATCGAGTCCTTGCGCCAGAAATTGGTCTACGGCGAAAGCATTTCCCAAACCAATCAATTCATCACCACGCGCTCTGCCCGCATCGGCTTCACCGCCAAATCCGTTGTCCTCTCGCCCGTCATGAAAGACAAAGGCCGCTGGGTAGAAGTCGATACCGCCAGCTACAGCCCCATCGCCCAAGGCGTCGTCCCTCTGCAACGCAAAGATGGCAATACCGAAGCGGCCGAGCAGTTTTACCATTTCCTGCTCGGCGAAAAAGCACAAAAAATCCTGCAAACCTACGGCTACCAGCCCGTTGCTCAATGATCGACTGGAGCCCCATCATACTGACTTTTCAACTGGCCTGCGTTACCACCCTAATCCTCCTCTTGGTGGGCATTCCCCTGGCCTACTGGCTGGCCTACACGCGCAGCCGCCTCACCCCGATTTTCGAAACCCTGGTGAGTATGCCGCTGGTATTGCCGCCCACCGTACTGGGCTTCTACTTCCTCATCGCCTTCAGCCCCGCCAACGCCTTCGGCCGATGGCTCGACGAATGGCTGGGCCTGCGGCTGGTCTTCTCCTTCGAGGGCCTGGTCATCGCCTCGGTGATCTACAGCTTGCCTTTCATGGTGCATCCCATCCAATCCGGCTTTAGCAACCTACCCGCTTCTCTCCGCGAAGCCGCCGCCGTACTCGGCAAGACCCGGCTGACGACGCTCTTCCGCGTCCTACTGCCCAATATCAAGCCTTCCTTACTCACCGGCATCGTGCTGGCCTTCGCCCATACCATCGGCGAGTTTGGCGTCGTCCTGATGATCGGTGGTAATATCCCCGGCAAGACCAAAGTCGCTTCCATCGCCATCTACGACGAGGTGGAGGCGCTGAATTACAGCTTGGCTAATGCTTACTCTCTCTTTTTATTTGCCGTCACTTTCACCATTCTGTTCACGGTTTATTTGATCAACGGGGGCTACCTTAAAAGATGGGGACCATGATTAAATTCAACTTACAACGACGGCTTAAGGCGGCGGGAGGCGAGCTGGCGCTGCACGTCGAAGGACAGTTCGAAGCGGGGCAGCTGTTGGCGCTTTACGGCGACTCTGGGGTCGGCAAGACTTCGATTTTGCGGATGTTGGCGGGGTTGATGGATTGTGAGCGGGGACGGATTGAGGTGCAGGGGGAATGTTGGTTGGATACGGAGAAGGGGATTGATTGGCCGCCGCGGCGGCGGCAGGTGGGCTTGGTCTTTCAGGACTATGCGCTGTTTCCGAATATGACGGTACGAGAAAACCTGCGCTTTGCGCTGAGCAAGGGGCAGCCGGTGGCGATTGTTGAGGAGTTGGTGGAGATGATGGAATTGGGGGAATTGCAGGGGCGGCGGCCGGGCCGCCTGTCGGGTGGGCAGCAGCAGCGGGTGGCCTTGGCCCGCGCGCTGGTCCGACGGCCGAGCCTATTGTTGCTGGATGAGCCGCTGTCGGCATTGGATCAGGGGATGCGCAGTAAGTTGCAGGATTATGTACTGCGGGTGCATCGGGAGTATGGCCTGACGACGATTTTGGTAAGCCATGATGTGGGGGAGGTTTGTCGGATGGCGGATCGGGTTTGGATATTGGAGGAGGGGAAGGTTGTGCGGTGGGGCAGCCCGCTGGAGTTGTTCGCTGGGGCGCGTAGCGGGAGCGAGCGGGCTTTGCAGGGGGAGGTGCTGCGCATTGAGGGAGAGGAGCGTATTTGGGTCTTGGTGGGGGATCAGATTATTCAGCTTTGGGTGGCTGCGGAGGAGCTGGCTAATCTCCAGGTTGGCGATCGCGTTTTACTGGATACCCTCAATTTTACTGCACCGTAAGTGGAAAGCTGCTTCATCAACTCCTCCTTATTTAACTCATTTCTGCTTGTTGCAATTACCGTAATGCCTTTTTGTAGAAGCCCCTTTGCTACGGCAAAACCGATCCCTCTATTGGCCCCCGTGACTAATGCTATTTTGCTCATAATCATTGAATTAAATAAGGTTGAAAACCGATGAACTTTTGGAGGAAGTTTGAGCCGTGTCATTTAGCAAGAGACACGGCTCAGGCTATTAGAAACAATTCTATTTTAGTTGTCGAAGGTGGTATCCTCCGCTGTTGCTTTCCAAGTATCTAAATCGGACAGCAATTGTTCCGCGTGTGTTTTGATGGCTTCGACAGCGTCGGCACCAAGCTGCAAGCGCAAAGGAGTATGGTCCGCCTGCAAAGCCATATCAATGGCCTGCGCTGCTTTAAATGGATCCCCCTGTTGTGTACCATCCATACTTTTGGCAAAATCCCGCGTTCCGCCGACGATGGCATCATAGGCTTCAATCTTTGGCATATGCTTTAAGGCGCTGCCCGCGAACTCCGTTCTGAAGGCTCCCGGTTCAACAATCATGGTTTTGATACCAAACGGTGCAACCTCCTGAGCTAAAGCTTCCGAGGCTCCCTCTAGGGCAAATTTTGATGCCGAGTAAGCACTGAACCCGCCGAAACTCATATTTCCCCCCATGCTGCTCATATTAACAATCGCTCCACTGCCTTGATTTCTTAGGTGCGGAAGCACCTCTTGTGTGATAGCCACTGCCCCAAAGAAATTGGTTTCCATCTGATTGCGAAACTCTTCCTCTGGCGTTTCTTCCAATGCACCTACGATGCCATAGCCTGCATTATTAATGAGTACATCGATCTTTCCAAAAGTTGCCATTGCCTGGTCAACGCCTTGTCTTACCTGCTCGCGATTGGTAACATCCATAGAAATGGCTTTGATTTGTTCCGGCGCGGTAGCCGCTAACTCCTCCAACTTTTCTTTTCTACGTGCAGTCGCCACTACTTTATATCCTTGTGATGCCGCATATTCTGCCATTGCCTTACCAAAACCAGAGGAAGCGCCAGTGATAAACCATACTTTGCTATTATTCGAATTTTCCATTTTTATAGTTTTTAAGATTTTGTTTCTAAATGATTACACTACAAAGATACCGGTAAGGGAGGGTTGTGTAGTTGCGCAATTCAAAGTGTGAAGTGTAAATTTCAAATGTTGAGTAGCAATTAGTCCGAGCCGTGTTTTCTGATAAGGTTTACTTTCGTCTCCCGGTCAAGGGACACGGCGATTTTCCCACGCAAACACTCAATCCGCATCCAACGACACCTTCCGATCCACCATCAAAGAAACCGTCGCATCCCCTGTGATATTCACCACCGTCCGGCACATATCTAAGGGCCGATCTACGGCAAAAATCATAGCTAATCCCGCCTCCGGAATACCCGCCTGTCCCAACACAATCACTAGCATGACAATCCCCGCGCTGGGCACTGCCGCCGCACCAATGGAGGCCAGCGAAGCCGTCAGAATAATACCCAACTGCGTCGATAAGTCGAGGTCCATCCCGAAAGTTTGGGCGATGAAAATAGCCGCGACGGCTTGGTGGCAACTCGTGCCGTCCATGTTCACCGTCGCACCGATGGGCAGTACGAAACTGGCGACGGTTTCGGAGACGCCCAGCTTTTCCGTCACGCGCTCCATCGTGACGGGCAGGGTGGCGGCACTGGAGCTGGTGGAGAGGGCAACCAGCTGCGCGGGGCCCATCGCCCGAAAGAAATCCAGGTACCCTTTTTTGGCAAAAAAGCGGACCATGAGCGGGTAGATGGCAAAGACCATGATGGAGAGGGCCAATATCAGCGTGAGGCCGTAACCGATGAGGGCCTTGAAGAGGCTGAGGCTGGGGGTTTCTACCACTAGCGTCGCCAATAGGGCAAAGACGCCGTAGGGGGCGACCTCCATGATCAGATCGATCAATTTGAGAATGACTTCGTTGAGGCCGTCAAAAAAAGCCTTTACAGGCTGCGCCTTCTCTTCTGGAATCAAAACCAACCCAATACCGATAAAGATGACAAAGAAAATGACTTGTAGCATATTGCCGTTGCTGGTCGCTGCCCCAAAAATATTATCTGGAACAATATCTACCAAAGGCTGCAAAGGGCCTGCCTCTCCACCCGAGCCCGCAGAGCTGAGCTTCTCATTCAACTGCCCACCAAAACTGCCAATCAAGCTCTGCCGCGCCTCCTCCGATACTAAACTCCCCGGTTGAAATAAATTGACCAGCACCAAGCCCACAATAACGGCAAAGACCGTTGTCCCCAAATAATACAAAATCGTATGCCCGCCCATCTTCGACAACTGCGAAACATCCTTCAAGTCTGACACCCCTTTGATCAGCGAAACGATAATCAGCGGCAAGGCGATCAACTTCAATAGATTGATGAAAATCGTTCCAAAGGGTTTGATCCAGTCAATGCTCCATTCCTTCCAACCCATCATCGTAGCAATGATACCGAAGACGACACCGAGCGCCATAGCGATGAGGATACGCCAGTGCAGGGCGAGTTTTGTTTGCTTTTCCATGGGGGGAAGGTACGGAAAAGCTAGGGAATGGCTGAGCAGAGCTGCTTAAAAACCCGGGAGTGGAATGTAGTCGGTTTCCTCGGGCACCGGTGGAAACTCGTGCGCGGCCCAGCGGGTCTTCGCCGCCTCAATTTTGGCCTTGTCTGAGGAGACGAAGTTCCAGTAGATGAAACGCTCTTCTTCGAAGGCCTGGCCGCCGAAGAGGAGCAAGCGGGTGTTCGCGCCGATGGTGAGCTGGCAGGCATCTTCAGTCTTGGAGACCAGCATATTGCCTTGCTCCACCCGATTACCGCAAGCCACAATGTAGCCCTCAACGATGCAGATGCCTATTTCCCCTTCGAGCTGCCCCTTGATGTCAAAGCTGACTTCTTCCTCGGATTCGAGGTGCAGCATGAAAAGAGGGGAGTGGACGGGGACGGGCGATTGGTGGCCGTAGCCTTGGCCCGCTACCAGGGTGAATTGGACGCCTTGATCTACCCATTGAGGAAGTTGATCCTTGGAGATGTGGTGGAACTCGGGATCCATTTCTTCCAGATGTTTGGGTAGGGCCACCCAGATTTGGTAGCCGTGGACGGGGTATTGGCCGCCGTCGCGCAGGTGGGGAGGGGTGCGTTCGGTGTGTACGACGCCGTGGCCAGCAGTCATCCAGTTGACAGAGCCGGGGGTGATCAGCTGGGCGCTGCCTACGCTGTCGCGATGCATCATTTCCCCCTCAAACAAATAAGTCAGGGTCGATAATCCGATGTGGGGATGCTGCCCGATGTCCATATAATGACCGGGAGCAATAGTGGACGGCCCCATGTGGTCAATAAAAATGAATGGGCCAACCATGCGTTTTTTGCGGAAGGGCAGTAGCCTGCCGACTAAGAAATCGCCGATGTCACGGCTGCGTTCTTCGATGATGAGGTCAGTGTTGGACATAGAAAAGATTATTTGAAGATAATTTTATCTAAAACGATGGACCGCTTTTGCTGTTTGCTATCGGTAATTTCCAGCTCAATGCGGTCTTTTTTCATGAAGGAGTAGCCATTAATATAGTTGCTACATTCATCCATCAATTCATTAACGGCGATGCCATTGACTTTGTTGATTCGATCCCCGTACTTCAAGCCCTGGCGCTTCGCCTCTGAGCCTTCCTGTACCCATTTGATCAGGAACTGCCCGTCGTATTTCATAAAATCAAAACCAAAGGTAGCGTAGTGTTGCTCCATCTGCTGATCAACATAAGGAGCGAAGTAGAACCAGTTTTTTTGGTAGTCAATCGTCACGGTTCCGAATTTCAGTAGCTTGGAACCCAGCCTGGACCGACTCTCCTTGGAGATATTGGAATAAAAATTTTGTAGCGAATGCCCCGCGATGTCGAGCTGGTCTACTTTGACGGCGTAGTGGGTTTTGCTATCCGGCAGGGCCATGCTCACCCCGAAGGAGAAGATGCCAGTGAAGCGGAGCTTATGGTCCTTGTTTTTAATTTTTAGCTTTTTGGCCGTTTTGCGCTTGTAGCTGAACAGCGATCGGGCACCCGAGTCGAAGACAATGTCCTCTTTTTTGCCGTTTAGTTGAACAGCTACGCGGGGTAGGCCACCCGGGCCGATGCTCAACTTTGTCCTCGGGTGTCCTTCCACCTCAACCAGGGAGCGGTCTTTGCTGATGATCACCCGTTTTTTCTGGGCATCGATTTGCAGTAGCTTACCTTTCAGAAAATCTCGCCCGATCATGCCGTCATAACCGTAGCAGCTGGTCGGATATTTTTCGTAGAGCGGGCTAATGGTGGCCTTGCGATTTTTGAAGGTCATCGTTCCCACTTTAATCTCCGGGATGTCTACCGATTGCAGCGTAACGGGATTTTTATTGATGCCGATGACTTCGATTTCATCGACTATTGGGAACGCAAATTCGCGTTGCAGTTTTGGAGAAATATCCAACTTTCCCCCCGTATCTAAAAAGAATTTATAAGACTGGCCATTGATGGAAACGGGGATGACGATTTTTCCTTTTACCCATTCGAAAGGCAGTTCGGTGATGCGTTCCTCATTGGAAGAGAGGGGCTGGGTTGGGTAGTGCGTTAATAGGAAGAGGGTCAGGGTGATTGAGAGGAGTTGGGTAAGCATTGATTGATCACTTGATTTGATAGTGGAGTTCGAGAACGCCGCTGCTGTAGCTTTTGGAGCGGAGCAGTTGGAGCTGCTTTTCGGCGGGGATGGCTTCAAACAGGGCGATGCCGTCAGGCAGTACGATGGGCATGATGTGCAGGATCAGCTCGTCGATCAAACTGGCATTGAAGAGCAGGGTGTTGATTTGTCCACCGCCAATCAACCAGATGTCTTGGCCCTCCATCTGCTTCATCTGCCGAATGGTTTCGATGTGGTTATGGGTGATGTATTCAACATTTTCATCCGGCGGTAGGTCTTGCTGGCGGGTGAGGACGTAGTTTTTTTTGTCTTTGTAAGGGAACTCAATATCCCAGCCTTTAACCTGTCGGTAGGTGGCATTGCCCTGGAGGGTGGTATCGATACCAGCGTAGAAATCGTAGTAGCCGTAGTCCGATTGTTCGGGGTTGGGGATGGCGTCCAGCCAGTCGACGCGGCCGTCGGCCCGGGCGATGTGGCCATTGAGGCTCATCGCAGAATAGAGGATAATTTTTCTCATAATAATTAGGCGCTTATGGACTTTTTAATGTTTCCGTAGTGGCTTTTAGTGCCTTGAGGTATTCTCTTTCGTAGTATGTCCAGGATTCGAAGATGGGAATCCAGGTCTTCATCTCCTCCTCGATACCGTCGAGGTACTGCTGGGCTTCATGACGATCCTGACGCCTATCATTCCACGAGTTCATCAGCATGGCGATGAATACGCCAAGGGTAACAATCAGCAATTCTTTGGTGATCTTTTCCAATCCATTAAGCCTGTTTATTAGCAGTAATGAGGTGAAGGATAAGTAAGACTAGGCTATGGATAAAGATAAAAAACTAATTGACCTCTCTGAATCAATTTAGCTATTTCTTTAATCAAAATGGACGGACGTTCCATCTTCGGGGATGAATACCCGTTCGGAGAGCTTGTGACGGATCAGCTCCGCTCTCAAACCGGTCCTGGTCGTAGGGCAGTGGTTGACAGCTTCGAGGTGGTTGGCGATGACCTTTCCGGGGGCTTGCCTTACGAATTTCAAAATATCTTCCATTCTCATCAATAAGGGTTGAAAAATATCCAACTGGGCCGTACCTGCGGCAACAATGCTAATATCCGGGCGGTAGTTGAGCAGGACGTTCTCAACAGCATCGGTGTAAATGGTATCGGAACTGATGTAAATGGAGGGAGCATCGGGCAGTTCGAGGTAAAAGCCCATGACATTGCCCATAGGTTTGGCGATAAAGCCATAGCCATGTCTGGCTGGAATGCCTTCAATCTGACCGCCGAAGGCCGGGATGCGCTTTAAGTAGTCAATCGTCTGGACAATATTAAATCCTTTTTTCCTAAAAGCCGCCTCATCCTTGATGCTGCAATACACCGGAATTTGTCGCTCGGATAAAAAACGTTCTCCCTCTTGATCAATATGATCGGGATGCTGATGGGTGATGATACAATGCGTGACCTTCTCTAACAGCGGCTTACAGTTTTCGGGCAGGGGAACAATCGGGTTTTTTTTGGCCTTGAATCGGAAAAAAGTAAATGTCGGCATTGTCCCTACAGGACCAATCATTGGATCGACAAGGATAAATTTATCCGCCACTTCGATGATGAAGGTGGCATTGCGGAAATGATGGATTTTCATGGTCTGAACTTTAGCGCGAACAATTATTGCAAAGTAAGAGCAGATCGACCAACTATCCATTGATTCAAATCAAGAAATCCTTTTTCTGATACGACTCAAGGTTTCTGGTGTCACCCCGAGGTAGGAGGCGATGTGGTATTGAGGAATTTGTTGCAGCCATTGCGCCTTGTAGATTTGCAGTTCTTTATACAGCTGCTCGGCCTCTTTGGTCGCTCTATTGTATTCGAACAGCTCCTTTTGTTGCAGTAGCTTTTGAAAAGTTAGATTGATAAAGCTCTTGCCGCAGCTGTATTTTTCCAGCAAAGCCATAAATTTTTCCTTCCCCAATTCTAGTAATTCCAGCTCACTTAGGCTCTCCTGGTTTTTTCTGGTAGCATGGGAATGCATGAAGGACGAAAAATCGGTGATGAACTGCGGACGAGTGTAAAAATTGATGTTGATTTCCTTCTTATTGCTGATGTAGTATTCTCTAATAAGACCTCGGTTGAGAAATCGCAGGGATTGCTCCTGTTCACCTTCATTTAATAAAATACGGCCTTTGGAAATATGGCGCATCTTGAATGAACCCAAAAGCTCCTCTAAACCCTCTTTGTTCAGCGGAAAGTCCGTCTCAAAAAATTGAGCGATTGGTGCTTTGAGGCTCATCTGTTTCTGATCATTGAATTTAAGGCAAGATAGCACCAATATTCCCCTCAGTAAAGCTTAATCCACTTTTTTATTATTGGTTACTCCGCGCTCTTGCAGGACTTCATTGCTCACGGGCTCCAAAGTATATTTGTCGACAACGACTTGGAAGTGATAATAATTATAGCCCTGGGGTTCAAAGCTAGGAGAAATAAATGTGCCATCTGCTCCCATCATAGGAGCGTCTCCAATGCTAATCTGTGCACCAACGGTAATCAAAATATAATCCTCTTTGTAGTACTCTGCTTTAACAGTAGCACCTCCTAGTCCTCTGGACCCTTGGCGCAGCAATTTATTGAATAACTTTTGCTGCTTTTTGGGTTTGGGGAATTTAACTTCGCTAATTGGCGCTGCTAGGGAGTAATCACTATTGTTTTTCAATATGGGGACGTTGGCAGGGGAGGGGAGCTGATCTTTGAGGTATGGAAAGCTGGCCAGATACTGGTCGGACTGTTCATCGTAAAGGGGTTGAATATCCAGCACCGCTTTGTTTGGGAAAATGTTGAAGGTGTAGTACAAAGAATCCAGTAGGAAGGTACCGCTACGTCGACTTACACCATATATGATCCGGTAGCCCTTGCGTTGTTTGTTGACTTGGTGAGTCCGCTTATCGAAGAAAAATAGGTTTTGTTGGATCAATCCATTTTCATCTTCCTCAGAAAAAGAGAAAATCAGGTGCGTTTCGTTTTCGTAAAAACTGCTGGATTGGTCAGTGGGCATCTCCATGAATTCTAGCCCGGAGTGGACAAAGGTCAGCGATTTGATGCGACTTTTACTGGAAGAAAAGCCTTCGAGCGAAATCTCCTGGAGCTGTTTTTTCTTCTTATCATAGATATGGATCAGGCGGCTCTTTTTATCTGCGGTCACGATAAAGTCTTCGAGTTGTTTTACCGTTTTACCCTTTAAATTTTGCGCGTGAAGGAAGGAATAGGAACATAGAAAGGTCAGTAAAATCAGATACTTTTGGGAAATCATAACTTGTTATTTTTTACAAAAATAGGCTAAGAAACTGCAGTGCGCAAGCTCCTAGCCTATTTATATGAAAAAATGATTCCTTACTAATTCAGTAGCTCATAAACGCCGGCGATGCCCTGGCCACCACCTACGCAGGCAGTCACCATGCCGTAACGCTGGTTGCGGCGGCGCATTTCGTTGAGCAGTTGCGTAGAAAGCTTCGCTCCTGTACAGCCCAGCGGGTGCCCCAGAGCAATCGCTCCTCCATTGACGTTGACGATCTCCGGGTTCAGGCCTGCCTCTTTGATCACGGCGAGCGACTGGGTCGCGAAAGCCTCGTTCAGCTCGATCTGCTGGATGTCGCTGAGCTTCAGGCCACCCTGCTTCAGGGCCTTGGGAATCGCTTCGCAAGGGCCGATACCCATGTAAAGCGGATCAACGCCGGCTACGGAGCAGGACACCAGGCGGGCGATAGGCTCCAAGCCCAGCTGCTTCACCAGCCGTTCGCTCATCACCAGCACGAAGGCGGCCCCGTCGGAGGTTTGCGAAGAATTTCCTGCGGTTACGCGTCCCCCTTGGCGGAAGGCCGGGCGCAGTTTGGCCAAAGCTTCAACCGTCGTACTGCGGCGGACCCCTTCGTCCATAGCTACAGTATGCTCCGCCTCCTGGCGCTTATTATTATGCACAAAGACCTCCTTGACGGTCACCGGAACAATCTCATCGTTGAATTTCCCTTCATCAATGGCCTGGGCTGCTTTGACGTGGGAGTTGTAGGCAAACTCATCGGCTTGCTCGCGAGTGATTTCGTACTTGTCGGCGACGGCCTCGGCGGTAGCGCCCATGCTGGCCAGATAGTTAGGCGTGGCGCTGGCAACGGCGTAGCTGGGGGCCAGTTTGTAGCCCGTCATTGGGATCATACTCATGCTCTCCGTACCACCGGCGATAAAGCATTCGCCCATGCCGGCGCGAATCTTGGCCACCGCGATGGAGATGGTCTCCAAGCCAGAGGCGCAGTAGCGGTTGACCGTAAAGCCGGGCACCGGCTTGCCGAGCGCCCTAACCGAAATCTGACGACCGATTTGAAAGCCCTGCTCACCTTCAGGATTGGCGCAGCCGACAATGACATCATCGACAATATGAGGGTCCAACTCGGGGGTCTGTGCGACCAGGTGCTTAACGATGTCTACCGCCAGGTCATCTGAGCGATAGTTTTTGAATCCACCTCTTTTAGCTTTGCCAACGGCGGATCGGTATGCTTTTACAATGTATGCTTCCATGTTTTTCTTTATTGAATCAGGATAATGATCCTGAGAAGGTTAATAATTAGTTGCGCAGTGGCTTATTGGTTTGCAGCATGTGCTGGATACGGGCTTTGGTCTTCTGCTCGCCCGCCAGGCTGAGGAAGGCCTCCCGCTCGATGTCTAGCAGGTACTGCTCGGATACGGTCTGCTGGCCCGTCAGATCACCACCGCAGAGGACGTAGGCGACCTTATGGGCGATGTTGATGTCGTGCTCAGAGGCGTAGCGACCGAGGAAGAGTTCATTGGCAGCGACGTGAAGCGCGGCCAAACCTGTTTGCCCCAGGACTTTGATATTGTTTCTTGGTGCCGGCTGGACGTAGTTGTCAGCCAGTGCCAATACCTTCTTTTTCGCCTCACCGATATTGCGCTTGGAATTAACAACTACGCTGTCTTTAGTGTGCAGCAGGTAGCTCTTATCGAAGGCTTCCCAAGCTGAAGTAGCGACAGAGGCCATAGCGATGGTCTTGAACTTTTCGATCAGCGTAGGGATTTGTACATCACCAGCGAAGAAGGAGTCAGAGGCGCGGACGGCGAATTCCTTGGTTCCGCCACCGCCGGGGATTAGGCCAACGCCCACTTCCACTAGTCCGATGTAGGATTCGGCAGCACAAACGGCAGCGTCGCAATGCATGATGGTTTCACAACCTCCACCAAAGACATAGCCTTGCGTGGCGGCCACAACGGGAATGCTAGAGTAACGGCAGCGCATGGTCGTTTGCTGGAACATATTGACGGCCATATTCAGCTCCTCGTATTCTTCCTGGAAGGCAAACATCCCGATCATCATCAGGTTAGCACCAACGGAGAAGTGTTCGGCATTATTTCCAATCACCAATCCTTTCCAGTTGCCCTCTTCAGCGATCTGGATGGCATCATTGATACCGCGCAGGATGCCTTCTCCCATCGCGTTCATTTTGCTGGTGAATTCCAGGCACAGCACACCATCGCCAATATCGTGCAGCACCACTTCGCTGTTTTTGTAAACTGGAGCCTTACTGCGCTGATTATCGAGGATGATAAACTCCTCAGCACCAGGCAATGGCTGGTAGCTTTTCGTTGCCTTATCGTAGTAGTGCGTCAGGCCATTTTCAACCTTATAGAAGCTGCTGTGTCCAGCGGCGACCATTTCTTTGACCCAATCGGCGATTTTTTCGCCCTGCGCTTCCGCCATTTCTACCCCTTTCTCCACCCCAATGAGGTCCCAATATTCAAAAGGTCCCATTTGCCAGGCGAAACCCGCCTTAACGGCATCATCGATAGAGTAGAGGTTGTCCGAAATTTCGGGAACGCGGTTGGAGACATAGGCAAAGAGGCCGAGCAGCGATTTGCGGATCAGCTCGCCACCAAGGTCTTCGGCTTTGAACATGGCCTGGATGCGCTTAGGCAGGCTTTCGATCTGCTTGGCTTCTTTCAGACTAGGAAGATCAGGTCGTTGCGAAGGACCATACTCCAAAGTATTGAGGTCGAGCGCCAAAATGACTGGGCGGCCTTTTTCATCTTTTTCCCTCGTCTTTTGGTAGAAACCCTTCTTCGACTTATTGCCGTAGAATTTATTATCCAGCAAGAACTGCATGTATTTAGGTAAAACAAAAGTTCCTGCCTGCTCATCATCTGGGCAGTTTTCCTTAATACCCTGAATCACCTTCGCCGCGGTATCATGACCTACGAGGTCTCCAAGGCGGAAGGTACCCGTTTTAGGGCGACCAATAACTGGCCCAGTCAGCTTGTCCACCGTTTCGATGCGGAGGCCCAGCTGCTCGGTAAGCTGATAGATTTTAGCCATCGCGTAAACTCCTACACGGTTGGCGATAAAGGCCGGAGTATCTTTACAGAGTACGGTCTGTTTACCCAGAAAAACATCTCCATAATGCATAAAGAAGTCCACTACTTCTTTGCTGGTCTCCTCTGTAGGAATAATTTCCAGCAGGCGCATATAGCGGGGAGGATTGAAGAAGTGAGTACCACAGAAATGCTTTTTGAAATCATCAGAACGGCCGTCCAGCATCAGGTGGATCGGAATTCCGGAGGTATTAGAGGTGATCAGCGAGCCGGCTTTGCGGTACTGGTCAACTTTTTCAAAAACTTGCTTTTTGATGTCCAGTCGCTCAATGACCACTTCGATGACCCAGTCGCAGTCGCTGATCATTTCGAAATCATCATCGAAGTTTCCAGTTTTGATGCGCTTGGCGAAGCTTTTGTCGTAGAAAGCGGCGGGCTTGCTTTTCAAGGCTGCTTTGAGGGAGCCGTCGACGATGCGGTTGCGGGCGGATCGCTTGCTCTTTTCCTCCTCGGAGAGGTCAAAAGGAACGATGTCGAGCATAACGACTTCGAGGCCGATGTTGGCGAAGTGGGCGGCGATGCCCGTTCCCATGAGGCCGGAACCGAGGACGGCCACTTTCTTGATTCTACGGGGAGTAGCGCTGGCGGTAGCCTGTTCGGCTTGGGTCAGCGTGTCGGAATCGGTTGATAGATTCATAATGAAAATTAGATAAGGAATTGATGATTAAAGAGAATTAGCGAATTTTCGCTAGATACACAAAAATAGTAAAATACGCCTAAAAATGAAACAGCTGGGAGAGGTAATTAGTTTTTTGCTCTGTTGCTGTTGGTCTTGCTTACATTAATATATATGTTCGAATTGAACCTTTTGTTGCGCGGTGGGAGTACAAAAGGATGTTGTTGCCGCTGATACGTTTGGTGGAAATCGATAATATTAGCCAAAAAACTTTAAATTTAGTCCTTCAATTGATAATTTGCAGCCGACATTATCGTTCTCTTTCCTAATATCGGACCGACAGAACTGAAAAACTAAAATTGCTTATCTTATGTTTGAAAACACTATTCTGCTCTTCCAAACTCCTGAAGGCGAAGGGGGAGAAGGTACACAAAGCCTATTGGACCTGATTACCTCCGGTGGTATACTGGGGATTATCATCGTCGTTATCCTTCTGGTTCTTTCCTTTATCGCGCTTTACATCTTCATTGAGCGCTATTCGACCATCAAGCGCGCATCGCGCATTGACGAACATTTTATGAATAATATTCGCGCCAATGTAGCGGCGGGTAATATTGAGGCAGCCAAGGCCCTTTGTCGGACGACGGATAGTCCGGTGGCTCGGATGGTGGAGAAGGGATTACTGCGAATTGGTAAGCCACTGCGCGATATTGATGCAGCCATCGAGAATGTCGGTAACCTTGAAATCTTCAAGTTAGAAAAAAATCTTTCTCGCTTGGCCAGTATCGCTGGTGCCGCTCCGATGATCGGCTTTTTCGGTACCGTAACCGGTATGATCATGGCCTTTTATGAAATGGCTACACAGCAGAATGTGACCCCTGATGTTTTGGCAGGTGGTATTTATCAGGCCCTGATTACGACAGCTTGTGGTTTGGCCATCGGTATTTTTGCCTTTGTCGGCTATAACCTACTGGTTGCCAATGTGGAGAAGGTGGTTTACGAGATGGAGCGTACGACTGTAGAATTTATGGACCTGCTTCAAGAGCCCGGATAGGCCGGCTTGCGGGTACCTCAGTAATCGTTAAAACGACATCTATGGGTTTTTCCAAAAGAAATAAAGTGAGCGCAGAGTTTAGCATGTCCTCTCTGACGGACATTATCTTTTTGTTGTTGATCTTCTTCATGCTCACCGCCAATTTTGTTCGCATCAATCCAGTTGATCTGCCCAAGTCAGATTCCAAGACCATTGCTCCGACTTCAATAGCCGTATCGATTGACAAGCGGGGTAAGTTTTCGCTGAATGGCCAGGAAATGCCACTGAGTGCGCTCAACGGAGCCATCAAACGAGAATTGCGCAAATCCGAAAACAAGACCAACGCCACTGTAGTCATTGCTGCCGACGCGGCCGTCCCCTTCGATGAGGTGGTCAAGGTCATGAACATTGCCAGCAACCTCAGATTGAAAGCCATTATTGCTACACAGCCTAATTCTTAGCTTCAAAAGAACTTCTTATGGGATTCAATAAAAGGAATAAGGTCAGTGCACAATTTAATATGTCGTCCTTGACCGACATCATCTTTCTGCTGCTGATCTTTTTTATGCTGACCTCTACGCTGGTCGCCCCCAATGCCCTAAACTTAAAACTGCCGGGCTCTTCCAAATCCAGTAGTCCCTCCACTAGCCAAATTACTGATGTATCGATCAGTAATAGCGGTAGTCTGCGCTTGGACGGTAGCAGGATTACGAAGGGAGATTTGGAGAAACAGCTGCGCAGTATTGCTCGCAAAAAGGGGCGCGGCAAGATGGATATGACCATCTCTCCGGGCAAAAGAACGGCTACGGCCGACGTAGTATTCGTCATGGACATTGCCCGTCGTCTGAATATCAATGCCATTCTGGCTACAGAAAAGGACTAGTAGACCAGCTAATTCACTGAAAGCAAAAGCGTTAAGCTTTGTAAAATGTTGTTAAAGAAATGCAAAGATTTATTATTTTAGAATGGAGGGCGTAGTCTTTGCGTTTATTTTCGAAACAACAACTGACTATTTCCAAACCAAAATTCCTACATTATGGCAACGGTAATCACTCAGCAAGAAGAAAACGATAAGAAGAAAGGTGTGATCACCAGCACGATTGTCCATCTGGCCTTACTGGTGCTCGCTTTGCTGCCATTAATCACTTTTCCCGACCCCCCTCCGGGCCAATCTGGCATTGTTGTCGCCCTCGGCGAGCCCGACGCTGGCCAAGGCAATGACCTGCCCGCTCCACCACCAGACGCCACCGAAGAAGAGGAAGAGCCTGCTCCTCCCGAAGAAGTCACTCCCGAAGAGCCGGAGCCTGAACCCGAGCCGGTAAAAGAACCCGAAAAGCCTAAGAAGCCCGAGCCGGACAACAGCAAAAAGGTCAATACGGATGATAATTCTAGGGAACTGGCCCTCAAAAAAGCTAAGGAAAAGAAGGAACGCGAGGAACGCTTGAAAAAGCAGCGCGAGGAAGAAGCTAAAAAGAAAGCCGAAGCAGAGGCCAAGCGCAAGGCGGAAGCAGAAAAGAAACGCCAAGCCGAAGAGGCTGCTCGTAAAAAAGCAGAGGCGGAAGCCAAAAAGAAAGCGGAGGCCCAAAAGCTCAAAGAGGGCATCGGTAATGCCTTCGGCCAGGGCAACAAAAATAAACCCGGCTCCCAGGGCGATCCCAACGGTGATCCCAACTCCAAGGTCCTCGAAGGCATCAGCACGGGCTCCGGTACCATCGGTGGCGGATTGGAAAACCGAGGCGGCCAAGGCCCCCCGCTGAGAGATAAATCACAAGAAACAGGACGCATCGTTGTTAAGGTCTGCGTAGACGCCAACGGCCGTGTGACCAGCGCCAAATATACCCAGCGAGGCTCCACCAGCTCAAGCCGCAACCTCATCAAACTGGCCGAGGCCAATGCGAAGAGGTACACTTTCAGTAAGGGCAGCGTGGACCGGCAGTGCGGGACGATTTCTTATTTGTTCCAGGTGAAGTAGGGTGGCGCCTTTGGCGCTTTGGTTGGTGCCTTTGGCACTTTGGTTGACGGTAGACGGTAGACGGTAGACGGTAGACGGTAGACGGTTTGTACGCTAGATTACGAACCACTACGAACCACTACGAACCATTACAAACCGCCGTCCACCGTCCACCGTCGACCGTCCACCCAAAACGCCAAAGGCGTAACATGACGAAATACCAACAAACTCTCCAATACCTCTACCACCAACTCCCCATGTACCAACGCGTGGGGGCTTCTGCTTTTAAAAAAGACCTGACCAATATCCGAGTGTTCTGCGAAGCCCTGGGCAATCCGCAAGAGCAGTTTCCAGCTATTCATCTGGCGGGTACCAATGGCAAGGGCTCTACGGCGCATATCATCGCAGCAGTTTTGCAGGCCGGAGGGCTGCGTACCGGGTTGTACACCTCACCGCACTACAAGGACTTTCGCGAGCGGATCAAGATTGATGGGGCCTTTGTTTCTCGGAAATGGATCGTTGCTTTTGTGGAGCAACATCGGGCCTTGCTGGAAGAGCTGCGGCCCTCCTTTTTTGAGATCACAGTGGCGATGGCTTTTGCGTATTTTGCGGCGCAGGAAGTGGACGTGGCGGTTATTGAGACCGGGCTGGGGGGGCGGCTGGACTCGACCAATATCATTATGCCCTTGATCAGTGTGATTACTAATATCAGCTTGGACCATCAGAAGATGTTGGGGGATACTTTGCCGGAGATTGCCGGGGAGAAGGCTGGGATCATCAAGGCGGGGGTGCCGGTAGTGATCGGAGAGACGCAGGAAGAGGTGCGTGCGGTTTTTGAGCGGAAGGCGGCGCAGATGGCGGCTCCGCTTACCTTTGCCGATCAACACTTTAAGTTGGAAGAGGTGGGGCAGGATGCGGTGCATAGTCGCTACAAAGTTTATCAGAATGATAAGCTTCTCTACGAAAATCTGGCGGTTAATCTGACGGGCAATTACCAGGTGCGCAATCTGGTGACGGCCATGCAGGCTTTATCAGTGCTAGAGGCGGAGGCCCGGCTACCACAGTCTTTGCTACCCCAAGCTTGGACCGAGGGCTTGAAAGCGATCAAGCCTTTGACGACCTTTATGGGCCGCTGGCAGCTTTTGGGAGAGTCGCCGATCATCCTCTGCGATAGTGCCCACAACATAGGGGGGTTAGAGTTGGCGATGGCGCACCTGCGGCGTTTGGAATATGAGGAGCTGCATATCGTGTTGGGGATGGTCAATGATAAGGCGCCGGAGGCGATTCTGCGCTTATTTCCGCAGGCAGCGCGCTATTATTTTGCTAAGGCGGACATCCCCAGAGGCTTGGAGGCGGAGCGTTTGCGGGCTTCGGCGGCGGCCTTGGGACTGCGGGGGCGAGCTTATTCGTCGGTGCGGAATGCCCTGCGGGCAGCCAAGCGGCGAGCCAAGCCGGAGGATTTGATCTATGTGGGAGGGAGTATTTTTGTAGTTGGAGAAGTGATTTAAAAAAAAGACGGAGAGCTATGCCGCTCTCCGTCCGTAGAATTCAATAATTCTATCTATTCTTACATCATGCCAGGCATGCCGCCACCCATTGGAGGCATAGCAGCACCACCGCCATTTTCGTCCGGCTTGTCATTGACCACACATTCAGTAGTCAGGATCATACCAGCGATAGAAGCAGCGTTTTCCAGCGCAATACGAGTAACTTTAGTTGGATCGATAACTCCGGCCATCTTCAGGTCTTCGTATGTTTCCGTTCTAGCGTTGAAGCCGTGAGAACCTTCGCTACCTTTAACATTCATCAGAACCACAGAACCTTCCACGCCTGCATTTTCAGCAATGATCCGCAGCGGTGCTTCCAACGCTTTACGTACGATGTTAATACCGATGCTCTGGTCTTCATTCTCTCCTTGCAGCTCTGCGATAGACTGGATCGCTCTAACCAAGGCTACACCACCACCGACAACAATACCTTCTTCAACCGCAGCGCGAGTAGCGTGCAGGGCATCATCAACGCGGTCCTTCTTTTCTTTCATTTCTACTTCAGTAGCGGCACCAACATACAGCACCGCAACACCACCAGCCAACTTGGCCAGGCGCTCTTGCAGCTTCTCCCGATCGTAGTCAGAAGTTGTACTTTCAATTTGTTGCTTGATCTGAGCGATGCGAGCATTGATCATCTCGGCATCTCCTCTACCATTGACAATTGTAGTGTTGTCCTTGTCAACAGCGATTTTCTCAGCAGTACCCAAGTGCTCCAATTCGGTGTTTTCCAGCTTGTAGCCTTTTTCTTCTGAGATTACCGTACCACCAGTGAGGATGGCAATATCTTCGAGCATCGCTTTACGACGGTCACCAAAGCCCGGAGCCTTCACGGCGACGACCTTAAGCTGAGCGCGCAGGCGGTTCACCACCAATACCCCCAACGCTTGGCTTTCGATGTCTTCAGCAATGATCAAGAGAGGACGTCCGCTGCCTACCGCCTTTTCGAGGATAGGAACGATGTCCTGCATATTAGAAATTTTCTTGTCGTGGATCAGGATGAGCGGATTTTCGTATTCGCTCGTCATGTTTTCCGTATTGGTTACGAAGTAAGGAGAGAGGTAACCGCGATCGAACTGCATACCCAGCACCTCATCAACATAGGTATCCGTACCTTTAGCTTCTTCGACAGTGATGACACCATCTTTAGATACGCGCTTCATAGCATCAGCGATCAGCGTACCGATTTCGTTGTCGTTATTGGCAGAGATAGAACCTACCTGCTGGATTTTTTCAAAATCATTACCAATTACTTCAGACTGGCCTTTGAGGTTGCTGATGACTTCTTTGACCGCTTTGTCGATACCGCGCTTCAAATCCATAGGATTTGCACCAGCAGTTACATTTTTCATACCGGCAGCTACCATAGCTTGAGCCAGTACCGTCGCTGTTGTAGTACCATCACCCGCAATATCAGCCGTCTTGGAGGCCACTTCTTTGACCATCTGAGCGCCCATGTTTTCCACTGGATCTTCCAGTTCGATTTCTTTAGCTACTGTTACACCATCCTTAGTAATAGAAGGGGCGCCAAAGCTTTTTTGGATAACAACATTGCGACCTTTAGGTCCGAGGGTTACTTTTACAGCATTGGCAAGAGCGTCAATTCCAGACTTGAGTTTTTCTCTTGCGTCAACATTAAAGCTAATTTCTTTAGCCATATCTAGATTTGTTTTTTGTAATAATGAACGAATAGGGGATAAGAGGAAAGTGGATCACTAGAGTACTACGAGGATGTCGTCTTCTCTCATGATGAGGTAATCGTGACCTTCATAGTGGAGTTCTGTACCGGAATACTTACCATAAAGAACAATATCACCAGACTTTACGGTCATGGCGTTACCATCTTTTCCGGGGCCTACAGCAATGATTTCGCCGCGCTGTGGCTTTTCCTTAGCGGTATCCGGAATAATAATTCCTCCTTTGGTTTTCTCTTCGGCCGGTGCAGGTTTTACTACTACTCTGTCGTTGATCGGCTTCATAGTTAATCTCGTTTTGGTTATTTTGAATTAAATAGAATAAATTGAACATCTGTTAGACATCATTTCTTGTGCCAATCCGGGAATTATGACATTTTTGCAGAATATGTGGAAAATGCTGTCAGAGACCGTGAAAACGGCCTGTTGAATATGACAAAAAATCAGGCGTGGCGGGTCGATAGTGATGCTTTAAACAAAAAGACCTGACAGTTTGTGTAGGCCAACTGTCAGGTCTTCTTGTACGTATGATAGTCGGTTAATTAGACTGCAGGTCGATGACTTCGCCGCCGCCACCGCCACCGATCATCAATGTCGATACAATGCAGAGGATAAAGAATGCGATAGCAAGACCCCAGGTCAATTTCTCGATAAAGTCTGTCGATTTGGCAGCGCCAAACATTTGGTTGGTTGCTTTGCCCCCGAAGGTAGAATCTACACCACCTCCTTTGGGATTTTGGATCAGTACGACGCCTGAGAGTAGGATACAAATCAGTGCAATAAATACAGTTAATCCTTGCAGCATATGTTTCGATTTTTGCGCCCCAGACTATTTTGCTAAGGCAATAATTTTTTAAGATTTTCGATTTTCCCTGCAAAGAACGTACTTTTTTCGGGAAAAATCAAACTTAATTTCTGGTACATCGCGATCGCCGCTTCGTAGTTGCCCTGCCGTTCGTGGATTTTAGCCAGGGTTTCCGAGGCCAGGTCATCATGGTCATTAAAGCTCTTGGCGGCGAAGGCTTTGGTGGAAGGTTTCTTGGGCGGATCGGGCATTTTGCCCTTCTTTTTCGGGGGTTTAGGCGGCTTGGCTGGCTCCACCTTCTTTTCCTCCTCCGGCGCTTCCTCCTTGCGCTCATTGTACCTGATGCTCAGGGCTGGCGAGCGAAAACGCTGCAACCAACTGCTGAAAGAGGCCTTGGGTACAGGTGCTATAGGGCGCGATTCCTCTGTGATTTCCAGTGGAATCTCCTCCGGTTTTCTGCCCTCTTCTGCTCCCTCCTCGTCCGACGGAAGCCCCACCGCCTCGACCGGTGGTACCGGTATTTCCTCTATCTCCTCTTGCGGTACCTCCTCTACTTCTTGCAGCGGCTTGATCAACTGCGGCGTCTCTTCTACAGGTGTTTCCTGCTCGGGCTCTCGCACCAGCTCCTCCACTTTGGGCTCCTTCTTCGGCGGGTTGATCAAGTCTTCAATGAACAGGACATTTTTCTTGGCCCCCGGCTGATCCGTGTTGCCGTCGCGAGGACGCTTATGTTTATTTTCATCCATTTCAGCAAGTTCATTTAGAGGAATGTAATTATCAGAAGCGGATTCCGGGATACTACTTTTGGGGCTACTCAGGTCAATACTTAGGGGTTCTTCTTCTCTTTCAGGTTCAATAAATTCGATGCTCGATTCTAGCTGTTCGATGGGAGGAATTTCTGCTTTGGGGGGGCTGCTCAAGCCGGTCAGCTCCAGGTATTCTTCCTCCAGATGCTCTTGCCGTACCGGCTCCTCCTGGCTAGCGCGCTGGAATTGCTGGTAGAGAAAGGCCCGATCAATGCTATATACCGCCGCTGCTTGCAGGTGGCGCTCCTTGTTTTTTCGATTTTCCTGCTGACTTTTGTACGCCAGTAAATAGTGCAGGTTTTGGCAGTACGGGTACTGTTGAGCCAGGCTTTTCAGCTCTTGCCAGCTGATTCGGTAGAGCTGAGTGGGTTGGTTCAGATATTCAGCAAAGTCGTCTGCATTCATATTTCAGTATCGTCGGTCTAAGGTTCTGCGCCTTTGGAGTGGTAATAGCTGCCTAAATTTACGAATAAGTTTTTAAAATATCTTAGAATATGTTTGGAGCCAAATATATTCTTACCAATTCGTGAAGGCGCGGTTGAAAACATCTTCGACTAATTGGGCACTAATAATATTGATCAACTCTTCCTGAACCTCAAGGATGTCTTGATCGCTAGGAAAATCGTTGAAGAAAGAGAAGGGCTGCTTCCAATTTTCACTCTCATCCTTATTGCTGATAAACTCTACAAAAATCTTGATCTCCAGGCGGTTGAGGGCCGAAGTCTCACCCGGTTGTGGAGCCACGGAGCTAACGGTAAAATTGGTAATCTGGCCCCTGAATTCGATGTCGGGATCGGTATCGTCGGGGTTGAGGCGCGATTCGTTGCGAATTTTATCCCGCAGCAGTTGCGTAAACTGTAGGCTGAGGGTAGGGACAACATTATCGGCAACATTGTCAAAATTAGAAACATAAAAGGTATTGACATTTTCGGGGATGCTGATGCCGCGCAAAGAATAGCGACAGGCGCTGAATTGTAGCAGCAACAGGAAAAGCAGGGGGAGGGAATAGCGTCTTTTCATAATCATACAGTATATTTCTTAAAACGCAGCAATGGAAGTTTTGGTCTGATAGAGCTTCAAGGAGTTAACAATTTACAGATCGTAGGCTTTAATCTTGCGGTACAAAGTCCGCTCAGAAATCCCCAATTCCTCGGCAGCGTCCTTGCGGCGGCCCTTGTATTTGTCCAGCGCCCTTCGGATCATTTCCTTTTCCATTTCCTCCAAAGACAAATTCTCCTCGACAATCTCAGAGTTGTCAAAAGACTTGTTGTCCGCATTGTCAAGAATAATGGGCGTCGACGGCGAGCTGGGGCCGCTGATCTCGGAGTCGGTGAGCGGATAATCGTCGCTGTCAGTGTCTGGATACTCGATAGGAGCATTGTTGGGGTAGGGGACAGAGGGCGACTGTAGGTGGCGCAGGCTCTTGGCATCGGGCACCCGCAGGTCGTTACTGCTGATGAGTTCAAAAACCAATGATTTGAGGTCATTGAGGTCGCCCTTCATTTCGAAGAGCAGTTTATAAAGGATTTCTCGCTCCTGCATATTCTCCGCACCGTTGGTGGAGCGCAGGGCGGGCAGATTGCGTTTGGCAATATTAGGTACCAATTGCAGCATATCTTCGGCGCGGATCAGCTTGTCTTCAGACAATACCGACAATTGCTCCGCTACATTTTTCAACTCCCGGATGTTGCCCGGCCAGGAGTAATTTTCGATCAGCAGCTGCGCTCGCTCGTCCAGGCGGACGGAGCTGGTGCGGTATTTTTCGGCGAAATCAGCCGCAAATTTCCGGAAAAGCATATGGATGTCCTCCGGGCGTTCTTTCAGCGCCGGCACCCGAATGGGCACCGTGTTAAGGCGGTAATACAAATCCTCACGGAACTTGCCGTTGCGGATTTTTTCTTCCAAATTCACATTCGTAGCCGCAATCACTCGCACATCCGTCTTTTGTACCTTCGAGGCCCCTACCCGCATGAATTCCCCACTTTCGAGGATGCGAAGCAAGAACGCCTGGGTATCCAGCGGCATCTCACCGATCTCATCGAGGAAGATGGTCCCTTTATCTACCGTTTCAAAATACCCCTTCCGATCGGTCGTAGCCCCGGTAAAGGCCCCTTTCTCGTGGCCGAAAAGCTCCGAATTAATGGTTCCCTCCGGGATCGCTCCGCAGTTAATGGCAATGAAATTATTGTGTTTGCGGGCGCTAAGGCTGTGAATGATTTTGGAAAAAACTTCCTTTCCCACTCCACTTTCTCCCTGAATCAGTACGGTCAAATCTGTGGTCGCTACGCGCACCGCCGTGCCCAAGGCCAGGTCGAGGGCCGAGGAGCGTCCGATAATGCCAAAGCGTTGTTTTACAGCTTGGAGGTTCATGAATTGTCTTTGAAATATAAGTGTATAGTTTGCTCGCCGCCCCGGTTTACACCAGCTCTCCTCTCAGCGTAGCACTGGTCGCATCCGTAACCACAACGCTCACGTAGTCCCCCGGGTTGAGCCCTTCGGCTTTGGGGAAAACGATCATCTTGTTCTGCGTATTCCGGCCTTTGAACTCCCGATCCGATTTGCGGGAGTCGCCTTCGATCAGCACTTTGTAGGTCTTGCCGATGTCCGCCTGATTGTGGCGGAAAGAGACCTGATTCTGTAGGCGGATGATTTCCTGCAAGCGACGTTTTTTGATGTCCAGCGGAATATCGTCCTCGTACTTGCGGGCCGCCAGCGTCCCTGGCCGTTCTGAATAGAAGAACATGTAGGACATGCTGTATTGCGCAAATTCAATCATGCTCAAGGTCTCCCGGTGTTCCTCTTCCGTCTCGGTACAAAACCCTGCGATAATATCCGACGAAATGGCGCAATCCGGTAGAATGCGGCGGACGGCCTCCACTCGCTCCATGTACCATTCGCGATCGTAGGTGCGGTTCATCAGTTTCAGCACCCGGCTATTGCCCGATTGAACGGGAAGGTGGATGTATTTGCAAATATTTTCGTGACGTCCCATCGTATACAGGACCTCATCGGTGATGTCTTTGGGGTGGGAGGTGGAAAAACGGATGCGCAGGTCGGGGTGAACATGGGCCACCATATCCAGTAGTTGAGCGAAGTCAACGGCCTGCTCGGTTTCTGGATTGGTCCATTTGTAGGAATCTACGTTTTGACCCAGCAGCGTCACCTCGCGGTAGCCCTTATCGTACAGATCAGCGGCCTCAGCGACGATGCTGAAGGCATTGCGGCTGCGCTCGCGGCCCCGGGTGAAGGGCACTACGCAGAAGGAGCACATATTGTCGCAGCCCCGCATGATAGAAATGAAGGCGGTCACACCATTGCTGCCCAGGCGCAGGGGGCTAATATCAGCGTAGGTTTCTTCGCGGGAAAGGATGACATTGATGCTTTTTTCGCCACCCTCGGCCGTAGCCATCAGTTTGGGCAAATCGCGGTAGGCATCAGGGCCGACCACCATGTCCACCAATTTCTCCTGTTCTAAAAACTTCTTCTTGAGGCGTTCGGCCATGCAGCCCAGCACACCGACCAGGGTCCCCGGCCGCTGCTGCTTCACCTTATCAAAGATGCGGAGGCGCTTGCGTACTGTTTCCTCCGCTTTCTCTCGTATCGAACAGGTATTGATCAATATCAAATCGGCCACCTCCATATTCCGGGTCGGGCTATAGCCCTCCTCGTTGAGGATGGAAGCGACAATTTCACTATCACTAAAGTTCATCTGGCAGCCATAGCTCTCGATGTAGAACTTAGGCCCCTGCTCCTCGTCCTTGCATGCTGGCTGAAAGAAAACTTCGCCCTGCTTCTTCTCCTCTATCTTCTTAACGAGCTTGCTCAGCGTCGGATTATCATTGTACATACCTCGTGGTTTTCATAAAATATCTGCAAAGGTAGGCTTTTTTGGGGATAAATGTGACATTTTGGCAGGCCGAATCGCCACTTCGGCTAGCAATAGCTGACCAAGCGGATTGTAGGGAGTGGCTAGGTGCGAAACGGTAGCTAGGAAGCGCTGGCCTGCGCCTCGGCAATCATATTCCGCACCCACTCATTCGGAATCATATCAATCGACATATTGAGCCGTTCGGTCGTCCCGGCGTTGACGATGCGGTGCGTGTCGCACAGGCGCATATACCAACATTCGCCGAGTTGCATAGGAACGGGGGTGTCGTTGAGGTAGAAGGTGACGCCATCGTTGATTTGGATGGGGATGGTGAGCCGGATGACGGATTTGGGGACTTCCAGGGCCAGCGTAGGGTCGGTGTGGGCTTTGACCACGGCCCCGGCTTCGAGGCGCAGTAGGCGCACCAGGGTGACCTTGGTGTGCTGGCGGAAGGTATCGATGATGCTTTTCAGGTAGGGCGATTGGAGGAGTTCGGGGGTATCCATCCATTCGGTCCAGGAGCCGTCGGCGAAGTCATCGGCGGGAGGAGGGACTGGCAGGGAGGTGTCGACCATATGGGCTGGAGCCCGCAGCATAATGACTTTGTAGTAGATAAAAAAGCTCAGGTCCATCGCATTGATCTCTTCCATCATTTTGGCAGCATCGAATTGAAAGGGCAGCTTGATGCGGTCCTGGTAGGTAGTTGGGGGAGTTGGTATCATGATTTTTTGGCTATTGAGGTGTTTATATATTATGGAGTGGTAAAATACAGAATTCTATTTACAAAAAAGAAAGATGTATATTTCAAAAGCCCCCAACCGAAAGCAATTACGTTCAATTGGGGGCTTTATCCTATTGAAGTCTTATCAAAGAATGGTCTCATCAGGAACGCTTTCAATGAAAAACCGACCATTGCCTCGCAAGGGATCATCAATTAAATCTATCCATTGCTGTCCGTAGGCCCTGATGGTCTCCTCCGTAGCACTGTCCGCACGATACATCCATACCGGAACAGCATAATTCATCTGAGCTAGGTTGGCCGTAAGCTGCAAAGGGCGCATCAAGTCATAGATGGTGCAGTAAATATCAAAACCACTGTAATACTTCTCTTGTCCTCCGGCCGAAATGATGAGCTGAAGGTCTTTACCTTTCAGTCGATCTCCGGTGCTTCCGTAGGCAAATCCGTACTCCAGCTTTGTAAGTAGCATCCGGGAAAGGAGCCTCGTAGGCGGCCGCCGCTCCGTCGCTTATTCCGGGAGCATGTTTCTTGAAGAGCTTGACCAAATCTACATTCGCGGGCGCGGTGATTTCATGTTTCCACTCGGCAAAAACAGGCCCCGCAGGTTGCCCGTTGATCAATGCGGTGTTCATGATGATCAATCGCTTAAAACGCTCCGGCATATCCATCGGAAGTGTCAAGCCCAACAGTCCGCCCCAGTCTTGGCAAACTAGGGTGATGTTTTGTAAATCTTATGCCAAGCATTGCGGCTAAGCTCCGGCAGGAATGCCAGCAGGCCGCACAATTTGGAGAACTGCCTTTAAGTTACTCCAAACTGTGCGACCTGACAACAAATGACTTAACTTCTTCGCTGTTTTTACTTCATATGTTTATCAAAAAAAGCGATCATCTTCTCTGGGTAGACTCCAAAATAATTGTAGCCATCAAACCTCCGCTGGGTGCCTTCAATCCAAAACAATTCCTTTTCCTCCGAAGAAATTTTATCAAAACACTCCTGCGCATCCTTAGGGTTGTCCGTCCAAACATCATCGATGACCTGAGACATGAAATAGGGGACTTTGACGGCATGGGCAAAGTGCTGAGGGCGCATCTCCGCATTGGTCCACCCGCCGAGCTTGAGCTGCTCATAATCCATCAACTCCATATATTGTCCTACCCCCGATAATTGGGCGAACTCGCCCATCAGCGCCGTCATGGACACCACCAAGGGGCCAAAGAAGCAGCGGATGTCTTCGAACAATTCCGGGCGGCGGTGCATGGCCTCGAAGGCGGCATTCCCGCCCGTACAGCGATTGTACAGCCCGACGGTCATCTTACTTAGCTTGGGGTGGTGATTGACGTATTCCTGTGCGCCGACCACATCGCGCCACTCATAGCGGCCGATTCCGCAGATGCCGCCGTTAGCGGCCCCGCTGTTGCCGTGGTTCCTCAGGTCGTAGGCCAGAATGTTGTACCCGGCTCTGGACAGATGGCCCATGTGCGCGACGAAGTCGATTTCCAGGCTGTCGACGGAGGAGAAGGGCTCGCCGAAGTGGCCGGTGAAGCCGGAGCGGCTCATCGGCATAGGGTGATTGATGATAATCAGTTGGTCGGATTCCCCCTGGACAGAGGGGATGTACCAAGCCTCCAGCGGCGTCCCGTCGCTAGAAGGAAAATAAACATCCTCCCAATGGTCCATGCCGTGATCCGCCGGTGTTTTGTGAACGGGGGTGCGGAAGGTGCGGAGGGTAGCAAAATTGGCCAGGTATTTCACTGTATTGTGGTCTTGCTCAGAAATGGTTTGCAATTGCTGCATGGCTTTGTGGTAAGCCGCTTCCCCCATCCTGCCTTTGAGGGTATTATCGATTTTATAATCCAGTGTTTTTCCGAATGACATAATGAATGGTTTTGATGAAATGATCAGAGACAAATTTCCCTCAAAACCATGGCGTTCTATGAAAACAAATCAAGGCAAAAAAGATACAAATTACAGGTTGCGGTATTTAGAAGGGGTATGCCCGGTGTGCTTTCGGAACAGCCGGGAAAAGTAGTTGGGATATTCAAAGCCCAGCTGGTAGGCAATTTCGTTGATGGTGGCCTCTTTTTGGGTGATCAGGGGCTTGGCGGTTTCGATAATGTGCTGGTGGATATGGCTCAGGGCCGATTTCCCGGTGTAGAATTTAACCAAATCACTCAGGTAATTGGGCGTTACATTGAGGGATTGGGCAAAATAGCTGACGGAGGGCTGCTCGATGTTTGGCTGGTGCGGTCGGTCGTAGAAGGCATTGAGGAGGAGGAAAAAGTCATCGACCAGTTTGGCGTATTTCTCTCTTTGCTCACCGAATTGGCGCTTGTAGAATTCTGCGATGTGGGCGAACATCAGATTGCAGTAGGCCAGTAAGATTTTGATGGAGAAAGATTCCTTGTTGTATTCCTGTAGTGCCCCTTTAAAGGCACCCGTTATGATGGCCTCTTCTGCTTGCTCTAAAAGTAAGGGCTCGTGGGAGCCGTATTTCAAGAAGGAATAGGCCAGATGTTGACTGTTGGAAATGAGTGCTTCGGTGATGTTGATGTAATAACCGCGCCAGGGAACTTCGGTATTCCATTCTATGGCTTGGTTGGGACTAGAAAAATACATATAGCCCTTTTGCTTATCTTCCTCCAAACCGTACTTGATCGAGATGCGGTAGAAGGCGGGATAAACCGGAGGGGAGGCCAGTCGGAATTCCGAGGAGTATTCGCCAATGTCGATCTCTATATGGCGCGGCTTTTTCGCGTGGGTATACTCACAGAAAGACTGGATACTGTTGAATTTCATGGTCTTTTAGGTTGCTGCTCGGTGGAATACAAACCCTAGGAAGGATTTATTATCATAGTTAACGATGGCACTGGTGATGCTCAATTCTTGAGTGTTCGTAGAATCTTACGCACAGCTTCACAACACCGTTTTCAATATACAGCTTTTAGGCTGTTGATGCCGTATTTTTTCTCGAAGAATTATGTATGATCCATAGCAGCAACAGGTTGAATAGGAAGATGGCCAATATAATCATGGGAGGTATAATTAGGTTAGAAGACTACTACGGGTACATCGCTTGAAAGAAAGAGCCTGCCTGCATGGTCGGAAGAAAAAGCTTGTTTGAAAAACCCTTCTCGGCGATTGGGAAATGCAAAGATGGTTTGCTCAATATGTTCTACCCTTTGCATCAGATCGGCGAAGGTATCAACGTTCTTTAGGTTGACCACACGAATATTGGGCGCAGTTTGGTAGTAGGCCTGAATGGCTTTGCCCAATTCCTTTTCTTGTTGGTATTTTGCAAAAAGAACAATTTCCAGATGCGCGTCAAAGTCAAAAGCCAAATTGCGCAGTCGATTGATATGCTCTGTATGGTTAATGCTGAGGTCTAATGCATAAGTAATGTGCTTGATATGCTTCAACTTATATCCACTAGGAAGGACGACGGTAGGATACGGGGGGTCTTGTGTAACGATGGTCTCCGCATTGCCCAACCAATTGGTCAACCAACTTGGTTCATTGGTTTGTTCAAGAACAGTATATACTGGGCGCAACTTGGCCGCCAGCTGATCAATTTTATTGAGGGTTTCCTTGCCTTCGAAGCCATAACCGTAATCCATCTGAATGTCTTCATATTGCCCGCGATAGCGATGGACCAAGGCCTTCATAGTAGCTTCCAGCTCTTCTTCTTCCATATTTTCCTCGGGAGCCATAACAACGCTATAGGGGCGCTGATAAACTGGCTGAAGCGCAGGACGGCCGACTACGCCGAAGAGAAATAGGCGGTAATTCCTAGCCTGAACCAACTTTATGGCAGATTCAATCAGTTGATCCTTCGTATTTGAGCTGGGGTCAAAAGCGACGAAAACTATCTTTTGCATATT
>JBCDGZ010000028.1:0-60205 GCA_038750655.1 Bacteroidota bacterium | reverse complement strand
TGAATCGCCACCTCGTGGCTCACAAAATCTTCCTTACCTGCCTGCCTGCCGGCAGGTGAAATCTCGTTCATTGCAACTTGGGTTACGGTTATTCTAAAAATTGGATGCAAAGGTAAGGTAAAAACGAGACCTACATTCTTTTAAAACCAACATTTATCGAAGAACTAGACAAGAAAGAACAGAGGGGGGATTTTTCTGAAATATTGCTTACCTTGTTAAGTACTTACAGTTTTTAATCATCACCTAAAAATCACCTTAATTATGTTTAAAAAGACGATATTCTTAAGTATCGCCCTTTGTCTATTGGCCCTGTGTATAAGCTGTGGAGAAGCCTCGACAAGCAAGACGGAAGGGGAGGGCATGAATAAATTTGCCAACGACAAAGAATTTAAAGAGGCGCACGAAGAACCCACCAAATTGGAGTATGAGGAGAAAGGCCAATGGATCAGCTTTGCTACGGAAGATGGTCAGGAAGGAAAAGCCTATGCCCTGAAAACGGAAGCGGCTTCTGATAAATACCTTTTTGTTATTCACGAATGGTGGGGGCTGAATGATAATGTGAAGCGCGAAGCAGAGCGCTACTTTGAAGAGCTGTCGGGTACTAATGTACTGGCGCTGGATCTCTACGATGGCAATGTAGCCGATAACCGCGAAGATGCGAGCAAGTACATGCAGGCGGTGAAGGAAGAACGCGCCAATGCCATCATCAAGGGGGCCTTGGCCCACGCCGGGGAAAACGCCAAAGTCGCTACTGTCGGTTGGTGTTTCGGCGGCGGCTGGTCGCTGCGCTCCTCTATACTGGCCGAAAATCAGGGCGTCGGTTGTGTGATTTACTACGGGGCGCCCGTCGAGAAAGCGGATCAGCTAGTGCCGCTAAAAGCCGACGTACTGGGCATCTTTGCGGAAAAGGACGGGTGGATTACACCGAAGGTGGTTAGTGATTTTGAGGCTCTGGCCAAGGCGACCGGGAAGTCGGTCAAAGTTCACCAGTTTGACGCCGATCATGCCTTCGCCAATCCCAGTAGTCCTCGCTACAATGAGGCCGCCGCTACGGCTGCCAACCAGCTGACTTTGGCCTTTTTACAAGATCACTTGAAGTAGCAACCATTGGCCATCAAAACATCCCCAAAGCTTATGAATAACTGGACCCTGAAGACAATAGTAGTGCTGGCCCTATGGCTACCTTGCTGCCTTCTGTCCGCGCAGCAGATCGCTACGGAAAAGGCCCTGGCCGATATTGATGAACTAACATCCATTTTAACCGAAAAATCATCCTACGTTCATCTGACGGATTTTGGCTGGAAATCAGCGCTGCAACAGGCAAAACGCATCCTGGCGAAACAAGACTCGGTGCCAATGGAGCACTTGCTATTTATGCTCCACGATGTCATCAGCCGCATTGGCGATCGCCATGCTAAGGTCGAATGGGAAGAACAGCCAGAACCTGAGAAGGTGCTGTTCTTGCCCTTCGCCCTAGCGCCCTACGAGGAAAAGGCTATTGCTTTACAAAAACATCGTGGAGCGCCCTTCACCGTTTTATTTCCCAACTATCCTTACCTCAAGGCCATCAATGCCCAACCCATCCGAAGTTTTGTAGCGCCCTTCAATATGAGAGGACGCAGTGCTCCGACAGAAGCCAAACGGCTGAGGGCCATTAACCGACTGCGCTATTTGGGCGATATGCTGGAATTTTATCAATTCGGCGATGCCACGGCGGCTTCCTTTACTTTTACGGACGGTCAGAAAGATACCACCACAATAATACCCCTGAGCCAGCGTAGGGGCAGCTGGGACGATATTGGCGATATTCGCGATCGATACAAGCGAGATTATAAGGCCAAAAACTACGCAGCTTTAATGCACACCCTCGAAGGAGAGATTGCCTACCTGGCGCTGCCCAAAATGTTCAATGCGGAGGATCACCCCTTGTATTTTGAGTTGTTGAAAAATAAAATGGAAGCGTACCGGAATACCAAGGCTATGATTATCGATATTCGGGGCAATAGCGGTGGCTCGCGTATGCCCATTTGGATGCTGGCTTCTTACATCTGCGCTCCTGATCAGACTCCTCAAGTCGTCAACATGGCTTACATTCGGGAGACCAACCCGGATTCGCTCGATCTACACGCCTTGAATAAGCGCTATTTGTATCCCTACGATTCGCCGAATTTTAATGCCGAAGATCGAAAGGCGATTGATGCTTTTTTGCAAACCTTCAAAACGGCGTATACTTTTGACAAAAGCCTCTTTAGTGAAGCGCATTACACGGTCTTCTCTCATCGCAATGGAAAGGATCACTACCATTACGATAAACCGGTTTATTTGTTGATGAATGAACAATGCTTCAGCGCCGCTGGGGTTTTAGCCGCTACGTTCAAGGGCTTACCGAATGTGAAGCTGGTTGGCGTGAATACCGATGGGTCTAGCGGGCTTTCTAATTATTTTAGGTTAAAAAATTCTGGCCTGATCGTGAAGCTATCTACGATGATTTCCTTTCAGCCCGACGGGCGGCCATTGGACGGTTTTGGAACAGCTCCAGATATTGAACTGCCCCGAACAATGGAGCAGGTACTAGGAGAGAAGGACAGCCAATTAGAAGCGGTCCTCCAAATGATTAAGCAGCAATAAAACCAATAGGGATCGATCTCCTTAGATGACCGATCCCTGCCGTTAGTCTTTTTTGAAAATTTTTCCCCAGAATTTCTTGCGCTTCTTTTTGCGCTCCCGCTTCTTCTTGGTCTTTTCATTCTTTTTTTGGATACGCGCTCGCTCCTGTAGTCGCTCCTGGTCGCTGATCACGCGCGGGCTGGTATTGACCGGCTGCCTCGGCTGCACCTTCTTATTTTTCCTAAACACATCAAAAAGACCATTCAGCTTTCTATCAAAAGAATCTTCCAGCGTCTGAATAGTATCAGCAGCCAGCAGAGGCAATTCCTCCATGAATGGCGCACAGTCCAGCGCATCGGCAACTTCGTAGGAGGTAGGGGCAAAGCCCTCGGCTTTCCATTTCCTAAAAGCCGGATCGGCATAGAGTTTCTTGAGGAAATGGCCCCAGATCGGTAAGGCCGTATTGGCTCCCTGCCCCAGGCTCAGCGAGCGAAAGCGCACCCGCGGCGATTCACCGCCGACCCACACGCCGCCAACCAGCCTTGGCGTATAGCCCATAAACCAACCATCGGTGTGCGACTGCGTGGTGCCCGTCTTCCCCGCCAAAGCCCCCTTGAGGCCGTAGCGATAGCGCAGGCGGCGCGCCGTCCCACTGTCCACCACCGCTTCCATCATCTTGGTCATAATATCGGCCTCATCGGCCGTCATCACCTCCTCAAAAGTCGAAGGATCGTGGCCAAACTCAGCGATGATCTCGCCCCGGCTGTTTTCAATACGGCTGAGGTACTGAATCTCCGGTCGCACTCCACGATTCGCAAAGGTGGCATAGACCTGAGTCATCTCCAGCAGCGAAGCGTCAACAGCGCCCAGCGCAATGGCTGGGGCCTTCGGAATATTGTTACGAATACCCATCTCTGCCGCCAAGGTCCGCACCGAATCAACGCTGTTGCGGATGATGAGATCAACAGCGACAGAGTTGATCGACTTGGTCAAGGCCCCCTGCATAGAGTACAGCCCGCCGTATTCTCCATCCGCATTTTCGGGCCGCCAATCCTCATATTCGGTGTAGGTGACTAGGCGATTATAATAATAATCACAAGGCTGAAATCCACTGCGGATGGCGCTGGCGTAGACAATAGGCTTAAAGGTTGATCCCACCTGACGCCGAGACTTGATGTGATCGTACTTGAAATATTTGTGGTCGATACCGCCCACCCAGGCCCGGATCGCGCCGGTAGAGGGATCGGTGACGAGGAAGCCCGCGTTGAGCAGGGCATAGTAGTACTTGATAGAGTCGAGCGGTGTCATGGTTTTTTGCTCATCTCCTTTGTAGGTGAAGATGGTCATATTCATCGGCGTGTTGAAAGCCTTCTCAATCTCCTCCTCCGTAGCGCCATTGGCTTTCATGCTTTTGTAGCGGTTAGAGCGTTGGATTTCTACGCCCAGTACGCTCTCGTTGCCCCAGGGCTTGCGGCCCTTCCAGTGCTTGTCGAAGCTCTTCTGCAGTTGGCTCATATGGGTGCTGACGGCCTCCTCGGCGTAGCGTTGCATATCGGAGTGGATAGTGGTATAGATGCGTAGCCCGTCGGTGTAAAGATTGTAGGGGGTGCCGTCGGACTTCTCGTATTTTTCTACCTCTTCGGCCAGTTCCTGCCGCAGGTGTTCGCGGAAGAAAGTGGCCAGTCCTTCATTGTTGCTTTCGCGCTGGTATTTGACTTCCAGTGGGAGGGCCTTGAGGGAGTCACAGACGGCTTTGCTCAGGTAGCCATATTTGTGCATTTGGCTGAGAACAGTATTGCGTCGGCGCGTCGCATTTTTGGGATTGCGTTGCGGATTGTAGTAGGTATTGGCCTTCAGCATACCGACTAAGACGGCGGCCTCTTCGGTTTTAACCTCTTTAGCAGTGGTGCTAAAAAACTGGCGGGCGGCGACTTCTACGCCGTATATTTTTCCACCAAAAGGCACCGTATTGAGGTAAAGGTTGAGCAATTCTTCCTTTGTGTAAACGCGCTCTAGGCGACGAGCAACGTACATTTCCCGAATTTTGTTGATCGGAATGCTCAGCAGGCGGTAGCGTTTGCGCTGGAAGAGGTTCTTGGCCAATTGTTGGCTGAGGGTACTTCCACCACCAGAGGACTCGTCGTTCATCAGGATGGTTTTGAAAAGTACCCGCATAGAGGCCCGCATATCGACGCCGTGGTGATCAAAGAAGCGGGCATCTTCGGTAGCAATCAGGGCATTGACAATATCTGTAGAGACCTCATCGACGCCTACGGGCGTACGGTTTTCGACGAAGTATTTGCCCAGGAGAACGCCATCGGCGGAGTAGACTTCGGAGGCAGCGTGGTTCTGGATGTCTTTGAGTTCCTCCGCAGTCGGGAGGTGGCCGAAGGCTCCAAAGCGGATAAGCTGGAAGAACAGCAGCAGCGAAAAAAGGCCCACTGCGGCTCCACCTCCAATGATTTTGACCGCCCGGGCCAGCCGGGGCATCTGGCTGCTGAATGCGGCCCAGCGGGCCTTCGCAGGAGCCAAATAGGGTTCCAATCGCTTTAAAAACGACGATTTGGAATGAGTCGTCATATGCCTGTGGTTTAATATTGGACTACAAAACGTTCCTTTCCTCAGGATTATTACCCTGTAGGGTATTCCCGGAAAGAAGAACTGTTGGTAGTGCTTATAGTTACAATTGTAGAAAGGGGAGAACTACCTTGGATGTGCTTATTGATGGGCTAAAATACTTCTTTTAGAATAGTATGTGCATTTAATGAGGGAAAATTTTCGATATGTAAACGATAAAAAATAATCATTTGTTCCAATAGTTCATTGCGAATTTCGCGATTCATTTTTATCTCGTGGCAGCCCCGAAGGTCAGTTTGCAGCAATTGGTACAACAGTTGGCTCAGTTCTTCATTGAGAACATGCGGATGGCGCGACTGTTCTGCGATGAACAGGCCTTCTTTGAGGTCGAAGTAGCGGCAAACTACACCGGGTAGGCTGCCCGGCAAGAAGCCCAGAAAGGCGGAGAGTCCCAACATAAAGTGCAGATGTAGATTGGCAACATGTTGGGGGGTGGTATCGAGGTACTGAAAGCTTTCGAAGAGGAATTGAAAGAGACGGGGATGTTCTTCGGTACCCCGGATGGTCTTCTGGGCCAGCTCGACCATAAAGAGGCCTACGGCGCCTTTGAGGACATCAAAGGGGATGCTTTGGTAAATATGGGCCGCTTTGATCTCTTTGATGCGGCTGAGTTCTTTATCGTCGCGGTGGTAAGCCACCATATCGACCAGAGACATGGGCTGTAGCAGTCCGGCGCTGACCCTCGCCTTGCGGCTCCGCACCCCACTAATAATATAGCTCCGCAGGCCCTTGCGCTCAGTGAAAACATCGCAGATGATGCTGGTCTCTGAGTATTTGAGGGCTCTGAGGACAATGCCGCGGGTTTTGATAAGCATAGCTATGCTGTGAAGGGGTTAAACGCAAAAGACTTAATCAATAATATATCGTATTGAAACACCGAACTCATTGAGAAAGGGTTCCAACTCAAAAGCACTGAAATTAGGCTTATAGTCAATCGAAAAATTGAGGGGGAAGCGTGGAACGGTGTACTCAAACCCAATCATCACCTCTCCGAGCAAGCGAAATTTATTCTCATTAAAAGCCGTACTCAGGCCCGCACCACCAAATACGTTCAATTGATAATTGAGGAAAATATGGTATTGGTATAAGCCCGTTAAGGTAAAGAGTCGGCCATTTTCAAAATTAAAACCCACTATCCCCTCTATGGCTGTAGGAACATCGATGAACTCCTTGTAAGATACGCCCACGGTAGTCCCGCCTCGAATTCCAGCAGATTGATGATAATTATCCTGAGCATGGGCTGTAGGACCCCAAAGCAGACCTACGCAGAGGCAGAAGATGGTGACGATCGGTATTGGAAAACGCATAATCAGTTGCTTGACAAAATTCATGCAAAAATAATATTAAGAGACGGAAAAAAATAGCTTACTGATAATTCTGTCAAACTACTCATTATTAAAAAGACTTATCAATCAGGCACTTATTTTGTTTGTGGAAATAGCTCATCGATGCACTTTGGAGCTTTTCATCGACTAAATCCAGGTAATTGTCGAGTCTCCCTTTACAGATGCATCCCTTTTGAGTTATTATTGTTCTTATAAGAAACGAAGATCACTTTAAAATAAGCTTACACTCACTAAAAACAATCTCGTATAGCCTTATTTTAAAACCCTGAAAAGAAATCGCCCATTATGAAAAATCTACTGCTGTCTTTTTTGTTGTTGTTGTGTACCAGTGTCTTAGCAGAGACGGCTTCCCAAAGCGCCTTTGACGGCAATTGCCGCCCTTTTATTACTAGTGCCCCCCACGATACGGCTCCCCTTGAATTTCTTGAGATGGATATGCTGCACGGAATTTGGCAGAGCAAGCTCGCTTTGTCCAATATGGAAATTATCTATCATTTCAACCCATTAGGGCGCTTGGAGCAAACGGTGATCTACGCCGATGGTCACGCTGCTACTATTACTCAAGAATGGGAGCTCGAAGACCAGGAAGGGATCATTTTTCTGACCATTAAAGATAGAGACCTTGGTGAGTCCATATCCTATGCAGTAGAACAAAGCTGCGAAGGATTGATTTTGACCGATGCCAATAGCTTCGAAGAAACCATCCTTTACTATCGCCCTAAAGTGGCTAACGCTCTTTTAGAAAACTTCCGCCATCGCCTCAATGGCCATTGGCAACACCAGGGCTATCCCTTCGATAATGCTGATGAATCGGGGCATACCGGTACTCCAGAGCCTATGGCAGAAGCTTTTTTGGACTATAATTTCAACCTCGACGGTACCTTCATTCGCTGGATGGGCAATAGTAACCGGGTATTGGAGGAGCGGGGGTTCTGGGAACTCTCTGCCGATGGCAATTACCTAGTTTTGCATTTTTCTAAGGATGGTGCGGTAGAAGAAATCTACACCAGTCAGTTTGTCAAGCTGTACCATTTAGATGGGACGCAAATGCAGATCGAGCAAACCTTGACAACGGTGGGCAAAGCTGAGCAATTGTTTGGTACGCAGCAAAAGATGCTGGTCTTCGATAAGGGAGAAAACAGCTTCTAAAATTCTAGTCCTTCTTCCAGATCGTCCAGCTTGGACTGTTTATAATATTGTTTGGTAAAAATGCGCTGCTTTTGCCGTGCGAAGATAAGCCGGGCCAGCTCAATATTGGCAGGGTCCTTGGCCAGCGGCGAAAGCGCAAAGTTGATCTTTTGCTCATCAACATCTAGCCTGTAGAGCAAACTGAGCAAAAAGTCCAGACGATGTTCAATCATATACGCCACCGCATCGGCCAGGAGTTCAAAAAGTTGCTCCTCTGTCATGGGCTCCTGGCCGATTTCCAACCCAAAATCTTTGCTGATCAACTCCCTCGTCTGCTCTACCAGTCGCTTTTGCTTATCGAATTGCTCCATACCCCAAAGTTAACGATTATCCTATCCTTCACCAATTTCTAGAATAGTATCTCTGAGGGAGTATCGCTGTGTCCCTTTGCAGGAGACACGGCTCGGACATAATAGACCTCTCTCGTCAAGGCCGGGGCTTTCCTTGGAGGATACGGCCACTACACCGTGAGATTGTTATTTCTAAGAATTGGCAGGGTTTTGAATTTAATTGAAAATATCAATACCTTTATATTCCAACAAAAAATTTAGGTCACAATGAAGCCATATCATCTACTCAACACTCTTATCCTTTTACTACTATTAGCTACTGCTACCACCGCCCAAAAAGCGCCCATTAAATGGGGGAAAGTGGACGGGGAAGACTTGAGAATGACGGTTTATGAGCCGGATTCCAGTGCGGACGCAGTCATTCTCTGTGATTTTGGAGATTTAGAATTTGACTTTGGTAATGACGGCGATATTCGCTACAAGTTTGTCCATCATCGTCGGATCAAAATCCTGAAGCAATCAGGTTTTGACAATGGGGACATTTCTATTCCCTATTATAGCAAGAATAAATTTGAGGAATTGATGGATATAAAAGTCCAGATTTTCTCTCCTGATGGGGAAAAACAAAAGGTAGGAAAGGATCATATGTTTGAAGAAGAAATCAACGAGTACTGGACAGCAAAGAAAATTTCAGTCCCTAATATCCAGGAAGGATCCATTATTGAGTACCGCTACCAGATTCTTTCTGAGGGCATTTTTGAACTGCGCGAGTGGTTCTTCGAGCAAGATATTCCGGTGCGGTGGAGCGAATACCGCGTAGCGATTCCCGAATGGTACCGCTATGTATCCCTCAATCAGGGGGTGAATAAAATGAAGGTGGAAAATAAAGAGGCTAATGCCACGCTCACTATTCCAGTCCCAACAGGTAATTACGGAACGCGACGAACTACGGTAAATACGGTGGTCCGCAAGGCCCGCTACACGATGGAACATGCCCCAGCTCTTGAGGAGGAGGCCTACATTACGACAATGGATGATTATCGGACGCGTGTACGCTTTCAGCTACAGGCCATCGCCTTTCCTAACTCTCCGATAAAGCCGATATTGACCGATTGGGGGAAAGTGGCTGATGACCTCTTGGAGGACAGTAATTTTGGGCAGCAGTTTTTGAAGAGAAAGAACTATAAAAAGGTCTGGGAGGCTGTAGAAGGGGAGGTGGCTCAACTTGAGGGGCCGAAAGAAAGGGTGGAATTCCTCTATAATTTTGTCACTAATAGCATGGAATGGGATGGTTACTACAGCCGCTGGGTTCGGAAATCACTAAATGACTGCTACGAAAAGAAGACGGGCCGAAGTGGCGAGCTGAACCTGATGCTTCTGGCGCTGCTCAAGCAGTCCAATATCGAAGCTTATCCGGTGTTGATCAGCACCCGCGATCACGGTAGAATGTTTGAGTTGTACCCTATTTTGGATCAGTTCAATCATGTATTGCTCTATCTGGAGTTGGATGGAAAACCGACCTTCCTGGACGCGGCGAGTCCTTATCGCCCTATCAATTATCCACGTGTCGATGCCCTCAACTCAAAAGGCTGGGTACTCATCAAGGACAATCCACAGTGGATCAGTATTATCCCTCCGTCGGGGTCAGATACTTTTGTTTTCGATGTCAGTGTAGATGAAGAGGGGGGGGTTAACGGAAATATCAAATGTAAGCATGAGGGCTACTCCGCTTTTAGTGAGCGCAGCGAATACAGTGATGATCAATCGGGCTCGTTTTGGAAAAAGCGGCTCGAAGAGCGGTTCCCCGATATTAGTTTGCAGAATGTCAGTTTCAAGGAATTCGAAGACATCAATAGTAACTTTATCGCGGAGATGGACTGTAAGATTCCCGACTGCGCGCAGGTATCCGGCGATTTTATGTATTTTTCCCCAGTTATTCACACCAATTTTGAAGAAAATCCTTTCAAAGCCCAAAAGCGTGATTATCCCGTTGACATTCCTTACCCATTTAAGGAGCAATTGGTTTTTAACCTAAAAATTCCAGAAGGCTATAAGGTTGAAGAATTACCGACTTCTGCCAAGGTTTCCCTACCGAATAAGGGGGGCGTTTTTCAATACTTCATCAGTGAAAAGGAGAATAGTGTACAGGTGGTCAGCCGAATTCGGGTCAATCAGCTGCATTTTGAGCCGGCAGAATACCTGTCTATTAAGAACTTTTTTGATATGATATTGGAGAAACAGGCGGAGCAAATTATTCTGAAAAAAAAGGAGTAAACGAGCCAAACATATTATTTCTGGGTAAAGAATCGTTATTTTTATTATCTTAAGAAAGTAATGCCCTACTAAATACTGCGATTATAGTCAGACGTAACAAATACAGGGGATATTCGTCAGATAGCAGGAGGTTCTTCTTAAGTCCTCCCTTTACTCAAAAGTAATTCGCTAGCACTTATGATTAAGAGAGTTTTATTTTTATCGACCATCTTCATCGGATTGTCCCTGATGGCAGATGCACAGCAAAAGGCTAAACAACAAATTAAATGGGGGAAATTTCCGGTAGAGGAGCTGGAAATGATGGAATATGAAAAAGACCTAACTGCTCCCGGACTGGTCCTGTACGACCGTGGTGTGATTGATGTCAAACTACTGGTCGAGGGCATTCGCTATCGCTTTCGACGCCACCGGCGGGTAAAAATATTCGACCCGGACGCTTTTGCGCATGGCGAGTTTGGCATTCCCTATTGCAGTGAGATGAACGCCGAGAAAGTGACTGCCGTCAAAGCCCTGATTATCTCTCCAGACGGCAAAAAGCGTAACCTCAGTAAGAAAGATTTTATGGAGCGCAACCTCAGTGGCGGCTGGTCATTGAGGGAAATGAGCCTTCCCGAACTCGAAAAAGGATCGATTATCGAATACCGCTTCGAGATACAATCGGATCGCATTGGTCACCTACGGGATTGGTATTTTCAGGAAAATATCCCCATTCGCTACAGCGAGCTGCGCCTAGAGCTGCCCGAGTGGGTAGAATACATTACGCTGATTCACGGAGATTTGGAGCCGCTCAAAGAGAGTGAGGACCAGAACTTTGTACTCGAAACCAGCCTTGATGATGTTCTGGAGCATGACCCACAGGTGAAAATTGAGACTAGTCGTTTTGTGATGAAGGATGTACCGGCGCTCAAGGAAGTGCCCGATGTGACCAATATGAATGATTATCGCGCCAAGATTCGCTTCCAGTTGAGCAAAATCCACTATCCCAATAATAAAACAGAGCCCATCCTCAATAGCTGGGATTTTCTGGCGGAGGAGCTGCTGCAATCCCCCAAATTTGGACAGCAATTTTTGGAAAAAGCTAATTTCGAAGCGATCAGCAAGGCGGCTCAGGCCCTTAATCTAGCTGGAAAGGATGAGGAACATACCACTTCGGCCCTCTACGAATTTCTGAACAATAAAGTACTGTGGAATGGAGAATACGCCCTGATGGCTGACACCTCCCTGGACGTTCGATTCGCCGAGGGGCGCGCCTCCGGCAGCGAACTCAATATGATGCTCCTCGCCCTACTGCGCCAGCAAAATATCACCGCCCATCCCTTGCTGGTCAGCACCCGCAAGCATGGCAAGATGATCCAGCAATACCCCATCCTCGAACAGTTCAATCATATGCTGGTCTACGTTGAGCGCGAAGGCCGCCCCCTGATGCTCGACTTGTCTGACCCGTTGCGCCCCCTCGACTACATCCGCGAAGAAGCCCTCAATAGCTACGGCTGGCTGATCCGCAAGGATGATGCAGAGTGGATCGCCATTGATCCGCTGGCCGGTTCTGAGGTCTTTGTCGCCCAGATGGAGATGGACGCAGAGGGCCATGTCAGCGGTACATTGAAGGGGACTTTCTCTGGCTATGACGCCATCCACGAGCGCCGACAGTACACCGGTGATCGCCGTGGCGACTACTGGCAGGAGCGCCTCGCTGCTATGACGCCGATGGCCGAGGCCAGCGTGCAGTCGATAGAACATCTCGATGACCTGTCTCGGCCCTTTGAGGCTAATATTGAGGTCAATTTGCGTTCGGCGGCGGCCCGCCAGAGCGATCAGCTCTCCTTTGCGCCGGTCTTTTACACCCGCTACGCCCAGCCCCGCTATACCGCCAAAACCCGCGACTATCCTGTAGATTTTGTCTATCCCTTCAAAGAACAGTTCGTTGTCGATCTCAAAATACCCGAAGGCTATAAAGTGGTCGAGTTACCAGAGTCCAAGCGGGTCATTACCCGCCACGGCGGCGCTGTTTTCAATTACATCATCAAAGACACTGGAGATCGGGTGCAGCTCATCAGCAAAATTCAGGTCAAGCAACTCAAATTTGATTCAGAAGAATACGACGATATTAAAGAATTTTTTGATCATATTGCGGCTAAATTTAAGGAGCAGGTGGTGCTGCAAAAAAAATAGCCGCATCAATTTTCTCAAGCTATGATGCTAAGTATTTTACTGTTTTTTGTGCTGGGGCTGCCGCTTGCTACTGCCTCAGCTCCTACGGCTAATGACCCCGACTTTTCTATCGTTTCCATTCCCTCCCAATTGCTCGAAAACGCCAATACCATCGTTCGCCTAGAACGTATGGAGTTCGACGTCAAATCCGTCAGTAAGGCGACGATGAGATACCGTTACGTTGTCACGCTGATGAACAGCAACAGCCAGCAAAGCCTACACTATGTGTCTTATGATAAGATGACCAAAGTCAAAAAAATTAAAGGGCGTTTGCTCAATGCGATGGGGCAGGAGATTCGAAAAATCGGCAAAGATGAAATCCACGACATCAGTGCGGTATCTAGCGGGTCGATTTACGAAGATGATCGGATGAAGTATATGGAGTTCAAGCACGATACCTATCCCTATACCATCGATTTTGAGTATGAAGTGGAGAAAAATGGCTTGCAGGGCTATCCAGACTGGCGCATTCAAGGCTATAATATGGCCGTTCAGCAGGCCAGCTATGTCCTGCGATTGCCGGCGGAGATGCAGGCCCACTATCGGGCCTATAACTGCGATTTAATGCCGCAGCAAACCGTAGAGGGGAAGGACCAACGATTGGAGTGGAGCGTTAAAGACCTGGCCGCAGTGAAAGCGGAGGCCTACGCGCCGCTCAGCACTGAAATCCTTCCTAGTATATCCGTCACCCCGGCAGCCTTCGAAGTGGCAGGCTACAAAGGCAGTATGTCCAGTTGGAAGGCGTTTGGCGACTTTATTTATCGACTGAACGAGGGGCGGGACGCCCTGTCGCCCAAGATGGCTGCCCAGGTCAAATCGATGGTGGTAGATGCGAGTACAGATGCTGAAAGAATCAATATTCTCTACCGCTATTTACAGGACAATATGCGCTATGTCAGTGTACAGCTGGGCATTGGCGGCTGGCAAACCTTTGATGCAGAATATGTGGAGAAAAATAAATACGGCGACTGTAAAGCCCTGTCCTACTTTATGCGGGGGATGCTCCGCACGGTAGGTATCGAGTCGCATACGGTGCTGGTGCGTGCTGGTCAGCATTTTGGCAAGGTAGAAGAAGACTTCGTTGAACCTCGCTTCAATCATATGATTCTCTACATCCCTTCGGAGGATATGTGGCTAGAATGCACCAGTAATAGTGCTCTTCCCAATTATCTAGGTAATTTTACCAGCGGCCGGCCGGTGCTGCTGGTGACGGGGGAGGGCGGCCAGCTCAGTCGGACGCCTAAGATTTCGGCGGAGGCGGACCACTGTGAGCGCCGGGCGCTCATCGAGCTAGCAATAGACGGCAGTGCCACCATCAGTACCGAAGAGCACTACAAAGGTCCTTGTAATGATCGTTACCGTATGGCTTGGGAGGATTATGATGAAGAAAAGCGGCAAAAGGCTTTTGTCAAAGATCATAAGGCCCTACCTGCTTTTGATATTAAGGCGCTGGAATTAACGGTGGAAAAAGAGCGGCCGGAGGCCCAGCTAGACTACCAACTAGCGGTGAGGCGCTATGCTGCTAAGGCCGGCAAGCGCATCTTTGTGCCACTTAATCGCCTACGGCCCTTTGATCAGGTGCCATCGGCCAGTGGTGGGCGCTTGCATCCCGTAGTTGTAAGGAAGGCCTTCAGCGAAGAAAACCATTTCAAATTCAAGCTGCCGGAGGGCTATGAGATCGAAAGTATCCCCGAAAAGGCGCTTAAGCTGGATACTGAATTCGGCACCTACGAATTGCAGATAGAGCAGCAAGAGGAGGCGCTGAGCTACACCCGTAGCCTGGTCATTAAACCTGTAAAGCTGCCCGCCGAGCGTTACGGTGAGTTGCGTGATTTTTACAAAAAAATCACCAAGATGGATAAGATGAAGGTGGTACTAGTAAAAAAGAAGACCTAATTCGTGATTTGTCTGGCATTGGGCCTCTACGAAATAAACTATTCCCAAATCTTTAATTAAACCGACACTTAGCTATATTTGGGAAAAATTTCCGGCATGGCCCAAATACTCTATGATTCTTTCCTGACTGCCAAGCAAAGGGGCGAAAAGAAATTTGTGGTGCTTATCGATCCCGATAAGGTTAGGCTGGGTAATATACAGGAGGTTCTTCGATTAGCAACGGAGGCCAAAGTAGATTACTTTTTTATTGGGGGCAGCTTAGTCGTCAATAATATGCTGGACCAGTGCCTGCAATCCATCCGGAAGCTTTGCGACATCCCTATGATTCTCTTTCCCGGCAACTCCTTTCAACTGAGTTATCGTGCCGATGCCATTCTCTTTTTATCCCTCATCTCTGGCCGCAATGCCGAGCTACTGATCGGCAAACACGTCATTACGGCCCCTTATTTGCGGGTAAGCCCCCTGGAAGTGCTGCCCACCGGCTATATGCTGATCGACGGCGGCGTCCCGACCACCGTATCCTACATGAGCAATACCCAACCCATCCCCAACAACAAGGAAGATGTGGCACTCTGTACCGCCCTAGCTGGCGAAATGATGGGCCTACGGCTGATGTATATGGATGCAGGTAGCGGCGCACGTATCCCCATCAGTGAGTCGATGATCGAAGCGGTGAGCAGCACCATCAGCGTTCCTTTGATCGTTGGTGGAGGAATTCGCACCCCAGAAAAGGCTTTAGCGAACGTAAAAGCGGGCGCTGATGTTATAGTGGTCGGTAATGCTATCGAACAGAATCCACAGCTCATCATGGAGATGTCTGAAGCGGTTCATTCGGTATCATCACTGGTTGAAGATAATTCAGAGAATTAATCAGGGCACAACTTATATCGCGCCCCTGCTAAACATCAAATTTTGCAAAAAGGAATTGTAATCAAATCTACTGGAAGTTGGTACCAAGTCAAACTCGACGATGGAGAGCAACTGCAATGCCGCATAGTGGGCCGCTATCGCTTGAATGGCTTGAAGCTCACCAATCCGGTTGCCGTAGGGGATAGGGTCGAAGTGGAAAGAGAAGGAGAGGTGGGGCAAATCAAAAATGTACTGTCTCGGCAAAATTATGTGGTTCGGCAGTCGCCCCGCAAAAAGCATCACCTGCATCTATTAGCCAGCAATATCGATCAGGCCATCGTCATCGTCACCATCGTACAACCCAAACTCAAACAGGGCTTTATCGATCGCTTTTTGATGATGACGGAGCCACACGATATTCCTGTTTGTATTGTATTTAATAAATGTGATTTGTATACGGAGGAAGATGTGCTGATCTATGAGTACTTAGCGAGTATTTATCAGGACATTGGCTACCAAACCCTAATGGTTTCAGCAACCGACGGAGATGGACTGGAGGACTTGAGAGCCCTACTGAAAGGAAAAGTGACGCTGGTCGGCGGCCAGTCTGGAGTAGGAAAGTCGACCTTAGTCAACAGCGTTCAGCCCGGCCTGGGCCTACGGACCGAAGAACTGTCCGACTATTCCGGCAAAGGCCAGCATACCACCACCTTCGCAGAAATGTTCTCCCTGGACGATGGGGGCTCCATCATCGATACCCCTGGCATCAAAACCCTAGCGTTCAATAACCTGGAACCCATGGATGTTGCCCACAATTTCCGCGAGTTTTTTGCCCTCTCGGAAGATTGCCGCTTCAGCGATTGTACCCACCGCAACGAGCCGCACTGCGCCGTTAAAGCCGCCATCGAGGAGGAAACCATCAGCGATTTGCGCTATACAAATTATTTGCAGATCTTGGAGGAAATTGAAGACCAGAATTATTGGGAACGTCATAAAGAAATGTAAATGGCCTATTCATCAAGACGTAAGTACACCAGCCGCCGCGAGCGCTACGCCCGCAATAAACGCCACATCCGAATGGTTTTCATCTTCGCTGTTGTGGCCGCTATCGTGCTCCTGTATAAGAATCGAGTAGCGATCTTTGATTGGCTGCGCTACGCCTATTGAGCCTTGATACCAAAGTCGATGTGATAGTGATCGTCGTGCCGCACATACACCCGGTTTTTGGTAAAAGGCAAATCTTTGATCTTCTGGCCACTTGGGGTAGCCAGTAATAATGGGCGCAGCACGGGGTCGAAGATGACCTTTTGGATCACCAGCCCTTCGCTGGCGCAGTGTCTTTTAAGCTGGTACAAATGCCCCGCCATTCCCTCAAAATCAATACTCACCTTTCCGCTCTGCCCTTTTTTATCAAACTCCCAACCATAGCTCCACAAATTAAAACAATGGCTAAAAGGCTGATAAGGCTGGCCATTCTTCAGCAGCGGACTCATAAAGTCTACACTCAGACCATTCTGATGGGTACGGTGGGGGAGGAAGCGTCCGCCACTGCGATGCCCGGTTTCTCCCAGGATAAACTGGCGATCGGGATGACTTTCTAAACAAGCATCATAGGTCGTCAGAACCAGCTCACGTACTTTATCGTGAACGAAGGTGCGGCCGCCAAGATAGCCTAGAAAGGAATAGGTGGTATAATTGGCCCCCCGGTAGGGGATGCGTTTGCTGTTGACAATACGCCCTTTAGCCACATGGCCGTGCGATTGGCTAGCCTGATTATTATCAAAAACCAATAAAATATTCGGGAAGAGGTAAAGAAAAAGGAGCCCAACTGAGCCGACAATTAGTGCGTACTTCCAAAATTTGCGGGTATGCAGGTAAAAAATACGGAGCAGCAGGAGGAGTACGATAAACCAGGGTAGGGCAATGAATTGAAGATTGGAAAGCGAAAGCCATTTGCCCAGTGGGTAGAGCAGGCCGCGCTGCAATTGCCCACTGATGAAGCTCGCATCTTTGGCGGCATTCGAAAAGGTAGGATGTTGGATAATCAGCTTGCTGATTGGCGGAATAGCGTAGAAGAGGAGGCCAAGCAGCAGAGCGATCAGGTAAGGCGCAGGATGTTTGAAATATCGCTTCGGCATGGGCGAGGGCTTCGTTTGGTTGATTAGAAAACGTCCTCGCTTGTGCCGAAATTGCGGAGCTAGTAAACATCGGTCATAAAGGTCATCAGCTCCCGATCTGTTGTCAGTGAACGGCTGCGGCCACTGGGGAAAGTTGCGGGAATGCTGGAACTATCGGCATAGCTTTCGCTGGCCTGCAAGGACGTTTTACGGGTCGCGATAACTGTGCCATCCTCCTTTTTCTTGTTGGAAGTAAAAGAGGGCATTTCCTGATAGATCGTATCGATTTTATAAACATAAACCGGCTCGCCGACCATCTTTTTGCCCTGGCTATGTCCGATGAAGAGGAAGAGTAGGGCCGTTGCGGCAACCGTCAGAGCGGCCTTCCAGGCGGCGATGGGCTGGCGCAGGTAGCTGTTTTGATCGCATTGCAAGCGGTTCTGCGATAAGGCATTCTTGAGCCTGGGGCCCATCGGCGGCGGCGCAGGATGTTGAGCAAAAAGCGTCCGACTGCCCTGCAAGATATGGTGATAACGCTCGTACTCCTCCTGGCTCAGCTGGTCCAACACCTGACTTTTTTCCTGTGTATTCAAATCAGCAAACCGCTTGCTACGCAGCAGCTGCTCCAACTGCTCATCCAAAGGCCGTTCTGTATTTTCCATATTAATTATTTAATTCAAGTTGCGATTCACTGACGCATTTACGCTCGTTCATCGCAACTTGGGTTATTTAGTATATCCTATAAAATTATCGCAGGGCTTCCGGCCTAAAGGCCTCCAGCTGCGACGCTAGTTTTTTCAAACAATAATGCAGTCTCGATTTCACCGTACCCTCCGGGCAACCCAGCAAACCGCTAATACTGCTAATGGGCAGCTCTTCCTGATAACGCAGCAAAAAGCACTCCCGATGGGTGGGCTTGAGCTGATCGATGGCCCGGCTGAGCTGCTCCTGGAATAGCTGCTGGTCCAGGTTGGCGGAGGGCGCTACGGTGGCGTCCCCGGCCTTAGCCATTACCACCTCCAAACGCCGACTCAGTCTTTCCTGCCGTCGGTACTCGTTCTTGCACAAATTTCCGGCAATGCTGTACAGCCAGGTGGAGCAAGAACGCGAGGGATCAAACTGCCTTGCCTTTTCAATGACCCGTAGAAACAAGTCCTGCGTAAAGTCATCCGCCATTTCCTGGCTTTGGTAGAGCATGCGGTAGAAATAGCGGTGCATTTTGGCTCCATAGCGGCGGTAAAGCTCTTCAAAGGCTGGCTCGCTGCCGCAGGCAATTAGCGACAGGAGCTGCTCATCTTGATGCTTTTTATATGGCTGACGCCGTCCGAACATAGCGTTACTTGCCTTGCTGAGTTAAATTGGCGATATATTTTTTAACGACCTTTTCCCGTCCGCCAGCCTGGCCGATGGCTAGACTCAACGCTTTGACCTTCTCGAACTGAGCGGGCATATCATTCTCCTGATAGTGCCGCAGTACGGACATCAGAGCAGGTAGGTAGTTCATATTCATCGTTCTCAAAACCGACTCGCTGATGTCTGGTTGCCAAGTCACCGAGAGATAGTCCATCATAAATCGATTTTCGTAATTATCGACCAGGATGGGGATATTATCGTAAGGCTTAGAAGAATAACGGAAAGCCAGGCCTTCCAGGTACAGCGAATCGCTGAGATCTTCCTGAATCTGCCGCGACACCGGGCAGCTGATATAAAGGGGGTTCTTATAATCTTTCTTGATGTGCCGGCAAAGCAGGCGATACTTATCGGAAGTACTCATGCGGGCAACGGCCTCTTCTTCAAGATCAAGTGGCGCGATGCCCAGCTTGCGAAAGGTATTATCGCGATAATCCTTATAGTGCAGAAGCATATGATAGTTGATCACCGTGACATCTGTGCGAATGCCTTCAGCATAGCTCAAAATTTGACTTGGATAGGTGTCATTATCGCCTTGAGTAAGCAGAATTGCATCCTTATCGAGCGACATCAGCATATTGTAGTTCCAGTTGACGATGCCAGGGGAAAAAGCTTTTTGCTCGTATATTTTTTTAGCATATCGCTGTGCACCTTCTAAGTCCAGGTCTTGAATGCTGAAGCTTAGCATATGGTACCAGGCTTCGTGCCGCTCAGGATTGATTTTCATCGCTTTTTTCAAATGGGCCTTCACATCGGGAGTGTAGCCCTTATTCCAAGCGTACATATAATGGGCTTCGTAGGTGTTGGGGATGGCTTTGAGGCAGGCCTCAATGATGGCATCCAGGTCGTGGACGCGTTCGCTTTTCAGTATATTTTCCATCCGAACGGCCGTGTAGTAATTGAACCAGGCCTCCGGGCTATTGGACTGATCAACTTTCTGTTTCCATAGCTTAGCTTGGGTAGCGTAATAGTCTACGGGGTAGCTTTTGGTGACAATAGAGTAGACTTTTTCCGCCTGCCCGAAAAGCAGATAGGGGCAGAAGAACAAAAGCAGGTATAATAGATTTTTCATTATATCAACGGTGTTTTTATTTTTTTGTAAAATGATCTGCATCTGGCACCAAACACTCCTTTATACACCGTTGCATAATATCGGTTCGATTCTCTGGCATTTTTTCTTTGAAAATGATAACTTTAGAGGAAATAACCTTCTGACTTATGTGGAAAGATGCAAAATACTTACTGGCCTATGTTGCGCCATTAGCGGCCGTGCTGGGCATTCAGTGGGGCGGATGGTGGTCGCCAGGGGCCCTTTATGTCGCCTTTGTGATGATTCCGGTACTGGAATTAGTGCTGCCTAAATCAACCGAAAATTTGACACAGGCGGAAGAGGCCAAAAAGGGAACCGACTTTTTCTTCGACATCCTGCTCTATCTCAATATTCCCATTCTCTATGGGGTACTGTTTTTCTTTTTTCACACCATTACCACTACTAGCCTTAGTAGCGGCGAGTTGTTTTGGATGACCCTTAATGTTGGGGTGCTAGTAGGTACCATTGGTATTAACGTTGCCCACGAGCTGGGACATCGTCAGACGACCTACGAGCAGCAGATGGCCAAAACCCTGCTGCTTGCTGCGCTGTATATGCATTTTTTCATCGAGCACAATCGCGGGCATCACCGCAATGTGGCTACTGACGAGGATTCTGCTTCGGCTCGCAAGGGGGAATCGCTCTACGCTTTTTGGTTCCGCTCCGTTTTTGGCAGCTACTTTTCTGCCTGGAAGCTAGAGGCCGAGCGTTTACAACGGCTACAACTGCCAGCATTCCACTGGCGCAATGCGATGATTTGGTATCAATTGATTCAAGTAAGCTATCTGCTGGGCCTGGGCCTCTATTTTGGCTGGGCCATTTTGCCTTACGCCATCGGAGCCGCTGTTTTTGGCTTTTTGCTATTAGAAACGGTCAATTATATCGAGCACTACGGCCTGCGTCGCCGTAGGCTGGCCAGCGGCCGCTACGAAAAAGTCTCGCCCGAACACTCCTGGAATTCCGACCACGAGCTGGGCCGCATCTTCCTCTATGAACTGACGCGCCACTCGGATCATCACTTCAAGGCCACCCGCAAGTACCAGGTGCTGCGGCGCTTTGAGGAAAGTCCGCAGCTGCCTTTAGGCTACCCGGGGTCGATGTTGCTTTCGCTGGTGCCGCCGCTGTGGTTTCGGCGCATGAATAAGGAGGTCGATCGCTATGCGGCGGCGAAGGAGGAATGAAAAAGGGCAATTAATTTTTGGACTTTACTTAGTATCTTTGTTGCCCTGAATCCACAAATTTATGGGCCAAAAGCTATCAATAGTTATTCCTGCATACAACGAAGAAAGGACCATCCACTTGATTCTAGACAGAATCAGAGCGGTTGAATTGCACGGTGGCGTCAGTAAAGAAGTAATCATCACCAATGATTGCTCCACCGATCAAACCGAGCAGGCCATTAAAAGCTATATGGCGGCCCATCCCCATTTTAACATCCGCTATTTCAGTCACGAGAAAAATAAAGGCAAAGGGGCAGCCCTGCATACGGGCATCCGCAATGCAGAGGGCGATTTTCTAATCATACAGGATGCCGACCTGGAGTACGATCCAGCTGAATACAACATCTTGCTGCGCCCTATTCTGGAAGGTTTTGCCGATGTGGTCTACGGTTCCCGCTTCGTTGGGGGTAAGCCGCACCGAATTTTATTCTTCTGGCACTCCATCGGCAACCAGTTCCTGACTTTCCTCTCCAATGCCTTCACCAACCTCAACCTGACGGATATGGAGACTTGCTACAAGCTGTTCCGAACGGACATCATCAAGGGCCTAAAGCTGCAAGAAAACCGCTTTGGCTTTGAGCCGGAGGTCACCGCGCGAATCTCGAAGATCAAAGATATTCGCATCTATGAAGTCGGTATTTCTTATTATGGCCGTTCGTATGAGGAGGGCAAAAAGATCGGTTGGCGAGATGGGTTCAGAGCGATTTATTGTATTTTGAAATATAATTTGTTTACTAAATAAAGGAGGTGGTGGGATGTGGCATAGCCATCCCTTCGGGGCCTTTGGCATCTTGGTTGACGGTAGACGGTTGACGGCGAACGTGAGTAGCGTATAATACCGTCCACCGTCCACCGTCCACCGTCCACCTAAGCGCCAAAGGCGCCAACCGTCCACCCGAGCGCCAAAGGCGCCAACAGATGAACAGATCACAAAAAATAGCGATGATGCTTGGGAGCCTGCTGCTCTTACTCAGCCTGCTGAGCAGTGGGGGCTGTAAGGAGGACCCGGCCTTCTTGCTGGCCAGCCAGCGTACCCACATCGATACGACGGTGGCGAACTTGGTGACCCTGCTGGGGCCGGAGATGGACAGTCTTTGCAAGATGCAGTTCGATAGTATGGTCGAGGTGTACAAGGATTCGATTATGGAGATTCGCTTGGAGGAAATACAAAAAATTATTGGTGATGAATAAGTCCAGGATGTTATGGCTGGGCCTGGTATTGGGCCTGGGGGCCTTGACGGCCTTTCAGCAGCGTAAATTGCCGGAGGAGGTGCAGCAGTTGGTGGATAAGGCGATTATCGAGCGAGTGGAGAAAATCCGGCAGAATCGGGTGAAGCAGTGCCGCCGCAAGGCGATGGAGCGAGCCAATGAGATCGTGGATTCTTTGCTAATCTTGAGCGTTAAGGCGATCAAGGAGGACAGCATTGTACGGCCGGAGAAGCCGGTGAAGCCGGAGATGCCGGTGGTGGAGGTGCCACAGGATACTAGCCCAATTGCGCCGTTGCTACCTATGGATAGTAGTGATACCTCTAATTAATTCCTTCATCGCAACTTGGCTTAATTCAGCTTATCGCGGGCCAGAATGGTTTCCTCGAATTCAATCACCTTGGGGTGCGTCGCTTCCTGCATGGCTTGAGTAGGGTAGAATAGCTTCTTTTCTTCTTCAAAGGCAATCCAATCCTCTGCGCCAAATTCTTTAGCTTTCGAAAAAAGGTACTGCTCCAAAGCGGCGACCTGCTGGCCCTGCTCGTCAATCTCGGATTTGTAACTGTTGGATACGCACTCGCCCCAGTAAAGGACTTGAAGTAGGGTGCGGTATTGCTCTTCGGAGAATTCAATTTTCATAAAAGGTATTGTTTTACTTTTCTAACCCGCTGCTGCAACGCCTTGCATTAAGTAGGCACAGATAATAGCGCCGTAGGTGCCCAAGGCATAGCCCAATACGGCCATCAAGACCCCAACGGGTGCCAGCGAAGGACTGAAGGCCGAGGCTACAATCGGCGCGGAGGCGGCCCCGCCTACATTGGCCTGACTGCCCACTGCCACAAAGAAAAAGGGCGCATTGATCAGCTTGGCAACAATCAGCAGAATGGCGACATGGACCAACATCCAAATGATACCGATGGCAAAGAGACCAAGGTTTTGGAAAATCTCGCTAATGTTCATTTTCATACCAATGGTCGCCACCAGGATATAAATAAATATAGAGCCCCAACGCGAAGCGCCGATGCCCTCCATCCGCCGAGCCTTAGAAAACGAAAGCCCCAAACCGATGGTCGTAGAGATCACAATCAGCCAGAAAAAACCGCTCATCAAAGAATTAAGGCGCAGGCTAGTGAGGGTTTCTTTAAAATTTTTCATAAACGGCACCATCACATCAGCCCCCCAATGCGAGAGCCCCACTCCGGCGAAGGCCAAGCCCATCATCACAAAAAGCCCAGTCGTCGTCGGAATCTTGGCGATGCTGGCCCGGTAATCCGCCACCCGGTGTTTAAGGTCTTCAATGGCCGAGGCATCGGCATTGAGCCATCGATCTACTTGCTTCGAAATATTGGCCCCATAAAGCAGAAATCCCATCCAGATATTGGCCACAATGACATCGACAATGATCATCGTAGCAAAAATATTATCCCCCACTTCAAAAATTTCCTTCATCGCTGTTTGGTTGGCTCCACCACCAATCCAGCTCCCCGCTACCGTCGACAGCCCCCGCCAAATCTCATCCGTACTGGCCGAAATTAGGTCTGGAGCGACGTTAGAAATGATCAACAGCGCAATTGGCCCTCCAATGATGATCCCGAAGGTAGCTGCGAAGAACATGATCAGAGCCTTGGGACCCAAGTTGCGGATGCCCTCCAAATCAATGCTCAAGCACAAGAGGATCAAACTGGCGGGCAGCAAATAGCGCGAGGCTACAAAGTAGAGCTGTGAATGGCCTTCAAATTGCTTCGTATCCGGAATATTATTATCTTTTATCCATTGCTGGATTTCTGAGAAGGACATGCCACTTTCCGGCAGGGCCTGCCCCAAGTCGTTCAAATGATCAAGTAGGTCATTAGAATACCAATGTGCGGCGATCAGATCAGCGGGCCAATGCAGCAGCGCGGGAACAAAGTAGCAAAGCAGTAAAGCCGGAACATAGGTGTAGAATTTCTTCCAACTGCGGTTGTCCAAACCAGAGGTATAAAATATACCAGCCAGCACAATCATCAAAAGTCCAAAAACAATAGCATCATTGGTAAATACAGGTTCCATTCGGTATGCTTGAGTTAAAAATACGTTGGATTACGAATTCCTGACTAAAGATAATATTTTGTTTTACTTTTTATAATATTGTGGCGAGGGGCGCCAAGACATGAAAGAACATCAAAGATACATGCGTGAAGCCATCCGACTAGCTATGGAAGGTATGCAAAGCGGCGAAGGCGGCCCCTTCGGAGCAGTTGTCGTACAAAATGGCGAGATCATCGGCCGGGGCAACAATCGGGTAACCTCCACTAACGACCCTACGGCCCATGCGGAGGTCGTCGCCATTCGCGATGCTTGTCAGCACCTGGGGCATTTTCAGTTGGAGGACTGTATTCTGTACACCTCCTGCGAACCCTGCCCGATGTGCCTGGGCGCTATCTATTGGGCACGACCAAAGCAGGTGTTTTTTGGCTGTTCGCGCAAGGATGCAGCCGCGATCCAATTCGATGATGAGTTCATCTACAAAGAGATTCCGCTGCCAGTGGAGGAGCGGAAGATTACCACTCAGCAGTTGCTCCGCGAGGAAGCGCTGGCTGTATTTAAAGCCTGGGAAGCCAAGGAGGACCGGGTGGAATATTGATTGTTCAAATTTTTAGTTTATGAAGCTTGACCTCTTTTCACGACGATTTTTGCTGCGCAGCCTGCTGTTTATTATGATCATTGTTGTCAATATTGGTTGTGATCAGCAGACTAAACAGATGGCCAAGGCCAGCTTTGAAGATCGTAATGTTGAATATTCTTACTTTAACGATGTTTTTAAATTGACCTATGCCGAGAACTATGGCGCTTTTCTTAGCCTTGGCGATGATTTACCGCAGATGGCGCACTTCCTGCTTCTTAAACTGATGCCATTACTCCTGTTGATTGGAATGTTCTGCTACGTTCTCTTTTCGCAAACCCTCAGTATGGCCCAGGCCATCGCCATGAGCTTTATCGTCGGTGGCGGGCTGAGCAATGTGATGGATCGAATTTATAATGAAGGCGGCGGGGTCGTCGACTTTATGAAGCTGGGCATTGGCGACTTACAGACGGGCATCTTCAACTTCGCCGATGTGTCGGTGATGATTGGCATCTTTGCGCTGCTGTTCCTCAATTTTCGCAGATAAGTTTACTCCGCTGCTTCCAACTGCATCTCTATACGTCGCTTAGACAGGTCGGCCTCAAGAATGGTGACGCGCACCGGGTCGCCGATCTTCAAGATACGTTTACTGCGCTTCCCTTGAGCACTCAAACGGCTGTCGGAGAGTTCGAAGGGTTCCTCCATCGTTTCAAAACCGACCATTCCCTCGCACTTGCTATGAGCCAGCTCGACAAAGAAGCCTCTTTCGATGATCCCGGAGATTTGGCCATCAAAGCTTTCTCCGACGTGCTTACTAATGAATTCCACCTGCTTGTACTTTACGGACTCGCGCTCGGCGTCCATCGCTTTGCGCTCCTGGCGGGAGATGTGGCGGCATTTTTCTTCCAGTTGTTCCTTCGGTGTGCGGAAGGTACCTCCCAAGTTTTTCTGCAAAATGCGGTGGGCTAAGACATCGGAGTAGCGGCGGATCGGTGAGGTGAAGTGGGAATAATACTGAAAACCGAGGCCGTAATGTCCGATGTTGTCGGTGGTATACTCTGCCTTCGCCATAGTACGGATGGCCAGGGGTTCGAGGACATGTAGGGCGGAGTCTTTCTTGGCGGCTTGGGCCAGTTGGTTGAAAGAATCAGCGATTTGCTTGGGTGTTTGCAGCTCCATTTTAAAGCCTAATTGTAGGGCAAATCGGGCAAAATCGGCGATTTTATCCGGGTTAGGCTCATCATGGACGCGGTAGACAAAGGGAATTTCCTGTCCGTTGGCTTTTTTGTTGATGTAGGTAGCAACTTCTCGGTTGGCCAGTAGCATGAAGTCTTCGATGAGCATGTGGGCATCTTTGCGCTCCTTGGTGTAGACGTCGATGGGAACGCCGTCCTCGTCCAGTCGGAAGCGGACTTCCTCGGCTTCGAAGGCGATGGCACCCTTGCTGAACTTCTGCTTGCGCAGCTTATAGGCCAGTTGGTTGAGCTTTGTGAGTTCTTTGGCGAAGTCGCCCTCGCCGGTTTCTAGCACCTCTTGGGCTTCCTCGTAGGTGAAGCGGCGGTTGGAGTGGATCAAGGTCTTGCCGAACCAACGATCTTTGACCTTTCCGTTTTTGCCGAAGGTAAAGATGGCCGAGAAGGTACATTTGTCTTCGTTGGGGCGGAGTGAGCAGAGTTCGTTGGACAACTTCTCGGGGAGCATCGGCAGTACGCGATCGACCAGGTAGACGGAGGTGGAGCGTTTGAAGGCCTCTTGGTCTAGGGCGGTGGCGGGGTGGACGTAGTGGGTGACATCGGCGATATGTACGCCTACTTCGCATTCGCCATCTTCGAGGTAGCGCAGGGAGAGGGCGTCGTCAAAATCTTTGGCAGTGGCCGGGTCGATGGTGAAGGTAGTGACCTCGCGCATGTCGCGGCGCGCGGCGATTTGTTCTTCGCTTAATTCATCGTTGAGTCGCTCCGATTCTTCCAATACTTCGGGAGGAAATTCCAGTTCGAAGCCATTGTTGATCAGGATGGATTTCATTTCCATATCGTTACCGCCGGCTTCGCCCAGTACGGAGGTAATGATGCCGATGGGGTTATGGTTGTGGCGGGTGGGCCATTTGACCACTTTAACCACTACTTTTTCTCCTTCGCTAGCATCTAGCAGGTCATCCAAACCGACGAAGATTTCACTTTGCATATTGAGCTTGTCGGGGATTACGATACCATATTTTCGTCCCAGACGCAGAGTACCCATAAAGTGCTCAGTAGCGCGTTCCAGTATCCTGACGACTTCACCCTCCGGACGCCGGCGGCCTCTGAGCTGGTAGACTGCAATCAGTACTCGATCGCCGTGCAGGGCATTTTTGAGAGATTTGGCGGCAACATAAACATCATCTTCCAAATCGCGACAGCGAATGTAGGCCGCACCACTGCGGGTCATATCTACCGTTCCTTCATACTGTTTCACCTGACCCTGCATTTTAGCGGTAGTCGTGCGGTCCAGGCGGTATTTGTGGTCAGCAATGGGGAAAAGGATGTTTTGATCTGCCATTTTTTGCAGGGCATCCTGTACGGCATCTTTACTATTGGCAATTTTGAGTTTTTTGATAATTTGCTTGGCGTTGAGCCGCTTTTTAGGCTGGCGTTTGAAGAGCTTCAGGATTTCATTCTTGAGTTGTGCTGCGGTGAGCTTTTTTCCTTTGATCTTTCTTTTTCTATTATGTTTAGTCATGAAATTCGTTACTGTGATTAAAATTTGGACAGCTAAAGCCCTTTGGACTTTAATTCCTTTAGTACTGAAATGGTGAATAAGGGAAAGGTTCTATTATCGGGCTAAAAAAAGCTTGTGGTGAGCTGTCGGGTTTTCTTTCGGGTTTAAAAAATAATTAGTTTTTGGTTGAATTAATCGGTGACAACAATCTCTCCGGTAGGTAATAATTCAAGGTAGACGGATTGGCTGTTTGCAGGATCGTAGCTCTCATCGTTGGCCGAAACCACTCCTCCTACCATGTAAATTTCCCAGTCTTCGGTGATGGTTGCTACTGACCTGGCTAACGCCTGCCCCTCCGCTTTTGTTCCCGCAATGATCTTTTTGTCAATAATCTTTCCCTTTTTATCAAAAGTAAGCAAAATGTACTCGTAAGTCATCAGGCTGGCTTTCCAGTAAACGATGGCCGAAAAATTGCCGGTTTCTGGGAGTCGAAAGCAGGGAATATACTCCGTAAAGTCATCAGGGGCGGTTGTTTCCAGAGGAATGAAATACTGTTCAATCATCAACTCTGGTAAGGCTTTATTGTTTTGACTAAAAGTATGGTGGTCATCATCCGCCAGGGTGATGGGCAGTTCAACCTCGGGGAAGAACTCCAATAATTGTGAAAGGCTAAATTTTTGTGCTTTTTTCATTTCAGTCGGCAAGATAAGACAATCCCAGCTATTTTGCGTGAAAGACTCAATGGCCACAATGTAGAATAATTCTAAATAAAATTGAGGCTTCCGCTAGACCCGAACAACTGTTGGGATAAATGCATTTAAATAATAAATTTGTATTACTATCAATACAAACGATAAACTATGAGTTGGTTTAAGAATTTTCTAACTTCTTCTATAGGGAGAAAACTCATTATGAGTCTCACTGGTCTTTTTCTGATTGTCTTTTTGTTAGTTCACTTAGTAGGTAATTTTCAGTTATTGGTTGATGATGGTGGTCAAAAATTCAATGAATACGCGTTGTTCATGACAACTAATCCTATTATTAAGACGACCTCTTATGGGCTTTATTTTTTCATCCTCTTGCACGCTGTTCAAGGCTTTATTCTGTGGGGAAAGAACCGTTCGGCCCGCGGAAACACACGATACGCAGTTACAACATCTACAAATACTACTTTTGCGGGACGCAATATGGGATGGCTAGGGACCATCATTTTTATTTTCCTGATCCTCCATTTGTGGCAGTTTTGGTTTCAGATGAAGATAGGTGCCGTTCCGCTGGTCTCCTACGGGGATGAAGAGATGAAAGACCTCTATAAAATCGTGGCGGAGGCTTACAGTCAGTGGTGGTATGTTGCCATTTACGTAGTCGCTATGGTCGTAATTGGCTTTCACCTGTTACACGGTTTCCAGTCCGCTTTCCAGACATTGGGTTTAAATCATAGAAAATATACACCGTTTATTAAGACGGTCGGCACCATATATTCAATACTAATACCCTTAGGATTTGCTAGTATTCCCATCTTTTTTTTCATTATGAAATGATCGTTGGGCTATTTTTTCGCTAAATACTAATTCAATATACAATGAAGTTAGATGCCAAAGTACCTGAAGGAACACTTGAAGATAAGTGGACGCGTTATCGCTCCACGATGAATTTGGTGGCTCCCAATAACAAGCGTCGTATTGATATTATCGTAGTAGGCACAGGCCTCGCTGGCGCTTCCGCCGCTGCTACGCTAGGAGAGCTGGGCTACAACGTTAAATGTTTTACCTTCCACGATAGCCCCCGCCGGGCCCATAGCATTGCCGCTCAAGGAGGAATCAATGCGGCCAAGAACTATCAGAATGACGGTGATAGCGTCTATCGACTTTTCTACGATACCATCAAAGGAGGTGATTATCGCTCAAGAGAATCCAATGTACACCGCCTGGCCGAAGTGAGCCGTAATATCATCGATCAGGCTGTCGCCCAAGGCGTACCCTTCGCTCGCGAATACGGAGGCCTGCTGGCCAATCGCTCTTTCGGTGGGGTACAGGTCTCCCGAACTTTCTACGCTCGGGGCCAAACTGGCCAGCAATTGTTGTTGGGGGCCTACCAGTCCCTCTCTCGCCAGATTGCCCTGGGTAACGTGGATATGTACAACCGCCACGAAATGCTCGATCTGGTACTCGTCGACGGTAAAGCGCGCGGAATCATCGCCCGCAACCTGCTAACGGGTAAATTGGAGCGCTTTGCCGCTCACTGTGTGGTGCTGGCTACTGGTGGCTACGGCAACGTTTTCTACCTGTCGACCAATGCAATGGGCTCTAATGTCACTGCCGCCTGGCGGGCCGTCCGCCGCGGTGCGCTCATGGCCAATCCTTGCTACACCCAAATTCACCCCACCTGCATCCCTGTTTCTGGAGAATACCAATCCAAGCTGACCCTGATGTCAGAGTCGCTGCGGAACGACGGTCGGGTTTGGGTACCCAAGAAGAAGGAAGATGCTGAAGATATTCGTCAAGGGAAAAAGAACGGTAACGATATTCCTGAAGAGGACCGCGATTACTACCTGGAGCGTCGCTATCCTGCCTTCGGCAACCTGGTGCCACGTGATGTTGCCAGCCGCGCCGCCAAAGTAGCCTGTGACGAAGGCCAGGGCGTTAGCCCTACGGGTTTGGCGGTATTCCTGGATTTTGCCGCCGCCATCGAGCGCTACGGCAAGTCAAAGGCCCATTCGCAGGGTATTCATAATCCAGATAAGGCGACCATCACTCGGCTTGGTGAGGAAGTCGTCTCCGAAAAATACGGTAACCTATTCCAGATGTACGAAAAGATCACCGGAGAGGACCCTTACAAGATGCCGATGAAGATATACCCTGCCGTGCACTACACGATGGGTGGATTGTGGGTAGATTACAACCTGGAGACCAATGTGCCAGGGCTTTTCGCCCTTGGTGAGGCCAACTTCTCTGACCACGGTGCGAACCGTCTGGGCGCTTCGGCTTTGATGCAGGGCTTGGCGGATGGTTATTTTGTTATTCCTTACACCATTGGCCAGTTCCTCTCTAAAGATATTCGTACCCCTCGCTTTAAAACGGATTTACCAGAGTTTGAGGCGGCCGAAAAGGCTACTCGGGAGCAGTTGGAAAGATTTATGAATGTGAAGGGTAAGCAGTCGGTAGAGAGCTTCCACCGCCGTCTGGGTAAGATTATCTGGGACTACTGCGGAATGTCTCGCAATGCCGAGGGCTTGAGGAAAGCCCGTAAGATGGTGCGCGAGCTGCGGGAGGAATTCTGGAATGATGTTTTTGTGCCGGGTGATATGGATGAATTCAATCCTGAGCTGGAAAAGGCCGGCCGGGTGGCTGACTTTATGGAGCTTGGAGAAATGATGATTCTCGATGCGCTGGATCGCAATGAATCCTGTGGTGGTCACTTCCGCGAGGAATATGCTACGGAGGAAGGTGAAGCCAAGCGCGATGATGATAATTACACCTACGTTGCTGCCTGGGAGTGGGACGACCAAGAGCCCAAACTCTACAAGGAGCAACTGGTTTTTGATAATGTCGAGCTAAAGACACGATCTTATAAGTAATTTAAATTTTAGAAGATGAACTTAACGCTAAAAGTCTGGAGACAGAAAAGTGCTAAAGATAAAGGTCGCTTTGAAACCTATCAGGTAGAGGCCACCGAACATATGTCTTTTCTCGAAATGATGGATGTGCTCAACGAGTCATTGATTCAAAAGCGAGAGGAGCCCGTTGCCTTTGCTCATGATTGTCGGGAAGGTATCTGTGGTACTTGTAATATGGTCATCAATGGTCAGCCGCACGGGCCGCAGAGGGGAACGACCGTATGTCAGTTGCATATGCGTTCCTTCAAGGACGGTGATACGATTTATATTGAGCCCTGGCGGGCCAGGGCTTTCCCGATTATCAAAGATTTGGTAGTTGATCGCAGTTCTTTTGACCGCATTATTCAGGCCGGAGGATATATCTCTATTAATACGGGGCAGGCCCAGGATGCCAATGCCATTCCGATCGAAAAGGAGCAGGCTAGCCACGCCTTCGATGCTGCGGCTTGTATTGGCTGTGGTGCTTGCGTAGCGGCTTGTCCGAATGCTTCGGCGATGTTGTTTACTTCAGCTAAGGTTTCCCACCTGGCGATGATGCCGCAGGGGGAAGTAGAGGCTAAGCGCCGGGCCCAGGCTATGGTGAAGCAAATGGATTTAGAGGGCTTTGGAATGTGCTCCAACGCCGGAGCCTGCGAGGCTGAGTGTCCTAAAGAAATCTCAATCGATAATATTGCTAGAATGAATCGTGAATATCTCGCTTCGGTCTTTGCATCGGAGACGACCGCCTAATCGAGGTCTTGCTGTTCACTGCGATGAGCCTGCTTTTACCGAAAGCAGGCTCATTTTCTTTATATCCCTCCTTGTATTTCCTCCCCAGAGAAAGTGATTTCCCCTACTTGATTGGGTAGATTTTGGATGCTTCAACCAGAATTAGGGTATAGACCTGTCACCTTTTACTAATTTGCCTGTCTTTCTCTTATAGAGCCGTGCTGCCCTACCGCTGCTCCTATAACGCAACGTCAATTACTACAAACCACTTGATTATGAGACCCATTTCTACATGGTATCGCAGCGCCTGGTGCTGTGCCTTTCTTCTTTTTTCTTACCCAATTTTATCGACCGCTCAACATAGCATCACCGGTCTGCTGACCGACGAAGCCAATCAGCCGATGGAGTATGCGAATGTATTACTGCTTGCTGCCGGCGATAGCAGTCTGGTGATGGGCAATGTGAGTAAGACGGATGGCTCCTTCCGAATTGAGCCGGTTGAGGCCGGTGACTATCTCCTCAGTGTTAGTATGATCGGATATACGGATTACTATTCTTCTCTTTTTCAGCTCAAGGGCCAGGAGGGGACTTATGCCCTTCCTACGATTCAGCTAGTGGAGAATGCAGCGCAGTTGGCAGAGGTGCAGGTGGTGGAGAAACGGGCTTTGTTTGAGCAAAAAATTGATCGAATGGTGGTGAATGTGGATAATAGTATTACGGCGGCTGGCTCGACGGCTTTGGAAGTATTGAAGCGTTCACCGGGGGTGATGGTTAATCCGCAGACCAATTCTATTTCGATGAGTGGTAAAGACGGGGTAGTGGTGATGATGAATGGAAAGATTTCTCGGATGCCGATGGATGCGCTGATTCAGATGCTGGCGGGGATGAATGCGGACGATATTGAGAAGATTGAGTTGATTCATACGCCACCGGCGGACTTTGATGCCGAAGGCAATGCGGGATTTATCAATATTGTGATGAAAAAAAACCAGAGCGAGGGCTTTAATGGCAACTTTGGCCTCAATGCAGGATACGGGATGCGCGAGAAGACAGGAGCGAATCTCAATTTTAATTACCGTAAAAAGAAAGCCAATCTCTACGGGGGCTACTCCTGGAACTATAATTACAATCCCCAGGATTTTCGCAATTATCGTGGGTTTGTTTTTGAGGGGGATTTAATCGAAAATATCGGACGGAGCGTTCGAGATCCAACCCGGACCCACGTTCAGAATGCCCGACTGGGGCTGGACCTAAATTTGAGCGATAAAACGGTCGTTGGAGGGCTGGTATCTTGGATGGATCGGCATTGGACGATGGATGCCCTGAATGATGTACAAGTTCGGGAGAATGGCGAGCTGGTTCGTCGCATCAATATCCCTAACGATGAGCTTAACCACGCTTATAACGTTTTGGGAAACGTCAATTTGCAGCATCAGATCAACAAGGAGCAGAAAATCAATTTTGATGTGGACTATGCCTATTTTTTTAGCCGCAATCCCAGTAATTATGTCAATAGCTTCTTCGATAGCAAGGATCGACTGGTGGAAGAGACCGGACTGCGAGTTGATAGGAATACACCGATGCACATCTGGGTAGGAAAATTTGATTACACCCGATATTTTGGGGAGAAAGTCATTCTGGAAATGGGCCTGAAAGGAACCTCCACCTCCTTCGATAATGATATTCTGGTAGAAGAAAGTGTTGAAAAAGACCAATGGGTCAAAGCTGATTTGTTTTCTTCCAGAGCCATGATGAATGAAAAAATCGGGGCGGTCTATTCTGCGGTCAGCTGGAAATTTAGCGATCGCCTGGACTTTAAAGCGGGTCTTCGCTATGAGTATACCGACTCCAATCTAGGGACCGAAGAGGAAGCCAATATTGTAGATCGGCAATACCATCGGCTATTTCCCAGCGTTTATCTCACCAATAAATTAGATGAAAAGAATACCTTGCAGTTCTCTTACAGCCGGCGTATCAATCGCCCGAGTTTTCGACAATTGGCTCCTTTCTTTATCTTTTTTGATCCCAACACTGTCGGTACCGGTAATCCCGCCCTACAGCCTTCGACTTCCGACGCCCTGCGCTTCACCTACATCTGGAACACCGTCAACCTAAGCCTGGAATACTCCTACACCGATGAATTCATCGGCCGCTTTCAGCCCGAGGTCGACGTGGCGACCAACACCCAGATCAATGGCGCCAAGAACTTTATTGATGCCCATTTTGCTTCCATCAACCTCTCCTTTCCGTGGCAAATCAAGGAGTGGTGGAGCCTGCGGAGCAACTGGACCGCAGGCTGGGGGAAATTCAACGACAAGATCGAAGGAGAGCCCCTGTCAATAGAGCGAGCCAACTGGGGAATGAACGCTACCTCTAGCTTCACCCTGCCGAAGGACTTCGGAATCGAACTCTCCGGCTTCTACTACGGCCGATCTGCCTACGGCACCATTATTGGCCAGCCGATCTACATCGTGGACTTTGGCGTCCAGAAGCAACTCAAAAATGATCAGGGCACGCTGCGCTTCTCCGTCAGCGATATTTTTATCAGTGGTAACTTTACCAGCCGAGTAGATGATCCCAACATCAACTTTCAGTACGAAGGTACTTTTGGGCAGGCGGAGCGAGTGTTCCGGCTTAGCTATTCTCGGAGCTTTGGAAACAGTAAGGTCAAAGGAGCGAGAGATCGGGAGACCGGCTCGGCCGAAGAGCAGCGACGGGCCAATTAGCCCTCGGCCAGCAGGGCAACCTGGCCTCCGGCCACCCGCTGCAATTCTTGCGGCGAAAGCCGCACCAGCAGTCCCTTTTTGCCCGCATTGACGTAGATGTCGGCAAAGTCAAGGGCGCTTTGGTCCATGTAGAGCGGGAAGGCTTTTTTCATACCCAGAGGGGAGCAGCCCCCTCGGATGTAGCCCGTGAGGCGTTCCAAGTCCTTGACGGGGACGGTGGTGACCTTCTTATTTCCGCTGGCGCGCGCCAGCGCCTTAAAGCTCAGCTGTCCGTGCCCTGGAATCAGCGCCACCATCACCCCCTGCTTATCCCCTTTGACGACGAGCGTCTTAAACACCTGCGGCAGCGGCAGCTGATTATCGGCAGCAATTTGCTCTACACTTAAATTATCTTCGGAGTATTGGTATTCGACCAGTTGGTATTCGACTTTGTGGCGGTCAAGGATGCGAAGGGCGTTGGTTTTTTTCATAAAGTAAAAATAATCAAAAACCTAGGGGCTAAAAAACAGTTGAGTCGTACCATTTGACCAAGTGGTACGACTCAACCCATTATAATCTCATGAAAAATAAAACGAAACTTAATTATTAACCCTTAATATGAAAAGAACGAGTCTTTTTCTTTATTGGATAGTGATCTTTCCGCTACTGATGAGCTGAACACCACTATTTATTTGATAGATGTACAAACCCGATGCCAAGTTTTCCCTCTGGAAGGTAAATCTTAGCGAATTGTGTGCTTCCTGCCTCAGCAAACGACCATTAAGGTCGTAAATGCTGAGGGTAATTTGGCGGAAGTTCTTGCTACTTTCGATGTCAAAAGTAGCGTCTCGGTTAAAGGGATTGGGGTATACATTGATACTGGATACCTCCGGTACGAAGATATTATCCGTGCTAACGGTAATAAACTCTTCGTCTATGCGATGACAGGTAATACCTGTGTAATTGGGTTCAGAAAAGTCAAAAAAGACAGCAGCACTGTTTTTAATCACAGATCCTGCGGGGTTGTCAGGTCTTTGGGAAACACGAAATTTGACAAACCCATAAGATGCCTGCTTGTTCGTGCTGCTGTCTGGTAAGTTAATATTCTCAAAGGTGAACTTCAGGATACCGTCGCCATAGACTTCAAAAGTGTAGTCGTGACTACTTGCCCCGGGCCTCACCGTTGTGGGGTCCAGATGGGCAGATAAGGTATCCCGAATCACCACCCTGATTGCCGTGTCAAGTCCAGTGTTCTGGAAGTTTATAGAATACTTTAAATCGGTTGTGGGTTCGATCAGCAAGCTGTCGCCGTAGCCTTTGGGATAGCCTCTTTTGAAAAAAGGTCCAAGTGCTTGTGTGTTAATATTTTCTTGACAGTCGGCAGCTACAAAGTGATCGTTGTCGTCTTCTGGGAATTGGGTTAAAAAGCCTATCGAGTAGCCCGAGCCGTCGGCATCGCAGCCCTCGATAGCTAGTGTAGGAATACTGTTTCCGGGATGGCCTTCTGCCTGTTCGGCAGTTATACGGTAGGTTGAACCGTTTGCTTCGAAATTGCTTTGAATAGATTCTCCAGGACTCAGCTCTATTTGCTGTTCTCCACGAAGAACAATATCTTCGATAATAATAAATTGCTTTCCTTGCGAGGCTGGGATAGTACCCGTTCCTCGGTTGAGGATATTAAATCGCAGCGAGTCGCCGTCGCATTCTCCATCGATTTCGATGCTGCCTCCGGTCCAGCCAGGAGTAGGCGAGCAAATAGAGTCGGGGAAGATATGCGCCTTCATACAGTGCGCCTGACCCAGCAGGGCATTGCAATCGACGGTGACAAAAATGCTGAAGGTGTCGCAGGCCCCAGGTTCGATGTCTCCAAGGTCGAAGCGGTAGAGCTGACCCGACTGAGAAGTCAGGGCTTTGGTGAAACCGTCTACCGTGAGGTCATCGTCTACAGTAATTTCTACATAAGCATCTTCTGCTTCCGCAGTACCGTTGTTGCAATAGGTAACCTTGTAAGTGTTGCTTTCACAAATTTGCAGGAAGGCCGTTGAAATGTCCACCTCCAAATCCGTGCAGAGCGTCTCCGGAGAAACCGGGAAATTGCGCTGTATGGTATCGTAAGTTTCCGTGAAGGAAATATTGTATACATCTGTACAAGCCGTCCAAAAGCGATTGGGCCTAATCAGGCTAACTTCGTAGCTCTCATTATCAACCAGAATGCTGTAGTTGCCTTCCTCATCCGAGACACCGTAGAAGGTCTGATCTACTCCTCTGGCTTCTACCACCCAACCCTCAATGCCTTCCTCTCCAGGAGCAGGTTCGCAATTGTTGTTGAGATCATTGTAGATATTGCCTTGAACGAAATTGGTCAAAATGCGCCCTTCGCTATCTGTTTTGATCAATAGCACGCTTTCAATCAACAGAGGAAAGAGCCGAGAAACACCGGCGATGACATAGCCACCGTTGGCATCCTGCAATACGGAGAATCCCTGATTAGAATAGCGCTCTGCACCGTAATTCTGTGACCAGATGATATCACCATCCAAGTCCAGTTTGGTGAGGAAAACTGCACCCGTGAGGGCAGAGATTTCTGAAAAACCAGTAACCACCACATTTCCATCATCAGTATTGGCGACTGAAAAACCGGTTTGCAGGCCTGACCCGCCGAAGAAATCAGTAATGATAGATTCGCCATTGCTTTCATTGAGGCGGATAAAGTAGACATCGCCATCATTTCCTCTTCTTCCAACCACTACGACGCTGCCATCAACCGCTTGCGTGAGTGCGAAGGCTTCGTCATCATCGGGTCCACCGAACATATTGTCCCAACCTGGGGTTCCAAAAGAGGTAAATTGCTGTACAAACACATCCTTCTGGCCACTGGCATCAGTGTAGCCAGAAACGACGAAGCTGCCATTGGCGGTTTGGATCACCGCTGTTCCCTCTTCATTGCTATTCAGGCCACCGGCTGTATTCTGCCAGTCTAGAATACCGTCAGCATCGGTTTTGACGAGGTAAATATCTTTATCATCTGCTCCGATCTCCGTCGAGCCTACGAGGATCAAGCCACCGTCGTTGGTAGCCGCTAGCCCCATTCCTTCGTCCGTTAGGCCATCTCCGTAGGATTGCTCCCAGAGAAGATTACCGAAATTATCGATTTTAAAGAGGTAAACATCGCGCTGGCCACCGACGCCAGAGCCGTCTGTGGTTCCTACGCCGACGAAGCCGTCGGCCACTTCGATGATTTGGGAGCCGAATTGATTGCCGGCTTGGCCGTAAGTACGTTCCCAGAGGACAATGCCATCAATGTCGGTGCGAATAACGTATATGTCAAATCCGCCAATGACGGATGTTGTTCCTAAAGTGATATAGCCCTGATCAGCAGTTTGAATAACCGACTGTGCGTCGTTATCAAAAGAAGGGTCTCCGTACACGCGCTCCCAACCTTGCCCGAAAGCTGAGCTGACCAAAAAACAAAGCCATAAAGCAGCGACCATGACCTTTGATCGCTGCTTTATGTGAGGCTTTATGTCATTCATTGATCTCATGGAAAATTGTGTATGAATCTGTTTCGAACTATTTATACTACAAAAATGGCCGCATTTAGGAAGAGTTTCAAAGACAAATAATTGCATTTGTTGAATGGTTTTTTGTATTATTGTTGACATGGGATAAAGTAGTGTTTTTTATAAAATGCTGATAATCAATTAAAATTATCAATTTTCATCTGATGTTTTTCAGGACATTTATCCGTAATTGTTGAACATATCGATTAAAATATAATGATTAAAAGTAATTTAGTTCGTATTCTACGGACTTGTAGCCGAAAAGAACTGCGGGATTTGCGCAAATGGCTGCTTTCACCTGCACATAATCAACGCGAAGATGTGCTGCGTTTGTTCGATTATTTGCTGGAAGATGATCATTTGTACAAAGATGACTTTTTGTCCAAACAAAATCTCTTTCGCTGGGTACATCCCAAAATAGCCTTTGATGACGCTAAATTGCGACAGACGGTCTTCTTTTTTATGAAATCCCTAGAGGAATTCTTCATCTATCAAGAAATAACTCAGGACGAAATTCGCGCCAAGACCTTGCTGGCTCGGGTCTACCGCAAGAAAAAGTTAGATAAAACCTTCCAGAAGAATATGCGGGTAGTGGAGCAAATCCAAGAAAAGCAACAGTATCGCAATGGACAGTATTGGCAGAATGAATATTTCCGACAGCAAGAGCTCTATGCCTATCTAAGTGATTTTAAGCGGACTAAGCTCAACCTTCAGGAGATTTCGGATACCCTCGATGTAACCTACCTGGCCGATAAACTGCGGCAAAGCTGTCTGATATTGGCTCACCAAACGGTTTATAAGACGGACTATGAGATCGGGATGTTGGACGAAGTCTTGACTTATGTCGAAGATAAGAGCTTTCTGGATATTCCGGCCATCGCCATTTATTACTATGGCTATAAAGCGACGATTGACAAAGAAGAACCCCGTTATTTCCAAAACCTTAAGAAGCAGATTTTTGCCCACGATTACCTTTTTCCGTTACCGGAGATTAGAGATATTTACCTGATGGCCATCAATTATTGTATCGGTCGAATGAATGCCGGGCACGAGACCTTTATTCGCGAAGCCTTTGAACTCTACCGTAAGGGCTTTGAGCAAAAAATTCTGATTGAAAACAACAAGGTCTCGCCCTGGACCTTCCTCAATGTCATTTTCATCGGCCTTAAGTTGAAGGAGTTCGAGTGGGTAGAATCCTATATTCACGACAACCAAAAGTACCTAGAAGACAAACACCGGGAGACCTTTGTACATTACAGCTTGGCGCAATTGCACTACGACCGCGGAGAATTTGATAAGGCCCGTCGTTATTTGATCCAATTTGATACGGATGAAATTATTGTCAACCTGCGAGCCAAAAACTTGTTGCTCAAGCTGTATTATGAGGAGGAGGAATTCGATGCGCTGGAATCCTTACTGGAAAGTATGCGGAGTTATTTGCTGCGCAAGAAGGTTATGGGCTATCACAAGTCTAATTTCAAAAACATCATTCGTCTAACCCGGAAATTGATCAAAATCAACCCCTATAATCAAAATCACCGCAAAAAGATCAAACAGGAAGTCGAAGTGGCCAACCCCCTCACGACTGAAGATCGCAAATGGCTGCTGCGACAGATCGAACAGCTAAAATAAAAATGTATCCAGCATGCTAGGGTGAATCGGCGACCCGAAGGTCCGTTGCCAATCCTGCTCGAATAGGCTACCCGCCGTAGTCTATCAGAGCTGGCCAAAGCATCTGGATACATTATGGTACATCCCCTTTGGAATTTCTTTGAAAAAAGATAGCCGCCAAGATTGCTTTGAAATGTGGGGTATCTATATCTATTCCTCAAATATTTAGTTTTCGTGGCCGGCGGCTATCTCATGCTTATCTGCCCTTCGATACCACCAGCTTGCCATTACCGATCAACTGGCCATCGCCTTCGATGGTGTAGAAGTAAGTGCCTGGGCTCAACCCTCGGCTATCCACGCTGAAGGTATTGCTGTTGTGCCATTCGTCGCGCACCTGGCGGCCCGTCGCATCAAAGAGGCTGAGGTGGAGCTGGCGGAAATCGCGTCCTTCGAGCTGGAAAGTAGCCTGAGTGTTGGTCGGATTGGGGAACAGATTGACCTGTAGATCAGGCATAAACAGCTGCTGCGTACTTACCGAGATGAAATTCTCGCCGATGGTATGGAAGGTGGTGTTGGTATAAATAGGTGGATTAAAATCAAAGTAGATGGCGGCCTGGTTGTTGATGACCGTACCGTCGGGCAGGTCTTCCTTCTGAGCCATTCTAAGCTTGATGAAGCCGTGGCTGGCCGGTTCGTTGATATTACTATCAGGCAGCATGATATTATTAAAGGTGAATTGCAGGATGGCCACATCCTTGCCGAGGATTTCCAGCTCATAATCATGGCTGCTGGCTCCCAGTTCCAGGGAAGTGATGTCCAAATCCGTAGAGAGGGTGTCGAGGATGACGACGGTGAAGGCCGTGTCGGTACCCGTATTTTGGAAGCGGATTATGTACTCCAGATCGGTGTTGGCTTTGATGAAATGCTCGTTGCCGTAGCCCGTCGGGAATCCACGTTTATCGTTGGGGTCGAAGGCCCCGCGATTTTGCTGACAGTCGATAGATACCGTTGCATTGCCATCGTTTTGGCTAAATTGATTAACAAAACCAAGACTGAAATTACCATTGCCATCCGTGCCACAGCCTTCGATGACCAAACTGGGCTGATTATCGCCAGGGTGATTGGGCACCTGCTCGACTTCCATGCGGTAGGTCGTTCCGTTAGCTGGGAAGCTGATTGGCCCCAGCACTCGGCCGCTGCTGAGCGAGAAGGAAACCGGTTCGCGCATAATGACATCCTCGATAACGATATACTCAACGTTATTGATCATATCGCCGGTGCCGACATTGCGGATTTCGAAGATCACCTCCTGTTCATTGCAAGTACCATCGATTTCCAGGCTGGCGCGAGACCAGTTGGCCGGAGGAGGGATGCAAAGCGAGTCGGGGAAGATATTGGCGGTGACGCAGTGGGTTTGGCCCAGTGCGGTACTGTCGCAGTCCAGGAGGACGGCGAAGCGAAAATCTCCGCATTCGTTCGGGGCTACATCGCCGATTTCGAAGGTGATCAGGCTGGTATCTCCATTGGTGGTGAAGGGACCGTCGCCAGTGATGAAGTGCATCGAAGGATCTAATTCGATTTCTACAGTAGCCGCAAAGGCCGTGTCGGTTCCATTATTACAGTAATTCACGCGGTAGTTATTAGGAAAACAACGGCGCAGGAAGGGCGTAGAGACATCCACTGTCATCGCCGGGCAGGAGACGGTCGGCTGAACAGGGATGTCTTGCATAACGACGTCATCCACAACTACGCTTATGGGGTAATCTTGGCAGGCCTCCCAGTACAGGCTAGGTTCAATGACCGAAAGGACATAGTCACCGGAGTCGACAAGCACGGTGTAGTCCCCTGTTCTTCTGGTTCTTACGGTATAAGTTGCCGTACCTTCCAATCTGACCATTACACCTCCCAGGCCTCCTTCGTTGCCATCGAAGGTACAATCCTGTGCATCGTCAATAAATACTTTCCCACTGATCAGCGCACCCGTACCGTTGATTTGACTCGGGGTACTATTGAGTGGAATAATGGTTGGGATACCATTGATGAGTTTTACAATTTCGATAGCTACAGGATTACTGGTAATGGCAACATCAGTAGAGCCGGTATTAATAAGATTGAGAAAAAGGGACAGCATAACGCTTCCGTCGGGCAGTGATTGTCCATTACTGGTCGGATCAGTCCAGAGGAATCCAATGCGTCCTTGTTCCAGATTTATGGGGAAAACGTTGAAGTTCGTGCTATTGATCATCAGCATATCTGTATGGGTAATGCTATCGAATTGAGCAATCAGTGGGTCCCAATTGATGGAAAACTGCATAGCAATAATATCCTCAAAATCTTTGACGACGAAGTCCAAGCGGGCTGAGGTAGCGTCCAAAGCGCCAGTGACAACGTCAATCGTCAGGTCCGTTTGTGGCAATCCGTTGATCTGTAGTGGGGAAGTAAATAACGGAATATCTACTGTACCTCCACCTGTATCTTGGCCAATCTGGATGGCAGTAGGATTCCCTGTGATGGCTACATCCGAGGAGCCCGTATCAATCAGATTGAGATAAAGAGAGATAATCGTCGTCCCGTCCGGGAGGGTTTCGGGCATTGACGGTGCAGAACTCCAGGAAAAGCTAACCTGTCCTTGATCAGTAAGACTAGGTGTCGTATTGAAATTACTGGCGGAGATATTAAGCGCAGAGGTATAACTGATGCTATCAAACTGAGCGACGGAAGGGTCCCAGTTGATGGAGTACTGCATAGCGACAATATCGGAGAAGTCTTCCACAACGAAATCCACTCTAGCTGTTGTTGGATTAGAAGTGCCTAAGACAGGATTGATGGTCAGGGCAGCTCCTTGTACCCCATTGATTTGAAGCGGGGAAGTATTGAGGGGAATAATGACGTTGTTGCCATTGGTCCTTTGTGTCACTTCAATCTGCACGGGATTACCCGTAATGGCTATGGTAGTGGCCCCAGCATCGATAAACCGTAGGTGGAGGGAAAAGATGGTTGATCCATCAGATAAACTTTGTCCCAAGCCTTGAGAGTCTGTCCAAGCCAAGCCTACTCGACCCTGTCCGGTGAAGGCAGGAGTGGCGTTAAAGTTAATGGGACCAATATTTAGGCTTGAAGGGTAACTGAGACTATCGAATTGCGCAATGGCGGGGTCCCACTGGATGGTATATTGCAGTGCTACAATGTCGGTGAAGTCTTCGACGACAAAGTCGATTCGGGTAGCATTGGGGTCCCCGGATGCGTCTTCGACTAAGTTGACGGTAAGTTGTGCATGGCTTACGCTGCCCAAGGTGAGGAGGAAAAGTAGAGCCGTTAGGGCGCGGTAGAGGGCAAATGTAGGCTTAGTTGTTAATGTATATGCTCGTTGCATGGGAATCGTGTTTAATTTTCAATTAGAGGTGTATACTTTTCACACTACAAAAATGGTATACTTTTCCTTGTGTATCAATGACAAAAAATTGAAATTGTAGGATTGTTTTATGACTAAATAGTCGTAATTATCATTTTTTCGCATAGTTTATGCTTTTTTTGTAGGAAATATTTTATTTATCTTAAAGTTTAAGATGAAAAAAAGTAGGCTGATTACCGTTTTTTATACCCTATCCGGCAAAGAATTGCGCGAATTGAGCAAGTGGGTGCGCTCTCCGTTCATCAATCAGCAGGAGAGTATCGTTCATTTGTTTGACTACCTAACAGAATGCCGTCAACAGCTACAACTAGTTCCCTCCAAGGCCCAAGCCTTTGGCAAAGTCTTTCCCGATCAAGCCTACCAAGATGTCAAACTGCGGCTGCTGATGAGCGATCTGCTTAAAATTATAGAGCGCTATTTGGTCCACGCTGATTATTTTCAGGATCCCATCAAAGTCAAGCTGCGCCTGGCCACCCTCTACCGCCAACGCCAGCTCGATAGCCAATTTGAGCGTACGAGTCGAGACATTCGCCGCCTACAAGAGCGCTCTCAGCTGCGCGATGCCAATTACTACTACGATAGCTACCGCGAGCAGCTGGAGCAATTCCAGTTCGTTTCTTCCACCCAACCCACCGGAGAACTGCAATTTCAGCAAATGTCCAAAACCCTCGACATTGCCTTTCTGGCCTTCAAGCTGCGCCAAAGCTGCTTACAACTTTCTCAACAGACCGTCTATAAATCGGGCATGGACAGCAGCTTTCCTAGCGATCTGCTTCACTATATCGAACAGCGCTATCTCGAAGAGCCCGTCATCCGCATCTACTACCACTGTTACCGCAGCCTCACCCTGCCGGAGGAAGAAGGCGATTTCCGACAGTTCCGCCGCTTATTGCAGGAGGACGACTCGATCTTCACGGACATCGAGCTGCGTGATCTCTACCTGCTGGCCATCAACTTCTGCATCCGTCGCGTCAACAATGAAGAGCACCATTACTACAACGAGGTGTTACAGTTATACAAAACAGGACTGGCCCGGGGCTACCTGACCGAGCAGGGACAGCTCTCCCGCTTCACCTACCACAACATCGTCGTCGCCGGGCTGCGCAGCGGAGAGTACAGCTGGGTAGAGCAGTTTATCCACGATTACAAGGAGCAACTGGAACGCCGCTACCAAGACAGCTCCTTCAGCTTCAACCTGGCCCGCCTCGAATATTTCCGCAAAAACTATTCACCCGCTCTAGAGCTGCTGCAAAAATCCAACTACAAAGACCTACTCCTCAACCTAGCCGCCAAAACCGTTCTCCTCAAAATCTACTTCGAACTGGAAGAACTCAGCCTGTTGGATTCCCACCTAGAGGCTATGAATATGTTCATCCGCCGCAAAAAAGTCATCGGCTATCACCAAACCAACTACCTTAACATTATTCAATACACCAAAAAACTAATGGCGGTCAACCCCTATGATCGGGCTGACCGCCTGCGACTTCGCCAGCAGATTGAAGCCGAAGAAATTTTGACCGAGCGGGAGTGGTTGCTAGAGCAGCTATAGCTCCCGTTAAAGGATCATTGAATAATCAGCTTCCCAGTACCCAGCACCTTCGCCGAACTGCGGAATACATAGGGATAAACCCCAGCGGGCAAGCCCCCGCGCTGGAAGGTAAAGCGGGAGCCGTCGAAGGCCTGCTGGCGCAGCCGCCGCCCTTGCAGGTCATACAGCTCAAACCATCGAGGGCCACGCTCATCTACCAGCCCTTCGAATTCGAAATGGGTCTCGGTAGAGAAGGGGTTGGGAAAGGCAGAGATGCGAAGCGGAGCTTGCTCCGGCTTCGGCGAGGTGTTGACCAGTACAAAGTTCTCGCCGATGGTATGCCAGCTGACATTGGTGATGATAGGTTCATTAAAGTCGAAGTAGATGGCTGCGGAGTTTTCGATCACGGTGCCATCCGGCAGATCGGGCTGTTGGGCGATATGGAATTTGACGAAGCCGTTGGAGGCAGGCTCATTGACAAAGCTGTCGGGGAGCATGATGTCGTCAAAGGTAAATTGGACAATATTATCGCCGTAGAGCTGGAAGCTGTAGGGATGGCTGGCGGTGGCGGGGCGGATACTGGTGATGTCTAGGGTAGAAGCGATGGTATCGCGGATGACGACGCGGAAGGCCGTATCGGTGCCTGTATTTTGGAAGCGGATGAGGTATTCGATGTCTTGGTTGGCTTTGATGTAGTTTTGGTTGTCATAGCCGAGGGGGAAGCCCTGTTTGTCGTTGGGGTCGTAGGCTCCTACACTGGCGGTGCAGTTGATGTCCACGAAGGGATTGCCGTCGTTTTGGGGGAATTGGCTAACGAAGCCCAGTGCGAAGGGCCAGCCACCGCAGCCTTCCAGGGTAACGCTGGGTTGGCTATTGCCGGGGTGGTTGGGTTCTTGCTCTGCTTCCAGTCGGAAGGTGGAGCCATCGGCGGGTTCGGTGATGCTCAGTACACTATCGACAGGCAGCAGGAAGTTGTCGCTGCGCAGAATGACCTCATCTTCGATGACAATGTAGGGCAGGGCCATCTGCATATTACCGGTTCCGACATTTCGAATATTCAAACGGACCGAATCGCCTTCGCACACGGCATCCACCTCCACGCTGGCTCCCGACCAGTTAACGGTAGGTTGACAGATGGAGTCAGGATAGATGTGGGCTTCTACGCAGTGGGTCTGTCCCAGTACGGTAGAGTCACAATCCAGCTGGGTATAGACCCGGAAGTCACCGCAGCCACTGGCGGGGAGGCTATCCAGCTCGAAGCGATAGAGCTGGCCGTTGTTGGTGAAGGGTAGGGTCGCCGAATCGACGCTGAGAAATTCGTCGAATTCAATTTCTATGTAGGGGGTATTGGCGGTGAGGGTACCGCGATTGCAATACTTGACGTAATAGGTATTGGGGAAGCAGCGACGAAGGAAGGGTACATCGACGTCAACGGTAAGTAGGGGGCAATCGATGATCGCAGTAGCTGCGAAATCTGCGGTGGCCGTATCCGCAAAATTGGACAGGTTGATGCTTTGCTCGCTGAGGCAGGTCGTCCAGTAGGCACTGAAGGGGGATAGCTTGACGATGTATTGGCCCGTATCGACGTCGAAGTGATAGTTGCCGAGGGAGTCAGTGGTGGTGACTTGGGGGGAATTGCCTTCCAGGCTGATGATCCAGTTGGGTAATCCGGGTTCGCTAGGTTGCCGTAGGCAGTCGGCATTGGAATCGGCAAAGACATTTCCCGAAATGGCATTATTGTAGATTATTCCAAGACTATCCGTTCGAACCAAGTAAATATCTCTAATAGCAATACCAAGAGGTACGGATATAACCGAATCAGCGCCTCCCAACAGGATCAATCCACCATCGGGTTGTTCATATAGTGTATTTAGAGTAGTGCTACGGTCGGGACTGTAAGGGTATCTTTTTCGCCAGCGCTCATTGCCCAGAGGATCAAAACGGATTAAAAGCCCTCCAGGTAATTCTCCCAAATTAAAGTCCGCACCATATGCTCCAACAGCAACGTAATCGCCATTGCTGGCTTGGTCTAGATCATTGATGAAATTATTATTATAGGTATACTGCTTGATCCATTCCTCATTACCTTCGCTATCGAATTTGATCAGTTCATATAATACGGATGTAGTACTAAGAGCTGTTGGGATACATACAATCAGCCCCCCGTCGATTGTCGTACTAAATAAGGGAGAATCTTCATCTTTTAGGGTGATTCTTTTTTTCTCCCAAATTAAAGTTCCATTATCACTATTGATTTTGAGCAGTAAGGGATCTCGGGATCTGCCAGCAAAATTTGAGGTGGCCATGCCGGCAATAATTAAGTGCCCATCGTCCATCACTTCAATATCCTCAGCAAAGCTAGTAGAATCACCATAATCGAATCGCCAAAGCAGATCACCTGTCGGACTGAACTTACTAATATCTATACGTCTGATGCTGGGGTGCTGCTCATCAGCATGAGTGCCAAGGGCTACATAATTTCCATCAGGGGTAGCAACTATATCATTAATGACCTCTTCATCATAATTATGGTAAGTTCTTTGCCACTCCTCAACACCCTGCGCATCAGTCTTCATCAGCCACTTTCTATTATTGTCCCATGCTGGGCTTGTTGTACCGCCGATGAGATAGCCTCCATCTGGGGTCGAGAGTACACTGGACGCCTCATCAATTCCAGGCATTGGATCAATGATTCTGCTCCATTCTAAATGGCCTTGTGCGTCTACTTTGGCAAATGGAATCCGGCTGGTTCCGACAGCGGCATTATTCTCTCGTGACCAGCCTACTATAATGCTTCCTCCATCAGGAGTAGGAGCTATATCAGTGGGATGATCTCTTTCATCAACACTAATCAATCGCTCCCAGCCTTGTGCCTGCACAAAGCCAAAGTGTAACGTAAAAAGGGCAAGAAAGGTGACAATCGTCTTCATAGTCGAGGCATTTGAGTGGTTAAACTGATTTATACCCTTGCAAAATGTGGCTAATCTAGTCGATTATCAAAGACATATTTTTTTAATTGTCGAAAATTTGATAGATTTTAACCTTTTAAACTATTGATTTACAGAAGTCTATTTTATTTTTTTGTCGAACACATAATTCACTTTTATAATGAAAAATAGCCGTCTGGCCTTACTATTTAACCGCCTAAATCGTACAGAACTTCGCGATTTGGATAAATTCCTGCGCTCGCCCTATTTCAATCAGCGGGAAGATGTCGTTTTGTTGTACCAATATATGGTGGAAAACAAGACCTTAACTGGCCAGCTGCCCGACAAGCGCCGGGCCTTCGGCAAAGCCTACCCCCAACAAGCCTACCAGGACAGCAAAATGCGCTACCTCATGTCCTACCTGCTCGAACTGATCCGCGAATTCCTCACCCAGCAGGAGCTGACCGCTGAGCCACTCAACAAAAAAATCCACCTTTGCCGGGCTCTCCGCCGCCGAGGTCTCGACCAGCCCTTCGAAAAAACCTGGAAGCAAACCCAGCAACTTCTCCAGCAGCACCCCCTGCGCCACCCTCATTCCCACTACCTCCACTATCTGCACTACCTCGAACGCTTCAAATACAACAGCCGCCAGCGCCGCGTCGGAGAGATGCACCTCCAGGAATTGACCGATGAGCTGACCATCTTCTACATCGCCGATATTCTGCGCCAAAGCTGTATCATCCTTTCCCATCAGGCCATGGATCAACGCGACTATCGACTCAAGATGCTCAAGCCGGTTTTACAGACGGTAGAAGAGGAAAACTTTGACCAAGTACCCGCCATCGGCATTTATTACCACAGCTATCGGGCGTTGAGTGAGCTGGACAATCGCCATCACTTCGACATCCTTAAGCAACTGATCGAAACCCACTGGGAGCAATTCCCGCCCTCTGAAATTAGAGATATTTACCTGCTGGCTATCAACTACTGCATCAAGCGGCTCAACGCTGGTACGCATAGCTATATCCGTGAAGCCTTTGAGCTGTACCGCTCGGGGCTGGGTAAAGGGATTATGCTAGAGGAGGGTTGGTTGTCCTATTTTACCTACAAAAATGTGTTGAAACTCGGCTTGGAATTGAAAGAGTTTGAATGGATAGAGGGCTATTTGGATGAATACAAAAAATACCTGCATCCCCGCGACCGGGAGAACTATTACCGCTACAATATGGCGGTCTACTATTTTAGTAAACCCGATTACGATCAGGCTATGCAGCTCCTGCAAAAGATAGAATTCGAAGATGTGCTGCACCAGCTGGATGCCCGGCGGATGCTGCTGCGCATCTACTACGAGCGCGGCGCCTTCGACGCCCTGGACTCCCTACTCGACAGCTTCTACGCTTACATCCACCGGCAGCGCGACATCGGCTACCACAAAGACAACTTCCTCAACCTCATTCGCCTCCTCCGCAAACTCCTGCGCAGCGAACTCTCCGACCTCACCGTACGGGCCGACCTCCGCCAACTCATCGAAAAAACGCCCGCTCTTGCGGAGCGGGCGTGGTTGCTTGATCAGCTTCATTAATCCTGTTGAAGGATTTTTCCAACTTCCAGCTGGCCTGCGGCCTCAAACTGGAAGTAAAGCAGTTGGTTCTTGGGAAGGTGGTCGCCCGAAAGCGGAAGCTGATGCTGGCCAGCGTCATAGTGGGCTTGCAGCACCTGAAGCTGCCGGCCTCTGGCATCAAAGATGGAGAGCCGCACGGGGGTCGGCGCGTCGAGGTAAAACTCGAAGCGGGTGCTGCCCGAGAAGGGGTTAGGGGCCACCTGGAAGGCCGACCTCGCCGTTGGAGCGGAAGCAGAAAATTGGATATGGAGCGGATGGGCGTCGAGCGCGGCATCGTAGGTTTGGGCGCTTAGTGCTTGTTCATCGACGGTAAGGAAATCGCTCAGTTGGCCGGAGCGGTGGGCCTTGATGTGTAGCTCCAGGAGGCTCTGCCCCGCCGCTAATGGCTCTGCGTTTTCTTGGTAGCCGAGGGCTCTGATCCAGCCCTCGGCGGGGTTGATGTGGCTCTGGGTTTGTGATAGGCCATCGGTGCTGGCTTGGCTGTGCAGCACTTCGAGGACTTCGGTGGGATAGCGGAGGGCCAGTTGGTAGCCCATGAGGTCGAGGGGAGCGGTGGTGCGCAGTTGGAGGTGGTAGCTTTGCCCGGCTTGGAGGGCCAGGTTGGGCAGTTGGAATTGGTGGGGAGGGAGGCCACTGCGGTCCTCGCTGTCGGTGAAGCGGTTGATGGCCGCATTGCCGGTGACGTCGCCGAGTTTGTAGACCAGGAAGTTGGCATCGGTGACCGGCCCATTGTAGAGGGAGAACACTGTAGGAGCAAAGTTTAGCGGTGGGAGTGGAAAGCCTAGAGTTGCCACGCGGTGATCAAGGAATTTCCATCCCGGCGCAATGACCAGCTCTACTCCTAGCAGGTGCTTTTGAATATTAACCAGATCAAAGGTAGAAATAACGCCGTTTTGCGCTATATCGGCTGCGTAGATGCGTACTTCAGGTCGGAATACTTCAATGGCGAGGATGATCTCCCGACTGATTTTTATAACATCCTGTAAGGAAACACCATTGAGCGGATCGGTATACTTTTCGGGAATAATCTGATAATGCCCTGGGGGTAAATTATTAAAGCGATAAAAGCCATTCGCATCGGTCAGCATACTGTCCAGAATTGGACCATTGGCCCCTCCAAAGGATTCATAGAGCTTCATTTTGACGCCTGGCATGGGGCGACCGTAATCTGTTCTTACCCAACCTTCAAGCGTTTGTGCTTGCACCAAACTACTGTTGGAAGATAATAACAGTAGGAAGAAGAGCGAGAGAAAGACTGGTGTTTTCATAATCAATGGGTGTTTTAGAGTCATGGAATTAGGGAAGACTTAGTTTGCATTAATGAATAATTAGTTTACCGCTGCTCAGGGGCTGGCCACTTTGCTCAATAAGGTAAAAGTAGGGGCCACTGTGGAGCTGATTGCGGTAGAAGAGCAATTGGCCACCATCAAAGTTTTTTCGGTAGACCTCCCTTCCCTGTACATCAAAGAGCTTGAAGTCGAGGTTTTGGTTTTCATAGCCTTCTACGACAATGTTGCTGCTGTTGTGCATGGGGTTGGGAAAGCTGTATATTTTTGTTGGTGGAATATCTTGATTAAGGGTCGGGACCAGTTGAAGAAACTGGGTGCCGATTTCGTGTCGGGTCCTATTGGTAATGATGGGCTCATTGAAATCAAAGTAGATCGCGGCCTGGTTGTGGATGATGGTGCCATCATTGAGATCGGGCTTTTGGGCAATGCGAAAGCGCACAAATCCGTGGGAAGCTGGCTCGTTAACATTGCTGTCCGGCAGGTGGATATTGTTGAAGGTAAATTGTAGGATATTGTCAGCAATAATGCTCAACTCTACTGGGTGGCTAAAGGTACCTAGCTCGAACGATTCGAGGTCCAGGTGAGGAGATAGGGTATCCTTGATCACTACTGTAAAGGCCGTATCTGTGCCCGTATTTTGAAAACGAATTAAGTAATCGATGGCGGTATTGGCCTCGATGAGGTGATCGTCACCAAAGCCTCGGGGAAAGCCCTGCTTATCATTGGGATCATAGGAGCCGATATTGCTTCGGCAGTCGATGTCCAGAAAACTGTCCCCATCATTCATCCCAAACATATTGACAAAACCGGTGCTGAAGCTGCCGGCGTTATTGGTTCCGCACCCCTCTACAAAGGCGAAGGGCTGGAGGCTACCCGGATGTCCGGCGACCTGTTCGGCCCGCAGCTGATAGGTGGAGCCATTGGCGGGGAAGGCCAGGCTCAACGAGTCGCCGCTGTCCAGGGAGAAGGGTTGTGTCATATACATCACCACGTCCTCGATAACGATGTAATTCAAGGGGCTATCCATATTGCCCGAACCAATGTTGCGGATTTTGAAACGGGTAGAATCTCCATCGCAACTCCCTTCCACAAAGACACTGGCCCCCGACCAAGTAGAGCTGATTGCGCCACAAAGGCTATCGGGATAAATATGTACCGATGAGCAATGGGCCTGCCCGAATGCCGACGAACAACTGACTTCTACATCTACCCAAAACTTATCACAGAAACCGGTCGGCAGCTCCCCAAGATCAAAGCGGAAAACATTGTCGCTTTCCTCCACAAAAGGCAGGGCAGCGGTTTGCATCCTTAATGAATCGTCGAGTTCTAAGATGATGTAGGCATCATCGGCCGGGCTGCTTCCCTTATTACAATAGTCAACATAGTAGCGACTGGTGAAGCAGCGACGCAGAAAATTGGTGCTGATGTTGACCGTTAAGTAGGGACAATCTACGAGAGCTTCAATGGCCTGGTCGATTTGGATGGTATCGGTATTGACCTGCACGGTAGTTGCCGGAGTACAAGCGTCGAGATAGGGGCTAGGAGAAATCACCGTCACCTCATAGGTGCCCGTATCCAGGCTGATGGCATACTGGCCTTCGGCATCGCTGACCCCGTAAAGGGTGCCCTCAGCGCCTTCGGCCCTAACGATCCATTGCCTCAGCGCCGGCTCCTCAACGTCTTTTGTACAATTATTCAGTGTATCCAGGAAAATCTGCCCGGTAATAAAATGAGAGAATAAATTGCCGTTCTGATCTATTTTGAGCAACACCAAATCGGTATCTACATTTAGGGCTTCTCTACTTCTTCCGACGACGAGGTAGCCGTTGTCTGTGCTCGGGATGGCCTGATAGGCGCGGGAGAGCAGGGTGTTGTCCGCGCGGAGGTCGAGCAGCCATTCCAGGTTACCCAGAGAATCGGTTTTGAAGAGCTGGCGACCGGAGAGGAGGAAGCCGCCATCGGCGGTAAGGAGGGCCGTGGTGCCAAAGAGGCTGGTTTCGCCGGGGATGGGGTAGGGGCGGTCCCAGAGAAAGTTGCCCATCGCATCGAGGCGGATCATGCCGGCGCGGGATTCGGTGATGAGGAAGCCGCCGTCGGCCGTTACGGTCAGGTTGCTGCCAAAGCCGCCGTTGACCAGCGTGATGGGACGTCGCCAGCGCTCGCTGCCGTCGGGAGCGAGGAGGAGGATAAAATTGCCCGTATCATCATTGAGGACCATCGCAATATCATTATTTGGGACAGCGGCCAGTGAAAATGATCGACTGAAGTTCAGCGTGTCCAGGTCTTCGTAGTTCTTGGTCCAGAGGGTGTTGCCGGCCTGGTCCACTTTTCTCACCGTGCTGAGGGAGCTTCCATAGCTGCAAATGACGATGCTGCCATCGGCAGTTAGGATCATATCCAATAAATCCTGGCTGGTACTATCTTCGTAGCTCTGCGACCAGACTTCGTCCCCCACCTCGTCGATGCGCATCAGGTAGCTGTCAATATGGCCGTTTGTGATCCCGCCGGTGTTGCCCCCGATGATGTAGCCGCCGTTGATGGCTTCGATGAAATAGCCTTCGTCGATGGCCGGCCCGCCGTAGGTTCTTGTCCATACTTCATTACCTACCGAATCGATTTTGATGACATAGACATCGTTATCTCCGGCGGTAAAGCTGTTGGAGGAGCCTACGGCTACATAGCCACCATTTGGACTGGGCGCTACCGCATAGCCCAGGTCTTGCCAGGGGCCTCCGTAGTTTTTTTCCCACCCCTGGGCATGGAGTGCCGGACTACCGAGGGCGATTAAAAGCACAACCCAGAGCAGCAGGCGCAGTGGAGAGCAGGAGTGGTGTATGTTTCGTTTCATGGGAGAAAGGGTTTATCGCCATTTAAATATCAATTTACCTTACAAAAATGACAGAAAGATGGAGGGAATACAAAGACAAAAAATAGGATTTGTATTAGTAAGTATTCACTAAATAGTGTTTAAATATGCTAAAAAGCCATGATTTTACTATTTTTATATCAAACATTAAGGATTAAATTAATGCTAAAAAGCCGCCTCTATTCCGTTTTTCAATCGTTAAGTCGCAGCGAGTTGCGGGAATTGAAGAAATTGGTGCGTTCTCCCTTCTTCAATCAGCGCGAATATGTAGCTCGATTGTACGATTATTTATTGGAATGCCACCTGCTGTTGCAGCTCCCTCCGGAGAATGAGCCAGCTTTTCGCTTTCTCTTCCCCCAGCAATCTTTCGATCATCCCAAATTGCGCTTGGCCATGAGCCTGCTGTTGAAGTTAATCGAAAAATACCTTGTTTATAAAAAAATATTCGCCGATGAAGTGCGGACGAAGGTGGAGTTGGCTGCTATCTATCGCGAGCGCAAGCTCTATAAGCAGTTCAGCTTTACCCTCAAAGAGGCCCAGCAGCTGCAAGAGAAACATACGATACGGAACGCAGAGTATTATAATGATCGCTACCGGATGCAATTGGAGCAGTACCTGCGCAGTTCGGCAGAGAAACACACCGAGGAGCTGAATTTGCAGGAAATATCGGATACCATTGACCTGACCTATATGGCCCTCAAGCTGCGCCAGACCTGCTTGCTGCTTTCTCATCAAACTGTATACAAAACCGAGTATGAGTTCGGTTTACTAGCCGATATGTTGAGTCATATCGAGAGCCAGGGCTATTTGGATATTCCGGCGATTGCTGTCTACTACTATTGCTACTATGCCCTTACGCGGACGGCAGAGGAGCAGTATTTTCGCCAGTTCAAGGACTTGCTTTTGCAGTACAGTCAGCATTTTTCCCAAAATGAAACCCGGGACCTCTACCTCATGGCGATCAACTATTGCATCAAACGCTTAAATGAAGGCAACCAAGAATATTTTCGCGAAGCCCTTGATCTCTATCAGGGGAGTTTGCAGCAGGATTATTTATTGGAAAACGGAACGCTCTCTCGCTTTACCTACAACAATGCTGTCGCCATCGGCCTTTGGCTCGACGAATTTGAATGGGTGGAAAGCTTTATTTCCAAATACCGCGATGCCCTGGAAAAACGCTACCGCATCAGCGGCTACAGTTTCAATATGGCCCGCTTGGAGTACCGCCGCCGCCATTATGCAAAAGCCCTACAGTTGCTCAGCAAAACCGATTATCGGGATATTTTGCTCAACCTACAGGTAAAAACCTACCAGTTGAAAATCTATTATGAACTAAAAGAGCTGGATGTCTTGGAGTCTCACCTCGATACCATGAAGACCTTTATTCGCCGCAAAAAAGTCATTGGCTACCACCAGTCCAACTACCTCAATATTATCCGTTTCACCAAAAAATTGGTGCTGCACAACCCCTATGATAAAGCAGAGCGCCAGCAGTTGAAAGTACAGATCGCAGAGGAAGATATTCTTACTGAAAAGGCATGGTTGTTGAATCAATTGCAATGATACATTGTAAAGCTACACCTAAGTAATTCTCATGGTTTATATCGAGCGCGTCCTCGACTCCGAATGGTCGACGCAGGCGAAGCCTTTCATAGCAGCTCCCCATCTCAAAAGATTGTGTAATTTTCTGATCGATTTTTTCATCGGTGGTACGATTACAGCCCTAATCCTTGGTACGCTTAGTGGGCTACTGATGACGCTCACCGATACCAATTCCCTACTGGATTACTACCAACAATCCCTGATCTGTCGCTGGGCCATGACCGCGGTGGTCTTGATCAGTTATTATACTTGTTGTGAATTTATCTTTCAGGGAAAAACGCTAGGAAAGTTCATTACCAAAACCCGGGTGGTCAGCCTGGACGAGCGTCCTTTGAGCTTATCGCGCATTTTTGTACGCAGCCTGGCTCGTTGTATTCCATTCGAAACCATTTCTTTTCTTCTCCGTCGCGGTCCGCAGAAACCCGGAGGCTGGCATGATCAGTTGACCAATACTCTAGTGGTCGAAGACCGCTGGTATCCAGGGCTTTAGGTCTGCGGTTGTTCCAGTACGACTTTTCCACCTTTGAGTTTAAGAATGCGTTGGGTACGGCCTGCCAGATCGAGGTCGTGGGTGACCATGATCAGCGTCGTCCCTGATTCCCGGTTGAGATCGAAGAGCAGCTGCTCGACTTTTTGCCCAGTTTCTTCATCCAGATTGCCAGTCGGTTCGTCGGCGAAGAGGATCGCGGGATTATTGGAAAAGGCGCGGGCCAGAGAGATGCGTTGTTGCTCTCCACCGGAGAGCTGGGTAGGGTAGTGATCGGCGCGGTCGGCCAGTCCGACTTTGCCTAGCAGTTCTTGGGCCTGCTTCATGACATTGCTGGCTCCACGTAGCTCCAGCGGTACCATTACATTTTCCAGAGCGGTCAAGGTCGGAATGAGTTGGAAGTTTTGGAAAATAAATCCGACATGCTGATTGCGCACCGCCGCCCGCTCGTCTTCGTCCAAGTCATCCAACCGAATTCCATTGAGGATAACCGATCCGCTGCTCGCTCGGTCTAGCCCAGCGCAAAGCCCCAACAGGGTCGTTTTCCCGCTGCCTGAAGGCCCGACGATCGCAAAGCTTTCGCCTGCCGTCACTTCAAAGCTGACATTATCAAGTACAGTCAAGGCGCGCTCGGCGCTCTGGTAGGTTTTAGTGAGATTTTGGACTTTTAGCATGTATCGACGCCTTTGGCGTTTTGGTTGACGGTTGGCACCTGCGGTGCTTTGGTTGACAGTTGACGGTTGTGGACGGACGTGCTTAGAACTTTGGGGTAACGGTGAATGTCTGCCTGTCAGCCAACAGGTAGTGAGAAGATAGAAACCTGCGGACCCGCGTACTTCCACAAACCACTACGCCTGCCGTCCACCGTCCACCCAAAATGCCAAAGGCATCACCATTCACCCCCCAGCGCCAAAGGCGCCACAACCCTAAAATAACTAATAGAACGCAGAATTGTTCTGACACATAAACAAAACAGGCCGTAGTGCTGATAACCACGGCCTGCTGAGCGGTAAAAATGGTCGTTTAGAATTCTGCGCTGCCCGGCGTACGCGGAAAGGGGATGACGTCGCGGATATTGCTGATCCCTGTAATAAAGAGGATGATTCGTTCGAGGCCCATTCCGAAGCCAGCGTGTGGACAGCCACCAAACTTGCGCAGATCGAGGTACCACCAGAGTTCCTCCTCGGGGATGCCCAGCTCTTTGACCTTATCCATCAGGACATCGTAGCGCTCCTCGCGCTGCGAGCCACCGATCACTTCACCGATGCCAGGGAAGAGGACATCCATGGCACCGACTGTCTTCCCATCATCATTTTGACGCATATAGAAGGCTTTGATTTCCTTCGGGTAGTCGCGTACGATGACGGGCTTTTTGAATTTTTTCTCCACCAGCCAACGCTCGTGCTCTGCCTGCAAGTCCTTTCCCCACTCGATAGGGTACTCGAAGCGGCCCTTCTTGTAGGGCTTAGAGTTGCGCAGTAGGTTGACCGCTTCGGTGTAGGTAATGCGCTCGAAGTCATTATCCACCACAAAGCGCAACGTATCAATTAGGCCCATCGGGCGGCGCTCCTCCTTTTTCATATTTTTTTCCAAATCCGTAATCCGCTTGTCTAGTACGGCCAGATCATCTGGATAGTTGTCCAGAACATAGTTGATCAGGTATTTGGAGAATTTTTCTGCCAAATCCATATTGTCGTGGATGTCGAAGAACGCCACTTCGGGTTCGATCATCCAGAACTCCGCCAGGTGACGTTTGGTGTGGGAATTCTCCGCTCGGAAGGTCGGCCCAAACGTATAGACTTTACCCAATGCCAGTGCTGCGATTTCCCCCTGCAATTGTCCAGATACCGTTAGGTTGGTAGCTTTGCCGAAGAAATCCTGTTTCCAGTCAATCTCGCCGTCCTCTGTTTTGGGCGCGTTGTCCGGATCAAAAGTCGTGACCCGGAACATCTCCCCCGCTCCCTCGGCATCGCTGCCCGTGATGATGGGGCTATGCAGGTAATAGTAGCCGTTTTTGTGAAAAAACTCGTGGATGGCAAAAGATACGGCGTGTCGGATACGGAAAATGGCACTAAAGGTGTTGGTGCGCATCCGAAAGTGGGCCTTTTCCCGTAGGTACTCCATCGTTTGCTTTTTTGGCTGTAGGACGTACTCACTAGGATCAGAAGCACCCAGGATTTCTATAGCATCGGCAACAACCTCCACCGCTTGGCCAGCACCTTGCGAGTTTACTAGTTTTCCCTTAACAGCAATGCAGGCGTGGAAATTAATTTGATTCAATATAGCTTCGTCGAAATTTTCGAAATCGACAACGATTTGGAGATTATTAATCGTAGAACCATCGTTGAGGGCGATGAATCGCTTAGCACGGAAAGCCCGTACCCAGCCTTTTACCAGCAGTTCCTGATCGATTTGGGGATCACTCAGCACTTGAGCAATCTCGGTCCGCCGGCCCAAAATCTTTCCAGATTCGACTTGAAGCATGATCAATTTATGTTTGATAATAAAGAAAGACGCGAAATTACGATTATTCGCCAGAAAGGTCAAGCCTATCCCAAAAATCGCCCCTTCCATTCTGGGCGAGGAAGCATACAACTCTCCTGCCGCCCAAACCAGCGGTAGCGATTGCTGGCAATCCAATTGTAAACGGCGTCCCGAATGGGGCGAGGGATGATCACAAAGGCGTAGGCAAGGGGCCAGGCACTGCCCAGGTGGCGGGCACAGCGCAGTGCCGCCGTAGAGCGCAGATAGGCCCTCCCATTTTCGATGAGCACTAAAGACTTCAATTCTTCCTTTCCAAGATCAAAATGCTTCAACAACTGCTGCCCCACTTCCGACTGTATGGCGGCAAAGTGAAACTGGGCCTTGGCATCGCGCAGCAAGATGAACTGTACGCTGCTGTTGCAAAGGTTACACACGCCATCAAAGAGGAGGATGGACTTGCCGGAGTTGAGGATACTTTGGGTTTGTTGATCCATGTGGATTAGCCTTTTTAAGTAAACAATTGGCTGTACAGATGGTTTTGCAAATTTGGAGCCAAGGGGAGGCGCCTTTGGCGCTTTGGTTGACGGTTGAATGTGGCATAGCCATCTCTTCGAGGCCTTTGGCATTTTGGTTGACGGTCGACGGCCTAAGGTGGTGGTTCGTAGAGGTACGCAGCTCCGCACGTCTTTATCGCCTTACTGCGTTCGCCAACTACCGTCTACCGTCCACCACCAAAGCACCGCAGGTGCCAACCGTCCACCCTAGCGCCAAGAGCGCTCTACTCAAACAAACTATGATACAACTCCTCCAACTTCCCAATCGTCGTGATCTTAATCGCGTAGCGGTCCAGGTCGAGTCCTTTGGTGTTGTACTTTGAGATATAAATCTCTTTAAAGCCGAGGCGGTCGGCCTCCTGGATGCGTTGCTCGACGCGGTTGACGGCGCGGATTTCACCGGAGAGGCCCACCTCGCCGGCGAAGCAGATATTGGGCGGAATAGCGACGTCCTCCAGCGAGGAGATCAGAGCGGAGACGATGGCCAGGTCGATGGCGGGGTCGTCAACGCGGATGCCGCCGGCGATGTTGAGGAAGACATCGTTTTGGCCGTACTGGAAGCCGCAGCGCTTTTCGAGGACGGCCAGGAGCATGCTGAGGCGGCGGAGGTCGAAGCCGGTGGCGCTGCGTTGCGGGTTGCCGTAGACGGCGGTGCTGACTAGCGCCTGGGTTTCGATGAGCATGGGGCGCAAGCCTTCCATGGTGGCGGCGACGGCGCTGCCGCTGAGTTCCTCGTCTTTTTGGGAGAGCAGCAGCTCGGAAGGGTTGGAGACCTCGCGCAGGCCGCTGGCTTGCATTTCGTAGATGCCCATCTCGTCGGTGGAGCCGAAGCGGTTTTTGATGGTACGCAGGATGCGGTAGGTGTAGTTGCGATCGCCTTCGAACTGTAGGACGGCGTCGACGATGTGCTCTAGCAGCTTGGGCCCGGCGATGGAACCCTCCTTATTAATATGACCGATGATGATGACGGGGATGCCGGTTTCTTTGGCAAATCGTTGTAGCTCGCCGGCGCTTTCGCGGACTTGGGAGATGCTGCCAGGTGTAGAGTCGAGGTAGGGGGAGACCAGGGTCTGGATAGAGTCGATGACCACCAGGTCAGGCTCCATATCTTGAGCGTGGTTGAGGATTTTGCTGGTGTTGGTCTCCGTCAGGATGTAGCATTCCGAGCGGAGGTTGCCGATGCGGTCGGCGCGCATCTTGATCTGCTCTTCGCTTTCTTCGCCAGAGACATAGAGAATTTTGGCGTCGATGCCGAGGGCCAGTTGCAGCATGAGGGTGGATTTGCCGATGCCGGGCTGCCCGCCAATGAGGATCAAGGAGCCATCCACGATGCCGCCGCCAAGGACGCGGTTGAGTTCATCATCGGGGCTGACCAGCCGCTGGGTCTTACCGGATTTGATCTTAGGGAGGGCCACCGGCTTAGGGCTATTGTTGCTGGCCTTACTCCAAACTTTGCGTTTGGCCTCCTGCGGCGTTTCTTTACTGATGATTTCCTCCTGATAGGTGTTCCAAGATTCACAGGAAGGGCACTTACCGATCCATTTAGGGGAGCTGGCTCCACAATTGCTACAGATGAATACCTTTTTTACTTTAGC
>JBCDGZ010000027.1:0-60676 GCA_038750655.1 Bacteroidota bacterium | reverse complement strand
TCCAATCCAAAATGCTGCGCAGGGCCGTACTTTCCCGCAGCATTCAACTGGTAAGTCAGCAGGCGCTGTTGGATGGGATAAAAAATCCAATATTCCTGCACCGCCGCCGCTTCGTAGAGTTCAAACTTCTGTCGAGTATCGTACCTCGTAGAGCTAGGGGAGAGAATCTCGATAATCCATTCTGGCGGGCCAATTTCCACGAATCAGCTCGACGCGCTCCTGAAAAGTCCAGCTACAATAGTCAGCATAAGTGTACAATTGGTTGAGATCAAGGTCTTCAAATTTCATGCTTCACAAACTTTTTGTTTGTAAAATAAAAACATTTGGGCTATATTTCAACCATAATTGATTTTTTAACGATCATTTATTAAAAAGATGGCTATTTTTTGATCTAAAAGCTCTTTTGGTCCGAGCTGTGTTTCCTGCGAGGGGGTATGGCGATTTTTTCTTATAGAAATTCCACTTTTGTAGTGCTGTCCTCTGCGAGAGACACTGCCTTGACTGATGAGGCTAAATCGAAGACATCAGGGGTATTGAAAATCTCGAAATTCAATTTGTAGAAAACCGATAACCAATTCCTTTTAGCGTAATGATTTTGACATTGGGATCATCGCGGAGGTAATCGCGTAGTTTTTTGATGTAGACATCGAGATTGCGAGAGTTGAAGAAGGAATCGTCTCCCCAGACTTGTCGGAGAATATCTCGCCTCTCGATGGGAAGATTGGGCTGGTTGGCGAAGATGTTGAGCAATTGGGTTTCGCGGTGAGAGAGCTTGCGGACTTGCTGATCCAGCACCAGCTCGTAGCGAAGGGGGAGGAATTGGTAGCGCCCCAGGTGGAGGACATTTCCCTTTTGCGCCTTGGTCGGCTGGGCTTGAACGAGGTGGAGTAAATTATTGATTCTTACAATTAGCTCTTCCATGCTGAAGGGCTTTTTGATGTAGTCATTTCCTCCGGCGGCGAAGCCGTTGAGGAGGTCTTGGGTCTGTGTTTTGGCCGTGAGGTAGAGGATAGGCATGGAGGGTTGGCGCTTTTTGATGGCCCGCCCCAGGCTAAAGCCATCCTGATTGGGAAGCATCACATCGAGGATACAAATGTCGGGCTGGTACTGCTCGAAGGCGGGCAGCACGTGCAGGCCATCGGTGATCATGGTGACCCGGAAGTTTCGGCTTTCCAGGCTTTCCTTGACAATTTTGCCCAGAAAAACCTCATCCTCGGCGTACAGTATTTTGATCTTATTCATGTTTCGGAAAATAAATGGTAAAGCAAGTGCCTTGGCCTGCCTGACTGTCTACTTCAATTCGCCCGGAGTGTTTTTGGACAACATTGGCCACATAGCTCAGGCCCAAGCCGTGCCCTTTGACATTGTGAGTGTCTCCGGTGGGGATGCGGAAGAACTTCTCAAAAATCTTGTCTTTGTATTCTTTGGCAATCCCGATGCCCTCATCTCGTACACTTATGATCACTTGTTCGTTGTCATCTTTCAGTGCAATGTGGATAGTGGGGTTTTGCAAACTGTATTTTAAAGCATTATCAATCAAATTGTAAATCACACTGGTGAGGTGAATGCGATCGCCTTTGATGGTAAATGCCGTTCCGGTGGAACGGAAGCGGAGTTGGGCGGCGAATTTTTCTACCTGTAGCTTCATTGAAGCTTGAATCTCTCGCAGGAGTTCTTGGAGTTCTACAGGTTCTAAAGCCAGGTCCATTTCGGTCTGCTCAAAGGAAGTCATTTTTAGTACCTTATCGATCAAAATAGAAAGGCGTCCCAGTTCATTTTTAGAAATATCGAGGTATTCCTTCGTTCGCTCGGGCTCCTGTAGCGCATCAAAACTGCGGAGCGCTTCAATGGCTACACCAACTGTCGTAATGGGGGTTTTCAGCTCGTGGCTAATGTTGCTGATGAGGTCATTTTTCAGTTGGGTCAATTGTCGTTGCTGTCGCAAACTGCGGTAAACCAAAAAGAAGGCCAGCGAAATACAAGAAAACAGAAAGATAGAAAAAAGGATATGCGGTACCATCCGTCGAAGCAGATGAGGACGATAAGCAGGATAAATAATGGCCCATTTATTTTTGGTGAGCACATCTGTGTAGCTTGCCCAAAGGGGAGGCGAATAGCTTTCCACAGCATTAGAATCTAAAGAGACGATCCGAAAGGCCTGCGGCAAATCACTCTGCTCAATACTTTGCTGAATTAGGGGTTGTAGTAAGGTGATGACGGTGCTGTCACTTCGTCGAAAGATCGAGAGTGGATCGACGGTCAAATCATCCATCGATAAGGAGGTCAAAAGGGAGATAGACCCTGATTCTTTAATGGCCTTCGTTTCCTTTGAGAAGCGGGCTTTCATGGCCATTGCAAAAACTGAGTCCCGCGTCATATCTACAGAGGTGTGCTGTTTGAAGACAATGGTGGTTTTACCATTATTCTGCTCGATAGGCTGGTTGGCTATACTATCCTGCATCCCTTCGAGTAGAGGTTGGAGAAAGTTATGCTGAAAAATTGAATCTTCGACGGTGCGGATGGCATCCTGAAAAATAAAGTTGCTCTCTTTCCTCAATCCTTCCTGCTGCTCATCATAGACCCGATACAACCAGAATATTAGAAACAGCAGCAGCAAGAGCAAACTCCCGCTCATCAAACCAATCGCTAGCCGATCCCTAGTTGTCGGATTCATATTTTCAAAATTAGGTCTTTAGTCGTAGATGTGCTCATCTCTTTAACTTTAATTAACCTTAATGCAAGAATCATTAACCTGAGCCCGCCATTAAGCCCCTAATTTTGAAGAAAAAATATTACCAATGAAAAAATTAATGATGCTACTCCTGGCTTTTCTGCCGCTGCTAGCAACCGTCCAAGCCCAAAATGAAGGGGAGGTTTTGTACAACGAGATCATAAAAATGAATATTGAACTCCCCGAAGAGCATGAGCACCTTCGCGCTATGTTACCCAAATCCCAAACCCTCACCAAGCAACTATTGTTCACGGCTGATAAGCTAATGTACAAGGACGTGGAACAGAAAGAGGATGATGACGATATGATGGCTGAACAGGGCAATGTTCAGGTTAAAATGATGGTTCTTGGTTCGGAGAATCAGTTGTTCAAAGACCTCAAAACCGGTACGGTAGTTGAGCGCCGCGATTTTATGGGCAAGCGCTTTTTAATTAAAGATGCTGAACAAAATTCGCTCGATTGGAAACTGACGGGGGAGCAACGAGAAATTCTGGGCTACCCTTGTCAAAAAGCTGTTTTTGCGGACAGTACTGATCGCATCGAAGCATGGTTTACTACGGCTATCCCGCTGGCCATCGGCCCCGATAAGTTTGGTAAGCTCCCCGGATTGATTCTGGAAATCAACAAAAATGATGGCCAGCGAACCATCCGTGCCACAAAAGTGGAATTGAAGGACATCGACGACACACAGATCAAAGCTCCCAAAAAGGGAAAGGTCGTCACGAGTGAAGAATTTATCAAAATTATTGAAGAGAAAAGCCAAGAGACCCCCGGTACCAGGGTAATGACCATTCGATCGAATTAATCTAGATTATGAAAAATATACTGTTGATCCTCCTCCTGTTGATGCTGACAGGAGGCCTGGAACTGTACGCCCAAAATCAAGAAATGGCGGTCGAAGGGAGCTTACAAGACTCCAGCGCCCAGCCCTTGGCTGGAGCGACCGTTATCCTACTGCAAGCAGCCGACTCGGTGTTGAAAAGCTTTACCCTCAGTGATGCCAAGGGAGATTTCAGACTGCCGAAGGCGGTCCCGGGCAAGTATATCCTACAGATTACTTATGTCGGCTATCAGGATTACAGCCAGCCTGTGGAGCTTAACAGCCTACGGCCTGCCTTGGACATGGGGACCATCACCCTGGCGCAGCAAAGCGAGTTGCTTGACGAAGTCCTCGTTAAAGCAGCGCATATCCCCATCCGTATGAATAATGATACCATCGAATACAACTCAGCGGCCTACGACACCCGACCTCATGCTGTAGTGGAAGATTTATTGAGAAAGCTACCGGGTGTTGAAGTCGAAAGAGATGGCACCATCCGAGCGCAGGGCGAGCGGGTACAGCATGTCTATGTGGATGGGAAAGAATTTTTTGGAGACAATCCTCAAATGGCTACCCAAAACTTACCTGCCGACGCGGTAGAAAAAGTCCAAGTTTACGACAAGCAATCTGACATGGCCGAATTCACGGGCATCAAGGATGGTCAAGAAGAGAAGACCATCAATTTGTCCCTAAAAGAAGATAAGAAGAATGGCCATTTCGGCAATGGCTATGCAGGCTACGGTACTGAAGATCGCTACGAAGGCAAAGCCCTGCTCAACCGCTTTAGCAGAAAGATGCAACTATCAACCATCGGCATGCTCAACAACACCAATGATCCGGGCTTTTCCTTGGATGACTATATCAACTTTATGGGAGGCTTGCAAAATATGATGTCTGGTGGTGGTGGCCGTGTGGTACTGAACTCCGATGAGCTAGGATTGCCTCTAGCCGCCGGAGCAGGCAACGATGGCTTTATGCGCATCGGTGCGGCGGGCCTCAACCTCAACTACGACTTTAGTAAGCGTACCCAGCTCAGCAGTAGCTATTTCTACAACCAAATTGATAAAGACATCAGCCGCGAAATCTCTCAGCAGAACTTGCTGGGAAATGCACAGTTCAACTCTGCCGAAAATAGTGATCAAGATAGCAAAAGCAGTGGCCATCGCCTCAACTTAGAACTGGAACACAAAATCGATTCTTTTCAAAGCATTACGCTGCGCAGTAATTTGAGTTATAATGATGGCCAGCTGAATAGCCGCTTTGGCAGCGAGACTTTTAACACGGAAGGTCTGTTGGAAAATACTGGGCGGCGAGATTATCAATCAGACGGCAATACCTTTGATTTGAAATCCAGCGTGAATTACCGCCGCCGATTTAGGCGGAAGGGGAGAGGGTTGTTCGGGAATTTTGCTTTCAATTTCAGAGATGTCGATCGGATGGCCCGGCTGCAAGCACAGAATAAATTCGGCCTAGATACCCCCAAGTACTTTGCCGATAGCCTTCGGCAATCGCAAGAACAGTTCACTCAACCAGTCGAATACGCAGTCGGACTGTCCTACATTGAGCCCATCGGCGGCCGCAAGTACCTTGAATTCAAGTACAATCGTCGCCACTATTCCAACGAATCTATCAAGAACTTTTACGACCTCTCCAACGGAGATACCCAAGAGTTCAATCCTGTTCTGAGCAATCACTATCAAATGACGTATCGCTACGATGCTGGAGGCCTGAACTTCCGACTGAATCGCAAAAAATACAACATGACTGCTGGGGTAGCCCTACAAAGAACTTTCCTCAACGGACAAGTCTTTTCTGAGGATCGACGTATCGAACAAGATTTTACCTATGTGCTGCCATCTATGGCCTGGAACTATAATTTTAATGCTTCCCGACGACTGGATTTTAGGTACACCACTAGCATTCAGGAACCTTCCATAGAGCAGCTTCAGCCGGTGGTTGACAACAGCAATCCGCTGATCATTTACCAGGGGAATGCAGAACTACGACCCGAGTATATTCATCGAGTAGACCTCGGTTTGTTTTCCTTTGACGCCTTTTCTTCGATTTCCGTAATGACCAGACTGGAAGGGGTATATACCCAAAATAGTATTACAACAGGACGAAGCATTGACTCTTTGTTCCGACAGGTTTTGCAGCCTATTAATGTCGACGATGCACTGCGCCTCAGTGCCTACGGCTCCTTTTCCGCCCCCATCAAACCCCTAAAGAGCCGCTTCAACCTGGACGCCAACCTGATCTACAATCGCAGTTTCCTGCTCATCAATGGCGTCGAAGATACCAATCGTCGATTCCAAAGCTCAATCGACCTATCTTTGGAAAATAACAATACCAAAGTACTTTCCGTCCTTGGCGGCGCTGTCCTCACGCGCACCCGTACTCGCTACGCCATCGACGATCGCCTCAACGAAGTCTTCCTCAACCAACGCTACTACCTAGAGGCCAGCCTTAACCTGGGGGAAAAATGGAGCATCGAGAGTGACATTAACTACACCCGCTTCTCCAACGAAGCCTTCGGCAGCAGCAACCGTCGACTCTGGATTTGGAATGCCGCACTGTCCCGGAATTTCCTTGACAACCGTGCTCAGTTGAGCCTGATGGTCCGGGATATATTGAACCAAAACCTGGGGATTGATCGCAACAGTGAACTGAACTACCTCCGCGAAACCAGGGTCCAATCGCTAGCGCGTTACGCAACGCTGCGGTTCACCTTCGCCCTTTCTGGCCTGGGCAGTCGAAATGGAATAGGAAAGGCCCAGGTAAGACGTCGGACGAACTAAGACCTGAATTCTGAGATATTGGTAGAAATACTAAAATGATTAAGTCCACCCGCTATGTGGTAAACGCCTCTGCCGTAGTCGATACGAAAGCGATTGACCTTTAGACCTAGACCGAAGGAGAAGCCTGCGAGGCTACGGAAGTTATCAACGGATAGCTCCTGGCGACGGAAGTGACTGTAACCGAATCGAAGGCGGAAGTTTTCTTTCTTGCCAAAGAGGAATTCGCCATTAAAGATCAGGTGGCGAGCCAGGTTGTCGACAAAAGTCTCCAGGTCGCTGGGGTCCGATTGCTGATTTTCGCCGAAGAGGAAGGTTGTTTCTTCCGAATTGGGATCATCGTAGATTATATTCCAGCGCTGTAGATTGTGGTAGATGATGGAGAATCGGAAGGGGAGGTGGCGCAGCCGCTGTGAGATGCCCACTTGAATTTCGAAGGGGATAGATTCGCGGGGGCTGCCCTCATAAGCAGTGATTTGTGCACCGGCATTTTTGATCAAAAAGGTGGCGGTGAAGCGGCCGGTGGTATCGGTGTAGAAGATACCGAGATCAGCCGCTAGGCCAAAGGAATTGTAGCTTTCTAGTTGGGAGGTAATGACCTTGAGGTTGGCACCGACAGCTACTCGATCATAGAGCTGGCGTGCCCCGCCGAAGGTGATGGCGTATTCGGAGGCCTTGAATTCGCCGATGATTTCGCCGAAGGCGTCGGCGGCATCGAAGGTACCGTAGGAAATATATTGTACCCCAGCGTGGAAGGTGGTTTCCAGCTTATCGACATAATGCGCGTAGCTGGCGTAGCCATTGTTGATACCCGCGAGGTGAATATTGTGATTGAAGGAAATTTGTTGGTGCATCTGCGGGTTGAGCAAGGCCGGGTTGGCGTAGGCCAGGTTGGCATCATTGTCTCTAACCGTGATCAAGTTACCTGCCAGCGCGGTAATCCGGGCTGAGGAGGGCAAGTTGAGGAATTCGTAGATGTTTTCTCCTCCAACTTGAGCTGAAGCTGGTCGAGTAAAGCAACTTAAAGCGAGAAAAAGTAGGAATGCGTAGCGTTTTTTCATAAGAGGGCTTAGATTTTTTCAGTGCCGGCATCCGCTTCATCTTTGGTCCAGGTAGTCCGACAGATGCCGTGGTTGCAATTCATCTTTTTAGTCAACTCACCATTTTCATCGTAGAGCAGCAATTCTCCGTGTTCATTATCGCCATTTAGGTAGCTGCCTTCAGCTTTGGGCTGGCCGTTGGAATAGAATTCTTTGAAGGGGCCATTTTCTTCATTGTCTTGAAAGCGCACAATTTCTTTGAGTTGACCAGATTCGTAGTAGCCTCTCCATTCGCCATTCATAGCGCCACTGGAGTACTTGCCTTCGAGTTGGAGTTGCCCCGATTCATAAAAAGTTTGGAAGGTACCGGCAAATTGGCCTTTACTGTAATTTTCGATGATCTCCGCTTTTCCACTAGGGTAAAAGATCGTTCGCTGGCCGTCCAGCGTATCGTTATTATAATGAGCTTCTTCTAGCTTCTGGCCATCGGGACTGAGGCGAGTAAAAACGCCCTGCCTGGCATAGTTCTCGGTATTCCGAGTAAAGCGAATGAGGTTGCCGTCGGCGTCTTCACTTTCGACGGTTTCCAGTTCACCTTTACAGGCTGCCAGGCAGAGCGCTAGGAAAAGAATTGGAAAGAAGGTTCTCATCGTTTTTTTTAGCAATAACGCTAAATCAAACGTAAGATTATATCTTTCAGAGTTCTAATTTCTGCTATGACCGTTTTCTGACACATTAGCGTGGCGTCTTACGGAGTTGCGACCAATACTTTCGTAGTGGAAGCCGAGGTCTTGCATCTTGGCCAAATCGTACAGGTTTCGCCCATCGAAGATGGCCTTGCTACGCAATTGATCCATCAGTTTGGGGAAATCAGGGGTTCTAAACACACTCCACTCCGTGATGATGGCCAATGCATCGGCATTCTCGGTTACCTCATACTGATTGCTTCCAAAGCTGATCTGGTCCCCATAGATGGTCTTGACATTGTCCATCGCTTCGGGATCGAAGGCCTGGATTTTCGCACCCGCTTGTAGCAGCTCGTTGATGATTTCCAGTGCTGGGGCCTCGCGAATATCATCGGTATTGGGCTTGAAGGCTAGCCCCCAAATGGCGATGGTGATTCCACTGAGGTTATCCCCGAAGAATTGCTTGATTTTCTGAGCCAGTATACCTTTTTGAATCTTATTGACATTCATTACAGAGTTGAGGATACGGAAATCGTACTCGTACTGATTGGCTGTCTTGTAAAGGGCCTGTACATCCTTCGGGAAGCAGCTGCCCCCATAGCCCACACCGGGAAAGAGGAAGCGCTTGCCAATCCGGCTATCGCTGCCCATTCCTCTACGAACCATATCGACATTGGCCCCTACTTTTTCGCAGAGGTTAGCGATCTCGTTCATGAAAGAAATACGAGCGGCCAGATAGGAGTTGGCGGCATATTTGGTCATCTCGGCAGAGCGTTCATCCATGTAGATGATGGGATTACCCTGGCGGACGAAAGGTTCGTAGAGTTGGGTCATCACATCTCGGGCCTTCTGGGAGCTGGTACCAATAACGACGCGATCTGGCTTAAGGAAATCGTCTACAGCAACGCCTTCGCGCAAAAACTCCGGGTTGGAGACTACATCGAAGAGGTCTTCATTGGCGGCTTTGGCGATTTGAGCGTGGACTTTTTCAGCCGTACCAACTGGTACAGTACTTTTATCAACAACGACCTTGTAATCTTTGATCATTGATCCTAGCTGCTCTGCAACGCCCAGTACGTAGGACAAGTCGGCAGAGCCGTCTTCGCCGGGAGGAGTTGGCAGGGCCAGGAAGATAATTTTTGCGTCTTTGATGGCCTCGCCCAGGTCGGTGGTGAAGCGGAGTCTATTTTGCTTAGTATTGCGCTCGAAAAGGAGTTCCAGACCAGGCTCAAAAATAGGAACCTCGCCATTTCTCATGCGTTCTACCTTCTTTTCGTCAATATCCACACAAGTGACATTATTGCCAGTTTCAGCGAAACAAGTACCAGTTACTAAACCAACGTAGCCAGTACCAACAACTGCAATGTTCATGATTTTTAGGTATTTATTGTTGAATAAATGATTGTGTTAATCACTACTGAAGAGAAAGCATCAATAGTCGTGTAGGTTTCGGGTAAGTAAGGCTACTGCATCGGATCGATCTGAGGAAGTCTGAATTACATGATCCCTATACATAATATTAATGCAGTTAGTTTGAAAAACAAACTATAACTGCATTAATATTCAAAATTTATACCAAGTGTCAACTATTGAAGGCATAATCGCTGCTCAAGTTAATGAACTAAAAGCCAGTCAACAACAGCAATTAATAGAATTTTGAGCGATAATCGTCAATATCGGCATTCTTTTTAATCGCCTGAATCAACTGGCCAGCAACTTGTCCTTGTACAGAGGAACTGAACAGCTTACGCATCTGCGGGATGCTCGTAGGGGCCGGCGCCTCCGTACGACCTACTGGCTTTATCAGATACACTCCATTGTTTCCGATAATTGGCGCAGAAACCTGGTTCATGTCTACCTCGTAGGCAGAAGATATAACCTTGGGTTCATTACCCAAGCCTTGTACAAAGTTAGCAACAAAGGTCACAGAGCGTGCTGTATCTACTTGAGAAGAGAAGGTTGAGGCAATCGCACCCAGGTCTGTTCCATTGATGCGAGAGATCAGCAATTCTCCTTTCTTTTCATTCATTACCGCCGCCTTGATTTCATCTTTCAGGCTGGTCAATTCTACTCTATTGGCTTTCTGGATACCTTTCAGCCCCGCTACAACGTACTTGCTCTCAAAGAATTCAACCGGATCTTGGTAGGTGTAGATGCTAGCAGAAACGGTACCTGGCTCCGCATCGCCAGAGTAGGCCCAGCGAACCAGATCGCGGGAAGTATTGCCACCGCCTAGATTACCTACGGTGAAATCATTCATTTTGAGGGCTGGAGAAGTTTCCAGCTCTAGCTTCTCATTGGCCTCGGCACTGGTCGCCAGGGCCGTCAGATCGCGATTTTGACTCACAAACTCCAGTACTTCGTTGTAGATCGCTTTCTGTGTCGCCTCACTAGGGACAATGGCCTGGGTGACATAAGCTACTTTCACCCCTTCATCATTTTTGATGTATTTCTTGTCTAATACCTCTACGAGGTGAACACCAAACTGGGTGATGACCGGCTCGACATCGCCAACTTCCGCCTGGAAGAAAATCAAATCGTTGAAGGGCTTTACCATTGTACCTGGGGCAGCGTAGCCCAGATCGCCACCTTTAGGAGCCGAAGGCCCCTGGCTGAACTTTATCGCCAGTGAATCAAACTGGTGCGTACCGGCCTCAATCAGTCCCTTCAAACTATCAATCGTTTGTACTGCAGCGATGTACTCCTGTTGGGTCTTGGCGTTGATCAGAATGTGGCGCGAGCGCACAGAGTCGGGCAACACCTGGCGGTCCAGTAACTTAACCAGCTTATAGCCACCCTCATCAATGTAAGGTCCAATCACAGAACCGACCGGAGCACTAAAGACCGTATCGGCAATAACCTGCGCTAGGGCAGATTTCTCTACAAAGACATCATCAATACTGCCATAGTTATTATCAACAAAAGTAGAATCATCATCTGTCGTTCTAAACTCTTCAATCAGATCCACAACACCCTGCCTAAGTTTCGCAGAGTCACCCTGTGTAGGCTCTACATTGAACGTCACATACGAAAGACGACGAGTTTCTTCGTCCTCCATATATTGACTCTTGTTGGCCTCCAGATAATTTTGATAATCTTCGTCGGTCAAGTTGACTTCGCTGTTATCAACTTCATCGAAAGGAATTTGTACATAGGCGAAATCAAGGCGGGTATTTTGATCCGAATGGGTTTTTTCTACCATCCAGGTCGGGGTATAGATGGCCTTACTAACCATTGCATTGAGCTTGGATTGCAGGCGCTCTTTAATGATCTCTTTTTCTTGGTGTGCCCAGAAAGGCCCAACATTAGGATCGCTGTTCAAAGAACCATCCTTAACCGCGTTTTCAAACGAACGAATGCGCTCTAAGTCGATTTGGCCCGTACTTGGGTTGGTAAAACGTTGCTGCATAATCGGACTGAAATTAGGGCCAAACTGCAGTTCCATCAACTCATCATTGCTAACGCCCAGACCAAGTCCATCCGCTTCTTCCTGAACCAGTGCATCCTCGATGTAGTAGTTCCAAAGGTATTCCCGGGCACCAAATACGTCAGTTGGAGAATTGCTGTACAAGAGGCTGTAGGTGCGGTTGAACTCCTGCCAGTCAACTTTGTTGCCATTAATGTCTCCCATGATGGTCTGGCTAGAGCCGAAAACACTCTGCTGCCCGGAGAACATATCCATGATGATAAAGCCTCCCAGGCCCAGACCAATCAGGACGATCAGTATCCAACTATTGTTACGAATTTTTCCTATAAGCGCCATTAGCGATATGTATTTTAATTTTTATTAATTGTCGGTTTTTCCAAAATATAACTGCCTGTAAATAGGCTTTTTACACTTGATTATAAAGCTCAAATATAGTGATTAGATATTTACTTTTGTAAAAATCCAAGCAAAGGTAAAAGGTTTGTAGCTTAAAATCAAAATTTTCGACCAGGCAGCACAAAAAATAAAATGCGCAAAATTGGTCAAATTGAGCGAAAAATAGGAGTGCCTCAAGTCTGATCATCTGCGGTAAGATGACTTGCTGCAGCATGAAGTTCGTCGTAAAAATCGTGCCCGTATTTGCGAATCAGGGCTTCGCGAGCAAATTGATAGATCGGAATTTGTGCCCTTCGACCTGCCGAGCAGGCCGCCGAGCAGATGTCCCAGCGGTCATAATTGAGGGCTTCGAAGTTGACTGCTTTGTTGCTGCTGACCCGAATAGGGTAGAGGTGGCAGGAAATGGGCTTTTTAAAATCAATGTGTCCTGCGTTGTAGGCCTCTTCGATACCGCACTTCGAAATGCCTTCTTCATCTCTAGTCAGGTACACACAGGCTCCATTGGCGATGAGCGGGGTACCAAATTCCTGGGGTTTCTTATAATAGGTGTACGTGCCTTCCTTTTCGATGACTTCGATGCCCTCCTTGGTCAGAAAAGGCTTCACCTCCTCATAGATACTATCGAGTATCTTTAGTTCTTCCTCCTCTAGTGGAGCACCATAGTCCCCCTCCCAGCAACAGGCCCCCTTACAGGCCGAGAGTTGGCAGACAAAATGCTGCTCAACGATGTCCCTGCTGATTAGCTTGTCCTGGATAATTAGCATAAATCTTTGTTATAAGCCCGTTCAGTCAAGGGGTAATTTTTAAAGGCTTTCCTGATCACTAAAGCGAATATATACTCAAAATTTGCTAATTTTACAACTCGAACAAGGGATGTGTTGTTATACTTCCAAGTTCAAAATGTTATTTCAAAACCATTAAACCTTATTATAAATTCGATGGACCCGCTTAAACAGAAATTTCACGAAAAATCATTAGCACTAAAAACCGAAATCAAAGATACGCTCAAAAAGCATGGAGATACTAAAGTCGACGAAGTAAAATTACGTCAGGTTTTTGGTGGGATGCGTGGAGTAAAAAGCATGGTTTGGGAAACCTCTCAGCTTGACCCCATTGACGGTATTCGCTTTAGAGGTTATTCTATTCCCGAACTGCGGGAAAAGCTGCCTAAGGCCAAGGGAGGCAAAGAACCACTGCCCGAAGGGCTCTTCTGGCTAATGCTGGTTGGAGAAGTTCCAACTGATGATCAAGTCAAGTGGCTATGTGAACAATGGAAAAACCGTAGTAATGTCCCTGAGCACACCTTCAAGGTGCTGGATGCTATGCCAGAGAATGCTCACCCTATGGCTCAATTGAGTACGGCAATCGCTTCTATGCAGACCTCAAGCGTATTTTCACGTCGTTATGCCGAGGGCTTAAACAAGACAGAATATTGGGATGCAACTTACGAAGATACGATGAACCTCATCGCTCGCCTTCCGAGAGTCGCCGCCTATATTTACCGCCGTACTTATCACAATGGCAAGCACATCGCACCTGATTTTTCTCTAGATTGGGGCGCCAATTTCGCACATATGTTGGGTATTGAGGGGGAAGACTTTAAGAGTTTTGCTCGTCTTTATTTAACGATTCATGCTGATCACGAGGGAGGCAACGCCTCCGCGCATACGACGCATCTGGTGGGGTCGACCCTCAGCGATTCTTACTATTCGCTGGCTGGCGGCATGAATGCTTTGGCTGGGCCGCTTCATGGACTGGCCAATCAGGAAGTGATCAAATGGATTTTCCGGATGTTGGATACGCTGGGTACTCGCCGTCCAACCAAGGAGCAGATTTCGGACTATGTCAATAGTACGTTGGCTTCCGGCCAAGTGATTCCAGGCTATGGTCACGCGGTACTGCGCGAGCCTGATCCTCGCTTCATTGCTCAAAAGCGCTTTGCCCAGGAGTACATCCATGATTCTGAAGTCATCAATGTGGTGTGGAAATGCTTCGAAGTCATTCCACCGATCCTTAAGTCTTTGGGTAAGGTTAAGAATCCCTGGCCGAATGTTGACGCCCACTCTGGTGCGATCCTGGTTCATTACGGCTTGACAGAATATAGCTTCTATACCGTATTATTCGGTGTTTCAAGAGCCTTGGGGGTTTTGTCTGCACTTTGCTGGTCCAGAGCACTTGGATTCCCACTAGAAAGACCGAAGTCAGTAACTACGGCTTGGGTTAAAGAATACCTATCTAAAGCAGAAGCTACAGTAGGTTAATGTTCCTTCCTTGCGGCTGAGATGTTGAATCGCCAGTTGATGCTCGTGGATGCTTTGCGATTCAACATCTCAGTATTTCTATTTTCCCGCCAATTTTGTTCGGTTATTAATTAGTATAGAATGAAGAAAAAGATTCTTCGACAAATATTGTGTTTTAAGATATACAATTAGAAAAATCAGCACTCCCTACGGTCGTTTATGCTTCTTGCAATTGTATATCCCCAATATTTGTCAAAGAAAGAAAAAAAAATTATTTTTGGCCATCTCCGTTACAGATGCCCTGTCTAGTCTGTAGCCAGGCACTAACCAAATTTATTTACAGTTTTAAAGTATTATTCCAGACTATGAATTTTCCAGCCGAACTAAAATACACCAGTGATCACGAATGGATAAAAGTCCTAGAAGGAGAGCAGACGGATGCTGGCCTTCCAATTGCCAGTATTGGTATTACTGATTATGCCCAAAGTGAGCTTGGTGATCTGGTTTATGTAGAGGTAGAAACAGTTGGTGATACCCTTGATGCGGGAGAGGTCTTTGGCTCCGTAGAAGCAGTGAAGACGACTTCTGATCTTTACATGCCCGTGAGCGGTAAGGTATTGGAATTCAATCCTACATTGAATGCAGAAGAGGGGGATGCTCCCGAAACAATCAATAGCGATCCTTACGATCAGGGCTGGATTGTTAAGATTGCAGTGTCTGATATGGAAGAATTGGGTGGTCTATTGGATGCACCCGCTTACAAAGAGGAGATCGGCAAATAATTTTTTCAAAAAAAATTAAGCGGCATACACCAAAAGTTACTCCAGCTGCATCTACCCATTTGTATAACTAAGCTTCATCAGCTTATAGCGACTTAAGTTGCGTTAAACAAAAACGTGTTTTGAAAAATTATATCCCGGCGCTAATCTGGAGCCTTATAATTCTGGTCCTATCCACTATGACCGGAGTTAATCTTCCAGAGCAGTTTTGGGACATCCTGAGCTGGGATAAGCTGGCACATGCCGTTGTTTATGCCCTTCAATGCGGGTTAATTCTGTGGGGAGGGCATCGCAATAAGGCAGCTACTACACTGGACCAACGAGTGGTCATCGCTGCACTACTGATCAGCATCGCCTACGGAATTCTAATGGAGGTCATACAATACGGCTTTTTCCCAAATAGATTTTTTGAAGTTCAGGATATTATTGCTAATATTATTGGCTCGTTTATCGGGCTTTATGTATACCGAAGATATTTTTTAATTAAAACCTAGCAAACATGTATCTTATTGATATTGCAGTGCCAGGTAAACCTCTAATTTTCGCCATACTTGCAATCGTTGCGCTTGTTGTTGCTTTTATCATCTTCATGCGCGGTCGATTTTCGAAAGATTCTGTTGAAGGTGATCTTTCTGGTAAGTATGTCGGCCACAACTGGAATTCTCCTCTTGAAGGAAGAAATAAATATCCAGAGGTGGATGCTTTCAGACTGAGCGGAACTTTTCTAAATGTCGGTTTGCTTTGTGCATTAGGGGTTACCATTCTGGCCTTCGGCTGGACCAGCTACGAAGACGCCGTAGTAATCCCCGACGATGCCCTTGAAATGGATGAGGATATTGAGATTGAGCCACCACGAACGGCTGAACCTCCTCCTCCGCCCCCTCCCCCCCCGCCACCAGTAATTGAAGAGGTGCCGGAAGAAGAAATTGAGGAAGAAGAAGAACCCGAATTCGTCGATCAGAGTGTCGAGGAAGAAACAGTGGTTGAGGCTCCACCAGAGCCAGAGCCCGTCAAGGAGGCTCCACCGCCGCCACCACCACCTCCACCACCAGAGCCAGAAGTGGAAGAAATCTTCCAGGTGGTAGAAGAGATGCCTCGCTTCCCCGGTTGTGAAAACGAATCGGACAAGGCTAAGCGTAAGCAATGTGCCTCCAAGAAAATGTTGGAGTTCATTTATAAAAACATCAAGTATCCACCAATTGCCCGTGAAAACGGTGTAGAAGGAACAGTCGTTATTCGCTTCGTTGTCGATAAAGACGGTTCCGTACAAGAGCCTACCATCCTTCGGGATATTGGTGCTCAGTGTGGGCAAGAGGCCATGCGGGTTGTTAAAATGATGAACAGCATGCCTCAGAAGTGGGTTCCTGGAAAGCAGCGGGGTAAGCCTGTGAAGGTTTATTTCAACCTGCCAGTTAAATTCCGCTTGGAGTAGGACGCGATTCTATTGCCGACTATTTCCTCTCAAGATGCAGATTGGATCGGGCTTTATGTCCGTCTGATCTGCATCTTTCGTTTTGAGGTCTTGCTATCGGCAGGACTTTTGAGCTATCCGCTTGAGGCATAAATGCTTAGGCGGGCAACTTTTGCCCTGCCCTTACGTTTTTGTTTATATTATCCGTTCAAAAAACACGCTACCATGCGCATACTGCTTATCCTCTCTTTCTTGTTGGCTTTCAGCTTCGGAGCTGCAGCTCAGGATTCTAAACTGGCCCAACAGTACTACCAAACTGGAGAATACGAAAAAGCAGGGGCCCTTTACAAAAAGTTATACGATAAGAATAGCAATAACGACTACTACTTCAATCGCTACATCGACTGTATGTTGGCTATGGAAGCCTACAAGGAATGTGAGAAAATCATTAAAGACCAAATTAAAAAGAAGCCTAAAGACGTACAGTTGCTGGTAACCTACGGGAACCTCTTCGAACGGCAATACAAAGATCAGGAAGCTAAAGAGCAATACCAGAAAGCCATCAAAAAACTGGGCGCAGACCGTTTTGCCATTACCAAACTGGCCAATGCCTTCGTCAACCTTTCTAAATACGATCTGGCCGTAGAAGCCTACGAAAAAGGCTCTAAACTCCTCAAAGACAAAAACATTTTTGCCTACAACCTTGGTGATCTCTACCGTCGCAAGGGCGATACGCCCAAGATGATCGATAATTACCTGAATAGCTTGGCCGAGAATCCGGGGCGCCTCAGCACTTTGAAATCGCTCTTCCAGCGGCATTTGCTATCGGAGGAAGACTACGTCGAGTTGCAAACCCAGCTTTACGAACGGATGCAGGAAGATGATGAGGCAGAGCAGTACCCCGAATTGTTGACCTGGGTATTTATCCAAAAGAAAGATTACCGGGGGGCGCTGCGCCAAGTCAAAGCTCTTGATCTGAAGCTGAGTGAGAATGGAGGCCGGGTTTTCCGACTAGCAGAGATCGCTGCTAATGACAAAGATTACGACACGGCCATCCTGGCCTACGACTACATTGTTGAAGCCAAAGGTCCTAACTCCGCTTACTACATCGAAGCCAAGCGCGAGTCCCTGACCTGCCGCCGCAAACAACTGGTCGGCGGATATGACTACAGCAAAGAAGACTTGCTGAACCTGGAGCGCCTTTACCAGGACTTCCTCGACGAGTTTGGCAGCAATAAGGCCACTGCCACTATCGTCGCCGAGCTGGCCGACCTGGAAGCCTTCTACCTCAATAATCTCGATAAAGCCATTCAACTGCTGGATGGTATGATCAAATATCCTGGCCTCAACCGCTATGTACAGGCTAAAGCCAAGCTCAGCCTCGCCGATTTCTACCTGATGCAAGGCGAGCAATGGGAAGCCACCCTGCTGTACTCACAAGTCGACAAGGCCTTCAAGGATGACATCCTCGGCCACGAAGCCCGCTTCCGCAATGCCAAACTGTCCTACTATACCGGCGACTTTCAATGGGCGCAGACCCAGTTCGATATTCTAAAAGCCTCCACTTCTAAGCTGATTGCCAACGACGCCCTGGACCTATCGGTTTTTATCATGGACAACCTGGGGCTGGACTCCATCGCTGCGCCGCTGGAAGGCTTCGCGGAGGCCGAGCTACTGGTGTTCCAAAACCGCTTCGATGAGGCATTTACCAAAATGGAGGATTTGAAGAAAAGCTTTCCCGAGCACGCTTTGGAGGATGATATTCTCTACGCCGAATCGGAGATTTACTTCAAAAAGCGCGACTATCCCAAAGTCGCTGAGAAATTGCAGGAAATCATCGATAAGCACATCGAAGGCATTCGGGGAGATAATGCGCTCTTCGAATTGGCTGAGCTCTACGAAAACCACCTGGACGAAGTAGAGAAGGCTAAGGCGCTGTACGAACGCATCTACACCGAATTCTCGGGCAGCACCTTTGCTGTGACGGCGCGTAAGCGTTTCCGCAAGTTACGTGGCGATGAAATCCAGTAGCAGACATTTCTGATTTTTCGGGATCGATCTGATTGCTTTATCCTTGGAAGGTTGTAATTTCAGCCTCATTATGATATTGTACAACGTAACAGTTAAAGTCAATCCCGAAATTCAGCAGGATTGGTTGGCATGGATGAAGGACGTTCATATTCCGGATGTGCTGAAAACAGGATTATTCTCCTCTTACAAACTTTGCCGAATCCTGCACAATGAGCCCGACGGTGTCACCTACGCCATTCAGTATTTTTGTGCATCGATGAAGGATTTCGAACAATACCAGCGCAAACATGCAACAGCTTTACAGGCTGATCACATACAGCGTTATGAAGGCAAATATGTAGCTTTTCGGACCTTAATGGAAGTCATTGACGGCTAAATAGAATGCCTTGAAAAATTTTTCTGCGGTTATTTTATTGTTCATCGCTAACTCCATCTCCGGAGTGGCGCAGGGCATCAGTATGCTTGCTATTCCCTGGTATTTTGCCCAGCAGGATGGGATGGCCCAGTTTGGGTTTGTTTACGTACTGACCAACGCTGTTGCGCTGTTCTGGGTCCCCTACAGCGGAACCCTCATCGATAGATATAATCGCAAAACCATTTTTTTGGTGTTGACAGCTGTGGTTGGGTTGCTGTTGTTTTCCATTAGTGGTTTAGGCTTTTATCACCAGGGCTTGCCTTGGCAGTTGGTCGCGGCGGTGTTTATGCTCACCTTTCTCAACTATAATGTGCATTATCCCAACCTCTACGCCTTTGTTCAGGAAATTGCCGAACCCAGTTATTATGGGAAGATTACCTCTTACCTCGAAATACAAGGACAGCTGACGGCCGTAATGGCCGGTGCCGGCGCAGCACTGTTGCTCGAAGGTACTTCCGAGCAAGCGTATGCGGTCTTTGGCTATGAGTTGAGCTTTATTAACGGCATCGAAGCTTGGCACATCCACGAAATCTTTCTCCTGGATGCCAGCACTTATTTTGTGGCCTTCCTCATCATTAGCTTCATTCACTATCAGCCGCTGGCCAAGCGCAGGCAGGAGGAAGGCAGCCTCTATCAGCGCCTGATGGTCGGTGTTGATTATCTCCGTCAAAATACCAGCGTCCTGCTCTTCGGCTTTGCCTCTTATACCACCTTTATTGCGGTGTTGATCACTACTTTTTACCTCGCTGCGAACTACGTCAACGTACACCTGCTGGCCGGCGGAGATGTATTTGCAACCTCGGAGATTTTCTACGCTGTTGGGGCCGTTTTTGCAGGAGTAGCCATCCGGCGGATTTTTGCCCGGCTGACCCTACCAATGTCCGTCATTATCATGACGATAGGCAGCACTGCTCTTTTTGCGGTCCTCTTTGCTAGTAAAAGCATCGCCATTTTTTATGCAATGAATTTTGTGTTGGGACTAACTAACGCCGGCATTCGAATTCAGCGAGTGACCTGGCTATTTTCCAAAGTCCCCAATCAGGTTTACGGGCGAGCCAACAGCGTCTTTAATCTACTCAACATCAGCTGTCGGATTTCGTTGCTCCTGCTTTTTTCCCTTCCCTTTTTTCATCAAGACAATAATGTAATCTACGGATTTTTGATCTTGAGCCTCTTTTTATTAGCTGCGGCCATCCTGCTGCTCTATCACTACACCTCTTTTGTAGAGCTAGAGAAAGAGCTGGATTAGAATCTCCTCTTTTGGTCGTTAGAATTCGCTGCTGAACGGCAACAATCGGCTTAGGAACACGTTTTAAAGGCGATACGCTATGATTTCCCCCAGTTTTAGCGTATTTTCGCTGAAGCTTTTACTTAACCAAACAGCCATACTTAATAATTATGAGATTTGAATTGACAGAGGAACAATTAGCCGTAAGAGAGACCGCCAGAGAATTTGCTCAAAAACAACTCAAACCTGGAGTTATTGAACGCGATAGCGGGATGATTTATCCCACCGAACAGGTCCGAATGATGTCGGAGCTGGGCTTTATGGGGATGATGGTCGCTCCGGAGTACGGCGGTGGTGGAATGGATACCTTATCCTACGTATTGGCCATGGAAGAATTGTCAAAGATTGATAATTCTTGCTCTGTTATCATGTCTGTTAATAATTCATTGGTCTGCTGGGGCTTAGAAACCTACGGTAACGAAACGCAAAAAGCACAATACCTCCCCCGCCTGGCGACTGGCGAGTGGATCGGGGCCTTCTGCCTCTCAGAGCCGGAGGCGGGAAGCGATGCAACCAGTCAGCGAACGACTGCCATCGATATGGGCGATTATTACCTACTCAATGGTACCAAAAACTGGATTACTAATGGTGGAAGCTCCAAGGTGCACTTGGTTGTTGCTCAAAGTGATGTCGAGAAAGGACACCGAGGCATTAATGTTTTCATCGTTGAAGCCGACTGGGAGGGGGTAACGGTAAGTGCCAAAGAAGATAAGTTGGGCATCCGCTCCTCGGATACCCATTCGATTATGTATACGGATGTAAAAGTGCCCAAAGAGAATCGCATTGGGGAAGATGGCTTTGGCTTCAAATTCGCGATGAAAGTACTCTCCGGTGGCCGCATCGGTATCGCTGCACAGGCCCTGGGTATCGCCGCCGGCTCCTACGAGCTGTCCGTAGCCTACTCTAAAGAGCGCGAAGCCTTCGGCAAGCCTATCCATAAACACCAGGCCATTGCCTTCAAACTGGCCGATATGGCCACCGAGGTAGAAGCCGCTCGCCTAATGGTCTATCGTGCAGCCTGGCTCAAAGATCAGGGCATGGACTACAGCGTCGCTAGCTCTATGGCCAAAGTCTACGCCTCTGAAGTTGCCATGCGGCAAAGCGTAGAGGCCGTACAAGTTCACGGAGGCTATGGTTTTGTTAAAGAGTACCACGTAGAGCGCCTAATGCGAGATGCCAAAATCACTCAGATTTACGAAGGCACCTCGGAGATACAGCGCATCGTTATTTCCAGAGATATTCTAAAAAATGGCCAGCTCTATGTTCCCATTATGCCGCCGGTAGGAACTAGTGTCTAAGAGAGTAGCACATTTTTTACTCATAAGATTTGCGATTGGGTGCAACTTTTTCAAAGTCTGCAGTGTTGTATTATTATTGATCAGCAAATAGGATTCGGATTGCTGAGTACCAAGCTCCTTCCTTCCTACTATTCCAACCAGCTCTGTCTTACATTTTAATTTCATTGTAATGCGTTATTATCAATCCTAGGTTGCTGCGTGCAATTCATTGGCCTGTGTACCTGTTGTTTGTTACAGCAGGTCAACATACTATTGACTTTTACAACCGCATTATTCCTTTTATTTATTGTCCAACCCTAGGTATCAAGCCAATGCTTGATACCCTACTTCTCTATTGTCCCCCTAGTAGATCAGTTTTATTTGATCAATAAATAATTATTTAACTCAAAATGTAAGATTATGAAAAACATATTCAGAATGATTTTGCTAGTAGCCCTCTGTATTTGTGGGCTGAATGAATCGGCTCAGGCCGTCACTCTTAGAGCCAGTATTGATGGCCCCTCAGGGCGTTGTGTGGCCCCTAGTACACAGCATATTTACACAGGGAGTCATAATGTTATTGGAGGATGTACGGTCTATGAATGGACCGTTACTGGAGGAACAGTCACAGGCCCCAGTGGGATTTTTGTGACCAATGGAACACTCTGTGTCGTTGAGAGCTTAGGTTGTGCCTCAGAGATTGGTCCTCAGTGTGATGATGTCACTTATTCTTCTGCTGTAGGTACTGGAAACGGAGCTTCGGTATCAGTAGTTTGGTTTCCCGGAGTAGCGGAACCGGAGCTGAAGTTAAAAGTTAAGGTAAAGGACGCGGGCAGTGATACCAAAACCATCAAAATTGATAATAGTGCTCCAAAGCCCATTTCAATTACCCGCTTGAGCACTAATGTTTTTCGGGCAGACTTTGCTCCGGATGATGAGCTTTGCGATGGGACGTTTATCAGGTGGACTCGCAACGGTGTTAGTGAAGGGACAGGGACTACCCAATTTATCAATATCGGAGAATGCTCCAATGTAACGGTCTGTGCTTTTACAGATTACAATGGGGTAACGTCTGATCCAACTTGTCTGTTGATTCCGAATGGCAATGCCCTACCAGGAACAATCAACGGGCCGGAAGAGATTCCTCCTCTAGTCTGGCGAACCTATACTTTTAATATCAATAATGGACCGGTGAATAGCATCGGTTGGTATGTCAAAGGAGCAGGGCAGGTGATCGGCTCTGGTACGACGGCAGAGGTCATACTATTTGATCCTAATGTCATTTCTGCTGAAGTGTGCGTCGGAGGTACTTGGGATTGCGGTGATTATGAAGTTTGTAAGCGGGTGTTTGTCATGCCAGGTGGCACCTCTACTCCTGGTAACGAGGCTCGCCCCCAAGCCGACGGCACCGTAGAGGGCGACAGCCAGCAGCGCAACAGCAACTTCAGCCTTGATGCCAATGTGACGCAATCGCTATCTGTCTTCCCCTCACCAGCCATTGCTGGCCAAGAGGTGACCATCAATCTACCCGACTACAATGGCCAGCGAGTTGCGGTCAACGTTACTGACATACAGGGGCGTGTGGTCTACCAAAACCAAACGGACCAGCGTAATCTATTGCTCCGCACAGAAGACTTACCCAAAGGACTTTATGTCCTGACTGTCTACAGCGGCGAAAAAATGGAAAGTAAGAAGTTTATGATTCAATAATCAATAAGACTAATTTGACTAAAGAATAAAACTGATACCTGATGCGGAGTGGCGGCCTTCATGCTGTTGCTCCGCATTTTTTCAAAAAAAGTAAAATAAAACCCAAGTTGCTGCGTTACTTATACATCTTCTCTACTTAACAGCTTTCACAAAAGGATTATACCATCCTACTTCTCCTAATCTATATTTAACAGATCGCCAAATTCCGTACTAACGGTATTTGCACTACTATCTTTTGGAGCGGCCTAGAGGCCTCCCTCCACAAGTCTCGTATTTTTTCACTGTTAAATATTAAAGTTTATGAAAAATGTATTCAAAATCATTTTAGTGCTCGCTATTGCTCTTACGAGTTGGAGTTCTACTGCCCTTGCCTGCGCCCCCAAGGCTAAAATTGAAGGTCCTTCGGGGAATTGCGTAGCAGAGCAAACGCCGCTGACTTATACCAGCTCGCATGACTTTCCCGTTAACGCAGCTTGTACTTATTACGAATGGAAAATTGAAGGAGGGACGGTCATAGGGCCCACTGGCGTCTCAGTAACCAACGGTACATTATGCCTTTCCGAAGGTGTGGAGTGTAACGATTGGGACATCAAATGTACGGAAACAGCGATCTGGCCCGACATTGCCTCAGGATCTGGCGTTCCGGTTACAGTCGTTTGGTCGACCCCTGAATCCGGCAAAGGGAAGATCACCTTTACAGCTAGAGAAATTACCTATGATGCAGAAGGTGAGAAGATCGAGGACAAGGCTAAGGATAAGATTGAAATCAACAACAGCACGCGAGAACCTACTTCCATCGTTCGGAGTAATATTCAGAACAACAGTTCGACATTTGCTGCGGATTTGCCAGATGACGTCTGTCCTGGGACTGTAGTGAATTGGACGTTTAATGGACAGCCACAAGGGACCGGTAATCCAATTACCTTACCCATTGGTCGGTGCGAATCAGGAAACGTCTGTGCTTTTACCACCTTTGGTGGAGTCAGTTCTGAAGAAATCTGTATATTTGTAGGCTTTAATCCACAGCCCGGTTCGATCACTGGCCCGGATCAGGTCAACCTGGAACAAGCAGTCAATTTCAGCTTAAGCGCCTTCGGTGCTCCTAACATTAGCAACGTTCTCTGGACCATAAAGCCGAACCTAAGTGGTCAAATTCTAAACGGCCAAGGCTCTACTTCCATTACGGCCATCTTCTTCAATCCTTCGGTCTCCTTTGTCGATGTCTGCGTGAGCGGCGACTGGCTCTGCGGGACTTTTGATCTTTGCAAGCGGGTATTTATTGCCAGCGGAGGAGTGCAAGCACCCAACGATGATCCATCGAAGGTCAGGCCATTTATCGCCACTAACGAGGACTATCAATCGCTCAATGTCTTCCCCTCGCTCCTCAAAGCAGGCGGTGAATTGACCATCAATTTCCCGACTTACGATCAGATGGTGGACGTGACGATTACCGACCTTCAGGGGCGTGTAGTCTTTCAGAATCGTACCGATCAGGCTCAGGTTTTGTTCCCTACAGCGGACTTAGCTAAAGGAATGTATGTGGTCAGTGTGAATGGCATAGCGGGGCTAGAAAGCCAAAAAATCATTATTGAATAAAAAAATCAGCTCTCCTGCTCACCTTTTTAAAAGGGCAAGCATTAAGGGATAACAGCTGTAATGGCTGGATAGACAGAGCTGATCAAGCTAGACGGGGTAGCCGACCTTTGGGAGGTTTGCCCCGTTATATTTTTCTCCCTCTCTCATTCTCCCCAGCCGATCAACAACCTAATGCCATTTTATTCGTTCTTAAGTTATATCTTGAATTTACCTTCCAGTTTTTAGCTGCATGAAAGGAGTATTACGCATCATCACATTATTTGGCATTCCGGTTCAACTGCATTGGAGTTTCGGGTTCATTATCTTTTGGATTCTGTACGTAGGCTACAGTAGTGGGATGGACTTACAATCGATGCTGTGGTTTTCGCTTTTTATCATGGCCTTGTTTATTTGTGTCATTCTTCACGAGTTTGGACATGCGCTTTCGGCGCGTCGCTATGGAGTCAATACGCGGGACATTACTTTGCTGCCCATCGGTGGAGTCGCCCGTTTGGAGCGCCTGCCGGAGAAGCCCATTCAGGAGTTTGTCGTTGCCATCGCTGGCCCTTTGGTCAATGTCGTTATAGCGCTGGTATTGGGCGTAGGGCTTTGGTTGTTCTTTTCGACGGACGGCATCCTGGCGGTCATCCGGGAAATGAATGAGCAAAACGCCTTCAATGGTTTCCCTAATTTTGTCATCATGTTGATTGGGCTGAACACCGTGTTAGTCGGTTTTAACCTGCTGCCAGCCTTTCCTATGGATGGTGGTCGTATTTTCCGCTCCTTGTTGTCCATACGATTAGGCCGGGTGCGAGCCACACAGATCGCCTCCTACATCGGCCAGGCTTTGGCCATCGGCTTCTTATCTTGGGGAGTATATAATGGAGAATTCATTCTGGGCCTGATTGGTATCTTCGTTTTTTTTACTGCCCGTCAGGAATTTCGCATGGTTAGGATGGAGCAATTGCTCAATGATAAAACAGCAGCAGACATCATGCGTCGGCAATTTACGCGCTTGACTATTATGGATAAAATGGCGACGGCAGCCAGTACGCTACAGATGGGCTTAGAGCGTAATTTACTGGTCTTTGATTTTGAAGAAAAACCCATTGGTGTTTTACACGAAGCCTTTATTCTCGAAGCCGTTAAGAAGAAAGACACCGAAGCACTGGTGACGCAGTACCTCAGCCCTCGATTCGAATCCATCAGCCCCAGCAATACTTTAAATGAAGTCATGTATAAAATGCAGACCAAGGGCTACAGTATCCTTCCGGTTTATGATGAGGAAAGTGAGCTGGTGGGAATTATCGATATGGACATCCTCAACAATTACCTCAAATTTCAGCAAAAGATACGCTAATAAAGGTTCCGAAATGCGAAAGCAGAAAACCAGCGATTTCCGGTTTTCTGCTTTTGTAGGATATAGAAAGAGGAATAGATTTACTGAATTCCCAATTTCTTTTTGACCAGGGGCATTACATCATCTGCATCCTCTGCGAATAAGATAGTATTGATGATGCTGGTTTCGAAAATCATGGAGTACCCATTTTCTTTTCCTACCTCTTTAATCGCTTTATCCACATTATCCAGTAAAGGTTGTAAAAGCTCCTGTCGCTTCTGCTGTACCTTAGCTACGTTGTCTTGCTCTTCTTTTGCCAGAGCGGCTTGCTCTTCGCGCAGTGCATTCTCTTCGGTCTGAATCTGTACCTGAGACATGGTACCCGTATTGACTTGCTGCACAAGATCATTGTATTTTTTCTGGAAAGCATCTACTTTGACTTTGAATGCTTCTCCCAATTTCTCTTGATAGGTAGCCAGTGCTTCGTCTGCTTTGGTGACCTCGGGCATTTGAGAAAGGAGATTACCCGAATTGAGATGTCCATATTTTTGAGCAAAAGTAGTGTTTGAAGACAATGCCGTGAATGCGAACATCAGCAGCATAAATTGAAATAACTTTTTCATGGTATTGGCTGATTTTTAATATATAGACTGCAAAGTTAGTGCTAGGGCACCAACTTTAATAACTTTTAACAAAAGATTAAGCAAAAGAATCGAAATTCAACAATTGTCGTTTTCTATCGAAATACTAAATTTATGAGGGCATCTATAATAGATTTTCCCTTTCATTTGTTGTTGTATTAAGCTTTGCTGTATTTTTCGTCTATAACTTAAAGCACATGAAGACCCGATTTCTACTCCTCCTCCTACTGCTCACTTCTTTTTTTACAAGCTCCGCACAATCCTGGGAATGGGTGCAGCAATTTGGTGCTGCGGATAATGAATCTGCCGATGAGCTGCAGGTCGCTCAGAGCGGTACAATCTATCTGGCGGGCACCTATCAAGAGGGCTTTAGCCTCGGCACTTCGCTACCTTGGGGAGGCGAAACCGATGCTTACCTCAGTAGCCTAGATGCCGATGGAAATGTGCGCTGGACCCGCGCGGCCTCCGGCAACCAACCCGACCGCAGCGGCGGCCTGGCCCTGGCCCCCGACGAAAGCCAGCTCTACTGGGCCGGTAGCTACTGGGAGGAAGTCCGCTTCGGAGACGATACCCTGCGCTCCTCCTCCGGTGGCAAAGCCATCTTTTTGGCCTGCTATGAGACCGACGGCGAGCTGCGCTGGCTGCAAGGTCTCAATGGCAGCGGACTGCGCTCGGTAGGCGACCTGGTCACCGCCCCCGACGGTTCCCTCTACCTGACTGGCTACTTCGGTGGTACCCTCCTCCTTGGCGATACCACCCTGACCGCTTCCGGCGAAGCCGACGCCTTTCTGGCCCGCTTTGATGCCGATGGGCAGCTGCGCTGGGCGGCCAACTTCGGCAGCTCCGGCTTCGTCGAAGGTACGATCCTGGAAGTCCTGGATGACAATAGCGTTTACTTCTGCGGCCACTTTCGAGGAAGAATAGGCGTTGGCTCGGATACCATCCGCACCAATACCTCGGATAATGATCTCTTCATCGCTAGAATTGCTGCCGACGGGGAACCGCTCTGGCTGCGTAAGGCCGGCGGTGTTCATCAGGACATCAGCCGTGGCTCAACCATCGACGATCAAGGCCGATTGTACTTGAGTGGTTATTATTATGGTATTCTTAAACTCAGCGATGGCATTACCTTGCAGGCCACGGGCTTTAATGATAATTTTTACATTTTGCAGTACGATAGAGAGGGGGAGGCCCGCTGGGCGCAGTCCTACGGTGGCGAAGGGTTAGCGCATTCGATGGACATCGAGTGGAAGGCCGGAGAGCTGGTCTTGGGCGGTTATTTCAGGCAGCGATTGACGATGGGCAATACGACCTATGATGCACAAAATAATCTGAGCAGCTTTATCGCTGGTTTTGACCTCGATGGCAATTTGAAATGGAGCCAGCAGATGGCCTCTACGGAAATTAGCCTGCTCGATGAGTTGGCCTTATTGGCCGATGGGCAGTATTTGTGTGCAGGAAGCTTTCGTTCCAGCATCAGCTTCGGCACCCAGGAATTGACGACGGCGGGTAATTATGATATTTATCTTGCTCAAGGTAATGATGGTACTACTGCTGTTACTTCATTGATCGATGGCCCGTTTGCTGTTCGCCTCTATCCCAATCCTGTGCAGGAGCAGTTGTTTCTACAAAATCTTCCAGCGGGTACCGAGTGGCGAATTATCGACGTGACTGGGCGTCGCCTCCGTCGGGGTGTTGGGGATACAAGGATTGATGTATCTACCTTACAGCCCGGGCAGTATTTTCTTCAATTATTTTCTTCGGATCAAGAGGCCCATCATTCTTTCATAAAGTTGTAAATTTGGCCCCAAAGTCCTTCATTTTTGATTACCGTATTTGGCATAAGACACCATGGCCCCGGCTCTGCCAACAACTTGCGGCAGGCGCTTCACCACCTTCAGCCCGATCTACTTTTGATCGAAGGGCCCGCCGATGCTGAAGGCCTGCTGACTTATGTCGCTGACCCCGACCTGCGGCCTCCCGTCGCCCTTTTATTGTACAATCCAAAAAACCTCAGCCAAGCGGCTCACTATCCCTTCGCGGAGTTCTCGCCGGAGTGGCAAGCCCTGCGCTATGGGGTAGAGCAGCGGGTTCCGGTTCGCTTCATGGACTTGCCGCAGGGGACGCACTTTGCGTTGGATGCAGCGGCAGCAGAGGAGCAGCAGGTAGCGATGGAGTTTGAGCCTCAACTGCCACAGGCGGAGCAGCAAAAGCGGCAGATTATCCGTGACCCTATCGGATATATGGCTCGTCTGGCAGGCTACACCGACAGCGAGCGTTGGTGGGAAGTGTATTTTGAGCAACGCGAAGGCACAGAGGTCTTCCCGCTGCTCATCGAGATGATTGGGCTACTGCGGGAAGAATTGGAGACAGAACTGCCGCTGCGCGAGCGCCGCCGCGAGGCTTTTATGCGCAAAACCATCCGAAAAGCTATCAAAGACGGTTTTGAAAATATTGCAGTCATCTGCGGGGCCTGGCACAGCCCAGCACTGCACAACATTGCTCAATACAAGAGCAGTACAGATAATGCCCTGCTGAAAGGAACCCGTAAAATCAGCATCAAAGGCACTTGGATTCCCTGGACTTACGACCGGCTGTCTACCCGCAGCGGTTATCGAGCGGGAGTCATCTCACCGGCCTATTATCGCCTGCTTTTCCATCAGCGTGATCAGATGGTCGTGCGTTGGATGAGTGAGGTGGCCCGGCTACTGCGCAAAGAAGATTTGGATGCTTCCTCCGCCCACATCATTGAAGCCGTGCGAATGGCGGACACCCTAGCGGCGATGCGCCACCTCCCCTTGCCGGGCCTCGAAGAGATGAAAGAGGCTGCAGTGGCCATTTTCTGCGAAGGGCAGAATAGCCGTTTAGAGCTTATTGAAGAAAAACTGGTGGTAGGGGATGTAATGGGGCAGGTACCCCCTTCGATTCCAAGGATTCCATTGCAGCAAGATTTGGAACAATGCATCAAATCGGCCCGATTGAGTAAGGAGTACAAAGCTACTGGGGTGGTGGATAAAGAGCTGGATTTGCGGAAGCCGAGCCATCTGTTAGCCAGCCATCTGTTGCATCGCCTCAACCTATTGGCGATTCCTTGGGGGTGGGAGAAAAAGGTGCGGCGCTACAGTCAGGCGGCCGGAAATTTCCACGAAAACTGGAAGCTGAAGTGGAAGCCTGATTTTGTGATACAACTGATTGAAGCCGGGATGTTGGGCAATACGGTATACGAAGCGGCAGTCAATCGGAGCCGCCGTCAGGCCGAAGAGCAGGAGCGCCTGCCGGAGCTGACTCAACTCTTGGAGCAAGCCCTCAAGGCCGATCTTAAAGCTCTAGTGCCTTTTCTGGTCGAACACCTGCGCAGCCGCTCTGCCCTCACCCGTGATGTCCATCACCTCATGCAGGGCCTGCCCGCTCTGGTGGATGCCCTGCGCTACGGCAGTACGCGGCAGATGGACGTTGAGGCGCTTTTGCAGGTGATTACCGAGATGGTGCCTCGCATTTGTATCGCTCTACCTGGTGCCTGCATCGGCGTCGACGAGGAAGAAGCCCGCAAGCTCTTCGAACAGATTCAGCTGACTCATCAGGCCATCAGCCGCCTCAATATCGACGACTTTACCAACCAATGGGTCGGGGTGCTGGGGCAGATCGCGGGGATGCAGTCTATTCATGGCCTGCTGGGCGGCACCTGCACACGGGTACTATTCGACAGGGAAGTCGTTGATGTAGAACGAACCAGCACTCGTATGCGCTATGCGCTTTCTCAGGGCAACGATGCTTTTCAAGCGGCTTACTGGATCGAAGGATTCTTGTACGGCAGTGGGCTGCTGTTGATTTTGAATCCGACTTTGTGGAATATTTTGGACGAATGGATCGATGAATTGCCAGAAGCTATGTTTACAGAGTTGCTGCCCTTACTGCGGCGAACCTTCTCTGGGTTCTCTTCGCCGGAAAGACGGAAAATGCTGGCTTTGGCCGAGCGGGGGGCGGTAGAAGAAAAAGAGCAGGAATTAGTGGCCGCCGTAGATGCTAAGCGGGCCGCTCGGGTATTACCGACTTTAAAACTGTTGTTGGGAATTGAAGAATGATTTATTCCTCTTCGTCAGCAGCCTTGATGTCTTCCGATGCATCACCATCCACTACATCTTTTTCCTCCTCTAAGTCCGGTTCTTTCACTTCCAGCCAGAAGTTATTAACGCCCATTCCAGGGATGCAATGGAGCTTTTGCATATTGAGCAGTTCGAGGAGGGCGAGGAAGGTTACGATGGCGTGAATGCGGTCTTTGCAAGAGCCAAAGATCGTGGTGAAATCTGCCCGTTGCCCGTGCCGGACTCTCGTCAGTAGCCAGACTTGCTGGCCCTGTATGGAATAGTTGTAGTTGTAAACCCGATGGATGGCTTTGGCCTTCTTGTCCTCCTGTCTTTGCAGCACCCGCTCAAAGGCCCTCAGCAGCTTGAACAGGGTGAGGGATTCCAGCTCAATATCTACCAAAGCCTTGGTGGCGATTTGCTGTAGCTCTTTGGTCACGCCGCCGCGCTCGTTGCGTACCGAGCGCTTTTCTTCCATTGCCCGCATATCTTCCAAGACGCTTTTGTAGCGCTTGTACTCCAACAGACGCTGTACCAGCTCTTCGCGAGGATCAATTTCATTGCCTTCCTCATCGATCGGTTTGCGAGGAATGAGCATTTTGGCTTTAATGCGCATCAAGGTAGCAGCCACTAGGATAAACTCGCTGGCCAGATCGATATTCAGGGCCTCCATTTGCCGAATATAGCTCAGGAACTCATCCGTAATTTTTGCGATCGGAATATCGTGAATATCCAGCTCGTCTCGCTCAATAAAGAAGAGGAGCAGATCGAAGGGCCCTTCGAATTGGGGAAGTTTGATGGTGTAAGTTGCGCTCATATTGGATTGGCTGAAATAGAAAACGGGCGTATTTTGGGAAGACAAATATACGCAAAATCAAAGCTTACATCGCCATTTTTGGCCAAGACTTTTCAACAATCAGCTGTTAACTCTTTCCTTATTTGTATCTTGTGCAACGCTTTGAAAGGGCTTAAAATACTATATCTTGAAACCTAAAGGCAAACTCTATCTCATTCCCGTTCCGCTAGGCGAGGGGGCCCTAGCCACCATCCCCAGCTACGTCATCGAGCGGCTGCACCAGCTGCGTTATCTAGTCGCTGAACGCGCCAAGAGCGCCCGACATTTCATCAAATCTACCCATCCCAAGTTGGCCTTACAAGAGCTGAACATCAGCGAACTCAACAAGCGGACCCGCCCCGAAGAGGTCCAGCAGCTGCTGGCACCCGCCCTGGCGGGCGAGGATATGGGCCTCCTCTCCGAAGCGGGCTGCCCCGCCGTGGCCGACCCCGGCGCGCAGCTGGTCGCTCTGGCCCACCGCAAGGGCATCCAGGTAGTACCACTCGTAGGGCCTTCCTCCATCTTGCTGGCCCTGATGGCCTCGGGGATGAACGGACAGCAATTCTGCTTCCACGGCTACCTGCCGCCCAAGCGGCCAGAGCTGGCCTCCGCCCTTAAGCGCCTGGAGCAGGCGGCCCTCCGCCACCAGCAAACCCAGCTCTTCATCGAAACTCCTTACCGCAATAAAGGCCTCATCGAACAGGCCCTGCAAGTGCTCTCTCCCAAAACCCGCTTCTGCATCGCCGCAGACCTGACCCTGCCCACAGAATACGTCCAAACCCTACGCATCTCCGAATGGCGCAAGGCTAAATTGCCAGACCTCCACAAGCGCCCCGCTATATTTTTGATTGGCAGTTAAAGGCAGGAATGTTACTTTTTTCGTAACTTTGCGTCGAATTAATAAGCTTAGTTTAAAATTGAAACTAAGTGAACAATTGAGCAGGAACGCTGTTTTTGATTAAAGTATTGATCTAAATAAGAACCATAAAAAAGGAAAGATGATTGCAAATGAATTCGCCGTTGCACAAAGGAATATGGATAACAATGGCTTTCTGGACATCGATGTCGATCCGACATTGGATTTGCACGAGGAAATTGAGAAGTTAAAAAAGGAAAAAAACGCTATTATTCTGGCCCATTACTATCAAGAATCCGACATTCAGGATATTGCGGATTACATTGGTGATAGCCTGGGCTTGTCTCAAAAAGCTGCCGAGGCTGATGCCGACATCATCGTTTTTGCGGGGGTACACTTTATGGCCGAGACGGCCAAGATGCTTAATCCGCACAAAAAGGTGCTGCTGCCGGATTTCAAAGCGGGCTGTTCCCTGGCCGATTCTTGCCCTCCCCATCTCTTTCGTAAGTTCAAGGAAAAATACCCCGATCATTTAGTGGTCAGCTACATCAACTGTACAGCGGAGTTGAAGACCCTCACGGATGTCTGTTGCACTTCTAGCAATGCAGTTCATGTGATTGAGAGTATCCCGAAGGAAAAGGGGATTATTTTCGCGCCGGATCGCAACCTTGGGGCCTATTTGCAGAAGAAAACCGGGCGCGATCTGGTGTTGTGGAATGGTACCTGTATGGTGCACGAAATCTTTTCTCACGAGAAAATTACCAAGTTAAAGATGCGTCATCCGAACGCAAAATTCATCGCTCATCCTGAGTGTGAGGCCCATTTGCTGGAGATGTCGGACTTTATAGGCTCTACCACAGCCCTGCTGAAATATACCCAGCATAGCGAGGCCAAAGAGTTCATCGTAGCTACGGAATCGGGGATTATTCACCAAATGCAAAAGGCCTCTCCCCATAAGACTTTTATTCCTGCGCCTCCGAATAACACATGTGCGTGCAATGAATGTCCGCATATGCGCCGTAACACATTGGAGAAATTGTATATTTGCATGAAATATGAACAGCCAGAGATTACATTGCCAGAATGGGTCATCGAAAAGGGAGTAGCCTGTATTGATCGCATGCTGGAAATATCGGCGCGAGCGGGTCTGTAGGCGTCCGAGGGCCGATATATCAATTTTTTCTTGCTTGTTTATACTACCCTGTTAGGGGTATTTTAGCGGAATTTAAGGATTGCTATAAATACCAAAGTGGATAGTTAAGCCGTTTTATAGTAACTTTGATGCCTACCTTCCGGGAACAATCATCTAAAAACAGCACTGTGAAAAAGTTAATCTTAACCCTCGTTATTGGTCTGTACTGTCTAAGCATAAATGCTCAGCAGGGTTTTGAAGCAGGAGGATGGATAGGCGTGTCTAACTACTTCGGTGATCTCAACACCAGTTTCAATATCAGCCAGCCTGGGTTAGCCCTGGGCCTTATCGGGCGCTACAATTTCAACAATCGGGTTTGTATGAAACTTTCGGCCAACTACGGAACACTCCGTGGAGACGATGCCGAATCAGATAACTCCTTTGAGCAAATTCGCAACCTGAGCTTCCGCTCCAGGGTCTTCGACGGCACCCTGCAATTCGAATTTAATTTCCTTCCTTATAATCACGGCAGCAAGGATGAATTCTTTACGCCTTACCTCTTCGCCGGATTTTCTGTTCTACACTTTAACCCCAAAGCGCAAATCAACGACGAGTGGGTCGAGTTGCGTACCCTGGGTACGGAAGGACAGTTTAGAGGAGAAGAATATTACTCCATCACTGGTGCGATGACCTACGGTATCGGCTTCAAAGTCGATCTATCTTACGAGTGGAGCATCAATATCGAGTTGGGTGCCCGCAACCTATTTTCGGACTACATCGATGATGTCAGTGGACTATACCCCGATAAAGATGACCTGGAGTCGTTGCGTGGTCCATTGGCCGTTCAGCTTTCTGACCGTTCTCCCGAAGTTATCGGTGAGCCGATAGGCGAAGTAGGCAGACAGCGAGGTAACGGCCGCACTAATGACAAGTATACCATGCTGGGTATTGGTCTGGTCTATTACTTCGGCGATATTCGCTGTCCAGCCTATTCTCGATAACCGATATTGCGTCTAAAAACTATTAGTCTAATTTTTCTTCTTTTTACCAAAGCGTTTTTTCAATAAGTTGAAAGAACTACGCGCGCTTTTTTGCAGCTGGTCGACACCTCTTGCTGTCTCCGTAACCAGGCTATCCGTAGCTATATTCTCGATCTTTTGGGCAAGCGTAACTTCCCCGTTGACCACTTCTGCTGTACATTGCACATCAATTTGTCTGACCTCCCCTGCTTTCAGCACAATCTGTTTGCGCTGCACTGGCTCGTAGCCGGAAGGACTCACGACAATGTCGTAAGTACCAGGTTGGAGAGGAATTCTGTAAAAACCTTCAAGATCGCTGTAATGGCTACTCAAGGGCTGCTGGTCTTTGAAAACGTTGATTTGGGCATAGATGAGGGTGTCCCCGAATTCTCTGTCGCTTATAGTGCCTTGTAGGCAAGCGTGCTGCTGAGCCGTAAGGGGAGTGCTGAAAAATAGGAGCAGTAGTAGGTAAGATGAGGGATTCAACATAGCATTAGAAATTTAGATAATCCAAATTGCAATTCACGATTAAAAGATTCAAAATCCTCCTTAATGAATCTCGTTCATCGCAACTTGGATTAGATAGAAAAATAGGTATTCAGCGTGCTGAATAAATCAGCGATTTGCAGACAGGTAGGTCGTGTATTGTTTTGATATATCAATCAGGTTGAGCAGTTCCTTGCGGTAACCGTAGCGGTCGCTGCCGAGGGCCGACTGCGCCAGTTGAGCGATGCTTTCAAAAGTAGCCGATCCTTTGTATTGGGAATTGCGGAGCAGCAAACCCCAGCCGGCCACCGCCGCTGCGAAGCGAAGTGACTCCGAGGCCATAGCCCTCTCCTGTGCCACCACAGGCACCTCGATTTTGATGCTTTGCGCTTCTTTCGGCGGCTTATAGCGCAGCTTGATGGTGAGCCACTCTGGGCTGTCCGTCACCGCACTCGATTGATACTTTAAGGGATCAACCGGGGCCGCAGGCGCCAGCGACTCCTCCGAATCGGTAGGGATGATTTCGTACAAGGCCGTTACACTGTGCCCCGCACCGATCTCCCCGGCATCTTTTAGGTCATCATTAAAATCCTTATTCTCCAAAGCGCGGTTTTCGTAGCCAATGAGGCGGTATTCTTTGACTTTAGCCGGGTTGAATTCGACTTGTATCTTGACGTCTTTAGCTACCGTAAATAGCGTACCACCAAATTCTTTCACCAGTACTTTCTGAGCTTCGCTCAGTTGATCGATGTAAGCATAGTTGCCATTGCCATTGTCGGCCAACTGCTCCATTTTTTGATCTTGATAATTGCCCGTTCCAAAGCCGAGTACGGAAAGGAAAATCCCATCCTGGCGCTCCTTTTCAATGAGTTTAACCAGGGCCTCCTGGCTGCTGACACCGACATTAAAATCCCCGTCAGTGGCCAGGATCACGCGGTTGTTGCCCTCGGGCAGAAAGTGCTGGCGGGCTACTTGATAGGCCTGCTGTATCCCCGCTGCTCCAGCCGTACTGCCTCCGGCACTCAGCTTGCCTAGGGCCGCCCGGATGGTCGCTTGATCGCTGCCCGGCGTCGAAGGCAACACCAGCCCCGCTGCTCCAGCGTATACCACAATGGCGATCCGATCACTGGGCCGAAGCGCTGCGATTAAAAGGTTGAACGCCTGCTTTAGCAAGGGCAATTTGTTGGGCATACTCATCGAGCCAGAAACATCGACCAGAAAGACCAGATTGCTAGGGGGCAGTTGGTCTTTTTGCAGGCGCTTGGCCTGTAGGCCGATGTGCACTAGTTGATGAGTAGAATCCCAGGGGCAGGGGGCCACCTCGCTGGTGACAGAGAAGGGCCGACCCGCCTCCGGCTCGGGGTAATCATATTCAAAATAATTAATCATTTCTTCCAATCGGATCGCTCCATTAGGGGGCAGCTGGCCGTTGTGTAGGAAGCGCCGGATATTACTGTAAGCTGCCTTATCTACATCAATAGAAAAGGTTGACTGTGGTTGATTGAGGGCTGCGAGGTAACTGTTTTCAATAATGGGAGCGTAACTTTCCGTGATGGGTTCTGAGGGCATTGGAGCAGGAGGAGGGGTTAGTCCATGATTGGCAAATGGTACATTAGCCTTATCCTCGTCTTCCTTTTTACTGGCCTCTTGTCTTTGGCGTTCCTCCTTGTTTGCCAAGCGATTCTTTTGCGCTTCCTCCTCACTTTCAAACTGAGCTTCGACACCTCCCGGAAAATGTTCGATCAAGCCATTCTCCGAAGCGGGCACCAACTGCCCTGATCCTCGAACTCTAATACCATCAATATAATAGTCCGTTGCATTATCCCTTGAGCCACGAACAGTAACGTCCTGCCCGCTAGACTGCGAAATGCCCGCCGCCGAAGAGGCCAAGGAACGTACATCCCTAGTGGGCAGATTGCGAACTTGTTCACTAGTGATGGTTTGTGTAGACATTGAACGATCATGCTCAATCAGTGGAATCTTATACTGAACAACATGGACATCTTCGAGTGTGATGCCTGACTCCAAAAATTGGAAGTCGAGCTTAGTGGTTCGCCCCTCTTTAATGATGACGCCTTTAATCCTTTTGGTGGTATAGCCGATGTAAGAAAATTCGACATCATAAGTGCCAGGGTCAATAGCCAACTTATAATTCCCATCAAAATCCGTAGATATACCGGTGACGATTACGCCTTTGACGTAAAAAGCGACATTTGCCCCAATAGAGACCTCTCCTTGTTCATCCGTAACCTTTCCATAAATGGTAGTTTGAGCGCCCATACTCACGGAGAGGAGCAGCAGGGCACTGCCTAATAGATACCTAAGCATAATCTTACTTGTTTAAGTAGTGATGTAAATATGGACCGACGGAAATGCTAATTTGTGGTCGGTCGTATCTGAGGCAAGAGGATAATTTCTTTAAAGTTAGAGCTTTTTGAGAGGCGGGCAAGGCCGGGTTGGGGGAATAAGTCAGGTGGCTGAAGCTGCGAAGCACCAGGGTGGGCGACCTAGGGCCGACCAGGTAGACGGTAGACGGTCAAGTGCAGGAAATAATGCAGAAATCACCGAAAAGCCGTCTACCGTCTATCGTCTACCAAAGCGCCAAAGACGCCTATAGGTCAGGTTTCCAAATCCCAAAATAAGCTCATTTCACAGCTAGTTAGCGGAAAGCCGCTGATCATACTGCTCCGCTAGCTTGACAAGTTGCAAGAATTCTTTACGGTAATCGTGCGGATCATTCCCGACTGCGCCTTTGGCAAGTTGGCGGATAAGCCGATAGTTGGCCGCTCCCTTGTACTTGGAGTTACGAAGCAGCAAACCAAAGCCTGCTACTGCGGCAGAGAATCGAAAATTGGCGGTGGTACCAACAGCATCCTCCCCACCGCCGCGCTTGGCCAGCACCGGTACCTCAATCTTGCTGCTTTTATCCAAGTGCGGCGGCTTGTAGCGCAGTTTGACCGTCATCAACTCTGGGCTGTCGCGGAGGCGGCGCTCCTGGTATTTCAATACATCGACGCCATTGCTGGTCGTCAGTACCTCACTGCTCTCAGCCGGAACCACTTCGTAGAGCGCCGTTACACTGTGTCCAGCACCGATTTCGCCGGCGTCTTTTAGGTCATCATTAAAATCCTCCTCTTCAAGTAAACGGTTTTCATAGCCCAGGAGGCGATAAGCTTTGACCTCCTTTGGATTAAATTCGACCTGTATTTTGACATCTTTGGCGATGGTGAAGAGCGTGCTGCTGAACTCATTCACTAAGACTTTCTTCGCTTCGCTCAGCTGATCGATATAGGCATAGTTGCCATTGCCGTGATCGGCCAGTTGCTCCATTTGTGCATCTTTGTAGTTGCCTGTTCCAAAGCCAAGGACAGAGAGGTAGATGCCGTCTTGCCGTTCCTTTTCGATCAACCTGACCAAGGCTTCGGTGCTGTGCACGCCGACGTTGAAGTCGCCGTCGGTAGCTAGGATGATGCGGTTGTTGCCGCCTTCGATGAAGTACCGACGGGCGGTTTGGTAGGCCAGTTGGATGCCTTGGCCTCCGGCAGTGCTGCCTCCGGCATCCAGCTGATTGAGGGTGCGTAGGATGCGAGCCTTGTCAAGGCCAGGCGTAGAGGGTAGGACCAGCCCGGAGGCTCCAGCGTAGACGACGATCGCCACCCGATCGCTAGGGCGCAGTTGTTCGACCAGCATTTGAAAGGCGCCCTTGAGAAGCGGTAGCTTATCGTAGTCGCTCATAGAACCAGATACATCGATGAGAAAGACCAGATTGTTGGGGGGTAAATTCTCTTTGGGCATGTGACGACCCTGCAAGCCGATATGGACCAGTTGATGTTGGGCATTCCAGGGGCAGGGCGCTACTTCGGTATTGACAGAAAAAGGCACCTCTCCCTTGGGCTGAGGATAATCATAATCAAAATAATTGATGAACTCTTCTAACCGCACAGCATCTACGGGGGGCAGCTGGCCTTGATTCAGGAAGCGCCGCGTGTTGCTGTAGGCGGCCCGATCTACATCGATGGAGAAAGTAGAGAAGGGCTGGGAGAGGGCTTCGTTGTAGTCGTTTTCATAGATCGGAGCGTAATTTTCTCTATTGCTGGGGGAGGGCATGGGCAAGTCTTCTACTTCCATTTCTTCTTCGGGGACCTCTTCAATAGCGGGGGGAGGGGGAGGGGGGAGAGGGGCCTCTGCTATTACTGGGGCTTCAGTTTCGACAGGGGGGATATGATAAATCTCTGGGAGTGTTTGCTGTGAGTTCGCTGAGGATTTAGAGGCATCAGCACCAGTCTTATGATTACAGGCGGCAGCGATAAGCAATAGCGCCATTACAGATAACAATCGGGTTATCATAATTCAGATAATTTTTAGATGATGGAATAAGAAGTGCGAATTGAGCACTTCTAGACTTGCTATAGCAGAATACATTGGTAATGATGCAGACGGAGTAACATTTTGGTGTGTTGTTGTGCAAAAAATGCGGTAATTTTAACGCAGACTACTTTACTTATGATCACACAAACTGAAATTCGACTTCACCCTTACGCACGGGGCTTTCACCTGATTACCCAAGAAGTACTAGAGCAGTTGCCCAAGCTGCCGGAAGTTGGACTCTTCCACCTTTTTATCAAGCACACCTCAGCAGGCTTGACAATTAATGAGAATGCGGACCCTGACGTACGGGTAGACTTCGAACAAATCTTCAATAAGCTCGTTCCTGAAAATATGCCCTTCTTGGTCCACACCATTGAGGGGCCAGATGATATGCCCGCTCACATCAAAGCGACCATGACGGGCAGCTCAATCAGCATTCCAATCAGCCGGGGACGGCTGAATCTAGGAACTTGGCAAGGCATTTATTTGTGCGAATTCAGAAATCATGGAGGTAGCCGAAATTTGGTAGCCACCGTATATCACTAATCACTTGGGGATACTGTTTAATGGCATATTGATGGGCCTGGCCCTAAGCATCCTAGTTGGACCATTGCTCTTTGCACTGGTACAGACAGGAATTGAAAAGGGCATTCGCGCCGGCTTTGCCCTCGGAACAGGCATTTGGCTTAGTGATTTCCTTTTCATTTTTAGTGTCTATTGGGGAATTTCACATGTCGTCGAAATCAGCGAAATGGAATACTTTGATTTTTATCTCGGTGGGATTGGCGGCATCATCCTTATTGTTATTGGTATCGCAACGATGTTGACTCGCCCTCCGGTGATCACTGAAAGGCCCACCCGGATAAAGGGCGCTTCTTACTTGGCCTTAGCCTTAAAAGGCTTCGCCATCAATACCTTCAATCCATTTACCGTTTTGTTTTGGATCAGTATGATGAGTACCGTTGTGTTAAAGGATGGCTTTAGTGGAGCACAAACGATATTGTTCTTCGGTGGGATCATGGGGACCGTCATCTTCTTTGACACCCTCAAGGTCGTTCTGGCTAAGGTCATTCGGAGGAAACTAAAACCGCTCTACATCCTACGGATGCGTCAAATATCAGGGGCCGCTTTATTGATCTTTGGAATTGTATTAATGGTGAGCGTGTTGCTATAGTAAGGGCTAAAAAATGGCAATCGCTACCTCCGAGAAAGTAACGACTGCCTGCCCTAGTAGGATAATTGTCAGAATTTTCTAATTGAGAAAGTTGACGTTTGTTCAACTTTTACATCATAAAGATAAACAAAGTAGAGAAAATTAACAAGTCTTAACCAAAGTTTGCGTGCAAATAGTCGCGATTTTGTCTAATCATTTCAGAAAATGTTAGACAAAAAGCACAAATACTTGGACTTTTTCTTGAAAAAGTGGCGTTCAAAGCTGTATCTTTTGCCTCTTCTTACTCGAACGATTTATGTACAGCATTAAAGATTTAGAGAATATTTCGGGGATAAAAGCGCACACGCTTCGCATCTGGGAGCGAAGATACCAACTGCTTATCCCGCAACGTACAGATACTAACATCCGCCTATACAGTGATGAACAGCTGGTTCGCCTTCTGAATGTCAAGACGCTGCTTCAGAACAACTGGAAAATATCGAAGATCAGTAAGCTATCGGAAGAACAGCTGCACCAGGCTATTGAAGAAGCTGTTCTAGCTTCTTACCGCAGTAATCACGAGGCCTTGGTACACGAGCTGATCCGCCATACGTTGACCTACAACGAAGGGGCCTTCGTTCGTCAACTTAAGGAAGCCTTTAGTAAACTGGGCGTGCAGATTGCGATGATGGAAGTTGTTTATCCTTTTTTAAGTAAGGTCGGACTGATGTGGCGGGTGGAAAAGCTGATTCCGGCGCAGGAGCACTTTGCTTCTAACATTATTCGTCAAAAGCTATGTTCGGCCATAGACCGACTGCCCATTAAGATGGCCAATGAGCAACGCTTCGTCCTCTTTTTACCGGAGGGAGAGTACCATGAGATTGGTCTGCTATTGTGCCATTACATCTTGCGCTACCGAGGCTTTCCAACCTTTTATCTGGGGAGCAATGTACCACTAGAAAATGTTCTTCAGACGAGTGAGAGTATGAATGCCGATTATTTATTCCTCTTTGTCTTTACCCCCGGCCCAGAAGAAGAGCTATTGGAGTACATTCAAAAGTTGAGGAATCAATTTCGTGGAGAACATATATTGATTGCTGGTCGCTTAGTGAAAGAGGCCGGCTTTGAATTGCCGGAGGGGGTCAGCCATATTGATTCTTTGGAGCAATTGGAAGAGCTGCTGGTGAAGGCCAGCGCGGCCAGTTAGCGGTCGAGGCCATCGATTACCTTGCGGCGCAATTCAAAGTTTTTACCCAAATAGACTTTTCTAACCATCTCATCTGCGGCCAGCTCTTCGGCCGTACCTGCCTTGAGGATTTTACCTTCAAACATTAGATAAGCACTATCAGTAATCGAGAGGGTTTCCTGCACATTGTGGTCGGTGATGAGGATACCGATATTTTTAGTCTTCAATTTAGCGACAATGTATTGAATATCTTCAACCGCGATGGGGTCGATCCCCGCAAAGGGCTCATCCAGCAAGATGAAATTGGGGCTGGTCGCCAGCGCCCGCGCAATCTCCGTCCGCCGCCGCTCGCCCCCCGACAAGGTATCCCCCTTGCTCTTGCGAACCTTGTGCAGGCTAAACTCATCAATCAGGCTTTCCAGGCGCCTGCGCTGCTCGGTCTTGCTCAACTTCGTCATCTCCAATACCGCCTTGATGTTATCCTCCACACTCAGCTTACGAAAAATCGAGGGCTCCTGCGGCAGATAGCCTACCCCTCGCTGCGCCCGCTTGTACATCGGCAAACTCGTAATGTCGACTTCGTCCAAAAAGACTTGTCCCTTATTGGGCCGAACAAAGCCCACCACCATATAAAAAGTAGTCGTCTTGCCAGCACCATTAGGGCCAAGCAATCCGACGATCTCGCCTTGATTGACTTCTATGGCGACATTATCCACGACCCGTCTGCGGCCGTAGATTTTCACCAGATTCTCTGCGCGTAGCTTCATTTTCCTTTTTTCTCGATTGTTGTTGTTTCAAAGTTTCAATAGATATGGATACGTCCACATCCCAGTTGGCTCGCAATTGCTCCAGCTTTTTTTGCAGGATGATCTCCGGCTGTTCTTTCAGGTCATAATTGCCGGTGTCCCACTTGCGATTGCCATTGCGGTCTTCAATGATTTTGACCGAAAAATTACCCGGAGGTAGAGTTTTAAAGGTATTTTCGTACAGCGTATCTCCGCCGAAGTATACCTCCTCCACTAAGTTATTCTCTTCAAACAGCAATTGCAACACATAATTGTAATTACTGTCCAGCTCACTAATAACCATTTTGATATTACCAAAAGCATCTTTGGTAAGGGCCTTGTAGTTCTGTAGCAAAGTATCTGCCCGCAGCCCGTACCAGTCGCTGACCGCTCCCGGTAGCAATTCCATTGCATAAACCGTTCCCCCTCGCCATGCGTATTCAAACTGCAAAACCTGCCGCTCAGTGCTATCAATACTTGCCTTTACTGGAATCGGAACGCGCAAACTATCTTCATAGAACCGAATCAGGCTGGTATCGATCGTATAAATGGGATGGTTAAAGCGGAGACGTATGGGCTTTACGGGGTTGAAGTCTCGGGTCTCTTCACTCAGTGCTCTGGTCAGGAAAAAACTATCGCGCTGCACAAATGCTTTGCGACTCATCGCCCGTACTTCTACTGTATCGTAGAACAGAGTATCCTGTTGAAGCAAAATCTGCCATTTACTAGTATCTGAACCGGAGTACCAAAACTTGAGGGTATCCCCATCATACTGTACCCACTCCCGCATCGGCATTTCTGTCACCGTTTGCAAGCTTACCTCCTGCGGTGGCTGGTTAAAGAGTAATTTGACCAAACCATAATCATCAGCCGTACTGCTTTTGAGCCGCATAGGGCCCACCTCTGTGAATACTTGTAGTTCCAAAGTGGGTTGCACAGAATCGCTGACAACAATAAAACTGTCCAGAAACCCAATTTGCTCGCTGGCCTGGTCATAGATATAGTTGAGGTTAATATCTTTCAGGGCACAGACCTTAAAGGTATCCGAGCGAACATTCTGAATTTTAAAGCGTCCGGATTCATCCGTTTTGGCAAAATAAAAGGGCTTTTCCGTTCTCAGTACGGAGTCTTCTAGATTGTCGTACAACATCAGCAACACTTCTTTCGCCGGCTCTCCTGTCAGGGCATCCACCATTTTTCCACTCACCTGCAAGGAATCGATATAGGGGCCTGTGGAAAAAACAAAGCGCAGGTCCTCAGCGGCGTTGCCCTCGTTCAAGTCCTGTACCGCCTCCCCAAAATTAATGGTGTAAGTCGCATTATCTTTCAACTGCTCCCGATCGTTAAATTCAAAACGGACGCTCTTCTTTTTCAAACTCACCTGGTGCTTGTAGATCAGCGGAGGAGAGATAATCACCTGCTTGATCGGATTATTGAGCTTGAGCCATTCATCGAAGGTTAGGATGATGGATTGCTTCTCAAAATTGGTCTGTAAGTTCGGGGTAGAGCGCTGTTTGACGAGTTGAGGCGGTCTTTCATCTTTAGGCCCCCCAGAAGGAGCAACGACATTGGCACAGGAAGATCCCAGCAGCAGAGCTAGCAGCGCCAGGAAGGTCAGTAAATGGATTGGTGTTTTCATGTGCCTAATTGGGAGAATACCCCGCAAAAGTAAGAGTTTGTTCGGATTTTGTTCTTCAGGCCGATTAATAACTTCCGAATAAACTCTAAACGAATAAACCGTTGGCAGCCTATTGAGGGAGGGCAAATTTAACTTTATGGTAACGCTAAGGTCTTGGGTAGATCATTTCTCAGCGCTTATTTCTAGGATGAAAAGTCATAATGGTATCCTTGAGGTAGTCCTGATCTAGATGGGTATAGATTTCGGTGGTAGTAATCGATTCATGGCCCAGCATATCCTGAACGGCCTTGAGGTCGGCCCCTCCCTCGATAAGGTGAGTAGCAAAGGAGTGGCGAAAAGTGTGCGGGCTTACCGTCTTGCTGATCCCCGCGCGGCGGCTGGCCTGCTTGACAATATTGAAGACCATCACCCGGCTCAGTTTTTTGCCCCGCCGGTTGAGGAACAGGATATTTTCGTGATCGGGATGCATATTCTCCTGAGTGCGGCGGACTGCCTCCTGGTAAAGCTGAATATGCTTGACCGCCTCCTCGCCGATAGGGACGATGCGCTCCTTATTGTTCTTGCCAATGACTTTGATGAAATTGATGTCCAAGTAGAGGTTGGAGATGCGCAAGTCCGTCAACTCGCTGACGCGGAGGCCGCAGGCGTAGAGGGTTTCCAGCATGGCGCGATTGCGGGTGCCCTGCGGCTCGCTCAGGTCGATGGCGGCGAGAATCTTGCTGACCTCCTCATAGCTCAGCACCTCAGGAATTTTGCGTTGCAGGCGAGGGCCTTCCAGTAGCTCTGTGGGGTCCGTATCCGTCAGGTCTTCCATGAGCAGGTAGCGATAGAATGCCTTAATGCCAGAGAGCAGGCGCGCCTGCGAGCGGGCACCGAGGCCCAGGTCGTTGAGCTGAAAAATAAAGGCTTCCAAATGGTCGATGGTGACCTCCTGCGGACCCAGCTCCCAGCCTTGCAATTGGAGGAACTGATAGAGCTTGCGTACATCGCGGAGGTAAGCCTCAATGGAATGGGGGGAGAGGGAGCGCTCCAAAAGAAGATACGATTGAAAACCTTTAATGGCTGGCGTCCAGTTCATGCTGCAATCATTGTGAGAGCGTTGAATCTCGGAAACTTTTTGCATAGTTCATATTATTACGTACTTTTATTTCAAACAAACCGCTGTTCATGAGAGCATTTCTTTTGGGGTTTTTAGTATTTAGTCTCTGGTCGGTATTTGCCCGATATTACTACGTTTGTAAGATCAAAAATAACTGCGCTCCCACGGAGGTAGTCGACCCGGCGCTGGCGGATATTCGGCCTAAGACCCTCTCCCTCATGGATGGCGACTCGGTTATTCTCAAAGAATACGAGCAATTGGCCTTTGACAGCAGCAGTACCGTGGCCCGACTTAATCCCAACAATCTCGATTTTTTGGATAAAGTTGCCGAATACCTAAAGCAACATCCTGATAAAACCCTGACCTTGACAGGCTACTATCGCGAAAACGAGGAGGGGCTGTCCTCTGGCTTCCACGAAAACCTGGGGTCCGCCCGCGCGGCGATCATCCGGGGGCAGTTGGGGCGACGTGGCGTTCCAGAGCAGCAGGTATTCTCCAAATTCGATGTCATTAAAGGCAATGAACTTCTCGAACCGGTAAGCTTTATCATTAGTGGCTCCGGCGGCCCCGACGCCTACGGCAACAATGGAGAGCGATTGGTGCGGCAGCGTTTTTCCTTCACCAATATGTCCTACTCCGATGCCAACTTTGAGCACGATTCGGCGGAATTCCTTCCCGGCGATGCCTTCAAGTTCTATGCGGATTCTGTCAGTACCTATTTGAAGCTGAATACGAATAAAAAATTGACCATCATTGGGCATACGGATAGTGACGGCAATGATTTTTACAATAATGATTTGGGGCTAGACCGTGCTAAGGCGGCCCGGCAATATTTTTATAACCTTGGCGTCAACGCCGAAATCAATGTGGGCACCAAAGGGGAAAAGGAACCAGTAGCCCCCAATGATACCCCGGAAAACAAACAGAAAAACCGCCGGGTGAACATTATTATAGAGTAAGCCGCTTTCTACAAAATTAGACAACTATGAACGGAAACGATTTCAAAGAATTTTTTACTCAGCTCTTCACTGCCTTAAGCGTCAAGGACAGTATCCTGATTTTGCTTTTCCTACTCATCTCCTTTTTGCTGGGCTGGCTGTTCCGCAGCTTTTCGGCTCGCGCCAAAGTCCGCAAATTAAAGCGTCAACTAGCAGAAAAGGAGAAGACATTGATTGCCACTGAGGCCAATTATACGGCTCTGAGCGAGCAGTTTAAATTGAGAGAAGACGAAATTAAAAAGCTGGAGCAGGAGCTGGATGAACTGAAGGTAGGCCACGAAGCACTCCACCGTCAGAAGGAACAGATGGGGCTGGAACTAGATAAAGCCCGGACAGAGATCAACCAACTGGGCGCTTACCAGTCTGAGTTGGTCAACGCCAATTTACAAATTGAGCAACTTAATACTACTCAAGTAGAAAGACAAACAGAGTTTGATGCTTTGCAATTGGCCCTGACGGCCGCACAAACGCAGGTGTCGAGTGCCGAAACGGGCGGCACGGAAAAGCAGCAGCGAATTGATGAATTGGAAACCCAAGCCGAGGCCCTGCGGGCGCAAATCGCTGAGCTGGAAGCGGCCGCTGCGCAAGCACCAGCCGCTAGCGATGAGGTGGAAGAGCTCAACCTTGGAGCCCTTGATGATATTACAGAAATTCAAAATAACTACGCTAATACCGTGAGCCGTCTGGCGGCCATCGAGCAGAAATTGGTGGCATTGGAAGGGGAAAATGCCGGGCTTAAAGAAAAAATTGCGGGCATTCAGCCTTTGAGTGTAGTAAAAGAAACCTTGGCAGAGGAGGAAGAGGAAGATGTGGAGGAAAAGGCCGCCAAGGCACGTAAGGCGATTAATGAAGTTTTGGGGGGGCGAATCAAAAAAGCGCTGGCCACGGATCGCGATGACCTCAAGAAAATCAACGGAATAGGGCCTTTTATTGAAGAAAAACTCAACGAAATTGGCATCTATACTTTCGAGCAAATTACCCAGTTCGATGATGAATTTATCGAGCAGGTTACCGCCGCTATTCAGTTTTTTCCGGGGCGAATCAAGCGGGATGATTGGGTAGGGCAAGCCCAAAAATTGATGGCTTGATCAAAGCGCCCTCTTGCACTTGTCAAAAAAGTCGCCTACATTTGTTTCATAACAATTAAGCAATGCAATCAATTCAAGCCATCCATATTATTATCGTCGTAGACGTGATTACCAGCTAGACTGGAGGATGGTTTTGTTTTAAAATAAAAAATTGAAGGCCATTCTCCGACGAGAATGGCCTTCCTGATTTACCATGAAACGGAATAACATTATCAATATTATTATTATCGTGATTTCTGTAGTCGTCATTCCAAGGCCACTTCGGGGAGATCGCTGATACTTATTTGATGATGAATAAAAAAGCCGCTCTCCCCGAGGAGAGCGGCTTTTTTGTTATCCAGCGTTAATGTGGATTTCGTAAATGAAAGTCATTAAAATCCTGTATGTCAGTGTTTTGTATGGTTTGGCAGAGTATTGGCAATTGTAAAACTGGCTTTTTTTGATTTTATAAAGGTTGAAGAGACCCCTAATTTTACTCCTTAGACCTCAGACTAAAGGTCACCCGTTGAGCGAAAAATACGAATAGGAAATCATGAAATTGAACAAATACAGTAAGCATGTCACTCAAGACCCTACTCAGCCCGCTGCCCAAGCGATGCTGCATGCCATTGGTCTGAGTGAAGAAGATTTGAAAAAACCACAAGTAGGCATCGCCAGTACTGGATGGGAGGGAAACCCCTGCAATATGCACCTCAACGAACTGGCCCGGCAGATCAAATTGGGCCTACCACAAGAAGAACTGATCGGCCTTATCTTCAACACCATCGGCGTGAGTGATGGCATCTCTATGGGGACCAGTGGAATGCGCTACTCGCTGCCCTCGCGTGACCTCATCGCCGACTCTATCGAAACAGTGGTCGGGGCGCAGTGGTACGATGCGGTAGTTGCCGTAGTGGGATGTGATAAAAATATGCCAGGGGCCATGATTGCCCTCGGTCGGCTCAACCGCCCAGCGATATTGGTCTACGGTGGAACCATCCAGCCAGGCTGCCATAAGAATCAAAAGTTAGACATCGTCTCTGCCTTTGAGGCGCTAGGGCAAAAAATAGCCGGGACGATTAGCGAAGAAGATTTTCGTGGGGTGGTCCGCAACGCCTGCCCCGGCCCCGGAGCCTGCGGCGGCATGTACACCGCCAACACCATGGCCTCCGCCATCGAGGCACTCGGCATGTCACTGCCCTACAACTCCTCCAACCCTGCCGTCAGCAACGACAAGCAGAAGGAGTGCAGCCGCATCGGCCAAGCCATCTTACACTTACTAGAAAAAGACCTAAAGCCTCGGGACATCATGAGCCCCGAGGCTTTTGAAAATGCCATCACCCTGATCACCGTCCTCGGAGGCTCCACCAACGCCGTCCTCCACCTCATCGCAATGGCCAAGTCCGTCGGCCTTTCCCTGGGCCTCAAAGACTTCCAGCGCATCAGCGACCGCACTCCTCTGCTGGCCGATCTCAAGCCCAGCGGCAAATACGTCATGGAAGACCTCCACAAGGTGGGCGGCGTACCTGCGGTCCTAAAACTGCTGGCTACCGAAGGCCTCCTGCATACCGACTGCCTGACCGTTACGGGCAAAACCATCGGTGAAAACCTCGCAGAGGTCGCGCCGCTGCAAGCAGAACAGCAAGTCATCCGGCCGCTGGCGCAGCCCATTAAGGCGACGGGGCACTTGCAGATGCTTTTTGGCAATCTGGCGGTTAAAGGCGCTGTAGCCAAGATTACCGGAAAGGAGGGCGAAAAGTTTAGCGGCCTGGCTCGAGTTTTTGATCGGGAAGCGGCGGCCAATGCCGCTATCGCGGCAGGCAAAGTGATGGCGGGCGACGTAGTCGTTATCCGCTATTGCGGCCCGAAGGGCGGCCCTGGGATGCCGGAGATGCTAAAGCCTACTTCGGCCATCATGGGGGCGGGCCTCGGCGATGAAGTTGCCTTGATCACCGATGGTCGTTTCTCGGGAGGAACCCACGGCTTCGTCGTTGGCCACATCACCCCCGAGGCGCAGACGGGCGGCCTGATTGGACTGCTGCAAGACGGCGATCCCATCACCATCGATATTGTAAACAACCAAATTACTGCTCATCTCGAAGAAGAGGAGATCGCTCGCCGCCGTGCGGCCTGGACGCCTCCGGCTATTCCTGCGACGATGGGTTTACTCAGAAAATATAGTCGGTCTGTTGCTTCAGCCAGTGAGGGTTGTGTGACGGATGAATAAATAAAATACCTGTGCTTATGAAAGGTCAAAAAAACACCCAATCTGGTGCGGCGGCGGCGCAGCCGCCACGCAATACCCATATCAGCGGTGCCGAGGCGGTACTGCGCTGTCTGTTGGAAGAAGGAGTCGATACCATTTTCGGCTATCCTGGCGGCGCTATTATGCCGGTCTATGATGCCCTTTATCAGTACCGCGAGCAGCTGCGGCATATTTTGCCGCGTCACGAGCAGGGGGCCATCCATGCTGCCGAAGGCTATGCGAGGGTAAGCCGAAAAATCGGGGTTTGCATGGCCACCTCCGGCCCCGGAGCGACCAACCTGATCACGGGCCTCTGCGATGCCATCATGGATTCTATTCCATTGGTGTGCATCACCGGGCAGGTCTTTAGTCATGTACTGGGGTCAGATGCTTTTCAGGAAACCGATGTGATTGGCTGTACGACTTCAGTGACAAAGTGGAATTACCAGATCACTCGGGCCGAGGAAATTCCTGCCATTTTTGCCAAAGCCTTCTACATCGCTAATAGCGGTCGACCTGGCCCAGTGGTGATTGACATTACGAAGGATGCGCAGCTGGCTAACTTTGATTTCCATTACCAGCGCCAACCCAAGATTCGCAGCTATTATCCCGTTCACGATCCACAGCCGCAGGCCCTGGAGGCGGCCGCTAACTTGATCAACAATGCTCGCAAGCCTTTTATTCTGGCCGGTCATGGCATCCTGATCTCCAAAGCTCAAGACGCCTTCAAGGCCTTTGTCGAAAAGACAGGCATCCCCGTTGGCTGCACCATTCATGGCCTATCCGCTCTACCCAGCGATCATCCATTGCATATGGGAATGCTGGGTATGCACGGCAATTATGGCCCCAATATCAAAACCAATGAGTGCGATGTCCTGATTGCGATCGGGATGCGCTTTGATGATCGGGTGACAGGGAATCTGGATTATTATGCCAAGCAAGCGCAGGTGATCCATATTGAAGTGGACCCTTCTGAAATCAACAAAAATGTTCATGCCGATGTGCCTTTACTCTCCGATGCCAAGGTGGCTCTACAGGGCTTAATTCCTTTAGTTGTTGAGAAGAAGTACCCAGAGTGGTTGGAAGAATTTGTCGAATGTCAGAAGGAGGAGCAGCAGAAAGTGATTCAGCGCGATTTGCGATCCAGCGAGGAGCAGGAAATGCGAATGGGGCAGGTGGTTCGAGAAGTTTCTCAGCAGACGGCAGGTCAGGCGATTGTGGTGACCGATGTAGGGCAGCACCAGATGGCAGCAGCTCGCTACTATGAATATAAGGGCTTTGACCAGTGGGTTTCTTCGGGAGGAGCGGGGACGATGGGTTTTGGTCTTCCGGCTGCCTTCGGCGCTAAGCTGGCCCGCCCAGAGGATACCGTGGTCCTTTTCGTCGGCGATGGTGGTTTTCAGATGACTTTACAGGAGCTAGGGATGTGTAGCCAGTGGAATGTGGCAGTTAAGATTATCCTGTTGGACAATGAATATTTGGGGATGGTCCGCCAGTGGCAGCAGCTGTTCTTCGAGCGCCGCTACTCTGAGGTGGCCTTACAAAATCCAGATTTTGTCAAGATTGCGGAAGGATTTGGCGTCAAGGGTAAGACCATTGAAAACCCTGCCGATCTAGGTACCGCCATTGAAGAGATGCTGGCTTACGAAGGTCCCTATCTACTGCATGTTCGAGTAGAAAAAGAAGAAAATGTATTCCCCATGGTTCCCAGCGGGGCCTCCATCTCGGACATCCGCCTAGAGTAAACCACCCATTCTAAAAAAGAAGAAAACCAGGATATTATGCAAGACTATACCATCTCCGTATTTACCGAAAACCAGATTGGTTTGATGACCCGCGTAGTCTCGGTATTTACTCGGCGGCACATCAACATAGAGAGTTTAACCGTTTCCCAATCCTCAATGAAAGGCATCTACCGCTTTACCATCGTTGTCATTGTCAGCCCCGAGCAGGTGCGCAAGCTGGTTGCCCAGCTCGATAAGCAAGTTGATGTACTCAAAGCGTTTTATTACGAAACCAAGGAGGTGATTCACCAAGAGGTGGCGCTTTATAAGGTGCCGACGAAGGTATTCGCCAACGGCGGCCGCATGGAGCGACTGGTCCGCTCGCACAATGCCCGCATTCTGGACATTGAGCCGGAGTATACGGTCATTGAAAAAACGGGCCATCAGGAAGAGACGGAGGCCCTGCTAGAGGAACTGCGTCAGTTTGGTATTTATGAGTTTGTCCGTTCGGGGCGAGTGGCGGTGGTCAAGCCTTTGGAACAATTGAATACTTATTTGAAAACAATGGAGGCCAAAGGGCATTCGAATAGTGATACGGCGTAAGGGGAGGAAGCAGGAAGTCGCCGTGTCCCTTGCAGGAGACATGGCTCGGACTTAAGGCAAAGGGCACTAACAAAAAATGAAAATATGAAGAAACGTAAAATCATTTGGCTAGCGGTACTTCTATCATTTTTGGGGATTTCAAATTACTGTGGGCCATTAATTAATTTCTTGATAGAAGGAGTGGGGCAGCAATACCATTTCCAATCAGAAAGTGGAGACTTTCATTTTGTTTTGTACCCCATCAAGGGAAGAGACCTAGGCATGATGAAGAGGCAATATGAAAGCTATGTGAAAAATGAGGGGAAAGAACGAGAAGAAATTTACCGAACGTTTAGGATGAACCCTTTGAAATTCTGGAACTGGTATCAATATGCGACGGATGATTTGTACCGGTACAAATACAAGAAGTACAAAAGTAGAAACGGGACTTAGTACCGTTTGACCAATATTTTAAACACGCTTAAAAGCCCTTTTACGAAAAGCTAGGGCTCGAATTTTCTAAAAATAAAATCATGGCAAAGATCAATTTTGGTGGCGTAGAAGAAAATGTCGTCACTCGTGAAGAATTTCCTCTGGAAAAAGCCAGAGCCGTCATGCAAGACGAAACCATTGCAATCATTGGATACGGCGTACAGGGGCCTGGCCAGGCGCTGAACCTCAAAGAAAATGGGTTCAATGTCATCGTTGGGCAGCGCAGCCCTTCGCCTTCCTGGGATAAGGCCGTGGCCGATGGCTTCGTACCCGGCGATACCTTATTTTCTATCGAAGAAGCTGTGCAGCGCGGTACGGTGATCCAGTACCTACTCTCTGATGCCGCACAGATCGCACAGTGGGAAACCATCAAACCGCACCTGACCGCCGGCAAGGCGCTCTACTTTTCTCATGGCTTTGGGATCACCTACAAGGAGCGCACCGGGATTATCCCTCCTGCCGATGTCGATGTCATCCTGGTGGCGCCTAAAGGCTCTGGAACCAGCCTACGCCGGATGTTTTTGGCGGGACGAGGCCTCAATTCCAGCTACGCCATTTTCCAAGACGCTACTGGCCGAGCTTGGGAGCGTGTGGTGGCTCTGGGTATCGGGATTGGATCGGGGTATTTGTTTGAAACCGATTTTAAAAAGGAAGTCTACAGCGATCTGACGGGAGAGCGTGGAACCTTAATGGGCGCTATTGCAGGCATCTTCGAGGCTCAGTACAATGTGCTGCGCAGCCGAGGCCACTCGCCCAGCGAAGCCTTTAATGAAACCGTTGAGGAGCTGACCCAAAGCTTGATGCCATTGGTGGCGGAAAACGGTATGGACTGGATGTACGCCAACTGCTCGACAACTGCGCAGCGGGGCGCATTGGATTGGAAAAATAAATTTCGCGATGCGGTGGCGCCGGTTTTTGAAGAACTCTACGACAGCGTTGCAGCGGGGCACGAAGCCCAGCGCTCCATCGACAGCAATAGCCAGCCCGATTATCGGGTTAAGCTGGAGGAAGAGCTGCGCGAGCTGCGCGAGTCGGAGATGTGGCAAGCCGGGCAGGCGGTGCGCGGCCTGAGACCGGAGAATCAAAAAGCCGCCTCGCAGGCCTAGCCCGCGGGATCAATGATTTGCCATGACTAAAGCCATTCCCCCCAAGCAGGGCCTACTGACAGTAGAAAATATCTACAAGGCCAAATTGCGACTCAAGAAGGTGGCGCAGCACACTCCGCTGATGTACAACTATGGGTTGTCTGATCTGTACAATTGTCAGCTTTATCTCAAGCGGGAAGATTTGCAGGCGACGCGCTCCTACAAGATTCGCGGCGCTTACAATAAGATGAGTACCGCGCCTCGGGAAATATTGGACAAGGGAGTTGTTTGCGCCAGCGCAGGCAACCACGCCCAAGGAGTCGCCCTGGCCTGCCGCAAGCTAGGGGTGAATGGCCGTATTTATATGCCGAGCACTACACCTCGACAGAAAATCAACAAAGTCAAATCCTTTGGACAAGAACACATCGAAGTGCTGCTCACCGGCGATACCTTCGATGATGCCTACGCCCAAGCCGCCGCCGATGCTCGCGAGAATAGCCAACTCTTTGTCCATCCCTTCAACGATGAAGCCATCATCGAAGGCCAGGGCACCATCGGCCTAGAAATCGTCGAAGACAGCGAAGCGCCGATTGATTACCTCTTTGTAGCGATTGGTGGTGGCGGTCTGGCGGCCGGCCTGTGCAGCTACCTCAAGCAGATTACGCCGTCGACGAAGATCATCGGGGTGGAGCCCGCGGGCGCTCCGGCGATGCATCAGTCGCTGGCGGCTGGCCAAGTGGTTACGCTGGACCGAATCGACAATTTTGTCGATGGGGCGGCGGTGAAGCGGGTAGGGGAGCGGACCTTTCAGATTTGCCAATTGGCACTAGACGATCTAGTGCTGGTGCCCGAGGGCAAGGTCTGTTCTACCATCCTCCAACTTTACAATGAAGAAGCCATCGTCGTCGAACCCGCCGGGGCGCTGACCATCGCAGCGCTGGAGCAATACCGCGAACAAATCAAAGGTAAGCAAGTCGTCTGCATCATCAGCGGAGGCAATAATGACATCACGCGCACCGAGGAGATCAAAGAGCGCTCTTTGCTTTACGAAGGCTTAAAGCACTATTTCATCATCCGATTTCCCCAAAGATCGGGCGCCTTGCGCGACTTCCTGAACAATGTGCTGGAGGAAGGGGATGACATTACGCATTTTGAATACATCAAGCGCCACAACCGCGAGAGCGGCCCGGCATTAGTAGGGATAGAACTCAAGCAGTCTGACGACTACAAGGGCCTTTTACAGCGGATGGAAGCACACGGTATTCAGTTTAAAACCCTCAACGATAGTCCAATGCTGTTCGATTTGTTGGTGTAACAGAAAGGAGATAAATTAGCCGTATGCCATTGAGAGCTATACTGCTAATTGGGCTTGCCCAATCTCTTTTTTTATTGCTGTTGCTTTGGACCAAAAAGCAGCGCTCCCGGTCAGACCTTGTACTCATGGCCTGGCTGCTTCTCATGGCCTGGCAACTCTTCTTTTACTTTGATGCCTTCGCCGAAGAGCCGATGACTCCATTGCCCTTTCACCTATTGGGCGTATCCGTATCCTTGCTCAGTGCTCCCGTTTTATTCCTCTACATTAAGAGCCTGAGCAGCGGCTTACGTCAGGGCTGGCCTTGGCATTTGTTGCACTTCCTCCCCTTCATTCTTTACAACGGAGTTATCCTTTATTTTCACTACGCAGCGGCTAGTGAGGTAGGGATTGAGCAGGGCTTTTTTCAATTTAGAGGATTGATTCCCGAGTGGGTGAGGACGGGAGCCGGACTTCCCTTGGCGCTCTCCGGGGGGAGCTACGCTTCCTGGAGTTGGTATTTGCTTTATCAGCATCAGCGAGCACTACCCAATTATTATTCTTACACCGAGGAAGTCAACCTCAATTGGTTGCGGTACCTAGTCATTTCTTTAATTCTCGTCTTTTTGATCCTTTTTATTCTGATTCGATTTAGAACGGAGACTTTTATTGCAATGGATCAACTGTTTATTGTCGTCGGCTTGGTGCTGACGGTCTATGTCTTTATCGTTGGTTTCTTGGGATTGCGGCAAATACCGGTCTTTGTTGATTTCCCGGAGGCCCGCCCCCCAGTTTTGACGAAGGAAGCCTATAAGCATTCTGGTTTGGATGCTAAGAAGAGCCAGCAGATTCTTCAGCGATTGGAGCAATGCATGCAAGAGGAGCGGCCCTATTTGAATGAAAACCTGAGCCTGGCCGAGCTGGCTCGGAAGATCGAAGTTCGCCCCAATCAATTATCGCAAGTCATTAATCAGGAGATGGGCGTTAACTTTTTTACCTTCGTCAACCGCTATCGAATTGAGACGGTGAAGATGCACCTGAAAGCACCCGACCGGGCTCACCATACCATCCTCGCCATCGCCTTCGACAGTGGCTTTCGTTCTAAGGCATCCTTCAACAAAATTTTCAAAGAGCTGACGGGGCAGACCCCTTCGCAGTACCGTAAAAGCTAGGTTTTTCCTCGTCTACAGGTCTATCCCTATCCATCTGGACGATTGATTGGTTGATTTGGACGTGTTTTGCCCTAAAACACCATGCCTTATGAAAAATCAAAAGAAATGGAATGCTTTCCTTTTATGCTCCCCAATTTTAGTGTTGCTGATCGCTAGGGAGGGGATTGAAATTTTACTGCCCCTGGTTGATTTTAGAATAGCCTGGCTACCCTGCATATTGGTCTACTACGGAGCCATCGGTCTGAGCTTTTTTTTCGCCAAGCAATGGTTCGAATATGACCTGAGTGCAATGAGTCTATCCTGGCGGCCGCTGCCCCACTTGGGCCTTCTCCTGTTCACCATTATTTTACCGGGCCTCTCTCCACTCGGCGTTACCTTGGACTACGGCAGCAGCATTCCCTCGATTTACTTTCTCTACATCTTCGTCTTTGCATTCATCAACGCACCCATTGAAGAGCTGTACTGGCGGGGCCTGCTGAGCACCCTTCCTGGCGGCCCCCTATTTCGCAACTTCTACACGGCCGCCCTGTTCAGCTTTTCGCATTACTTCCTCTGGGGCTACTGGTTCAATAGTCTCTACCTTATCATTCCTGTACTGATCGTCACCTTTTTGATGGGACTCCTGTATATGCACTTTGTCAATAGAACCCACAATCTGCTCTATCCCATTCTATCCCACATTCTAGTAGATATTCTTAATCTTTCTGTAGCTGTCTACTGTGGCTTAGTGGTGCCTGTGCATTATTGACTGGGCTGCATCATTCGTACAATTTTACTGAGGTCAGAGGCTGACTCCCGAGCCTGTTGGCTAAGCGAAGTATCCATAGCGATGAGGGCTTCGGGGGAGAGGTAGCGGGCCAGCGGCACCACCGGGCTGATGACTTCTTCCTCTTGAATGATCTCAATTTCCTTACGCGGACTGAGGTCGACGGCGTAGGAAATATCGGCGACTTGGTCGAGCAGCCAGCGATTGTGGGTATTGAAGGCGGAGCGCAGGTTGGCTATAGTGCTGACGGGGGCCAGAAACTGGGAAGCCTTTGGCGAAGCGGGCACCCGGGGATCAACGGTACCGTTGCGAATCAGCACGGAGACGAATTGGAGTTGTTGGTAAAGGGTGTCGGGGCTATCGCTGCGCAGCTGGTCCAGTTGTCGGAAGATGCCAACGGCTGTTTGGATGCCATAGTTGTCGTAGTAGCCTGCATCGACAAAGCTGCCGACCTCCGGGACATAACCAGCAGGATTGATGTAGGGGAAGCTGGCATTGAGTAGCGTCGCGGTGCTGAGCGGCAGGGTCTTTTGCCCGTCGAACACCGATTCGACTTCTTTCAGCAGGTCCATCCCCTCGTAATATTCGGGGTTGAAGATCACCGGGCTGACGATGGCGTGGCCTCCGGATTGCACATGGGTGGTGTTGATAAATAGCAGGGGAGGGGTGTTGGTTTTAGGCGTACTGCCTCCGGGGTCGTACCAAAAGCTGAGGAAGGGAGCGCTGAAGGATTGTGCCTTTCCGCCGCTGGCCTCGGCCAGTTGTTGGGTCCATTCTTTTTCGAGTTCTTTGGCGCGGTCGGTGGTCCAGCTGAGGCCGAGGACGCTCTGCCAGAGATCGGAGCCCATCATCAGGGTGAGGGAGGAGGACAAAAAGTTGCCTTCAAACATTTGATAGGCTACCTCCTGGAGCTCATCGTCGGCTACACCCGACTGCTTGAGGGTGAAAAAGGTGCTGTTGCCCGTATTGCCGCCCGAGGCGCCCGTCAGGGCAAAGAGATGGTCTGAGTAGTACTTGCTATTTTCGCCTTGCAGATGGGCGTGGGTGATATTGGTCCAGTAAGCTGCTCGGGAGCCGCCACCCTCCGAAGAGATGATAAAGATTGGATAGGATTGATCTGGATTCTTGCGGATAAACTCCTCGATCGCTGGTCGCCGCTGATCGATCCATTTATCAAAGTAGGTATTCAAATCATAGCGCTTGTCGCAGTCAAACCGACTTTCGCTGTAGCTCACCTCGTGGAGTTTACTGCTGCTGGTTAAGGTGGCAAATACGCAAACGACTACCAAGGTGAAAAAGACGAAGTAGATTTTTTTATTTACCCCAATAATTCGCATCGCGTAAAGTATCGTGAGGTAAAAGATGAAGGCGAAGTTGGCGCAGATTAGGGGGTTGATGTTATAGGAAATGCCAGGAAAGATATTGATACAGATAAAAAATAGGGAGCAAAGAAAAGACAGTCCAGTCAGTAAGATAGTGATGTTGCGATCGACGTGAACAAATTGGAGTTCATTTCTAAATACGGTGAAAACGAGAAAGGCAAAGGCAATTAGGATGGCTGAAAGCATCAGCAAGGGCAGATCACGAAGACCCCCATTATTAACAAATCCTAAAAAGGCTATAACCCCTAATATGGCCAGGAGGAAAAAAACGATTTTGCTTCCAATTTTATTCACCAGCCAATCATTGACCACAAAAAGTAAGGGACGTTCGTTGCGACCAAAAAGTAGTAGGATGGTGATGATGCTAAAGCTGATCAGTAGGACGGCATTGGCTGGAATATTCCAGGGGAATTTATTTCCAATACTCATCTCATTCCCGATGTTGAGAATGCCCAAGGCGACGATGAACAGGATTAGAAAGCCCAGTAGGCGGGGGATCATTTCGAGTAGTCGATGGTGATAATCTTCGGTTTTACTTCGCTTGGCGTAGTTGGCGCGATGATGATCCATCTCCAAGTTGATGTAGGAGCGCCACCCCTTTAGGCGGCTGTTGTTTTCAGGATAGAGATAGCGTGGGATGTACCAGCAGATGGCCGCCATATTAACCAGGGTCACGAAGAAAATAATGACCTGCCAATCGGCCTCTTGATTAAGGGTAACGAGCAAGTCTTTGGCTTGCGGGAAAGTCCAGTAAAAGAGGTAGATAATGATGAGCAGAATCAGGGTGTAAAGGTTGGTGGAGGCGGCTTCGTAGAGAATACCTAATCGTTGAGTGAGTCTTTTAACCGGGCGAATAAGTTTTCGAATAAGCTTTTTAAAAAAACTTTCTTCAGGCTTGTTCATTTCTAGGCGATTTTGGGGTGTTGGGTTGCTTTAGGTTGAGGCCATTCGGGGGCCTGTGGAGGAATCAGCTTTTGTAGTTGAGCGATAAAGGGATGATAGTGAATTTCAAGGCGATGGCGCTTTGAAGTGATGAATTGGCGGGCAATATCGTCGGCTTCCGCCTCCGCCCGGCGGCGCAGATCAGTCGGCAGCGGCCACCGGCCCGCGATGTGGCTGGCCGCCAGCTTAGCCTGATGGTCCGAGATGGGCCACACGCAACCCTGCGGCTGCACCAAGCCAATGAAAAAGAGCCGCTTAAAGTCCGGATGGATCATCCGCAAATACAGCGGTATGCGCTCCGCATCAGAGTAGTCAATCAAGTCTTTGTTAAAAAATGGAAAATTGATCTCATAGCCCGTGGCCGCCATAATGACATCGAATTCCTCTACCGTTCCATCCTCAAAATGAACCTGCTGTCCGTCCACCCGCTCAATACCCCGCCGAGGCTGCACCTTCCCGTGCCTAATCTTATACAACAGCTCGGTGTTGAGCGTAGGGTGGCAGCGCGTAATGGGATAGTCCGGTGTTTGCAAACCATAATCTTCGTAATTGCCGACCTGCAACCACAAACTGAGGCGTTGTAGGCGCTTGCGAAGAAACTGCGGCAGCTTGACCAGCAACTTATTGTAAGTATCTGTCGGGCGGCCCATCATGAATTTGGGGATGATGTAATAGGGGCGGCGCATGCTGATGGCTACACGATCGGCCACGCGGCTGATCTCAACGGCGCAATCGCAGCCCGAGTTGCCCGCTCCAACGACTAGCACGCGCTGGCCCGCGTAGGTCTGGTTGTTCTTGAAGCTGTGTGAGTGCTGGATTTTGCCGGTAAAGTGGCCTTTGAACTGGGGCAGCTTGGGAGCAGAGTGGTGGCCATTGGCAACCATGAGGTAATCGAAGACCTGTTGGCTACCATCGCTGAGGTGCAGTGTCCAGCGACCGTCGGGCAGCGGCTTGGCCGCTTCCACCGCCGTATTAAATCGGATGTAAGGTGCCAGCTCAAAGTGGCGGGCGTAAGCCTGAAAGTATTCCAATACTTGCCGATGCGAAGGATAGTCCGGGTAGTGGTCTGGCATTGGGAAATCAATGTACTCCGACAGTTTCTTCGAGCTGATGATATGCGTAGTCTCACATATGCTGGAGTGAGATTCAGCAGCCGTGAATACCCAATTACCACCAAGTTGATCGCCTTTTTCAAAACATACTACTTGATTGATGCCCGCTTGCAGGCAATTTTTAATGGCGGTCAGGCCAGAGCAACCCGCTCCGATAATAGCTACACTTGCTGCGATTTCCATGAGCATAATCTTGATTAAGAAAAGCCATTCTGAAAGAACACAGAATGGCTTTTCTCTGCAATAGGCGTTTCAGCTTAGGTCAGCTTGTCTTTGATGTCACCAAGGGTATCTTTGGCTTTATCGACCGCATTGCCTGCGGCGTCTTTCGCGCCTTCCGCAACCTCTCCTGCCTTTTCCGCCGCGGTACTAGCGGCGTCCTTTGCGGTATCTACCGCGTTCGCAGCCATATCCTTAGCGCCTTCTACGGCGTCCCCTGCTTTCTCAGCAGCGGTGCTAGCGGCATCTTTGGCGGTATCCACGGCATTGGCGGCCATATCCTTAGCGCCTTCTACGGCGTCCCCTGCTGTTTCTGCCGCGGTACTGGCGGCCTCTTAGGCGGTATCCACGGCCTTGG
>JBCDGZ010000026.1:0-61353 GCA_038750655.1 Bacteroidota bacterium | reverse complement strand
GCAACGTCGCGCTGTAGCTACCGCTGGTGCTATAAAGCGTACCCGCTAAATCATAGCTACTCCCCTGGCAGATCGTCGCGCTGATGTTTTCTACTATCGCATTGTTGACCAGCAAATCAAGGTTGATCGTACTATCACAACCCGCAGAGCTTGGCAATGTCGCGCTATAACTGCCACTCGTATTATAAAGCGTACCCGCTAAATCATAGCTACTCCCCTGGCAGATCGTCGGGATGACAGATTATAAAAACTCAGAAATAACGAAAAGCTAAACAATATTGATAGGATCACTAAGCGAAGAGCTGGTCAACGTCGCGCTATAACTACCACTCGTATTATAAAGCGTACCGGCTAAATCATAGCTGCTCCCCTGGCAGATCGTCGCACTGATGTTTTCTACTATCGCATTATTGACCAGCAAATCAAGGTTGATCGTACTATCGCAACCCGCAGAGCTCGGCAACGTCGCGCTGTAGCTACCGCTGGTGCTATAAAGCGTACCCGCTAAATCATAGCTACTCCCCTGGCAGATCGTCGCGCTGATGTTTTCTACTATCGCATTGTTGACCAGCAAATAAGGTTGATCGTACTATCACAACCCGCAGAGCTCGGCAACGTCGCGCTATAACTACCACTCGTATTATAAAGCGTACCTGCTAAATCATAGCTGCTCCCCTGGCAGATCGTCGCGCTGATGTTTTCTATCGTAGTGTCCGTCACCGTCAAGGCCAGATTGATGGTGCTGTCGCAGCCGTTGGCGTCGACTAAACTGGCGCTGTAGCTGCCACTCGTACTGTAGAGCGTGCCCCCCAAGTCGTAGCTGCTGCCCTCGCAGATGGTCGCACTGATGTTTTGTATTACGGTGTCCGTTACCGTCAAGGTTAAGTTGATGGTGCTGTCGCAGCCGTTGGCGTCGACTAAACTGGCGCTGTAGCTACCACTCGTGCTGTAGAGCGTGCCCCCCAAGTCGTAGCTGCTGCCTTCGCAAATGGTCGCGCTGATGTTTTCTATTACGGTGTCCGTTACCGTCAAGGTTAAGGTGATGGTGCTGTCGCAGCCGTTGGCATCGACTAAACTGGCGCTGTAGCTACCGCTAGTGCTGTAGAGCGTGCCCCCCAAGTCGTAGCTGCTGCCCTCGCAGATGGTCGCACTGATGTTTTGTATTACGGTGTCCGTTACCGTCAAGGCCAGATTGATGGTGCTGTCGCAGCCGTTGGCGTCGACTAAACTAGCGCTGTAGCTGCCGCTAGTGTTGTAGAGCGTGCCCCCCAAGTCGTAGCTGCTGCCTTCGCAAATGGTCGCGCTGATGTTTTGTATTACGGTATCTTGTACCCATAAATCAAGGGCGCGGATACTATCGCAACTTGAAGACATCGCGGGTAGGGTGACTTCGTATTGACCGGAGGCGGTGTAGATATTCCCTTCGAAATTGTAGCTACTGCCCTCGCAGATTGTGTCCCTAATGGCTACCCGGATGCCGGGGAGGATGGCCACGCTGATGCAGTCGTCAGTGAGGTCAGCGCAGAGGAAGGGGTTGATGCCGGGGGTGGCCAGGGTTTCTAGCACACTGAGGGTTGGGTCGGTGCTAGTGGCGGGGAGGCGCGAGGCGTCTTCGGTGAGGTAGGATAGGCCACAGACGAGGTAGTTGCCGGGAGGATAGCTGCGCAGATCGGGGCTGCTTTGGTACGCTAAGATACTATCGTTGCGAGTTAGGAGGTAGGTATAGGAATACTCCGCTGGGTCGGGGGCGGTGCTGCCGTAGGTCAGCAGGGGGCTGAATTCGAGAGCAGCGCCACCTTCGCAATCGGCGATGTCGTTGGTGACTGAAATTTGGCCAGCGTCGGGAGCACAGACCTCGCAGTCGAGGCCGGACTCATCGCAGAAGATGATCTGAAAGTCATCGAGGAAGCCGGTGTAGAAAGTACTGACGTTGTTGATGCTCAGCGTCCAGGTACCATTGACGGAGCCGAGGTTGAAGTCTTCGAGAGTGCCCATAAAAGGGTAATAACTGCCATTGTAGCGGCCGGCGGTTTGCCAGTTTTGGTTATTGTCCCAGATGATGCTGAAGGGGGGATCGGGAGTGGCAGCGACGGCGGCGGGGACGAATGAAATATCCCAGTAGGCGAAGCCGGTGTAGGCGCCCAGCGGCGGAACGACGGTTGGTCCGATTAGTTGGATTTGTTGGCCAGCGGGAGAGATCAGGGTCATTTCGACGGCCCAGATGAAGTCGTGTCGAAATTCGAGGACGATCCCACAGACGCCCTGACTAGCATTGGCCAGGTTGTCATTGGTGGCTCCAGTGACATCGAAAGTTATATTGGTGGTTGAATTGATTGGTATGCTTTGACTACAGTTGGTACAGAAGCAGTCCTGAGCGAAGGCTCGGGCAGGGAGGAGCAAGGCAATAGACAGTATCAGTGGGATTATGAATTTGTCCACAGCAGTTTGCTTTAAGGGATTAAGGTTTTTGAGACTCCGCTTTCTCACCATGTCGTCTGTTCAGTCAGTTCATCGGAATTGCGCCTTTATTGTATAGGCACAAGTTTTACAAAGTACGGCATTTTCTTCGGAATCCAACATTAAAAGCTGGATGATTTTTACAGTAGCTATAATGATTGGGTCACGCAAAATAGTACCTCAAGCACAAAAATATTAACTTTAACAGGCATACAAAAGCTTTAAAATGCAAGATTCGAGGCAGCTTTGGCGTTAAACTTGCCTCGTACAGTTGGAAAGAGTGGCTCGAATAGGCGGACATCATTGATTAATCAGCTACAATGAAAGTATTTCTCTATCTTCTCCTTTGCTTAGGGGGCCTTACCGGGGCTCAGAAGGCACTCTTTCCGTCCACTCCTGTACCTTCTGGTCCATCAATCTGCCTTCACGCCGTATCAGATACAAATACGAATAAATTATTTCCCACCATTTCCGAACACCTTTACGACAGTATCTTCAGTAATAACCCGCCCTTTTTGAGTGATGGTTTCGATTTTCCGGTCGGCAAGCCGAATGGTGAGCAATACTTCCGCGCTCGAAAATTTGGCCAGCAGCGACATTTAGGGGAAGATTGGAATGGTGTCGGCGGTGGGAATAGCGACCTTGGTGATCCCGTTTACAGCATTTCTCATGGCCTGGTGACCTTTTCTGATCATGTTTGTTGTGGTTGGGGAAATGTTATCCGGGTGGTACATATTTTACCCAACCATCCCGAATTTCGCTATGTGGAGTCCATCTACGCTCATTTAGATGAGCTTGAAGTTCAAGCGGGGGATTTAATCCAGCGAGGCGAACAACTCGGCACCATCGGTACAGCAGATGGAAAATACAGCGCCCACTTACATCTGGAGTTGCGTAGTTTCATCAATATGTCCTTAGGCCCTGGCTATTCAGAGGACCAATACGGCTATTTGGTCCCCAGCCGATTCATCGCCCAAAACCGCCCCTAACCTCACTGCCCTAAAACGGCGTCCATGACTTTAAAATAGCGATTAGCTACCAGCTCCGCCCCTATTTCATTATAATGAACAGGATCGGCCAGAAAAGTATCCTGCCAACCAAGACTCATATCCACTGCGATAACAATGGAACTGGCAGTCGTACGACTTGCGGTAAGCCCAGGAATACGGCTATTGTATTCTTCAAAATTCGTACGGCGACTGGCATCCATAATATCAGAGCGCCCCGGTGGGATTTGCTCTACCAAAATGGTAACACTATCATTCAAGCCCTGTAATACACCAATGATCTGATCAACATTATCGATGGCCTGGTCAACACTTAAGCCCTGCAATAAATCATTTCCCCCAATCCCCAAAAGCACCACATCCGGCGCTGCCGCTGCCGTGATCTTGTTGACCGTTTCAAGGATGTCGGCCGTTACTGCCCCTCCGGTCCCCTCATGGTCTCTATCAAACCCTTGATCCAAGTAATCGGGGTAGCCCGCTCCGTCCCTCCGGGTCCCTACAAAGTCCATACTCCAACCTTCCTCCACCATCTCCTTCCACAGCGCATAGCGATAACTCTCATGATCTGGACGCCCCCCCTCGACCCTGGAATCTCCCAGGGGCATAATTTTCAATTCTCCTTCAATGACTGGTGCGCCGGAGTCATCATCACAGGCGGTAAATACAAGCAAGAATAACAGGCTGGCAAAGATTGATTTCATTGGGTACATATCTCTATTTTTGTTTAAGTAGTACATGGTATCTATTTTATAATACCGCTTTTAGTAGGCTTACCCTTAAATTTAGGTATTATTTTTTACTGCGGGGAGGTAGGGATGCGGACAAGACATCTCTTACAAAAAAGGCCCCTATCCTACGGACAGGGGCACTTTCTATTTACTCAATAGAAGCAGAAATTCACATGGAATTCTGTCTTTTATTCCAATTGCGATGAACTAGAATTATTTATTAATCACCACTTTGCGGTAAGCCACCTCGCGCTCCGAGCGAATTTGCATCATGTAAGTGCCAGAGGCTACCTGATCAAAGTTGAATTGCTTGTTAAGGTTACCTAGTCGGAAATCCAAGTCTTCGCTGTACACTCGGCGTCCCAATACATCGAAGAAACTGACTTCTAACCAGTCTCTAGCCTCTCCTCTCAGGATCAGCGTAAAGGCTCCACTGTTTGGATTTGGATAGAGCAGGAACTCTTGTACGAAATCTGGATCCTCGACACTGGTCAACTCAATAGAGACCATCATCGTTGTAGTGTCAGAGCCGCAATCGTTGGTTACGATCAGTGTAACTTCGAAGTTACCAGAGGTGGCGTAGGTATGGACAGGGTTTTCTTCTGTACTACTGTTGCCATCACCAAAGTCCCACTCGTAAGTTTCACCGTTAGCAGAGCTGTTATCAAAAGTTACTTCACCATCGGTCGAAGTGAACGAGAACTCAGCAGTAGGCGCCGGCTCAACAGTGATGTAGTCGACAAAAGTAATGGTATCGCGACCATTGCCATTGGTAACGATCAACTCGACATCGTAGGTACCAGGCGTATCGTAAGTCACCGTTGGGTTCTGATCGCCAGACGTTGCCGGCGTACCGCCTTCGAATTCCCAAGCCCAAGTGTCTGGATCGCCCTGCGACTGATCGGTAAAGTTGACTTCCAGCGGTATACAGCCCGCATCGACAGAAGAGGAAAGTCCCGCCAAAGGTCCGACGCCCATACTGATCACGATTTCTTGCTCCACAGTATCAGAACCGCAAGCATTCATCGCAATCAATTGCACTGTGTAGGTGCCGTTGATGCCGAAGTCGTGCGTTGGATTTTCGTCGGTGCTGGTCGTGCCATCGCCAAAGTCCCAGCGGTAAGTATCTCCATCGATACTGGTGTTGGTGAAATCAACAACGGTAACTGTGGTATTGCTGGTGAAGCCCGCTTCAGGCCCGCCAGCGACAGTGATGTAATCTATCTTCTGGTTGGTATTACTACCCGCAGCATTAGAAGCAATCAAGCTGACTTCGTAAACACCAGGGGTGGAGTACGTTACTGTCGGATTTTGCTCAGTGGAGGTGGCTGGCGTACCGCCGGGGAAGCTCCACTCCCAATTGGTCGTGTTGGCCGATGATTCGTCAGTGAAGTTTACCGTCAATGGAGCACAACCTTCCGTCTCGCTGGCGCTGAACTGCGCGACTGGGATCGTCACTACCGTCACGGTCACGGTCTGCTGCGTCGTATCCGAGCCACAAGCATTGGTGACCACGAGTACGACATTGTACTGCCCGGAGGCAGCGTAGATATGCTCTGGCTCCAGCTCCGTGCTGGTATTGCCATCACCAAAATCCCAGAGGTAGGTATCGCCGTTTAGGCTGTTGTTGGTCGTACTCAGCTGATTATCCATGACACTGGCCGTGAAAGCCGCCGTAGGACCCTGGTCCACTTCGATGTAAGCCAGCTGCTCCGCTGTACTACTGCCTGCTCCATTAGAAACAGTTAAGCTCACAGCGTAAACGCCTGGCGTGTTGTAGACCACTACAGGGTTGGCATCAGTAGAAGTCGCCGGCGTACCACCGGTGAAGGTCCAGGAGTAGTCGACAACATTGTCACTAGACTCATCGCTGAACTGCACGGTCATCGGGGCGCAGCCACTTTGGATGTCGGAAGAGAAGCCAGCCGTAGGTGGTGTGATGATGGTAACAACTTGGGTGCTGGTCGTACTGCCACAATCATTGATAGCGGTCATTACAACTGTATAACTACCATCGCCAGGATAAGTATGCTCAGGATTGACCGACGTGCTGCTGCTGCCATCACCAAAGTCCCAGGTATAACTATTGGCACCGGTAGAAGTATTGGTGAAATTCACGGTGGAGCCGACTGCGGAGGTGCTGAAACCAGCCGTTGGCGCACCTTCTACATTTATATAAGCAGTTTGGCTAAAGGTACTGTTACCTGCACCAGTGCTAGCGACCAAGGTTACATCATAGGTGCCGGGGGTATTGTAAGTCACTACAGGGTTTTGATCGGTAGAACTAGAAGGCGTACCGCCAGGGAAGCTCCAATTCCAGGCCGTTGTATTGGCACTAGACTGATCTGTAAACTGCACCGTTAATGGCGCACAACCGCTCTGTACGTCTGCGGAGAAACCAGCATCTGGCGGCGTCACTATCGTTACGGTTTGCTCCGCCGTTGCATCGCCACACTCATTAGTTGCCGTTAAAGTGACGGTATAAGTGCCATCGCTGGCATAAGTATGAGAGGGGTTGACATCGGTGCTAGTATTTCCATCCCCAAAATCCCAGACATAGCTATCGGCATTAGTAGAAGTATTGGTAAAATTGACGGTAGAACCAAAGTTCATACTGCTGAAATCTGCAGTCGGAACAGATTCCACAACGATGAAGCCATTTTGAACAACCTCATCCGTACCCGCAGCATTAGACACCGTTAAAGTGACATTATAAGTACCTGGTGTATCGTAAATCACTAGTGGATTCTGGTCAGTAGAGGTAGCAGGAGAACCACCGGGGAAGCTCCAACTCCAAGCCGTTGTATTCGCACTGGATTGATCACTGAATTGGACCGTCAATGGCGCACAACCACTCTGTACATTCGCACTAAATCCGCCAGTTGGAGGCGTGATGATCGTGATCATCTGAGTACTCATCATTGATCCACATTCGTTCGTGGCCGTCAGCACTACCGTGTAAGTACCGTCTCCGGCGTAGGTGTGTGAAGGATTGACGTCTGTACTGCCATTGCCATCCCCAAAATCCCAACTGAAGCTGGTCGCATTAGTGGAAGTATTAGTGAAATCGGCGTTCGCACCAGACAGCTGAGTGGTGAAACTCGCCGTCGGTCCATCTCCAACAACGATGATGTCCGTTTGGGTAACTACATCAGTTCCAGCAGCATTACTGACTTCGAGGGTCACACTATAGGTGCCGGGAGTAGAGTAAACAACCGTTGGATTTTGATCGGTAGAAGTCGAAGGCGTACCGCCGGGGAAGCTCCACTGCCAGCCCGTCGTATTGGCACTGGATTGATCGGTAAACTGTACCGTCAATGGCGCACAGCCCTCATTTCCACTTACTGTAAATCCTGCATCAGGCGGAGTAACAATAACCACCGTTTGGCTAATCTCGGTTGAGCCACACTCGTTGAGGGCGGTCAATGTAACTGTATAAGTACCGTCGCCTGCGTAGGTATGGGAAGGATTAGTTTCTAAACTGCTATTACCATCCCCAAAATCCCAACTAAAGCTGGTCGCATTAGTGGAGGTATTGGTGAAATCAACATTTACACCGTTTACATTGAAGTCAAAACCCGCCACTGGATTCGTAATAACCGTAATATAGTCGATCTTTTCCTCCAGGTCACTACCTGCGGCATTGCTGACTTGCAGGCTTACCGTGTAAGTCCCAGGGTTGGCGTAAGTAACTACAGGATTTTCATCGGTAGAGGTCGAAGGTGTACCGCCGGGGAAGCTCCAATTCCAGCTCGTCGTATTCGCACTGGCCGTGCTGTTGAACTGCGTAGTGAAAGGAGCACAGCCAAATCGGGTAGTAGCGATAAAGTTACTGGTCGGTGGAGTCACCACTACAACGGATTGACTAGTTTGGACGGAGCCACATTCATTGGTAGCCGTCAGGGTGACGGTGTAGGTACCATCGCCCGCGTAGGTATGAGAAGGATTAGTCTCCAAACTGCTATTGCCATCCCCAAAATCCCAACTAAAGCTGGTCGCATTAGTGGAGGTATTGGTAAAATTGGCATCGACACCATTGACGGTGGAGCTAAAGCCCGCTATGGGAACGGTATTGACCACAATATATGTCTGACGCTCTAAACGATCCGTTCCTGAAGCATTGCTCACTTCCAAAATGACATCGTAAGAACCAGGCGAATTATAAGTTACTGTTGGATTCTGTGCTGTTGAAGTAGCCGGTGTACCGCCGGGGAAACTCCACTGCCAACCCGTTGTATTAGGGCTGGAAAGATCATTGAACTGCACCGTTAGCGGAGCACAGCCGGTCTGTACATTCGAGCTGAAGTTAGCATTCGGAGCAGTTGAGATGACCACCGATTGGGAAACCATCACTGTTCCACAGCCATTAGTTGCAGATAAGGTCACCGTGTAGGTACCATCAGCGGCATAAGTATGGTTAGGATTGACATCCGTGCTGCCGTTACCATCGCCGAAGTCCCAGCTGTAGCTGTCCGCATTGGTAGAAGTATTGGTAAAGGAAACATCGCGGATATTGGGCTGTGCGATAAAGGAAGCATTAGGGGTGGTCTCTACATTAATATAATTACTCTGTACTACCTGATCGGAACCCGCAGCATTACTGACCACCAGCGTCACATCAAAGTCGCCAGCGTTATTATACACCACCACTGGATTTTGGTCCGTAGAGCTGGAAGGCGTACCGCCCGGGAAGCTCCACTGCCAGCCCGTCGTATTGGCGCTCGACTGATCCGTAAACTGCACCGTCAATGGCGCACAACCACTCTGCACATTCGCACTAAAGGCTCCTGTAGGCGGAGTGATAACCGTAAGGGTCTCAGAAACGCTCACCGACCCACAAGCATTAGTCGCCGTAAGGGTCACCGTATAGCTGCCGTCGGTAGCATAGGTATGCGTAGGATTCGTATCCGTACTACTATTGCCATCACCAAAGTCCCAACTGTAGCTGTCCGCATTGCTGGAAGTATTGGTAAAATCGACGGTTCTGCCATTGGCACTGCTGGTGAAGCTGGCCGTAGGCGTTGTTTCTACATTGATATAATTGGTTTCACTCACCTGATCGGAACCCGAGGCGTTGCTGACCACCAGCGTTACATCATAGTTGCCGGCGTTATTGTAGATCACCACTGGATTTTGGTCCGTAGAGCTAGAAGGCGTACCGCCCGGGAAGCTCCACTGCCAGCCCGTCGTATTTGCACTCGACTGGTCCGTAAACTGCACCGTCAAAGGCGCACAGCCACTCTGCACATTGGCACTAAAGCCTGCCATAGGCATCGTCGAAACTGTAATGGTCGCAGTGGCAGTCACCGACCCACAAGCATTGGTCGCCGTAAGGGTCACCGTGTAGCTGCCATCGGCAGCGTAAGTATGGGTAGGATTCGTATCAGCACTGCCATTACCGTCGCCGAAGTCCCAGAGGAAGCCGACCGCATTACTAGAAGTATTGGTAAAATCGACCGTTCTGCCATTGGCGCTACTGGTAAAGCTGGCCGTAGGCGTCGTTGCCACTGCAATTCCCCCTACTACCTCCATCGTATCGTTCCCCGCAGCATTGCTGACAATCAAGGTCACATCAAAACTGCCCGCCGAATTGTACACCACCGTCGGATTCTGATCCGTAGAACTAGCCGGCGTACCGCCCGGGAAGCTCCACTGCCAGCCCGTCGTATTCGCACTAGAACCATCGGTAAAGGTTACCGTTACCGGCGCACAGTCACCGTCCGCCGAAAAGGTAAATCCAGCATCTGGCAGCGTCACAATCGTCACATCTTGCTCGCTGGTATCCGCTCCACATTCATTCTTCACAATCAACTGAACAGTGTAAACCCCATCGTTGGCATAGGTGTGTTCGGGGTTCGTATCGCGGCTCATGGCCCCGTCGCCAAAGTCCCAGAAAAGGCTATCGGCGAAGGAGCTAGAATCAGAGAATTGTACAGTCACAAGGTCACTACCGATTTCAAAGTCGAAGTTAGCATTAGGGACGGTATCCACCGTAATATATTTTTCGATCAGTAAAGTATCCGTACCAAGGGCGTTTCCGACAATCAGCGTAACATCGAACTGCCCGGGGTTTCGGTATTCTACGATTGGGAATTGCTCATTGGAGCCGGCCGGCGTACCGCCGGGGAACCGCCACTCCCAGCTGGTCACTCCGCCGGTTGACTCATCGACAAAGTTGACGGTGTGGGTGGCGCAGCCTTCGGTGGTGTCGGCACTGAAGGCGGCGGTAGGCATGACATTCAGGTCAATGGTTTGCAGTAGGGTATCGGGGGGGCAGAGGCTGTCGCCGAAAGCGATTTGTGCAACGGTGTAAGTTCCTCCACTGGCATAAATATGGGTCGGATTGGTTTCCGTGCTGGTGTTGCCGTCTCCGAAGTCCCACAATAGGCTATTCGCCGCAATGCTTTGATCGATGAAGTCGACCATCGTACCATTGATGGTAAAGTCAAAGCCGGCAGTGGGGCTGCCTCCGATGGTGATGTAATCGGTTCGAGTGACTGCATTGCTGCCCGCCAAATTAGAAACCACCAGCGTAACACTGTAGGTACCCGGAGTGGTATAAGTCACCGTCGGATTCTGCATAATCGAAGTATCCGGCGTACCGCCCGGGAAGGTCCACTGCCAGTCGGTTACATTCAAGGTAGATTGATCGATGAACTGGACCGTTAGCGAATCACAGCCCTCAGTGATGTCGGCCCGGAAGCTGGCAAAGGGTTCTGTAACGATTTGGATAACCGTCGTTGTTGTGGTCGATCCACAGTCATTGAAGGCCGTCAAGGTAATATTATAAAAGCCGTCCTGTGCATAGTTATACTCCGGACTAATTTCTGTACTAAAGTTGCCATCACCAAAGTCCCACAGATAGCTATCGGCATTGGTGGACAGGTTGGTGAAGACTACGTTGTTCAGCAGGATGGAGGTGGTAAAAGCGGCGAACGGCGGGCCGTCTACGAAGATATAGCCCGTGCGGGTGATGGTATTGCCCCCCGCGCTGTTGGAGGCGGTCAGCGTCACATCGTAAATCCCGGGGGTGGTGTAGGTCACATTAGGGTTTTGGGAAGTAGAAACCGCCGGAATACCGCCGGGGAAGGTCCACTGCCAAGAATCGGGGTTGTTGGTAGACTGATCAAAGAAGCTAACGATCAGCGGGGCACAGCCGCTGGTGGCATCGGAGATAAAGTCGGCCACTGGCGGCTGTATAATATTACAACTGCTTAGGCAAGACCGGGAGGCCACGTGGTTGTTAATCGAATTTTGCGAGGCCGTCGACCAGGAATTGGAGGTATTGACCGAGGGGGCCATAATGAAAGGGGCACCACTAGCATCGTGACGAGCGGCGAAATTATGGCCAATTTCGTGGGCAACCAGTACGCGCATCAGGTTGGCATTAGTAGAAAAGTCCTGTATGGCATGGTAGCGATTGGAGGTACAGACCGCAGATAGCCAAGCAATACCGATGGTACTCCCGCTAAAGTTACGGTTGGTCCAAAACTGGGCAATATCGTAGGTGGTGCTGAATCCGCCGCTTTCGCCCCAGTTGGTGAAGCTGTTTAGGACGGTTCCTGCGCCATTAGAGGTGGTCCAGGGGTCGCAAGTTATACAGGAAGAAACAAAGACTTCAACAATCAAGAATACGATTTGATCATTGAATTCATTATCGTAGTTGAGCTGTACATTGGACATTACTCCGAAGATGTGGTTTTGCGTGGCCGTTGTGCTACCGTACTTGGTAAACATCGAAAAATCGGCAGCTACGGCCATTTCTACCTCTCTACATCCCATTCGAGAGCCGACTTGCAGCTCCCCTTCATCGCCTTGTTCATCCGAGGCACCGTGATCCATTTGCCCCTTATATTTGAGCATGTCGGTGTAGCCACATTTGGCATTTTTATCAGGAATAACGTCTTTGGCATTATAAACAATAAAAAGTGAGGGATCCCCACCACTACCGATGATGCCGCTCAGTGGTTCGATAAAGAATAGTTCGTTTCCTTTTTTCACCATTCCATAAATAAAGTCCTTATCCAGCGTCAGGGTAACTTTGCTTTCGGCATCCGAAAGCAGGTAGCCTCTGAAAGTTTTATTTTCCGTTTGAGTGTACGTTCGAGGCCCTTGCTCCGTCATTTCGGTGATGCGGAAGTCCGCAGCGCGCATATCGTATGGAGAGAGATAGATATTCCACTCATACTCTTCACCAAGTTGCATACTCAGCACTTTATCGGCGCGTTCTCGATCATCTTTGACATAATTATTCAAGGCATCTGCGTTGATACGATACACCTGATAGTCCGTAAACTGGCGTTCCAGTTCACTGTGCGTAGGGTAGTTGAGCTTTACGCCCCGAAAGACCCCTTCTTGTTGTGCCCAAAGCGACACCGTTAAACACAGAACACAAAAAGTAAGTTTGATTCTAAAGATCATACGGTTTAAGTTATTTAGGTCAGTAATTCAGGTTTCAAAAATAGTTAATACCCAAGCCATAATTACCATTCAGGTCAGCAAGTTGAGCTTCCTGTCAGGAATTTAGCAAATGCTTTGAGAAATGCCTTATCAGTACGAAACGGTCGATATGAAATTGAAACGGAAAGTTATGCGCAGCTTTGCGTTAGACGCTTTTTTCTAATTAAAACTTGTGGCTGCGAAGCGCAAAATACACATTTTCCTCAAAATTTTTAATTTAAATATGCTTTTGCTTTAAATGTATCTTGTAAAATGGTTGGAAATGACAGAATTTGACAATTGATCATTTACAGATCAGTCGCCAAAACCGGTATGTTTTTGGCAATATTGGGGAGAAATACCGAACTTTGTTTCGCCTTCTTATTAGAACTACACAAAATCCAGATCGCCATGCAACGTATCCTCGCGGTTCTACTGTTTGCCTTGCTGGTGGGCCAAAGCGCCTGCCTGATCAAACCAGAAGACGAAATTCCCGACCCCTGGAAGCTGGCCTTCGAAGATGCGACCATCACTCCGATCCGCAATATGCACGCTAGCCCAACTGAATTTTATGTGATCACTGATGATGAATTTATCCGCCTCGACAACAATAACAACATTATCGAGCGTCGGAAGTTGACCCTGCCCTTCCGCTTCTTCGGCCGGCCGCAGCTCTCTGATAATGTCTTCACCCGCGTTACGCGTCAGGGCCAGAGCGATCAAATTATTGAATTCCACCTGGCTAAAATCCCCGGGCAGGTCTACAACTATAGCTTTGAGCAACTAGAGGCCGAAACCGGCGATCAGCTCTTTCCCGAAACCAGCGGCCGCTATACCGCCGCCTTCAACGATGTAGGCACCCAAATGCTACTTCCGGCCTCTAATTCGAGCAAAGATATTTACACCCTACTGCTCTTTGACATTGAACTCAACAGCAATAATTCCGAAATTCTCAATGTCAGCCTTCGGGCCAATATCGATGTGACGGACCTACAGAATGACCCCAATAGCATCAGCAATACGCGCTTTGTGGATGGACATTACTATGTGACTTCGCTCAATGGGGCCTTTCGGGTGGGGCCGGACGGGTCGGTCACCAAGATTTTCCAACAGTGGATGCTGGACTTTTTCAGCTACGAAGACAGCCTGTTTGTTACCAGCAGCGCCGCCCAGCTTTTTACCTCCTCCGACAGTGGGCTGAGCTGGCGAGAATGGGACGAGGAGAACCGCACGGAGCTGCAATTTGTGGAGGTGGCCAACAATAATGTTTTTTCTCAGCCCTTCACCGGCTTTCCCTTCCAAATGGCCGACGAAGACCTGCTGAGTACCCGTAAAGTCAGACTGAATCAGGATTTCGTCGACGACGTATCGGCCTATAACAACATCCGCTTCTTCTTCGACAAGTACTATCTGGCCAATCAAAAGGAGCTGTACTTCACAGATGATATAAAATTGGAAGAATAAGCCCTTGAGGCCCTAGAATCGCCTATTTTGCAAAAACGGTGTAGTTATTGTATTTCTGTATATGTATAAGCTCATTGAAGCGATCCTTGAACCCAAATACCGCATAGTCCCCTTATATGAGAATCACTATCCCGATGATCATATTATCGCTACTTCTCACCAAGCCTGTATTCGCTCAGCCGAGTACCGACTACATGGGTCTGCTCAAACAATTGGAAGTCAGCATCAAGGCAGGGACGAAAAAATCGCTGCGCGACCTCGGCAGTTTGGTGGATCATCCAAAGGTCGGGCAGCAGGCCCGCCAATTGCTCCGCAACAATATTCTGCTCAATCCCACTGACTTTGACCTCAATAAGCCTTATAAAAGCCAGGATTTTCTCCAATTTTATTACAACAACGCCGAGCAGCTCAGCTACTCCGAACTGCTCAATACTTTTTTCCTGACTTCTCTCGAAAAATGGGAGGTCAAATACAAAAGTCGGCAGCTGGAAGCCCAGAGCAAAGACAAGCAACTGCAACTGCGTAGCCACATTCAACAAGCCAATAAGCTATTGGGCAATAACCAGCCTAAGGAATTGAGCAAGGTGCTCAAAAAAATTGCGCTCTTGGAACGCTACGAGGGCCACCAGTATATGCTAGAGCTGTTGGCTAATAAACAATTTAAAAAAATACGCCCCAAAGCCAGGGGCCGCATGGACTATATCATCGCCGAGGCCCTGACCAACTATCCGTACCTCGAAAGTACACAAGCCCTGCTCCAATTGCTTCACAATAAGCTGATCAGCGCCGAGCAGGCCGCTCCCCTACTGGCCAAAGTCACCAATATTAAACTTCCTAAGCCAGGGAATGCCGAACAGCTCGAACAGCGCTACCTGCACTACATCGACTCGCTGGGTACATTGGAAACCATGCAGGCCTACGGCTACGAGCAACACTTTAGCTTCCGCATGAGCTTCTTCGAATTTGCCGTTGATTACTTCGGCAAGGTGCTCAACCTGTCCTACAATTACCCCTGGCTACAGCACAACGCCCTGCGCGATCTGACAGAAACCTACCACGCCCGCTCCCTGTTCTACCTCTCTACCCAAATCTATAAGTACTGGCACAGCGATCCCCGCATGGTCAATCAATACCTGAAGCGGCTACAAGAAATGACCCGACTGGACATCGGCCTCTACAATGCAGCAGGCGAACTGACCTATGATTATCAGGCCGGGGATGAGGAGACCCTGCGACTCAACTGTTTGATCTACTGGGCGAAGCACTATCGCGACTACGAGTGGGACCCTCACAATGCTTATTACACCAATAAATATACTGCCGAAGAAATTTCTCAGAACTACGAAAAGCTTTTCCGCCGTCTGAACTCCAAGAACGATTCTGTGGCCCTACAATCCTTCCTTAAGCTAACCGAAGGAGACCCGATAGAGGTCAGCGAGCTGGCGGAGAAATACCGGCAATTGCTGCGCACTTATAATCGCAATCTGCCCTCCTTCAAACATCAATATCTCGAACAGCTGGCGCAGCTCACGGATTATTGTCGAAAAAACGGTTTTTCCTATAAGATTTCACCAAAGTTGCAGCCCGTAGTAGATCAACTGCTGCACACCTCCTCGCTCAGCCAGCGCTATCAACTAGAGAATCAGATGATTGCGGAGATGAGCCTGAGCGATGTGACGGCGCTGGAATACCTTAGTTGCATCTACGAGGGCAAGGCTACTTTTGTCTTCTCAGTGGGGCGCATTCTGGACCGCTTCTATTCGGCGCATTGGGAGCAGATTGTCAACAGCGATACGGAGTTATTGCTCTACTTAAAAAAGGCCGAAATCTTCGAGGGCATCGGTGTTTTTGGCTCTTGCAATAATTATCTGGTCAAATTTGACCTGCAAGATAAACAAATGCAAAGCCGGCTCTTGGAGCTGGGTAAGATCGAAACCGATGAAGGCATCCTCAACCAGCTCTCCCGACTCATTATCGAAGAGGAGGAGGACGAGGCGATGGCCTACATCGACATCAGCAATTTTTTGGACGACCCCAATGGCTTTACCAAGAGAGACATCAATATTTTGCCGCCGCCACAGCCCGGCGACCTGCGCAAGATCATCAAGGGGATCAAAGGGGCGGAGGAAATCGCCTCCGTCAAGCAGTTTTTCCACTACCTGCGCCTACATCCTTCTATTGACTTGGTACCGCTGCTGTTCAGCTTGGCCGATGACAAGCGCATTGTCACGCAGCGGCGAGGGGTCATCATCTACGTCAGCGATTTGATTGTCCCGTCCTTAGAGGATATTTACAATTACCACTTTGCACCGGATGATGAGCGCAAGCCCTTCGCCACCCAGAAATGGAAGGCCAAGTGGGCCGCCGATGGCAAGCAGTACAAGGATTGGATTAGAATTTTCTTCGAAGAGAAGCTGGATTCCCTCCTGATGAGTCCTACCATCGCCATTGAGGACATCAATTTGATCACGGAATCGCCGCATTATAATGAGGATTATAAAGAGGTTTGCCTGAAGGCATTGACGAAGGTGCGCCCGTTTAAGGACATCCGAAAGCTGAACATCAAGCCCAAGCTCAATGCACTGGAAGACCTTCAGTATTTCGAAGACTTCTTTTTCAGCTATAAAGAGTTGGATGATATTCCCAAGCTTTTTGAGATTCCTACGGAGCATGTAGAAACCATACTGGCCTATTTGGAGCGCAAATCGGCGGAGTTCTCTCACACTGAACGAGGTTCTTTTTACAACAACCTCTTCCGCTCGCCCTGGTTTACCAATTACATCAACAGCGGGAAGGCCACCATCGCTACGGCCAACCGCATCAAAGATATTTTGAACAGCTACCTTGAGGAGAGCGATTACCTCAGTGAATTTGAAGAACAGACCACCAATCTGCACATCGCCCAGATCGAAAACATCGGTCGTAAGCTGGAAGATAAGCTGATGGCGGCTTTTCATATGTCGGCGGACGAAGGCTCGCGGGCGAAGATTCTGGAATCCATCATTGCCAGTGTTAGCTATGCCGAGATCGGGACGGTGGTGGAACTGTTGTACCAGATGAACAGTGCTACAGCGGAACAATCGCTGGCCTTTTTGCACAAGGATTTTGGCATTCCCCTCTTCGAATTTGATGATAACCGCCGGATGCAGGAGTTAATTGCCCTGCACGATAGCCTCTCCGAAAAGGATTTTTACATCCACTATCTGCGCGGCTTTGGAGTAGATTTTTTGGATAAGAAAGGGCAACTAGACTTACAGAAAATCTACGATATTCTCCAATACGACATCATTACGCCTTTCGTTAGCCGCACAGGGGGCAAGCGCGACTATTTCACCTACGGCATCATCAAGCTATTGGAAATCAAATTTGGTACCCGCCTGGATTTTCACCAAAAACTCAACGAGAACCAGACTTTCTACACTTTTTCCAGTGCCAAACGGGCCACGGCCTGGCGAGATTTTCTCCGACAAAAGAAGCACATCAAAACCCGCAACCAAAACCCACCTTCCTTTAGTCAGGTCCGCAAAGACGATTAGCCGATTTCGGACAAAAGACCGAGATGATTAACAGTTTTGTAACATCTGGGCTTATAATATTGTTAAATAATCAGCAGTTTTAATTTAAAGCCTGCATTTTTGGAGATTTTCTCCGGCGAGATGCAAGGTAATTCTTTACATTTGTACCATTCTTTCTTTATTGTAAATTAAATTTCAGATGAAAAAATTTACGTTTTATTGCTCCCTCATCCTGGCCTTGGCCTTTTTTATCAATATCAGTAACGCCGATGCACAGCGCAAAAGAAGGAGCAGCAACGACGAGTATTTTGACGAAAGTGGAGGCTTTGTACACCGACTTTGGTACGGAGGAGGCTTCAACCTTGGATTTAGTGGGAATAATGCGTTCAATATTTTTAACATTGGCATCTCGCCTATGGTCGGCTACAAAATCATTGACAATGTTTCTATCGGCCCCAGAGTCAACCTTCAGTATGTACACATCAAAGGGCAAGGTTCAGATGGAGGGATTCACACTTCCCAGCAGCTCAACTACGGCCTGAGTGCCTTCTCTCGTTTTAAGTTTTTAGAAAACTTTTTCGCCCATCTGGAATTCGAATACGAAAGCAATAAAGCGCCCAACGTACTTGCCTCCAACCCCAACATCCTCGCCATTGATCGAAATGGTGATGTCATCACTACCCGGCAAAATCGCGAGAATTTTTACATCGGTGCAGGCTATACCAGCGGCGGCATCTTTGCCTACGAGATTTTAATTCTGTACAATACCAGCGTACCAGACGACTCCTTCGAAAGTCCTTTTGACTATCGATTTGGGTTTACCTACAACTTTTAGCTCTAACGCAAATCCCCTCGAATACTTGATATTCGGGGGGATTTGTGCAAAGAGGCCTACTTCTCTCAATCCGCGCTCTTTAAATCTACCAAGACGCCCATCCCAAAAGAAAATCCCTGATTTTTGGCATCCCACTCCCTCCTCACTTCGACATTTGTCATCCCTAGCATATAGCGCATGTCCAGAAAAATGCGCGCTTTATTTATGGCATAGGATAATCCAATACCTACATTTAAGGCCAATTCAAATCGGCGTAGGTGGTTTTCCTCGTTGAATTCTTCCGATCTTGGGCCACGTTTATAGAATAAGCCCCAGCCCAGAGAAGGGCCCGCCGTCATGAAAAAGCTTGCAGGTTTGCTATCCGCACTAAGCTTAAAAAGTAGGGGGACATGAACATAGCTGAGTTTTCTCATCCCGCTCTGTAAAAAATGCTTATCGTAAATAACCTCTCCTTTTTGAATGAATTGTAATTCAGGTTGAAAAGTTAGGCCTTTAGTCAGGCGTACTTCGGCGAGGAGTCCAATATCCAAGCCCTTGATCATCTCATCACTCTTGGTTCCTGACACTGATTTACCTTGACGATTGAAATTTGAGAGGGTGTAGCCTAGTCGTGCTCCGTAGGAAATTTGGGCTTGTAGATAAGAAGCACTGCCCATTAAAAAACAGAAAAAGAGTAATGTTTTAGTGAGTGTTTTCATCTTATATTTTTTGAGTACATTAATACCGTACCTTTAAAATACAAAATTCTGACTTTCACCACATTACTCTTTCTCTTTATGTAGCCTGGCGGCCACTTTCAGCCTAGAATCGCAGGGTCAAGCCCAGCAGGAAGTTTCTCCCCGCTTGTGGGAAGAAGCCGGTCTGATTATAGGTCGTGCCGCCTTCGAGGCGGACGTAGGGATCAGCGCGGGGATCGTTGTCCTCCGAGATGAAGCGGTAGGTCCAGGCACGGGTTTCAAATCGAGCATCAAAGACGTTGCGCACCATTAGCGTGGCCGCGACTTCCTTGAAGATGCCCTTTCGTTGCAGTTGATAGCGCAGCCCCAGATCGCTGAAGAAGTAGGCATCCAGCATTGTATTCTCGTTAGAAGTATTGTCGATAAACTGCTCGCCAACGTGCTTACCCTGCAAACTGACCACCAGCGACTGCTTCTTCGGATCGGCCAGACGCTGAAGGACATTAACACTCACCTCTGCACTAGCGATGACATTCGGAGAAAGGGCCAAGTCCGTATTTTCGTGGCGCACCACCTCCTGTATGCCCGTATCCCAATTGTCAATATACTCATCAAACTGATCAATCTTATTCCGGCTCAGGGTTAGGGTTCCACCAAAATGCACCCCGTCGACCACCTCTATTCGGCCGTCCAGCTCCACCCCCAGGCGATAGCTCTTGTCGACATTAATGCGCGTAGCAGCTCCCACATCGTTGAGTCGTCCCGTCGGTACCAGCTGATCATCATAAGTCATCCAATACAAGTTGGCCCCAAGCTGCACGCGCTTCTTCTCCAAGCGATAGCCCAGCTCGGTATCATACATCGTCTCCGAGCGCGGGCGGCTCACCTGCGACGACTCCGTAAAATCATTGCGGTTCGGCTCACGCTGCGCTACACTAAAGGACGCATAAAGCCCCCCCTTGCCCTGCAAATCGTAAAACAGACCAACCTTGGGATTAAAAAAGTTGAGCGTCTCTGATTGCTGCAACTGCAAGCCCACATCCTCAAAACCCAGAAATTCATAGTCCACCCGACGATACTGCAAGTCTCCATAGATATTCAACTGCGGGGTCAGTAAATACTCCGTTTTGAAATAAACATTGAAATCCAGTTTCTCTGCATCATTGTCATAATAAATCGGCGGGTCCTGCACCTCCCCTTGAAATGCCGTCCAGATGGTCTCGCCGAAGTGACGACCAACGTAGTTATTGAGTGCCCCGCCCAGGGTCATACTCAGTCGGTTACCAATGGGCTGGTATCGCAGGTTGTAGGTTACTCCGTAGTAGTGGTTGTCCAACCAGCGGCGGCGGACCAGATCAGAAGCCAGGGTGTCCGGCACATCGGGGAAGCCCAGTCCATTCAGCATTTCACCAGCCTTATATTGCTCAAAAAAGCCCTTACCGCGCGTGTAGTGCAGCGCCGCATTGAGCTGGAAAGGCCCTGCGAATTGCTTTTTGTAGTGGAGCTGGTAATGGGTTTGGTTGTAATCATCTACTTCGTTGTCGTGCGGTTCGCCAGGGCGCTCAGTACCAGCAGTGTTGAAGGTGCGCAGCTCATCATCATTGATGTATTGCGCGGGGACACCGTTCCAGGCTTGATAGGTGATCTCACTGCCAGAGAAGACATTAAGCTGCAGGCTACTGGTCTCGCCCCACCATCCTGCGGAAGCGTAGAAAGAATGCAGGCGAGCCGTCGCCCGGTCGATGTACCCGTCGGAGGTAATGCGAGAAAGGCGGCCGTCGAAGGTGAAGCGGCCGTCGATCAGGCCGCTACCAGCCTGAATGTTGTGCTTGAAGGTGTTGAAGGAGCCGACGCTGTTGTTCAGCTCGACGTAGGGTTCCGCCTTCCGATCGGTGGTTTTGAGGTTGATCGTCGCGCCGAAGGCCCCGGCGCCGTTGGTCGAAGTACCCGCCCCGCGCTGAATCTGAATCATGTCAGTAGAGCTGACGAAGTCGGGAAGGTTGACCCAGAATACCCCTTGGGACTCCGCATCGTTGAGCGGGATGCCGTTGATGGTGACGTTGATACGGGTGGCATCGCTACCGCGAATACGAATGTCGGTGTAGCCGATGCCGGTCCCAGCGTCGGAGTTGACGACGGCCGAAGGCGTCCAGCGCACCAGAAAAGGGACATCTTGCCCCAGGTTGTTCACTTCCAGCTCCTCGCGGCTTAGGTTGGTGTAGGTAATCGGCGTATTGGGGTCAGCCCAGGTGCCAATCAGTTCTACATCGGGCAGGGTGAAGCCCGTTTCTTCGAGCCGAATCTCCACATTAGTCGGCCCGTCGACCTGTACCTCTTGCTCCACCGACTTGTAGCCGATGTAGCTGATACGGACTCGGTAAAGCCCCGCCTCCGGCAAGACGAAGCGAAAAAAGCCATCAGCATCCGTCACCGCCCCCTCCTGGGTGTTGGTGATCAGTACAGAGGCAAAGGGCATAGGTTCGCCCTCTTCGTTGGTGATGGTTCCACTCAATGCATTTTGCGTCCAAGCGTAGCTACACAGCAGTAGGAAGGCCCAAACTGTAAGTAATGGTTTCATAAAAAAGAAAGGATGTTAAATAGAGCGTGTTTTCTTAGGTATGCTCGCTCTATGATTGAAATAATCCACAGAACCAGGGGTATGGTCTGTAATTTACTTCAGGAGAAGGATACTCCTTCTCTTACCCGGCAGGTCAGCTGCCTCATTCCCTTCCCGGTATTACCCGGGCAGGTTCGATGGGTATAATCTCAGCCGAATTGATCAAATGTATCGGTCGGCACCCCAATGAGTCGCGCAAAGATAGGAAAAGGATTGGAAAACTTAGGGTTCCGAAAAACATAAGAGGGCTGAATTAGTTTATCTTTTGGGAAAGTCTGTTATCTGTGATAAAAATCACCGTTTCCCTTGAAAGGAGACACAGCTCAGACGAAACCGGGTTATTTATTACATCGACCGAAGTAGGATAAAATATGAATACCGTTACTCACCCCATCCCTTGGCAGGAGACGTGGTTCCAACCAAAGCACCCTTATTTGTCAAGGCAGTGTCTTTCTCAAGAGGACACTGACAATTACTACAAGACCAACATTTCTGCAAGCACACAGCCGTGTTCCTTCCCGGAAGACATGGCTCAGACTTTCAAATACCTTGTATTGATCGAAGTAGGATAGCACTTGAACATGGTCACTCGTCAAGTCCCTGTCTCTCACAGAGAATATTAACACTTCAGATGAAATCTAAATACACCTTTCTTTTCGTAAATCAATCATCAATTTTATAAAGCACCTATTATTTTACCATCAAAACTCTTAACAACTATGTCTTTAGACCTCAAAGCGGTATGGCTCATTCTACTCTGTTTGAGCGTCCAGCTTTCTCTTTTTGCCCAGGAGCCCACCCCGCCTGCCTCCGGCGAGAATGTAACCCTGAATGGTTACGTCAAAGATGCAGGTAGTGGTGAGACCTTGATCGGTGTCAATATCTACATCAAAGAACTGGACAAAGGGACGGCTACTAATGTCTACGGTTTCTACTCCCTCTCTATACCCCCCGGAACGTATAACATTGATTTCAGCTATCTGGGCTACCAGAATCAGACGAAGACGCTTGAGCTGAAGGCCAACCAAAGTCTGGACATCGAACTGGGCGAGGAAGCGGCGGCCCTGGAGGAAGTCATCGTGGTCGGTGAACGGGAAGATAATAATGTGACCAACTCGGAGATGAGTACCAACAAAATGGATATTCAGACCATCCAAAAGCTGCCTGCCCTGCTGGGCGAGGTGGATGTAGTGCGCAGTATTCAGCTGCTTCCCGGAGTAACGACGGTCGGGGAAGGGGCAACGGGCTTCAATGTACGCGGAGGAAGTATTGACCAGAATCTGATGCTGCTTGATGAAGCCCCTGTCTACAATTCTTCGCACCTTTTTGGCTTTTTCTCGGTCTACAATCCAGATGCCATCAAGGATGTCAAGCTCTACAAAGGGGGGATTCCAGCTCGCTACGGCGGTCGACTTTCTTCTATCCTCGATGTGCGGATGAAAGAGGGCAACAGCAAACGATTTTCCGGCTCTGGAGGGATTGGCTTTATCTTTAGTCGACTGGCACTGGAAGGCCCTATTCTTAAAGACAAGGCCTCTTTTATCGTCGCCGCCCGTCGCTCCTACATCGATATTTTAGCTCGGCCATTTCTCAACGACGACCTCAGTGGTACGGCGCTGAACTTCTATGACTTGACACTGAAAGCCAATTATAAAATAAACAATAAAAACCGGGTCTACCTCTCCGGCTATCTGGGGCGGGACAACTTCCGCTTTGGCGATGATGCTGGTTTCAACTGGGGAAATGCGACGACGACGCTGCGCTGGAACCACCTGTTTAGCGATAAACTGTTCTCCAACTTTACTGCTTATTACAGCAATTACGACTATGAGCTGAACTTCGGTGATGATTTAGAGAATCGCTTTGACTGGAATGCAAACATCATCAACTACAGCCTAAAACCGGAGTTCTCCTGGTTCCTCACTCCTGACAACCTCGTCACCTTCGGTGGCCAAGGGATCGTCTACGTCTTCGAACCCGGCAATGCCATCGGGGTCAGCGAAGGGGAAAGCAACGACATCAGCCTTAACAAACGCTACGCCTTCGAAGGCAGTATATTTATCGAAAATGAACAAACCATCAATAGCCGCCTGACGCTACACTATGGGCTGCGCTGGTCCTATTTCAACTACATGGGCGAAGGCCGAGCTTACGAATACGAGGAAGGGACGCCAGGTATCCGCCGCGAAGCTGTAAGCTTTGAGGATTTTGACCAGTGGGAAAGTATTCAGACGTACAATTACCTGGAGCCCAGAGCCTCCATTAAGTACCAGCTCAACAAAAGTACTTCGCTCAAAGCCAGCTACAACCGCATGGCGCAGTACCTGCACTTGGTATCCAATACGACGGCCTCTACGCCGGTGGATGTCTGGACACCCAGTACGAATAACATCAAACCGCAGTTGGCCGATCAGGTGGCCTTGGGGTATTTCAAAAATTTCAAGAACAACACTTTCGTAACTTCTGCGGAAATCTACTACAAGGACTTCCAGAATATGGTGGAATACATCGACGGGGCCGACCTGCTGCTGAATGAATTCCTCGAAGGCGACCTGCTGACGGGCGATGGTCGAGCCTATGGATTTGAGCTGCAAATCGAGAAGAAAAAGGGCCGCTTGACGGGCTGGATGAGCTATACGCTGGCGCGCACGGAGCGCCGCGTCGATGGCATCAATAACAATGATTGGTACGCCTCTCGATTTGATCAGACCCACAACTTTAGCACTACCCTATTCTATGATTTGAACAAACGATGGAGCCTATCGGCCAACTTTGTGCTCAACTCCGGGACGCCGGCCACCTTCCCTACTAACAACTTCGAATTGCAGGGCTATATCATTCCCAACAACTCGAACAGCACTCGTAATAATGTCCGAATTCCAGTTTACCACCGCCTCGACATCTCCGCTACCTTACAAGGCAAAAAGCGGGAAGGCAAGCGCTGGTCTGGCAACTGGGTCTTCTCGGTGTACAATATCTACAGCCGTCGCAATCCTTTCACCATCTATTTCCAACAGCAGGACCTCCGCCCCGCCAACGGCGATCCGATTCAAACCGAGGCTGTTCGGCTATCGGTGGTCGGTAACTTCATTCCTTCTGTAGCCTATAACTTCAACTTCTAAAGTCCAAGATCATGTCAATCTATAAAACAATAAATACTTCAAAAATAACCAGCTTTGCTGCGCTGTTGATCGTGCTGCTCTTCGCTTCTTGCACCGATGTTATCGATGTGGAATTGCAGGAAGGAGAAGTCCAGCTGTCCGTCGACGCCTGGATCAACGATAAGGCAGAAACGCAAGTCGTCCGACTGCGCCTGTCCCGCCCCTACTTCGATACTCAAAGCATCGATCCAGTCACTGGCGCCAGCGTAGTCATTACCGATAACGAAGGCAGTGCCTTTGTGTTTACAGATGTCAATAATGACGGCGACTATACCTGGGAGCCGCCCAACGGACAGACCTTCGGAGAAATTGGCAATAGCTACACCTTGGCTATCGAAACCGACGGGCAGCGCTACACGGCCACCTCCAGCATGAACCGCGTCGTGACTATTGATTCCATCACCCAGGAGTTTCGCGATGCGGAGCTGGGCGATGTAGAAGGCATCTACGCGGAGTTCTTCGCCCGCGATTTTGAAGGCCTCGATGATTGCTATTGGATCAAGACGTTCAAAAATGGGCGCTTTCTCAATAAGCCACAGGAGCTAAACATTGCCTACGATGCGGGCTTTTCTGCTGGTGCGGAGGTGGACGGGCTGATCTTCATTCCGCCAATTCGCGATGCAATCAATCGCATTCCCGATGGGGCCGACGATGCCGTGGATGACAGTGATGTGCCGCCCTGGGCTCCTGGCGATTCCATCTTCGTCGAAATCCACTCTATACCCGTTGATGCCTTCACCTTCTTGGAGCAGGCGCGGCGGCAGATGACCATCGGTGATGCGGGCATCTTTGCCGAGCCGCTGGCTAATGTACCGACCAATATCATCAATGAAGATGCTAATTCGACGGAGAAGGCCCTAGGGTATTTCTGCGTCTCTGCGGTCAGTTCGCTGGGTAGACGAATTGAGGAAGAATAATCACTGTTTGTCCAGCAATTGGTCGATGGCGGTGGTGGCCTCGTGGAAGCGCAGAGTCTCATCGCCAAAGACCTCGACTAGCCGCCGATTGTTGCTGACCAGCTGAAATTTGTAGAGCCCGTAAAGCTCCTGGCGGTCCTCTGGGTTTTCGCGCTGGGGATCGGGCGTCCAGGGGATGTCTGGCGCACAAAGCAGGTAGAGGTCGGCGGGGCGCAGGACAAATTGCTCCAAAATCCACTCATCACAACGACCATATTTGTACTCCGACCAGATGCGAATGGTCAACAAATCTGTATCGCAAACGATCAGGGGTAGCTCGGGCTCGACCAGTAAGTTTTCGAGTTCGATCTGCCCCTCGGCGATGGCCAGCAGGTCGGCCTCTGTGTAGCTGCGATCCAGCCCCTCGATGTAGCTGCGGGCATATTCGGCCACCCAGGGACATTCGTAATGCCGGGCTAATTGTTGAGAAAGTGTGGTTTTGCCGGTGGACTCTGGGCCGGTGCAGACTATTCTGAGCATTTTTGTATCTTTAAAGTTGCAACAAAAATACTCAATAGCTGATGCTGAACCTAGCGGAGATCGAAAATCCCCATCCCACTCACTGTAAAAGTTGCGGGGCACCCCTCGCCGGTCCTTTCTGCAGCCAATGTGGCCAAAAGGTCATTACAGAGCGGTTCACCTTGAGAAAAGTTTTCGGCGATCTGTTGAGTAATTTGTTCAACCTGGAAAAGGGCTTCTTCCACACCATCAAAATACTCTTTGTTGCCCCAGAGGAGGTCATTGGTGGTTACATCGGCGGACAAACCAAGAAGTACTACCATCCTATCCGTCTGCTTTTAATCCTGCTGACCATTTCGGCCTTAATCAGCGTCAGTTTCAGCATTTGGGAACACCAAACTGGGGACATCATCGAGTTGTACAAAGAGATTGGGTTAATCAACGGCCCTGAAGATGAGGCCAGGATGGTAAATATCATGGGATTCATGTCGAAATTCTTAACCGTCGTTCCTCTCTTACTCATTCCTTTTATGTCCGCGGCCTCCTACCTGTTGTACAAATCTCAGAAATTGTACTACGCAGAGCACTGCATTGCCAACATTTATGTAATGGCGCAGGGTACACTGCTGGGCCTAGTACCAATGGCTATCTATGCTTTCTTCCCCGATACTACTGCCTATTCTTTCATGATTGGAATCGGCATTTACCTAGTGCTCTACAGCCGCCTCTATCGACGCTTTTTCGGAGCAGATGCTTTTGGGAGTCTTATTTTTAGCTTTATCACTATTATTATGGGCTATCTTCTGATGTTTCTATTTATTGGCGTAGCAACGGTAGTCATAGTCCTTATCGCTATTCTGTGCCATAAGTTCCTGCTCTAATTTGTCTGCATACTGCGCAAATATCCATTGACAATTGCCGCCGAAACAGTTACCTTGCCCCCGATTTCTAAATCAACCAGAATTATGCATGATATAGAACCTCATTTTCATTGGCGAGACCGATATGTTGCTTCGGAGGACGAGCGTTCGCCGTTTTATGGAAGGCAGTACGATGAATTTCGGTTTACGCAAAAAATCTATAACTATTTCATCCATCCGCAATGGGATAACTTTGGCTCTGCAACGCTATACATCAAGATTTTGATGGTAGATTATGAGGAAGGCTTCGCCGTGATGGAGTTAATTGGAGAGTGGAATGATTGCCTCCACAACGATGTCATGTTTCTCAAAAGGGAAATTGTCGACCAAATGCTGCCGTACGGAATTTACAAGTACGTGCTGATCTGCGAAAATGTGTTGAATTTCCACAATTCTGATGATTGCTATTACGAAGAATGGTACGAGGAGGTCAGCGATGAAGGCGGCTGGATTTGCTTCGTCAATACCCAGGATCATGTGGCGGAAGAATTTTTCGAAATGCAAATCCACCACTACGTCAACTTCGGAGAACGCTTCAATGATATTAACTGGCGGCGACAAAAACCCAAAATGCTGGTACAGGCCCTAGACCAATTGGTGCACGGCGGACAAAAACTGCTGACCTACTAGAGCCCAAAATAACGCTATGCACAAATCTGGATTCGTAAACATTATTGGCCGGCCCAACGTTGGCAAATCGACCCTGATGAATGCCCTAGTCGGCGAGCGCATGTCGATCATCACCAATAAACCACAAACCACCCGACATCGCATCATCGGTATTGTCAGTGATGAGGACTACCAGATTGTTTTCTCCGATACCCCAGGGATCATCGAGGACCCGGCCTATCGAATGCAGGAGGCGATGAATAGCTTTGTCAAATCCAGCTTTGAGGATGCTGATGTTATGCTCTGGCTCATTGAAGCGGGAGAAATGCCTACCACCGAACTTCCGCTGGCCAATCGGTTGAAAAAGCTGGAAGTTCCCCTGTTCCTAGTCATCAATAAGGTCGATCTGGTTGATGAGGCGAAGGTAGCTATGAGTATCAAAAATTGGAGCGAGCAGTTCGATTTTACGGAAATCATCCCCATCTCGGCCCTCAAGAAGCTCAATACGGATCGCCTTTTACAACTGATCATCGAGCATATGCCTGAAGGCCCGGTCTACTACCCTAAAGATCAGCTGACGGACAAGCCGGAGCGCTTTTTTGTGAGTGAGATCATTCGAGAAAAAATCCTGATGCAATACAAGCAGGAGATTCCCTACTCTTGTGAGGTGGTGGTCGAATCTTTTAAGGAAACCCAAAATAAGGCTGGTGCACCGCTGGTGCGCATCTCGGCGCTGATTTACGTTGGCCGCAAGACTCAAAAGTCGATCATTATCGGCAAAGGTGGGTCGGCCATTAAGCGATTGGGGACGGAGGCGCGCAAGGATATTGAGCGTTTTTTGGAACAAAAGGTCTTCCTCGAATTACACGTCAAAGTGCGAGACAACTGGCGGAATGATGAACAGATGCTCAAGCATTTTGGGTATCAATAAAGGAGTCTAGTACTTTCCCTTCTAAATCCTTACCTTTGCGGTCAAATGGGAAATATTGTAGCCATAGTCGGCCGGCCTAATGTCGGCAAATCCACCCTGTACAATCGCCTGATCGGCGAGCGGCAGGCCATTATTGATGATACCAGCGGGGTGACGCGCGATCGGCAGTATGGGCTGAGCGATTGGAACGGTAAGACATTTACCGTCGTCGACACCGGAGGTTTTGTGCAGGGGTCTGATGATATTTTTGAGGCCGCCATCCGCTCTCAGGTACGCATCGCTATTGAAGAGGCCAATGTGCTGATTTTTATGGTAGATGTTACAACGGGGATCACCGATTTGGATGAGGAGGTCGCCAATATGCTTCGCCGCAGTGAAAAGGATGTCCTTTTGGTGGTCAATAAGGTGGATAACCACGCTCGGATGATGGAAGCTAATGAATTTTGGAGCTTGGGCTTTGAAGATACTTATTTTGTTTCCTCGTTGACGGGCAGCGGCTCTGGAGACTTACTGGATGCGGTGACGGAAAGACTGGAAGAGGAAGAGGCCATCGAGTCTACCCTGCCCAAGTTTGCCATTCTCGGCCAGCCCAATGTCGGCAAATCCTCGCTGATCAATGCCCTGCTGGGCGAAGAGCGCAATATTGTTACCGACATCGCCGGCACAACCCGGGATTCAATCCACTCCCACTATTCTAAATTCGGCAAAGAGTTCCTCATTATTGATACTGCTGGTATCCGCAAGAAGTCCAAAGTCCACGAGAATCTAGAATTCTACTCGGTCATGCGCGCCATCAAGGCAATGGAAGAAGCCGATGTTTGTATTTTGATGATCGATGCAGTAGATGGTCTAGAGTCACAGGACATGAGCATTTTCCGGCTGGCCCAAAAACGCAACAAAGGCATCGTCGTACTGGTCAATAAGTGGGATTTGGTGGCCAAAGAAACCAACACTGCCCGCGATCAGGAGCAAGCATTGCGCAAGCGGCTGGCCCCCTTCAACGATGTCCCCATCGTCTTCATCTCGGCTTTGGAGAAGCAACGTATTTTCAAAGCCATCGAAATGGCGCTGGAAGTGCACGAAAATCGCCAGCAGAAGATCAAAACATCACAGCTCAATGAGGTGATGCTGGCGGCTATCGAAAAATACCCTCCTCCATCGCATAAAGGCCGCTTTGCCAAAATCAAATACATCACGCAACTGCCGACTTACTATCCGGCCTTTGCCTTCTTTTGCAATAATCCCAAGTACATCAAAGACAGCTATAAGCAGTACTTGGAAAACCAAATGCGCAAAAATTTCAAATTCACGGGTGTACCCATTAGCATTTTCTTCCGTAAAAAAAGCTAAAGCTCAAATACGAACGACTATGCCATTTACCGAAACAGGAATTCCTGGTCTGATTGTTTTCGAACCTCGAGTCTTTGAAGATGATCGAGGCTATTTTTACGAAAGCTATAATCAGCAGACCTTTCAGCAGGCGGGGATTACAGCCGAATTTGTTCAGGACAATCAATCCCAGTCCACCTTCGGCGTCTTGCGCGGCCTACATTACCAGACCGGCGAGCTGGCCCAGGCCAAGCTGGTGCGGGTCCTGCAAGGGGAAGTCCTGGACGTCGCCGTAGACATCCGCGAGGGCTCCACCACCTACGGGCAACACTTTAGCATCCGCCTCAGCGACCAAAACCATAAGCAGCTGTTCATCCCCCGAGGCTTCGCCCACGGCTTTGTCGTCCTTAGCCCCACGGCGCTGTTTGCCTACAAATGCGATAATTTCTACTCCAAGGCCCACGAGGGCGGTATCGTCTACAATGATCCTCAGCTGAAGATCGACTGGGAGCTGGACAAAGCGCAGTTGGTTTTGTCAGAAAAAGACCTGCTGCATCCTCAATTTGGTACACATCGGCAGGCGGAATGTCCTGTTGCTTAAACAATACAACAACCTTATGCCACATCTGCTAATCACCGGCGCTAATGGCCAGGTCGGCCAGGAGCTGCGCCAGCTCTCCGACCAGTTTCCCGCCTTTCAATACACCTTTGCCGATGTGGTAGAGCTGGACATCACCGATGCCCCAGGTGTTGCTGACTACTTCGCCAACCAGCAATTCGATTATTGCATCAACTGCGCAGCCTATACGGCTGTAGATAAGGCGGAGGAGCAACGGGAATTGGCGCGACGCGTCAATGCGATGGGGCCAGAATTGCTGGCCAGGGCCTGTGCGGAGCAAGGAACGCTGATGATCCAGCTGTCGACGGACTATGTCTACCACAACCACCAAAATCACCCCTTTAAGGAAGACGATCCGACCCACCCGCAAAGCGTTTACGCCCGTACGAAATTGGCGGGAGATCTTAAGGTCTTACAGAACCCTCGACCGGGCTTGGTGCTGCGCACCTCCTGGGTTTACTCTTCCTTTGGCCATAACTTTGTGAAGACGATGATCCGTTTGGGTAGTGAGCGGGATCAGCTGGGGATTGTTTTTGATCAGATTGGTACGCCGACGTATGCGCGCGATTTGGCGCTGGCCATCTTGCAGATTATTGAAAAGCGGGAGGGTGGAGCCCTGCCGGAGTCGGCCTTCAGCGGCGTCTACCATTACAGCAATGAAGGCGTTTGCAGCTGGTACGATTTTGCGCTGGCCATCTTTGAGTTGGAAAAGATCAACTGTACGACTCACCCTATCGAAACCAAGGACTACCCTACCCCAGCCAGCCGTCCACCCTTCAGTGTCTTGAACAAAAATAAGATCAAAGCCACCTTTGGTCTGGATATTCCGCACTGGCGGGTCGCACTGGAGCAGTGTCTTGCCGCCATTAAAAAGTCCGTATAGCTACGCTCCAGCCGCATCCAAAGCCAGTCGTACACTGCCGTGCATCAACAGTAGCCGTCGAGCCTCATCGTGTTCGAGGCTCAGTTCCTTTATCAGCATCTGCGTCCCTCGCTCAATCAATTTCTCATTGCTCAATTGCATATCCACCATTTTATTATCCAGCACCCGCCCCAGGCCAATCATCACACTGGTGCTGATCATGTTGAGCACCAGCTTTTGGGCCGTTCCGGCTTTCATGCGGGTACTGCCGGTGACGAATTCCGGTCCGACGATAACGGAGATGGGATAGTCGGCCTGCGAAAGAATAGGCGCTTCCTCATTGCAGGTGATACCTCCGGTAGTGATGCCATTGGCCCGGCAATCCTTGAGTCCGTGCACAACGTAGGGCGTCGTACCCGAGGCGGCGATGCCGACGACGACATCCTTGGGACCGATGGAATAGGCTTGTAGGTCTTTCCAGGCTTGGTGGGGGTCATCCTCGGCGGCCTCAACGCTGCTGCGAATGGCGGAGTCACCGCCGGCGATGATTCCGATAACCCAATCGGCCGGGACGCCGAAAGTCGGAGGGCATTCCGAGGCATCGAGAATCCCTAACCGCCCGCTGGTCCCTGCTCCGATATAAAACAGTCGACCACCCCGCCGCATATTGGCGATGATATGGCTCACCAGCGGCTCGATCTGTGGGATGGCTCGCTCTACGGCCTTCGGCACGCGCTGATCCTCCTGATTGATATTGGTCAGCAACTCCTGCACACTCATCTTCTCCAAGTGGCGGTAGTTAGAAGGAGACTCCGTAATTTTTTGCATATTGATCGGCTTTGGATAAATTTAATCAATTGAGGCCCAAAAAAGCCGATTTTACCGTGCACTTCTGAGCCACTATTTGTTACTTTAACAAATACCTTGCTCGTAGTACAAATTCATCACCTGCGGTAGTCTATTCCGCTTTAATCCCTCTTTTTAGCATGACCAAGCCAAAAGCGTTCGTCGAGAATTATCTGGAAAATGTTCGTAAACTATTTCACTACTACAAATCGTTAGGCGAAAAGGCCATGGCCCAGCTGAGCAATGAGCAGTTGCACCAGCGTCCTGATGAGCACAGTAACAACATCGCTGTCCTTGTCAAACACCTCTCGGGCAATATGCTTTCTCGTTGGAGCGATTTTCTGGAATCAGATGGTGAAAAATCCTTCCGCAACCGCGAGCAAGAATTTGTAGATACCTTGATGACTCACGAGGCGCTAATGGCGTACTGGGAAAAAGGTTGGAGCTGCTTATTTAAGGCCATCGATCCTCTTCAAGTCGAGGATATGAGCCGGATTGCCTACATCCGCAACGAAGGCCACAGCGTCGTAGAAGCCATTAACCGACAGCTGGGGCATTACAGCTTTCACGTTGGGCAGATCATCGTCATCGCCAAGGCCATCAAAGGCGCTGATTGGCAGTCTTTATCCATCCCGCGAGGAGGCTCCGCTGCCTTTAATCAACAAAAGTTCGAACAGCCCAAAAGTCGTAAAAACTTTATTTGATTCATTTATAACCTTATTCCGGTGGGATCGTATTAAATTACAAACTAATTAAACAAATTTTTCGTTTAATCCTACATAGCCCGTACATCCAATTTTCACTAAAATCGGCATTTATGGTTCGAAGCATACCCCATTCATTCCAACAGATTTCACTCGTCGCCCTATTCTGCCTACTGGCTTTCTCAGCTTCGGCTACCCATAACCGGGCTGGTGAGATCACCTACGAACAAATTGACCGACTGACTGTCCGGGCCACCATTACCACCTACACTAAAGCCAGTAGCCGACCTGCTGACCGCGATAGCCTCGAACTCTGCTGGGGGGATGGCGATTGTGAGTGGGTGCTCCGTTCTAATGGCACCGGAACGTTGCTGCCCAACGATACCAAATTCAATATCTATATCGCCGAGCATACCTACAGTACGCAAGGGCACTTTATCATGACCATGACAGACCCCAACCGATCCGGGGGTATCCTCAATGTCAATCCGCCGAGTTCAGACAATGTCCCCTTTCACTTACGAACGACGGTGACACTCTTCAATCCCCAGTTTGCGGGGTTTAACAATTCGCCGGTCCTCTTGCAGCCTCCAATCGATATTGCCTGTGCTGGCCAACCTTTTATCCACAACCCTAACGCCTACGATCCAGATGGCGATAGCCTTTCCTACGAGCTGGTTGTACCGCTTCAATCCACTAGTACTAATGTTCCGAATTATAGCTTTCCGAACCAAATTCAACCTGGTGCGGCTAATAACATTGGCTTAGACCCTGTTACGGGAGATTTTGATTGGATTACCCCGCAACTACCGGGGGAATACAATATCGCGATGTACATCATCCAGCACCGCAATGGCCGGCCAGTCGATACCTTGATTCGGGATTTACAGATCCTGGTAGAGATGTGCGATAACCGGCCTCCGATTATTGAAACGGTCACTGAAGTCTGCGTCATTGCGGGGGAGACCCTACGTTTTGACGTTACGGCTACAGCGCCTTTGACGGCTCCGGATGATACCCAGAAGGTAGCCCTGACGGCCCTTGGAGGCCCGCTCATTCAGGACATCAGCCCAGCTAAGTTCATTGTAGCCGATGGTTATCAAGATGATCCTCTGGTTGGAGTGTTTGAATGGGAAACCGCCTGCGAGCATATCTCTGATCAATTCTATTCGGTTGTTTTTCGAGCTGTTGATAATTTTGAAATTATAGATGATTCCGGGGATAGGGTGTTCCTTTCGACCCTTAAAACGGTGCGCATCAAAGTCGTTGGGCCGCCTCCGCAGGATGTGCAGGCAGTTGCGGAAATGGGAGAGGTAGAGGTGACCTGGGAAAAGCCTTATTCCTGTGAAAACGCGCAGAATGAATTTTTCCGAGGGTTCTCGGTATGGCGAAGGGAGGGGAGCAACCTTTTCCCACCCGACTCCTGTCAGACGGGCCTGGCAGGCCAAGGCTACACCCGCCTGAATGCCGTGCTTACTACGGAGATGATGGGGAATCGCTATTTCTATCTGGATATGGAGGTAGAAAGAGGACGTACCTATTGTTACCGTATACTGGCGGAGTTTGCCAAAACCTCCCTGGGCGGCAATCCCTTCAATCCGGTGGAAAGTTTACCTTCAGAAGAATTTTGTGTGCAACTCAGTCGAGACATTCCGCTGTTGACCAATGCTTCGGTGGAGCAAACGGATGCGAATAATGGTGAGGTACAGGTGCGTTGGGTACTCCCCGATCCGGAGGACCTGGATACGCTGCAAAATCCTGGTCCTTACCGCTACGAGCTATTGCGGGCTCCGGGCATTACTGATGTTGGCTTTCAGCTGCTTCCGGGCGCTATTTTTACGACCCAGAATTTCCTCGATCCTGTACCGACGGAGTTTCTTGATACCGATCTGGCAACGTCCAACATACCCTATACCTATCAAATTGCTTTTTATGTAAATGGAGAAACGGAGCCGCTGGGCATCGCCAACGAGGCTTCTACGATCTTTCTCTCGGTGGCCTCTACCGATAATCAAAACGATTTGAGTTGGGAAGAACTGGTTCCTTGGGAAAATTTCGAATACGTCGTTTATCGCCAAAATGCCTCCGGCATCTGGGATTCTATCGGAGTAAGTGAAACTCCGGAGTTTTCGGACACAGGGCTGAACAATGGCCAGGAGTACTGCTACTATGTTGAAAGCAAGGGTACCTACGGCATCGATGAGATTCCGGGCCCTCTGCTCAACAAATCGCAGGAGGCCTGCGGTATCCCGCTAGATACCATTCCTCCTTGTCCGCCCGTGCTCCGGGTCACCAACATTTGCAACGACCCCGGCAACCGCGACAATTGCGAGCCCGGCAATTTGATCAATGACCTGAGCTGGACGGACCCCAAGCTGGTTTGTGCAGATACCGATGATGCCATTGCCTTCAATATCTACTATACGGCAGTAGAGGGAGGGAACTTCGAAATCATCGCCAGTTTTGACAGCACTTCTTTCGATACGGTCTTCACTCACATGCCAGACCTGGGATTGGCAGGCTGCTACGCCGTAACGGCCCTGGATACGTTTAACAATGAGAGTGCTTTTAGCAATATCGTCTGTGTAGACAATTGCCCAATCTATGAGTTACCGAATGTGTTTACCCCCAATGGAGATGGAGAAAACGAGATGTATATCCCTCTACAGCCCTTCTGCTTTATCGATCGCATCGAGCTGACGGTCGTCAATCGCTGGGGCCAAACCGTCTTTCAAACCAATGATCCAGAAATTCGCTGGGACGGAAAAAACCTTTCTGGTAAACCTTTAGCCGAAGGTGTTTATTATTATACTTGTAAAGTATTTGAAAATCGGGTGACGGGAATTTCTCCCCGTACGGATTTATTGAAAGGCTATATCCACTTGGTTAGAGGGGAATAGCTCAAAAACACTAGATCGCATGTTTACAGGAATCATCGAGGCCATCGGCCTCATCGAAAAAATAGAACAGGAAGGCAGTAATTACCACTTCACCATTGCCTCTCCCGTTTCTGACGAACTTAAAATTGATCAGAGTATCTCTCACAATGGGGTCTGCTTGACGGTAGTCGCCCAGAGCGAAGGACGCCATGTCGTGACGGCCATCGACGAAACGTTGCAGCGCAGCAATCTGGGGCAGTTGGCCGTCGGCGGTCGAGTCAACCTAGAGCGTGCAATGCTCTCCAATGCCCGCCTCGACGGGCACATCGTTCAAGGTCATGTCGATACAACGGCGACCTGCATAGATGTCAAAGACCAGGATGGAAGCTGGATCTATCGCTTCCGCTATACCCCTACTCCGGAGCACCTGCTGGTTGACAAAGGCTCCATCTGCATCAATGGCGTCAGCCTTACCGTCGTCGAACCTCTTGGCGATGAATTCTCCGTCGCCATCATCCCCTACACCTACGAGCATACCACCTTCAAATATATCCAACCCGGTGATGCCATCAATCTCGAATTTGATATTATTGGAAAGTATATTGCTCGACATTTGGCAGTGTACGGAAAGGCGGCGCAGCTGGGGTAAAATCAAAAAAGGCCCGGTCATCGACCGAGCCTTTTTTTTATAGCAGATTTAAGCTTACTCTATCTAATCCATTTCCTCGACTTCTTCTAGCTGCTGATGGCGGGCCTGCATCGCCTCATAGGCTTCGCGGCTGCTGACCATCAAACGCTTGTACTTGCGGAGACCGGTACCGGCAGGAATCTTCTTACCGACGATAACATTCTCCTTGAGTCCGTTGAGGAAATCTTGCTTGGCACCGATGGCAGCCTGGCTGAGTACTTTGGTTGTCTCCTGGAAAGAGGCCGCTGAAATCCAGCTGCTGGTTCCGAGAGAAGACTTGGTAATCCCTTGTAATATTGGACTAGAAGTCGCTGCAATAGCATCGCGGTACTGAACCAACTTCTTATCGTTCCGCTTGAGGAAAGAATTTTCTTCCCGTAGCTGACGCAGTGTCACCAACTGACCAGGTCTGAGCTTGTTGGACTCTCCAGCTTCAGTAATGAATTTCTTATCGAAGATCCAATCGTTCTGCTCGTGAAAATCGTACTTCTCAACAGCCTCCCCTTCGAGGAAGCTAGTATCTCCTGGATCGACAATCTGTACTCTTCTCATCATCTGGCGTACGATCACTTCGATGTGCTTATCGTTAATTGTAATACCCTGTGAGCGGTATACTTCCTGAACGCCATTGACGAGGTAAGACTGTACAGCAAAAGGCCCTTTGATATGCAGAATATCCTTCGGTGAGGTTGCACCATCAGAAATCGACATTCCAGCACGAACAAAGTCCCCTTCCTGAACGAGAATATGCTTGGACAATCCTACCAGATACTTGCGCAGCTGGCCACTCTTCTCGTCCTTCACAAAGACCTCACGATTACCCCGTTTGATCTTACCGAAGCTGATTACTCCATCAATCTCCGCTGTAACGGCTGGATTCGATGGATTACGTGCTTCGAAGAGTTCGGTAACCCTTGGAAGACCACCAGTAATATCCTGGATTTTACCGAGCTTACGAGGAATCTTGACGATCTTCTGTCCACCTTTCACCTCTGCACCATCTTCAATAGAGATGTAAGAGCCTACAGGTAAGTTGTAGTTCTTCAGTTCCTCACCATCACGATTCACGATCTTAATCGTTGGAATCTTCCGCTTATTCTTACTTTCAACAATTACTTTCTCGGCGTGCCCGGTTTGGTCATCCCGCTCAATACGGAAAGTAACCCCTTCTTCGATAGAATCGAACTTAGCGATACCAGAGTATTCAGAAACGATAATTGCGTTAAATGGATCCCAGTTACAGATCACATCGCCTTTCTCGACACTGTCTCCATCTTTAAAGAAGATAGTTGCACCGTAAGGGATATGATTAGAGACATACATTCTATTCGTCTCAGGATCAACGATACGGACTTCACCTGCACGAGAGAGTACAATCTCGATGCCCTTACCGCTATCATCTGTAGATTTGATGGTACGTACACCGTCAAATTCCAGTTTACCCGTGAACTTAGATTCCAGCTCTGATTCCGCCTTAGAAACCGAAGCAATACCCCCAACGTGGAAGGTACGAAGGGTCAGCTGGGTGCCCGGCTCACCAATAGACTGGGCAGCGATGATACCAACGGCATCTCCACGCTCTGCGATACGACCAGTAGCCAGGTTTTTACCATAGCACTTAGTACATACCCCGCGCTTAGTTTCGCAGGTCAATACCGAACGGATCGTCACCATTTCAATGCCCACTTCATCAATCTGCTCGGAGACCTTTTTATCAATATATTCTCCAGAGGCCAGGATCAGGTCTTCCGATACAGGATGATAAATGTCATGTAGTGTGAAGCGACCTTCGATACGAGCCGACAGCGGCTGGATAATTTTTTCGTTGTCTTTCAGCGCCGTAGTCTCGATTCCTCTCAAAGTATCACAGTCCTCTTCGAGAATCACTACATCCTGCGCCACATCCACCAGACGACGGGTCAAGTACCCCGCATCCGCAGTCTTCAAGGCCGTATCGGCTAGCCCCTTACGGGCACCGTGGGTAGAGATGAAGTATTCAAGTACTGACAGTCCATCGAGGAAGTTCGACAGGATGGGGTTCTCGATGATCGCCCCTCCAGTATCCCCAGATTTTCTCGGCTTAGCCATCAGTCCACGCAGACCACAAAGCTGCTTAATTTGCTGCTTCGAACCACGCGCCCCAGAATCAAGCATCATGTAAACCGAGTTGAATCCACCTTTGTGTTCGGCCAATTCTTTCAGCAGGTTATCAGTAATGCGATTATCTGCAAAAGTCCACTTGTCAATGATCTGGTTGTAGCGCTCATTATTGGTAATGAGTCCCATGTTATAGTTATCCCAGACTTCATCAACCTCATCCTGTGCTTGCTTAAGGGTATTGATCTTAACGGTTGGTGTAATCAAATCACCAAGGTTAAAGGACAGTCCGCCTTTGAAGGACCAGTAGAAGCCCATTTCCTTGATTCGATCGAGGAATTCGGCAGTCACGTTGAAGTTGGTTCTGGTGATGATGTCACTGATTACCGACTTCAGGTTCTTCTTGGTCAGCAGTTTATTAACAAAAGGCACCATTTCGGGAACCGCTTCGTTAAAGAGTACCCGACCAACGGTCGTCTCTACTCTCTTTTTCACCATATTTCCGTTCTCATCCTCTGTTTTCACTCTTACAGTGATTGGAGCGTGGAGATCCGCCTTATCTTCATTGTAGGCAATGGTTACTTCTTCCGCAGAGTAGAAAGAACCGCCACCTCCTTTGATTGGATTTTCTTTGGTATGCTGACGCTCCTTGGTCAGGTAGTACAGTCCCAATACCATATCCTGCGAAGGCAGGGTAATTGGCGAACCATCCTGAGGATTCAACATATTATGAGAAGCCAGCATCAAGACCTGTGCTTCGAGGATAGCAGCGTGGCTCAACGGTACGTGTACGGCCATCTGGTCACCATCGAAATCGGCGTTGAAGGCACCACAGACCAGTGGGTGCAGCTGGATCGCCTTACCTTCGATCAGTGTAGGCTGGAAGGCCTGGATCGAGAGGCGGTGCAGCGTTGGAGCCCGGTTGAGCAGTACGGGGTGGCCTTTAAGTACGTTTTCAAGGATTTCCCAGATCACAGAATCTTTGCGATCGACCAGTTTCTTGGCGGACTTCACTGTCTTTACGATACCCCGCTCGATAAGTTTGCGAATAACGAAAGGCTTGAACAGCTCTGCTGCCATTCCCTTTGGCAGCCCACACTCGTGCAATTTCATTTCTGGTCCTACCACAATTACTGAACGACCAGAGTAATCAACACGCTTACCGAGCAGGTTCTGACGGAAGCGACCCTGCTTTCCTTTGAGAATGTCACTCAAAGACTTGAGGGCACGACCACCTTCGGCCTTAACGGCGTTGGATTTCCGGGAGTTATCGAAGAGGGAATCTACTGCTTCCTGGAGCATCCGCTTTTCATTCCGCAAGATCACCTCTGGAGCTTTGATTTCCAGGAGGCGCTTAAGGCGGTTATTCCGGATAATCACCCGACGATAAAGATCGTTGAGATCCGAGCTGGCGAAGCGACCACCGTCCAGCGGTACCAGCGGGCGCAGCTCGGGCGGCACCACAGGCAGGTATTGGATGATAGCCCACTCTGGACGATTCTCGTGACGGGTGTGGCCATCGCGGAAGGCTTCTACGACGCGCAGGCGCTTGAGGGCCTCCGACTTCCGTTGCTGCGAAGTTTCATTGGCCGCCTGGTGGCGCAGGTCGTAGGACAACTGATCCAATTCGAGGCGCATCAGCAGGTCGCGGATAGAATCAGCTCCCATCTTAGCGATGAATTTATTCGGATCATCGTCTTCCAACTGCTGGTTCTCCTTAGGTAAGGTATCCAGAATTTCGAGGTATTCCTCCTCTGTCAGCAGGTCCATCTTGCTCACACCAGCTTCTTCTTTCACCCCGGCCTGGATAACAACATAACGCTCGTAGTAAATGATCATCTCCAATTTCTTGGAAGACAATCCCAGCAGGTAACCAATTTTATTAGGAAGGGATTTGAAGAACCAGATATGTACAACCGGCACGACCAATTTGATGTGGCCCATGCGCTCGCGGCGTACCTTCTTCTCTGTAACTTCTACCCCACATCTATCACAAACAATCCCTTTATAACGAATACGCTTGTATTTGCCACAGTAACACTCGTAGTCTTTTACCGGACCAAAGATGCGTTCACAAAACAAGCCATCACGCTCGGGCTTGTAGGAACGATAGTTGATCGTCTCGGGCTTGAGGACTTCACCGTAGGAACGCTCTAGGATCTCATCGGGCGAAGACAAGCTGATCGTGATACTATCGAAACTTTTTCTTTGCTTGTGATTCTTCTTAAAAGGCATATTTAATGGTTTGTTTAGCTTTTGAAAAAACCGAATTCAGTCTGTATTGCTTGCAAAGTAGTGGATGCTTAGTCAAATTTCACATCCAGTGCAAGGCCACGAAGTTCGTGTACCAATACATTGAAGGACTCCGGAATGTTGGGTTCTGGCAGGTTATCGCCTTTAACGATAGCCTCGTAAGCTTTCGCTCTACCAAGGATGTCATCTGACTTGATCGTCAGCAACTCCTGTAGGATACTAGAAGCACCGAAGGCCTCCAATGCCCATACCTCCATCTCACCAAAACGCTGTCCACCAAACTGGGCTTTACCACCCAATGGCTGCTGCGTAATCAACGAGTAAGGTCCAATTGAACGAGCATGCATCTTATCATCGACCATGTGAGAGAGCTTCAACATATAAATGACTCCTACCGTTGCCTGCTGATGGAAGCGATCTCCCGTCTCCCCATCGTACAGATAAGTCTGTCCGAGAGAAGGCAATCCAGCATCTTTTACAATGCTTTCAATCTCATCCATCCGAGCACCATCGAAGATCGGTGTGGCGAACTTGGTGCCCATTTTCACACCAGCCCAACCCAGTACCGTCTCGAAAATCTGTCCGAGGTTCATCCGCGAAGGTACGCCCAGAGGGTTCAGCACAATATCAACAGGCGTTCCATCTTCGAGGAAAGGCATGTCTTCCTGCCGTACGATACGAGAGACAATTCCCTTGTTACCGTGACGACCAGCCAGCTTGTCCCCTACTTTCAGCTTACGCTTCTTAGCCAGGTACACCTTAGCCAGCTTGAGTACACCAGCAGGTAATTCATCCCCAATACTGATGTTGAATTTCTCTCGCTTGTAGCGTCCGACTTCCTCGTTCAGCTTGATGCTGTAATTGTGCAATAACCTGGCAATCAGTTTATTGATATTATCATCATCCGTCCAACTGCTGTAGTCGACAGTAGAGTAATCCAGTTCTTTCAGTACTTGGTTGTTGAACTTAACCCCCTTCGGCAATTGCACCTCATTGTAGATGCTGTTTACCCCTTGAGAAGTCTTTCCTTTAACCAGTACCAAGAGTTTATCAATCAGGATAGTCTTCAGCTCATTGGTAGCAATGGCGTGCTGATCATCCAGCTTGGACAGCAATTCTTTCTCTTGGGCTTTCTGTACCTTGTCTTTCTTGGCACGAGCGAAGAGTTGCTTATCAATGATGATTCCTTGTGTTGATGGTGGCGCTTTCAAAGAGGCGTCCTTCACATCACCGGCCTTATCACCGAAGATGGCACGGAGCAGTTTTTCTTCCGGTGTCGGATCAGATTCCCCTTTAGGCGTAATCTTACCAATCAGAATATCTCCTTCTCTAACCCAGGCACCAATTCTAATGATACCGTTCTCATCAAGGTCCTTGGTGGCTTCCTCACTGACATTAGGAATATCATTGGTCAATTCTTCTTCTCCCAGTTTGGTATCCCGCACATCCAATTCGAAGTGCTCGATGTGTAAGGAGGTAAAAATATCTTCGCGGACAACGCGCTCGGAGAGTACGATGGCATCCTCAAAGTTGTATCCTTTCCAGGGCATGAAGGCCACTTTCAGGTTTTGGCCGAGGGCCAGCTCGCCGCGGTCGGTGGCGTAGCCATCACAGAGAATTTGTCCCTTAGCTACCCGGAGACCACGCTTGACGATTGGCTTCAGGTTGATACAAGTTCCCTGATTCGTCCGCTTAAATTTAGTCAGTTTGTAGGTCTTACGATTATCCTCGAAAGAAACCAGCTGATCTTCATCTGAGCGATCGTAGCGAATGACGATTTCGTTGGCATCAACATATTCAACCACCCCATCACCTTCGGCGTTAATCAACATACGAGAGTCAATGGCCACTTTACCTTCCAGACCTGTTCCCACTACTGGAGAACTTGGACGGATCAGTGGTACGGCCTGACGCTGCATGTTCGAGCCCATCAGGGCACGGTTGGCATCATCGTTTTCGAGGAAGGGAATCATAGAGGCAGAGACCCCTACAATCTGATTTGGCGCGACGTCCATGTATTCTACCTCAGTTGGCGTCAATACAGGGAAATCTCCATGCTCCCGACACTTAATACGATCGGAAACGAAGGCTCCGGTTTCGTTGATCGGCGCATTAGCCTGTGCGATTTTTTTGAAATCCTCTCCTTCAGCAGACAGGTATTCTGCATCGCTTTCTACCTCAACTCTACCGTCTGTCACCTTGCGATAGGGCGTTTCTAAGAAGCCCATCTTATTGACCTTGGCGTGTACACAGAGCGTAGAAATCAGACCAATATTTGGTCCTTCCGGCGTCTCAATGGTACAAAGGCGGCCATAGTGAGAGTAGTGAACGTCCCGCACCTCAAATCCTGCACGCTCTCTGGACAGACCACCAGGCCCCAGTGCCGAAATACGACGCTTGTGGGTAATCTCAGACAGTGGATTGGTTTGATCCAAGAACTGAGACAGCTGGCTGGTTCCGAAGAAAGAGTTAATCACCGAAGACAGCGTACGAGCATTAATCAGGTCGATAGGCGTAAAGACCTCATTATCGCGTACGTTCATCCGCTCCCGAATTGTCCGCGCCATACGAGCCAGACCAACGCCAAACTGTGCGTAAAGCTGCTCTCCAACCGTACGGATACGACGATTACTGAGGTGATCGATGTCATCGATCTCCGCCTTTTGATTCATCAAGCTAACCAGGTATTTGACGATGGCAATAATGTCCTCTTTGGTCAATACCTGTACTTCTCTCTCAATTTCCAGGAGCAACTTGCGGTTGATCTTGTAGCGGCCGACCTCACCGAGGTTGTAGCGCTTATCAGAGAAGAAGAGTTTATCGATAATCCCTCTAGCCGTTTCCTCATCTGGCGGGTCAGTACCGCGCAGTTGGCGGTAGATGTACTGCACCGCTTCGATTTCGGAGCTGGAAGGATCTTTTTGCAGTGTGTTGTATATAATGGAGTAATCCTCTTCGATGTCCTCTCGTTGCAGGATGATGGTATCTTCACCAGCATCGAGAATCAGCTCAATATTTTCTTCATCGAGGATCACATCGCGTTCGAGGATGATTTCGTTGCGCTCGATAGTTACTACCTCGCCAGTGTCTTCATCTACAAAATCCTCCGTCCACTTGCGCAATACCCTAGCGGCGAGTTTACGTCCCAATCCATTTTTAAGATTGGTCTTGTTGGCTTCAACCTCCTCGGCCAATCCAAACAGATTGAGAATGGCTTTATCAGAATCGTAGCCGATGGCCCGCAGCAATGTTGTTACCGGGAATTTCTTTTTACGATCGATGTAGGCATACATGACCGTATTAATATCGGTTGCAAATTCCATCCATGCTCCTTTGAAGGGGATGACACGAGCAGAATAAATTTTTGTACCATTGGGATGGAAGCTCTGACCAAAAAATACCCCAGGAGAACGATGGAGCTGAGAGACGATAACCCGCTCTGCGCCATTGATCACAAAGGTTCCCTTAGAGGTCATGTAGGGGATATTCCCCAGGAAAACATCCTGCACAATGGTTTCAAAGTCGACGTGCTCCTCATCATTACAGGAGAGCCGCAGTTTTGCCTTAAGTGGCACGCTGTAGGTCAGCCCCCTCTGCATACATTCATCGATGCTGTAACGAGGAGGGTCTACAAAATAATCCAGAAACTCCAGTACAAAGATGTTTCTGGCATCTGTGATGGGGAAGTTTTCCTGAAATACCTTATAAAGGCCCTCGTTCATTCTGTTTTCCGGCGTCGTTTCGAGCTGGAAGAATTCCTTGAAGGACTTGAGTTGGATTTCAAGTAAATCCGGATAATAGGAAGCCAATTTGATTTTACCGAAATTGACACGTTTTTGTGCTTCGTTGGACACAATGCCGTTTGATGCCATATTGGTAGAGTTCTAGTTAGATTTGATACCTAAATAAGTTTCGCTTATAGTCAAAAGTAGAGACGACAATAGGCCTAGCCAGCATAATACTACTGGCTAAGCCTCCTGTCATGTACGTTTATCGTGTATAGGCATTTAAATAGCCGGGCATATAGAGCCTTTGGTAAAAGAATTGATGGACTACTTTAATTCAACGCTGGCGCCTACTGCTTCCAGAGCAGCTTTGATAGACTCAGCCTCTTCCTTAGGTACACCTTCCTTAACATTAGCAGGTGCTCCGTCGACCAATCCTTTAGCATCTTTCAGCCCGATGCCTAAGAGTGTTTTTACTTCTTTAACAACTTTGAGTTTTGCGGCACCTGCGGAAGTCAGAACAACGTCGAATTCTGTCTTCTCTTCGGCTGCTGCACCACCTCCGCCACCGTCGGCTGGGGCAGCCATCGCTACTGCAGCTGCAGCAGGCTCGATACCGTACTCATCTTTCAAGATTGCAGCCAGTTCGTTCACTTCCTTTACAGAAAGATTAACCAACTGTTCTGCGAATTCTTTTAAATCTGCCATTTTAAATTAAATTTTGAATTTTGCCAAATAAATTATAAAAATATATGAGGCGTTGAACTTGGAAGCCTACATTTGTGGCCGGAATATGGGGCATCCGGCAGTGCCCTGCCGTCTAGCCTTCGTCGGCTCCGCCCTCGCGCTCTTCCAGCGCCTTGAGCAAGCCCATAATGGTAGATCCACCGGACTTGAGCGAGCTGATAACGTTCTTGGCTGGTGATTGCAGCAGGCCGATAACATCGCCAATAAGCTCTTCCTTTGATTTGAGCTTGGCCAGGGCCTTGAGCTGATCATCTCCGATGAATACCGCTGTATCAATATACGCGGCCTTCAAGAGCGGCCTTTCGTTAGATTTTCTGAACTCTTCGATGATACGGGCTGGCGCGTTAGCAACAGTAGTGAACATCACTGCCGTTGGGCCTTTCAGCGCATCATAGAGTTGAGCATATCCTTTTTCTTCCGGAGCAGCTTCGAGGGCTTTTCTGGCCAGGGTGTTTTTCACCACCTGCATCTCAATCCCTTTCTCAAAGCACAGACCACGGAGTTTATTAACTTGTTCGACTGTGAGTGTTGAAGAATCTGTTAAGTAAAAGAAGGTATTATTACTAAATTTCTCCTTCAGCGATTCAATAGCAGCCGTCTTTTCTAATCTAGTCATGGTTGCAAGATTTTATTCTTTTACTTAATAGTTTTTGTATCCACCTTGATGCCAGGGCTCATCGTACTAGCAATCGTAATCGACTTCATGTACGTTCCTTTAGCGGTAGAAGGCTTCATGCGGACGATAGTATCCAGGACTTCCGTCGCATTAGCTGCCAACTTATCAGCGGTGAAGGATACCCGACCAACTGAGGAGTGAATAATTCCAAATTTATCTACCCGGAAGGAAATCTTACCTTTCTTTACCTCTGCAACAGCAGAAGCAACATCAGGAGTTACCGTTCCTGTCTTAGGGTTAGGCATTAAGCCCCGAGGTCCCAAAACACGACCGATTTTACCCACCTTGGCCATGGCATTAGGGGCAGCGATAACGACGTCGACGTCGGTCCAGCCGCCCTGAACTTTAGCAATCAATTCATCCAGCCCGACAAAGTCGGCACCGGCAGCTTTTGCTTCTTCCTCCTTGTCAGGAGTACAGAATACCAGAACTTTCTTGGTTTTACCTGTTCCGTGAGGTAAGGAAACAGTGCCACGCAATGCTTGATCTGCCTTACGAGGGTCAATCCCCAGGCGAATATGCAAATCTACAGAAGCGTCGAAACGAGCTAGGTTGGTCTCTTTAACCAGCGACATCGCTTCTTCAAGCGTGTACAACTTCTCGCTATCGACCTTGGCATTTGCAGCAGCTCTTCTTTTAGAAACCTTTTTTGCCATTTTTAATGTGTTAAACGTGAGGTAATTAGCGTCCCGATCAAGGGTCGGAACTCCCTTCAAAAATTCAATGCCTAGCTATCGCTACTGGCCTCAGCTGCCTCCCACGGAGGCGTACCTTTAACATTGAGGCCCATACTACGGGCAGTTCCGGCGATCATCTTCATCGCTGACTCCACCTTAAAGGCGTTGAGGTCAGCCATTTTGTCTTCGGCAATCGCACGAACCTGCTCCCAGGTAACAGAGCCGACCTTATTCCGATTGGATTCAGGTGAGCCCTTCTTGATCTTGGCGGCCTCCAACAGCTGCACAGCTGCTGGAGAAGTCTTGATGATAAAGTCAAAAGACTTATCCTTGTAGACCGTGATCACAACAGGGACCACCTTGCCTTGCATCTCCTGGGTCTTGGCGTTGAATCGCTTACAAAACTCCATGATGTTGACACCCTTTGCACCAAGTGCAGGACCTACCGGAGGAGCCGGATTGGCCGCGCCACCACGAACCTGAAGTTTTATAAAGCCATCTACTTCTTTTGCCATTTTATTGTACTTGTTTTTATAATAATATTAAGTAGTTCTCTACTAAGATTGCTTCTCAACCTGCATAAAATTGAGCTCCACTTCTGTTCCCCGACCGAAAATCTTTACAATGACCTTCAGTTTCTTCTTCTCTTCATTCACCTCCTGAATATCACCGATAAACTCATTGAAAGGACCATCAATGATTTTGACCGTTTCACCGACGATGAACGGCTCAATCAGGGCTTCACCGATGTCCTGCGACTCGTCGACCTTACCTAACATACGGTTGGCCTCGGCAGGTTGCATCGGAATGGGATTGTTGCGGCCCAAAAAGTGAATTACATTGGGGATGTTGGCGATGGTCGTAACCATTTCTCCCGAAAACTTAGCGGGATCAGCTTCTACCAGGATATAGCCCGGCAGGATGTTACGCTCCAAGATTACTTTTTTACCATTACGGATTTTGTACACTTTTTCAGAAGGTACCAACACCTGTGTGACAAAGTCTTTCCATCCTCTACGCTGAATCTCCAACTCAATGCGCTCTTTGATTTTGCGCTCTTTTCCACTAATCACTCTGAGAGAATACCATTTTTTTTCTGCTACCATTAGGGGGCGAAGTTTTGTGTTAAAATTGTAAACGCCGTAGCAATAACTTACAAGCCGTAAATAAAGTCCAGCACAGTTTTAGAAATTGCGTCCATCACAAAGATGATCAGGGCAATAATTACAGATGCTACGAGAACCAAGATGGTGCTGCTTTGCAGATTGGCCCAAGTCGGCCAGGTCACCTTATTGGTCAGCTCATAATAGCTCTCTTTGATGTACAGTGAAATTTTTTCCATTGAAAAAGTAATTTAGTAATGCTACAAAAAAGTTTTCTGTATCATTACCGAAAACTTTTCTGAAACTTAGACTAGCACGGGCAGTAGGACTTGAACCCACAGCCTACGGTTTTGGAGACCGTCGCTCTACCAGTTGAGCTATGCCCGTATGCGGCAGGGAATTTCGGAATATGGGCCTTAAAATTCGCCTTTTATCCAAAATTCCCTGACCATATAACTGTCTGCCGAAACAGACAGGAGTATTCATATCTTACTCGAGGATTTCAGTCACCTGGCCGGCACCTACAGTACGACCACCCTCGCGAATCGCGAAGCGGAGACCTTTCTCCATTGCAATTGAGTTGATCAGAGCTACTTCCAGTGATACATTATCACCTGGCATTACCATCTCAACACCTTCTGGCAACTTAACATCACCAGTTACGTCAGTGGTACGGAAGTAAAACTGTGGACGGTAGCCGTTGAAGAATGGTGTGTGACGACCACCTTCATCCTTAGCCAGTACATAAACCTCAGCCTTGAATTTCTTATGAGGATTTACAGACTTAGGCTGGCAGATAACCATTCCACGTCTGATTTCTTTCTTATCGATACCACGCAGCAGGATACCAGCGTTATCACCAGCTTCTCCGCGAGTCAAAATTTTACGGAACATCTCTACCCCGGTAACCGTAGACGTCAGCGGCTTCTCTCCATCAGCCATCATACCGATAATCTCTACGGGATCACCAGTGTTAATCACACCGCGCTCAATACGACCAGTAGCAACGGTACCACGACCAGTAATTGAGAAAACATCTTCAATTGGCATCAAGAAAGGCTGATCAATCAGGCGCTCTGGCTCAGGAATATCAGTATCGCAAGCTTCCATTAGCTCCTTAATCTTAGCAACCATATCTGGATCATCTTCCAGAGCCTTCAAAGCAGAACCTTGAATAACACTGGCGTCGTCACCGTTGAACTCATAAGAGTCAAGCAATTCGCGAACCTCCATTTCTACCAGTTCCAACATTTCTTCATCATCAACAAGGTCAACCTTGTTCATGAAAACAACGATCTTAGGTACACCAACCTGACGAGCCAGGAGGATGTGTTCGCGAGTCTGAGGCATAGGACCATCAGTAGCCGCAACCACAAGGATGGCACCGTCCATCTGAGCCGCGCCCGTTACCATGTTCTTTACGTAATCGGCGTGACCTGGGCAGTCAACGTGAGCGTAGTGACGATTTTCTGTTTCGTACTCTACGTGTGCAGTATTAATAGTGATACCTCTTTCCTTTTCTTCAGGGGCAGCATCAATAGAATCGTAATCTTTCTTCTCTGCTAAGCCACTTTGTGACAAAACATAGGTGATTGCTGCGGTGAGTGTGGTTTTACCGTGGTCTACGTGACCGATGGTACCAATATTGAGGTGAGGCTTATTCCTTTCGAATGTTTCCTTAGCCATCGCTTAATGATTTTATTAGGTATAACTAAAAAGGTTAATAAATCAAGGATTACAGAAATTACTTTGAGCCAATGAAGGGAATTGAACCCCCGACCCCTTCCTTACCATGGAAGTGCTCTACCCCTGAGCTACATTGGCTTCAGAGAAGAGCGGGCGATGAGACTCGAACCCACGACCCTCAGCTTGGAAGGCTGATGCTCTACCAACTGAGCTACGCCCGCTTATTATAATAGGTCCAAAAAATAAACCCACTATAAACTCGTGGGGGCGATAGGATTCGAACCTATTCAGTCGTAGACAACAGATTTACAGTCTGCCCCGGCTCTCCAACTCCGGCGCGCCCCCTGGATGTCAAAAAACAAAGCAGCTTTTTGCTTTGTTATCTATCGTAATTTCTGTCGCCATTACAATCCAGGAAATGACCGTAATCTTGCCTTGGAGCCAGTGGAGGGATTCGAACCCCCGACCCGCTGATTACAAATCAGCTGCTCTGGCCAACTGAGCTACACTGGCGTGGTATTTTTCCTGAATTTGAGGAACATTTTGGGCTTGGAGAGCTGTATTTTGATGACGGCAACTTTTTGCCAAAACACATTAACTAAATAATTAATACATTCTCTACAAATAAAGTACCAAAATTGCATGGTAAACGCATTTCCTCAAAGGCGGTTGCAAAGATACGTTTTTTCATAGAAAAGTAAAATGAATCTTCTCTATTTTTTTAGCATTTTTTGCAGACGCCGCAAATATAGGGTATAACAGGCACTATTCCTAATGAAACCCAGCACGGAAGGCTTTTTTCACCCATATTTTCACCCCCAAAAACCACAAAAGGGCTGGCCTCTTTTAGGAGAACCTAGCCCTTTTGTGCATCGCTGGCTAACCATTAGCCTCGATAAGCAATTACTCCCTCACCCTCAACCTTTCTTTGTACTTAATCAATTGGCGTTTGAGCGCCGCAGCAGCGCTGTCTATAGAGGCTTCGAAAGTCTTGTTGGTTTCTTTGACATACAGGATGCCTCCTGGTATGTCTAGCTTGACTTCCGCGATTTTATCCTTGATTTGTCCGGAGTTCTCTAACTTCAGGGTGACGGTGGCCCCTTGGATGCGATCAAAAAACTGATCGAGCTTACTGAGTTTTTTCTCGATGAAAGCCAAAAGCTTGCTGTCTGCCGAAAAATGCACTGATTGAGTGTGTACCTTCATAAGATGTAGTGGTTTTGAAATTAGAAAATAAGTGGGATGTATTAAGTAGGTCTGCTACATAGGCATTGTACGTTTTATTTATCGTTTCTTCGGGCTTTTGGATGAGCCTGATCGTAAACTCTCTTGAGCTTTTCTACGGAGTTGTGCGTATAGATTTGCGTCGCCGCCAGGTTAGCGTGGCCCAGCAGGGCCTTTATGGCATTTAAATCCGCACCATTGTCAGACAAATGTGTGGCAAATGAATGGCGCAGCACATGGGGGCTTTTTTGCTCGACGGTCGTTATGTAGGATAAGTATTTTCTCACCAAATTATATACCAACTTGGGATACAAGGGCTTGCCCTTATCGGTCAGGAATACCCGATCGGTCTCCAGATCGGGGAAAGCCTCGGTGCGCTGGTCCAGATAAGTTTGTAGGATACGCCCCAGCGCGGGGCTGAAAGGAATCAGTCGCTCTTTGTTTCCCTTTCCCAAGACCTTTAGATAAGCCTTGGAGAAATCTATATCGTTGATGCAAAGCCCGATTAGCTCCGAGCGGCGCATTCCAGTAGCGTAAAGGACTTCGAGCATACTGCGATCCCGCACCCCGGCAAAATCATCGCTGAATTCCACTCGCTCGAAGAGCAATTCCATACGCTCCTGATGAACAAACACCGGCAAACGCTTACCCACCTTGGGAGGCAGCACCTTCGCCATAGGATTCTGGCTGATCTCCCCTCGACGTAGTAAAAAGCGGAAATAAGTCTTAAGCGTCGATAATTTACGGTTGATCGAACGAGGGGATATTTGCTCTTCGATGAGCCTCACCATCCAGGATCGAATATGGAAATGCTTGATTTGAGCAGCCTCGGAAAGCTCGTAAGTCGTATTGAGGTAGGAAAGAAACTGGTCGAGATCGCTGCGATAGGCCGTAAGCGTATGCGGAGAAAACCGCTTTTCGAATTCCAGATATTTTAAAAAAGTCGTTTGCTTCATTCCTATTAGCTAGTCCTTAAAAGTGTTTTCTAGCCCTATTTTCACTAAAATACCATGCCTAATAAAGTTAGGCATTCTGAGAAGAAAATGCAAGAAATGAAATCGACAATTTAGGGGACGAAAAGGAAGGGGCTAGTCCTAGTGGCCGTAGGTCTTCTGCTTATATACCGCATTGAGTATTTCTGCGCGACGTCTTACAGAGGGCTTAGTGAATTGTTTGCGTCTGCGCAATTCCTTTAATATACCCGTCTTTTGAACTTTGCGTTTGTATACTTTCAATGCTCTGTCAATTGATTCGCTATCTTTTACTTCAATAATCAACATTTCGAGTTCGTGTTTATAGTGACTTAAAAAGGTTCTTTGACAAATGATACGAATACCACTTGTCAAAGAAAATCCTGAAAAGGATCGCAAAGGTAATAGATTTTTTGCAATCTCGCTACTCTGAGACCAATTCCTGCTGTTCCCGCATCTGACGGGTGTAGAGTTGGAAATAGGCCCCTTGCTGCTTCATCAATTGCTTATGGGCGCCATCCTCGATGATTTTCCCCCGTTTGATCAGCAAAATTCTGTCGCAGTTCTTAATCGTCGAAAGGCGATGGGCGATGATGATGCTCGTTCGCCCTTCTAGCAGGCGAGTGATGCCCTGCTGTATCCGCGATTCGGTTAGGGTATCAATGGAAGAAGTCGCCTCATCCATAATAAGGATACGAGGAGCCGCCAGAATAGCCCGGGCAAAGGAGATCAACTGCTTTTCTCCTTCCGAGAGCCGTTCTCCCCCCTCGCCGACTTCCTCATCCAGCCGATCAATGAACCCCTCTCCCCCAGCCTGTCGCAGCGCCTTGATCAGCTGTTCATCGTCGGCCTCCAAATGGCCATAGCGGACATTGTCCCGAATCGTTCCAGCAAACAAATGCGGCGTCTGCAAAACAATGGCCGTCTGCTGACGCAGACTGCCAATGCTGCGCTCCATATAGTCGACCCCATCGATCAAAAGCTGGCCGCCCGTCGGCTCATAGAAACGAGCCACCAGGTTGATGATGGTCGATTTACCCTCGCCGGTAGCGCCAACCAGGGCAACCGACTGCCCCGCTTCGATCTTTAGGTTAAAATTCTCTAATATAGGTTGCCCCTCGACGTAGGCAAAGTTCAAGTTCCGAAATTCGAGGTCTCCGCTGATGGTCCCAAAAGGGGGTGCGCCCTCCCGGTCTTTCACCGTAATTTTTTCATCCAACAAGGAAAATATCCGCTCCCCCGCCGAGAGGCTACTCTGCGCCAAAGCGTAGAAGCCCGAAATATCCTGAATCGGCAGAAAAATCCGGGTAGCATACTCGATAGAAGCCACCAAAAAGCCGATGCTGATGCCTAGTGGTAGCGCAGTGGCCATTTTCCCACCCCAAAAAATCACAATAGCCGCTACGATGGCTCCCGTAAAGATCACAAAGGGCCGATACATCGCCGTGTAATAAGAAGAGCGATAGGAGGCCTGCCGCATGCGGCCACTGAGCAAGCTGAACTGATCACTCACCCGCTGTTCCTGCCCACTACTTTTAATTACAGACACTCCATTAATATGCTCATTATAAGACGCTGTAATCTCACTGTTAATCCGGCGGGACTCCCGGGCGTATTTCAACACCAGCAGTCGCAGCTTAACGGAAGAGAGCAGCATCAGCGGGATAGCAATAAGGACGACTAAGGCCAGCTTCCAGCTGTAAAACAACATCGCGCCCAGGCACATCAGCAGTACACAGATCCCCCAGATGGCGTCCAGCAAGCCCCAAGAGATGACTTCGCAAACCCGATCGGTATCGGAAGTGATCCGGGTCAACAGCCAGCCGGAGGCCGAGCGGTCGTAAAAGGAAAAGGAGAGTCGCTGCAACTTATTGAACAGGTCGCGACGAAGGTCAAACATCAGATGTTCCTGTAAGCGGCCCGCATATTTAATGAGAATAAAGATGCCAATACCTTGCAGAATGCCCATTAAAATCCAGCCTATGCCGTAGAAAAGAATCCCGGAATAATCGGGCTGGAAGGCCTCCCCGCTGTCCACGGCCTGCTTGAGGGCTTCTAACTGCGGAGTTACCCCATGGTCGAGCAGCCCCAGTAAAACCAAGGGAAAAACAGCGTCTACAGCAGCAATTACGACGGTCCAGAAGGCAAAGGTGAGCAACCAGGATTTGTAGCGCATACTGTAGCGGAACATTCTGAGCAAGAATGGCCAGAGGGCTTTTTTATTGGTAAATTGTTGATCGCGCATTTTTTTGATTTAGACTGATTAATTAAGAAGATTCATCTGCATTACTGAAATTCACGTTGAATGTCTTCTTCCACTTTAAGCTGCAGGGCGTAGGTTTTTTGGTAAAACCCGTCCTGTTTCAGTAATGCGGCTGGTGATCCTTGCTCGGTAATTTTTCCCTTTTGCAAGACAATCACCTTATCAGCATACTGCACGGCCGTCAAGCGATGGGCCACCACCAGGGTGGTCTTATTGTCCATAATCGTCTTGAGACCTTGTTGGATGCGGTACTCCGTCTCGGTATCTACAGCCGAGGTCGCATCATCGAGGATGAGCAGTTCGGGCTGAGAGAGCAGCGTACGGGCCAGGGCCACCCGCTGCTTTTGTCCTCCGGAGAGGGTGACGCCCCGCTCGCCGACCTTGGTGGCATAGCCATCGGGGAGTTTGCCGATAAAGTCGTCGACAGCGGCCAGTTCGGCGTAAGCCTTGACTGTATCCAGCGCTACCTCTGGCTGTGTAAAAGCGATGTTTTCCTGAATAGTCGTCGAAAACAGAAAAGGCTTTTGGTGGACAATACCCAGGCGATTGCGCAGCTCGTACTTGCTGTATTCATTCAAGGGTTTGCCGTCGAGGAGAATCACTCCAGCATCCGGCTCGTAGAAACGACTCAGCAGAGCGATAATGGTGGATTTACCAGAACCAGCGTCCCCCATCAGGGCTACCGTCTGTCCTGCTTCGACATTAAAGCTTACCTCATGCAAAGCTGGCAACGGATCCGCTTCGTTGTATTTAAAACTTACCTTTCGGAATTCAATGCTGCCTTTTAGTGCTTCTTGAGGGACGTACCCCTCGTAGTTTTCCTCTGCAAGGTTGAGGATGTCCGACATCCGCTCCATCGCTACAGCCGCCATCCCAGTCTGGGTAACGATCCGGCCGATTTGCCGCATTGGCCAGGTAACGGCGACGGCGTAGGTGAAAAAGCTGACAAATTCGCCGATGGTAATCTGCTGTTGCAGGGCGAAGTAGCCTCCAGCCAATAGGGAGATAGAGATTTGCAGGTTGATCAACAAGTCTGAATAGGTCCAGAACCACTTGTGCAAATCAACGTGTACCAAACCGATCTTCCGCTTGACCACATTTTGTCGGGCAAACTTATCGATCTCGTAATCTTCGCGGCTGAAGGCCTGTACGACGCGGATACCGTTGAGGTTTTCCTGTATGATAGCCGTCAGCTTATCCTGCTCTTTTTCGTGCTCTTGCCATACGACCGCTTCCTTTTTGAAGAAATAGAAGGCCGTCATTAGGATGAGCGGGACGAGCATTACAGAGACTAGGGCATACCAGACATGAACCGAGAGCATCATAAAAAGGGCACCGACAAAGAGTGCGATCAGACCGATGACTTCGGTGATTTGGGTAGCGATAAAGTTTCGGACAGTAGTGACATCGCCTGTACAGCGCTGAATCATATCGCCGGAGGCCTGCTGATCTAGGGTTTTCATAGGCAGGGCCTGGATATGGCTGAAGAGGCGATTGCGCAGTTGGCGGATGGCATTTTCGGTGCTGGAAGCCGTGAGGGCTCCCGACAGAAAATGGGTAAAGGCCCGCAGCAGCGCCAGGATAATGAACATCAAACCGATGATGAGCAAAATTTTGGAGAACGGCGCATCACTATCTTGTTGAAGAAAGCTAAAAAAGAACTGCGCCACTCGGTCCACCTCTTGATTGGAGGTATTCCCCTGCCCTAGGTGAGCAATAATGCTGTCGATGGCCACTTGAATCACTTTGGGCTGTAACATTTGGAGAAAAGAAGAGAGGACGAGCAGGCCTCCCGCCAGGAGGTAATATTTTTTCCAACGACCCAGCACATCGTATAGCCGTAAAACGTTTTCCATAATAAGAAGATAAGGGCTTGCCCGCAAGCCAGATGAAAAAAGCGATAAGGAGAAAAAGGATTAGTTGAGCAACAATTGTTGCTATCGCAGGTACAACAGGTATGCGATTTGAGGAGTTGGGTCGTTGTTTAACATTGGTCGAGGTGTTTAGTGATGTTGTGTACAACCCCAGTTTAAGTAGCAGAGTTCCACAGGGATGATTTTTTATTAAAAAACCTCATTTTGAGCCCTATTGCGCAATTATGAAGCAAGAAAAAAAGGACAAACACTTCATTGGAAAGCCTTATTACGAAGGGGGAATCACTGCTCTGCGGGCCTTCATCAGCCAACATTTGCAGTATCCTGCCGAGGCCCTGCAAGCCCGCGTGGAGGGCACCGTGATGGTCAATTATACCATTAATTATAAGGGGAAAGTTATTGATGCTAAGGTGGTCGCTGGTTTGGGCTACGGTTGTGATGAGGAGGCGCTGCGGCTGGCCCGGCTCTTGGAGTTTAAGGTGCCGAAGGTCCGGGGGGTAAAAGTCAAATTCCACAAAAACATTCAAATCCACTTTCGGCTTCCTCCAGTGCAGCCTGGCCCGACTTATCAATTTAAGCCCAAAACCACCTCAGAAGCCACCGAAAAAAAGCCTGCCCAATCGTCCTATAACTATACGATAAACTATACCTACAAGCCTAAATAAAAAAAGTGGCACCCCAATTTTGGGCACCACTTTTCGAATTATCATCTTTCAACTGGACTATTAACAGTTGCAACAGTCATTTTGTTGAATAATTGTGTTACGATCTAGTTCTCGCTGAGGAATCGGCCATACATCATCGCAGGCATCGTAGCCCTCAGAGCCTAGTTCAGACTCGGCGCGGCCGCGGCGGCGCAGATCATTAAGGCGGTGTGCTCCTTCCATAGCCAGCTCGACGAAACGCTCTTGCAGGATCAGGTCAACGTAGTTGCTGCCGTCCAGGGTCAGCGGATCGAGGCCTGCTCTGGTACGTACCATATTGAAGAAGGTATTGGCCTTGGTAAAGTCGCTAGCTTCGGCAGCGGCTTCGGCGACGATCAGGCACATCTCGGCGTGGCGGATGAAGAAGATCGGATCGGTCGATGCACCCGCAGGGCCTTGAGCAAAGCTTGGATACTTGACTCCGTAGGGAACGCTAGCCGAGGAGGTATCAATAGACAAATCTCTACGCAGGTCATCCACCTCGTAAGCATTGATCAGCTTCAAAGAAGGCTCGATAGAGTGGCGTCCTCCAAGTTCTGCCGGTCCGTAGAAGAAGGGCAGCGAGTTACCATCAATAGAGGTAAAGTTCAGAGAGAAAATCTCATCTTTCAGATAGGCAAAAGCCGTCAAATCAAAGCCATCCCCCAGGGCCTGCTCCGCCTTGGTCAAGGCATCGGGGTAGTTCCCTTGGTAGAGGTAAGTCCGAGCCAGGAGGGCAGTAGCCGCCTGAGCATTGGCTCTACTAGGACCAGAAGAAGTCAGGTTGGTCTCGGCGAATTCGAGGTCTTCGATGATCTGAGTGTAGACGGCAGATTGTGGGTCAGTGCCTATTTCTAGCTCACCGATCTGATCTGCGCGGGTAGGTGTCAGTACCAGCGGTACATCACCCCACATCGTCGTCAAGTGCAGATAGGTCATCGCACGAACGAAACGAGCTTGCGCAACAAAGTTATTGGCAGCAGCAGCGGTCAAACTAGGATCTTCAATGGCCGCGACATCAACAATTACGGTATTGGCAATATTGATCACATCGTAAAGATCAGAGAATACCGCAGCCATCGTTGTGTTGGCAGGAAATACGTTATAGTTACCAAACTCTAGACGAGTTGGGAAAGTGCCTGTAAATACGCACTCATCACTAAAGTACTGCGACAAGGCTAACCAACCGTCAAAGACTAAGGTGGGGTCTTGCATTTCATCGTAAACACCGTTAGTAATAGAGGCCGCAGAGGCAAAGTTATTGATCGCGCCATCTGAGGGTATAGAATCATCAGGATCTAATCCTTCCAGGTCAGCACAAGACTGAAAACTGAAAATCAGCCCGATGAGCATGAGGAATGAAAATAATTTCTTCATGTTATTTTTTTTATAAAGGATTAACTGATTAGAAACCGAGGTTTACACCAAAAACGACTGAACGAGCCTGTGGAAAGGTCAAAAAGTCTGTACCCAGGGCAGTGTTGCTACCATCGAAAGTATTGACTTCAGGATCAAACCAAGAGTAATCGGTGATGGTCACCAAGTTAGTACCAGATACATAAATTCTCACCTTACTCAGGCCAGAATCGCCCAGAATGCTATTAGGTAATGTGTAAGAAAGGGTAGCGGTCTTCAAGCGAATGAAAGAACCATCTTCTACGAAACGATCCGATTCCCGGCGATTGTTGTTGGGATCACCATTAGCTACTCGTGGGAATTGGTTGCCGTCTCCTTCTTCTCTCCATGCATTTTCAAAAGCTCTTACGGTTGGGTTGAAAACACTGTTCATCCCTTCGGCGAAAGCCAAGTTGTTGTTGTAGATCTCGTTACCCAGAGAGTACTGTACAAAGAGGTTCAACTCGATACCTTTGTAAGAAAAGTTGTTGATCAAACCACCCGTGAAGTCAGGAATTGCAGAGCCGATAAAGGTACGGTCATCATCGTTGATCACACCATCAGCAGGCAGGTCATCTGCCGTTCCTACGATACCGTCAGGGCCAGCGCCACCACCGATGTCCGCAAAGCGGAAATCACCAGGAGAAGTCCCGTTGGTCTGTGTAGCATGGGCTTCTACTTCTGTTTGGTTTTGGAAAATGCCATCGGTCTGGTGTCCGAAGAAGCTACCCAGCGGCTGGCCTTCGGCGATCCGTGTAGCAAACCCAACGTCGATGGGCTGACCGTTGAACAGTTTCTTCACCTCGTTGTCGTTGTAAGCAAAGTTGAAAGTTGTCGACCAGCTGAAATCACCGACAAAGTTGATAGAAGTCAGGCTCAATTCAACACCTCTGTTCTCCACCTCTCCAACGTTAGTAGGGACAGTGATGAAACCAGAAGTAGTTGGAATTGGACGATTCAGCAGCAGGTCATCAGTGTTCTTGATGTAGACATCAAGGCTACCCGCCAGTCTTGAGTTCAACATAGCGAAGTCAATACCGATGTTGGTCTGTGTAGTGGTTTCCCACTTCAAATCAGGGTTACCCAACTGTAGGGTGACAAAGCCAGGCTGATCGAGGTAGTTGGTACCGGCCTCAGAGAGCTGACGAGAAGTAAAGTTACCGATGTCGTTGTTACCCGTTTGGCCCCAGCCCACGCGCAGTTTCAAGTCATCGAAAAAGCCATTGGCCATAAAATCCTCAGAAGACAGTCTCCAGGCACCAGAGATACCGGGGAAGTAACCGAATTTATCGTTGACGAATCTTGAAGAACCATCCGCACGGAAGGTAGCCGTCACGATGTACTTATCGGCAAAAGTGTAATTGACATTAGCAAAGTAAGACTGGATGGCATCACCAGTAAAACTTCCTGATACGGTGGTGATATTGGCACCAGCACTCAGTGCAGTAAAGTCGTTAGAAGGGAAGTCATTGACTTCGCTAAAGGCTTCTTCTAGTTGATCTTCCTGGAAGCTCACCCCACCTAAAGCAGTCAGACTACTCTGGCCAAAGCGCTTTTGGTAGGTCAGTACATATTCGTTTACCCAACGAAGATTGGTTACTGTACCCAGAATAGCAGTACCTCTAGCGGAAGATTGCAGCAGAGAACTTTCGAAGATGTCCTCGCGCAGCGATAAGGCATCAATACCGATAGAAGCTTTGAGCGATAATCCATCGATCAATTCGTAACGAGCAAAGGCATTACCGATAATGCGGTTGGTCTGTACTTGGTTGTCGTACTCATTGACGGCAGCCACTGGATTTTCCAAACCAAATGCAGAACCGTAGCTACCATCTTCGTTGAAAATTGGCACGGTTGGAGGCAAGAGGATGGCAGTAGATAGTGCACCAAAAATGTTGTTATCGTTTTGGATACGCTGGTTGGTAGAATTGGTGTAGCCCAAGTTCATACCGATAGTCAGCTTATCGCTAGCGACGTGGTCCAGGTTCAAGCGAGCACTGTAGCGATCAAACTGAGAACGCTGGATGATCCCTTCGTTCTGGTTGAAAGAAAGAGAAGCGTAGAAACGAGTTTTTTCATCACCACCGCTGATACCCAGGTTATAATCCTGAATGTTGCTGGTTCTGAAAATCTCATCTTGCCAATCGCTGGTGCCTCCCAAGCCTCCGGCCCCTGCATCCGGGCTTCCGAAGATTTCGGTCAGGTATTCGCGATAGCCTTCGGCATCAAGGGTCTCTACCTTCTTGAGCACCTCCTGAACACCATACGAAGCATCCAGTGTCACTCTGGTCCTACCCGCCTTACCTTTCTTGGTATTGATCAAAACAACACCATTGGCTGCACGAGAACCATAGATAGCAGCAGAAGAAGCATCCTTCAACACTTCGATAGACTCGATGTCATTAGGGTTGAGGTCAGCCAGCGAGTTGGCACCTTGGTTACCAACACCCTGCTGAGCAAAATCTCTGTCGATCACCGGTACCCCATCGATAACGTAGAGTGGACGGTTACTGGCTGAGATAGACGTACTCCCTCGTACACGTACGTCGATACCACTACCCGGAGCACCAGAGTTCTGAATAACGGTGACACCGGCAGCACGACCACGGAGGGCGGTTTGAACGCCAACACCGGGGACATCGGCGATGTCATCAGCAGAAACAGAAGCAACAGAGCCCGTAATGTCTTTACGACGCTGGGGAGCATAGCCAGTTACCACCACATCTTCGAGGCCGATGGCATCGAAGGTCATCGTCATGTCAACAACGTTGGAAGTACCGACTTCTTGGCGGCTCGTCTTGTAACCAGTGTAAGAAAATACAAGAGTGGTCGCACCATCAGGGAGGTCGATTTTGTATTTTCCATCAAAATCAGTAACGGTTCCTACTGCAGTACCTTCTACAACAACGGTAGCACCGATAAGCGGCTCATTTCCGTCGTCAACTACGGTACCCTCAATAGACCGTTGGGCGATGATAGAACCTACGGCACATAGGAACATCATCAAAACAAGTGAGAGTTTTTTCATACTAATCCGAATTTTATGAAAATATTAAATGTAAAAATTACTAATCCTTAAAGTTAATTATTGCCTAATCCGTACAACAATACTAGTATAAAAATATATAACTAGGTTAATTTTTGCCTATAAAAAGGTCTCATTAAATTAATTCTAAATTGGATATGTCGGGGAGTTTCTGAACTGATAACGATACAAGATAGCATAACGCTGACTCTTAATACATAACATTCTCCATAAAAAATGTCATGGCAGCGG
>JBCDGZ010000025.1:0-62370 GCA_038750655.1 Bacteroidota bacterium | reverse complement strand
GCCGTCTATGTGTCGATTGTTCGTCGTTTACAGGTACCAATGAATGATGACACTGACACTTTTGCGGTTCAAGTTGCGCAGAATGAATGGACAGATTGTATCTGTAGACCAAGAGCTGAACCGGCGGAGGTGGATGAGGGCGGGCCCACCCTCAAAGCCCCAAACCCTGCCCTATTGGTATTGCCCTATACATTATCCTAAAATAGATTGACCAAAAAAGTACAAAATGAATATCGACGAAAAAACATTAGCAATAGCCCTCCAAAAAGTCCAACAAGCCAGCCGAAAACTGGTCGCGCTGAGCGAAGAGCAGATCGCCAACATCCTCAATCGGCTAGCCGACCTCAGCCTGGCTAAACAAGCCCATATTCTAGCCGAGAATCAAAAGGACTTGGATCGTATGGACCCTGCCAATCCAAAATACGATCGCCTAATGCTCACTCCCGAGCGACTGGCGGACATCGCAGCGGACCTGCGTAAGGTGGCCAGCCTCCCCTCTCCGCTTCACCAAGTGCTCGAATCGCGGGAGCTGCCCAATGGCCTACAGCTATCGCGGGTCAGTGTTCCCCTGGGTGTGATCGGGATCATTTACGAGTCGCGCCCCAACGTCACCTTCGATGTCTTTGCGCTTTGCCTCAAATCCGGCAATGCCAGCGTACTGAAGGGCAGCCGGGATGCCCACTATTCTAACCTCGCCATTACTGGCTTGATTAAAGAAGTGCTGGCGGCCGAAGGCTTGGAAGATATTGTTTATCTCGCCCCCAGCGAGCGGGAGGCGCTGCCGCCTATTCTCAACGCCGATCAATTCATTGACATCATCATTCCGAGAGGAGGGCAGGGCTTAATCCAGTTTGTTCGGGAGAATGCACGGGTGCCTGTGATTGAGACAGGAGCGGGAATCGTGCATACTTACTTCGACCAATCGGCCGACGCCGATAAGGGCCGCCAGATTATTACGAATGCCAAGGCACGGCGTGTTAGCGTATGCAATGCATTGGATACCCTGGTCATACACAGCGAGCGGCTGACTGAGCTACCGGGACTCCTCGATGAGCTGGGACAGGAGCATCGATGCCAGGTTTTTGCGGATGAACGGGCCTACCCGGTTCTCGAAGGGCATTATCCGGCCGACCTACTTAAGGTGGCGCAGCCCGAGAGCTTTGGCACCGAATTTTTGTCGATGAAACTCTCTGTAAAAGTTGTCGATAGTATAGACGAGGCCCTCCAGCATATTGCGCAGTACAGCTCGCGGCACAGCGAGGCGATCATTGCCGAAGATCAGCAACACATCGATCAGTTCTTACACCATGTTGATGCAGCGGTGGTTTACGCTAATGCCTCTACAGCCTTCACCGACGGTGGGCAGTTTGGTTTGGGAGCAGAGATTGGTATTAGCACCCAGAAACTACACGCCCGCGGGCCGATGGCTTTGCGCGAGCTGTGCAGTTACAAGTGGGTTGTAAAAGGAGCGGGGCAAACCAGAGGCTAACCCAGCATTTGTTTCTGTGTGGCGAAAGGCTGGCGGTACAGGCGCTGACCCGAGGCGGCGGCCCAGGCGTTGGCTAAGGCTCCACCGGCAGGCGGCAAAGTAGGCTCACCAAGCCCCGTAGGATCGTTGTAGCTTTTAACGAAGTGAACGTCCACCTTCGGCGCCTCCGGCATCCGAATCAGGCGATAGCGATCAAAATTGCTGCGCTGCGGTCGCCCCTTCTCAAAAGCAAAATCACCGTACATCGCGTGGCCGATGCCATCAACGATTCCGCCTTCCACCTGATTGATGGCCGCGATGGGATTGACGACAATACCGCAATCCACTGCACAAATCATCTTTTTGATGGTCGGCGATCCTTGCTCCATGATGACTTCGGCGACTTCGGCGACGTAAGTGTTGTGAGAATAATAGGCACTGAAGCCTAGATAAACGCCAGGACGGGGCCTGCCCCAGCCAGATTTCTCCGCCGCCAGTTGAATTACACCTTTGAATTTATCAATATCATAATCAACCTCTCCTACCGGATTGCTCTTGGCCTGATCGAACAAATCAAGTCGAAATTGTACCGGGTCAACTTCGATCTCAGCGGCCACTTCATCAAAGAAGCTCTGCTCGGCAAAGGCCAGAAAGTTGGTGATGGGAGCGCGCCAGGCGCCAGTGGTGATATTGCTTTCCAGATTATGCGACTCTATGAGATAGTTGGGGACTGCCCCAGCGGGAAAGTTATTTTCTCTAGTGGCGTTACGCATGTTGATCCCTGCGCCGGTGAGGTGGTAGCCGATCATCTTGCCGTCCTTGACCGCTGCTCGGAATTGGTATTTCGAAGCGGGGCGGTAGGTTCCTGCGGTCATATCATCCTCGCGGGAGAAGACGACTTGTACGGGTTGCTTAGCCAGGCTAGAAATTTCGGCCGCTTCGAGCACAAAATCACCGTAGAGTCGACGACCAAAACCACCGCCCATACGGGTCATCTGAATGCTAATTTGGTCCTCGGGGCGCTCCAGGAGTTTGGCGATACGTCCGCGTGTCCACTCTGGCGTTTGAATGGGGCCTACCAGTTCTATCACCTCATCGGTCACATTGGCGAAGAAATTCATGGGCTCTAGGCAGTTGTGCGGCAAAAACGGCGCTTCGTACACCTTCGTGATCACCTTGTCGGCCTCGGCGAACGCTTTCTTGACATTACCGTCTTTGCGCAACGGCTCCTTCATCGGTGTACTGAGTAGCTGAGTCAGCTCCTTGTCGTGATCGGCCGTATTTTCCAGCTTTCCACTGGCCTTCCAATTGGCTTTCAAAGCGTTTTTACCTTTCATGGCAGCCCAGGTGGAGTTGGCCAATACAGCGATCTTGTTGTCGAATCGCAGCACTTGCTGAACGCCTGTAACAGCTTTTGCGGCCGTATCGTCAAAATCCACCAGCTCTTCGCCGAAGGCGGGGGGACGCAATACGCAGGCATAGGCCATGCTCTTACGTCGAAAATCCAGCCCAAAGAGCGGTTGGCCCGTGATGATTGGTTCGATGTCTACATTTCGAATATCCGTTCCGATGAGGGTAAAGTCTTTGGGATCTTTGAGGGTCACCTCAGCGGGGGCCTCCATTTCGGCGGCAGTAGCGGCGACCGCGCCATAGCTCAGCTCATCGCCATTGGTGTTCGTAATGAGGCCCTTGGCGGCTTTGCAGGTACTGGGATCGACCTGCCATTGCTTGGCCGCCGCATTGATCAGCATTTGCTTGGCGGTAGCGCCAGCCATACGGAGACCTTGCCAGCCTTTGCGAATCGATTGACTGCCACCGGCCACCTGACGGGTAAACAATTGGGTATTTAAAGGGGCCTGCTTGACGATGACGTCTTTCCAGTCTACATCCAATTCTTCGGCGACGACCATCGGCATAGAGGTCTTCACATTCTGTCCGATTTCCGGGTTGGGTGACATGATGGTAACCATCCCATTGGCTGCAACTTTTAAAAAAGCATTGACGTCAAACCATTCGGAAGGAATTACTCGTTTGATTTCTTTCTCGGCGGGTGTACAGGAAACCATCCAGCTGAATCCTAGTACCAAGCCGCCACCGGCAGCCGCAGATATTTTCAGAAAAGACCTGCGATTATGTTGCGTTCTTATTTTAGTCATGATAAAGGATTTTAGCTGAGTTGAGAAGCAGTTTTAATGGCCGCTTTAATGCGGTTGTAGGTTCCACAACGGCAGAGATTACCTCGCATAGCTGCATCGATTTCGACATCGCTGGGACTGGGGTTTTCGCTGAGTAGGGCCGCTGCATTCATAATTTGCCCAGCCTGGCAGTAGCCACATTGAGGGACATCATGCTCGCGCCAAGCTTGCTGCAGAGGGTGGCTGGCCGTCTCAGAAAGCCCTTCGATGGTCGTGATTTTACTGTCGCCAATGACGGAAATGGGGAGAGAACAGGAACGCATCGCTGTTCCTTCGAGATGAATAGTGCAGGCACCACACTGTGCAATTCCACAGCCGTACTTGGTACCTACCAGATTGAGCTGATCGCGCAGTACCCACAGGGTTGGAGTATCAGGATCGGCTTCGACCTGTCGTAGTTGTCCATTAACATGGATTTGAAAGGTTGCCATAATTTAGAAGATTGAAAGTTTGCAGGAAATATATCGACTTAAAAGAATATGTTCTTAAAAATAGGCAATCGATGAGAGACCTACAATACCCAACAGCTAATTTTATGGCAAAGGGGTAGGAAATAAGCAACGGCTTACAACTTGCGCACCCAGATGTTGCGATAGCTCACCAGATCACCGTGATCTTGCAAGTAGATCGGAGCATTGCCGTGCGCCTTATTCTTAGGCAGACCAATATATTCTGTCGTACCTTGAATTTCTACATTATTCTGAATCAAGATACCATTGTGCAAAACCGTCAGGCGGCCTGCGGCAACGCGGATGCCATCTTCATTAAAGCGAGGGGCTTTAAAGATAATGTCATAAGTCTCCCATTCACCGGGCTTACGGCTAGCATTGACCAGCGGAATGTATTGTTTATAAACCGAGCCGGCCTGCCCATTAGCATAAGTGCGGTTGTTATAACTATCTAGCACCTGCACTTCGTAGCGAGATTGGAGAAAAACGCCGCTATTGCCGCGCAGTTGCCCTTCCTTCAACACCACTTCCGGGCTCCGCCACTCAATGTGCAACTGAATATCGCCAAAGCTTTCCTTCGTCGTAACTCCGCCGCCCCCAGGCTTCACCGTCATATGGCCATCCTCAATGGTCCACTTCGCCGCCGTACTGTCATCCGCCATCCACTGGTCCAGGTTAGTCCCATCAAATAACACAATGGCATCAGAGGGCGGACGCTGATGATCGCCAGGGTCAATGACGCGAGGTTCGGGGTCCCAAACTTCAGTGGCTTTAGGGTCAGTAATTTGGCTGCTGGCATAATTCCAGCTGATCAGGGCGATTAAAAGGAGATTTATTTTCTTCATCACAAAAGTGGATTTCTACGTTTAAATAAAATTCGTGAGGGCTTTACAGAGATAAGGGGTATAGAAACGGAATCGAATGGATGGCCTCAGTAGACCTATACATAGTCATCGTATTTTCTATCCTGTTTATCCAATTCCTGACGCGCCCAGCGCTTAAAGCTATCGGTCAGTTGTACATACTCTTCCGTGTAGCCGCAACTCGTGCAGATGTAGCGATCCAGTACTGCTTGCTTCATCGACCACTTGTTCAACGCAATTTTCTGCATCTGATTGATATTGTGGCCAATGACTTCTACCACATCCGGGGAATCACATTTGGGACATCTGTAACTAAATCGCATAATCAAAGCATTAAAGGATCAATCATTGGATGGGAAGATACGGAATTCAACGGAAAGGCCCGGATCACACGTATTGGGCGACGTTCACCCGACGACTCAATACCCACTCCCCAATTGCCGATGTAGGCCGAGATAACGCCGTCAAAAGCGTACAAAGAATTGTGGCGGCCCCAGCAATAAGGCGATCATCCCTCCGATTACATTTAAGACTTCAAACGGGCCATCAGACTACTGGTAATCCGAAGGAAGTCGTTGGAAGTAATGATCCCTACCAACTCCGTCCCCATGATCACTGGTAAGCTGCCGATCTTTTTATCGCGCATCAGCTCCATTGCTTCCATAATGGTCGCCTCCGGCCCGATGGTTATGGGGTCAGTTACCATAATGTCCTTAACTGTTGAGGGCTCTCCGTTGAGTTGATTGCCTTTAATGAAATGCCGGAGCAAATTACGAGAGGTGACCAGGCCGACCAGCTTACCCTTCGTATCTTCGACAGGCGCATAATTGATCCCTCGCCAGTCCATCATCTCGGCTACCAGTTCGATAATGTCGTCTTTTTGGACGGTAAAAATATCGGTGGTCATAAACTCTTCGACCTTGAGCTTGGCCGGGCGATAATCTTCGAGGTCGCCCAGTTCGGGGAGTTTCCAGGTATGCACGGGCTGTTCGGTTTGTTGATTTTTAATAATAGAAGCAGTTAGGCAGGTCAGGGCCTCATCGTTGGTCGTCTCTTCGATGAGCTTAGTAAAGGCGCGGAGTTGCCAGCGGGCACCGTTGGTATGGTTAGAAGCGCGGGCCTCAATAACGCTAAGGTAGCGATCAATATCTTTCTTATCGACCTTGGCATCTTTCAATCCCTGCCGAGCCAGCGGTAGCAATTCATTGAGCACCAAATCTGTAGCTGCATATTTGGAGTCCTTAAACCAGGTGAATTTAGAGTCAATACCGTAGCGAGCCGCTTTACCGAAATTATCCCTCACATCCGCGTACGAAATGTGCTGAGTGATGTCATCCACTTGCTTGGCCATGCCCATCATCGCGCCGAGCCAAAAGGCGGCATTGGCAATCTCATCTCTAACAGTGGGTCCGGCACCCAAGACCCGATTTTCTATACGCAAATGCGGCTTGCCATTATCGCTGATCCCAAAGCAGGGACGATTCCAGCGGTATACCGTCGAGTTGTGCACCTGCAAAGCGCGGAGCTTGGGCACCTTCTTTTTGTTGATCATCGCTATGGCATCCTCCTCCACATCCCCACTGATCAACACACGAAAGCGGGCGATGTCTTCGCGGTAAATGTCCAAAATAGAGCCGCGTAGCCAGTCGCTACCGAAGTTGACCCTGGGGCTGCGCTCGCGCATATGATCGTGCGAAGTACGGGTGTCGAGTGCCTGCTGGAAGAGCGCTATCCGCGATTCGTGCCAGAGGCGACGGCCGAAGACAATCGGCGAATTGGCCGCAATGGCCATTACTGGCGCGGCCAGCGTCTGCGCAATATTGTACATCTTAGTAAAATTATCGGGGGATACCTGTAGGTGTACTTGAAAGCTGGTATTGCAAGCCTCCATCATGGGAGAGTCATGCTTCACCAGCAGTTCATCAATACCCAGTAATCGCAGCTCATAAGAAGAGCCGATCAACTGCTTATCAATAGATTCCATCAGCGCGAAGTAGCGAGGCTTAGGGGTCAGGTTAGCCATACTAAGATCGGGCTTGCGCAGAGTAGGTAGAATCCCAGTTAAGATCAGCTCCGTGTCCATCTTTTGCAAAACCGCCCGAATCTTACTAAGGTTATCCAGGTTTTCTTTTTCCATCAAGCTGAAGCATTTGCCCTTCAGCTCGCGAGGCATCATATTCGTTTCCAGGTTGAAGCGAGCCAGCTCGGTCTCCACCCATTTGTACTTTTTCATTTTATCCAGCGCCTCCATCGCATTGGTGGCTGGCTTGAAGGTCTTGCTGTCCACCAGGCACATTTCCTGTTCTGCGCCAATTCGAGTAATGCCGCTTTCGTACCAGTCGTTATCCAGCATATACTCCATAGCTCGGATGTCATTCAGAAGGTGCCGCACAAAGCGGTGCATGTCAGCTTGGTCTTTAAGAAGGGATACTTTCTGTTCGCCCATAGGTTGGTTTTTTGCGCCTTTGGCGCTTTAGGTTGACGGTTAAGTGCCTTTGGCACTGGGGGTTGACGGTGGACGGTGGACGTGGTGTTGCGTATGATACGTAGTAGAGATAAATACGTATGGCCGTCTACCGTCAACCGTCTACCAGGCCGGCCCTAGGCCGCCCAACCACTGCCAAAGGCAGCATGAAAATTAAATATAGCGATTAATTAAAAACAAAAGAATATTTTTGCAGAAATCCTGCGTTATACTAAATAGGGCTTTGCTCTTCGCAGATCGCCCCGTAAAAAACCGCCATAAAATACCGGCTTATGTTAAAAAAGTTATTACTCCTGCTGCTGCCTGCGCTCTTTCTGTCTAACTGTGGAAAAGACGAGGTCTTTTTGTTTGAAGTGCCTTATGAAATCCAGTTCACCATTCCTGCTGGCCTCAATCCCTTTGAAACCCATATTTTTGAGACGACGATGATTGCGACTCGCCTGGACTCGCTCCTGGTCTTCAATGGATTACCCTGGGAGGAGGTAGAGTCCATCAAGCCGCGCAGTGCCAGCATCAACACGATTTTTGCCAATTCTTCTTATGATTTTATACGAGAGACCAGCATCGAAGTCTTTGATGCCAACGATCCAGTTCGGGTTTGGAGAGAAGTATTTTATCGAGAAGAAGTCCCCTTCAATACCGGCAACCGGCTAGATTATTTGGCCTCTCTGGAAGATGTCAAAGACTTTATGGATGATGGTGTATTCAACATCCGCGTTCGCCTATTGCTGCGAGAGATTCCGCCGGAGTTCATCGAGACGCGCTTGCAATTCAATCTGGGGGTGAAGTAAGTACTCCTTACGCTGTAAAACAAATAGGGCTAATTCGGTGCATCCGAATTAGCCCTATTTATTGGTTCTAATGGCTTATGACTATTTAAGATAGGTCTGCAAATGTGGACCAACGATGGTCTGCAGCATGCAGATGGCCAAGCCGCGCGCGGCCTTCGGCTTCATCCCCTTGTCCATATAATAGTCTTCCAATCTCACCATCGACTGGTAGTACGATACCCGTAGGGGGTAGAGCAGCTTGGAGTGCAAGGGGTCGGTTTTCTCCCAGGCATCCAGGCCCGTCATCAGACTTTGGTGCCATTCCTCGGCTTCTTTTTGCTGGGTGAAGTCTGGGGTGCGAGGTAGCAAGAGCAGTTCTGCTCGCTTGGAAGCGTACTGGGCGACATCGCGGCCGTTGACTGCCCCAGTAGGGTTGAGCTCCTCCGCAGCGATCTCCAACAATTGCAGTTCCTCCCAGTCCATCATACTACCACAATCCTGGATGCGGTAGTCGCTGCGCGTTCCGCTAGAGAAGGCGACAGTACTTTCTTTGGGGTGCAGCTGGAAGAGCCAGCAGGGGAAAGCAATGTCGTTGCCGTAGGCAGTTTGGATAAAGCGGAGGTGGAGAATGAGCTGCCCGATGTCTTTGTAGGTGTAGGCGGCGCGATAGTCGAATGGAGGCCTTTGCTTGGTCTTTGGACTATTAAACGCATCCTTAATGGCACTATTCATCAGGTTATCAATTTCGGTCTGACTGCCTTGCTGGCGGAAGAGGATGTAGGCGCGGTAGGCATTGGCTGTTGGGCTATCGGTGGTTTCTAGGCCCCGGAGGGCGGTGGGAGTATCTTCGATCAAAGTATTGATATAGTGCTGCAAGATATTCTCGTTGCCCTTGCTGGTCATCTCATCGGTATAGCGGTTGAGGATAAGGTACTTTTGAATTTCTCGGTTGCCTCTAACCGCTGTTTCGTAGCCCTGCCCGGTGCCGGGGCCGTAGAGGCCATCGAGGCTGCCGCGATAGGCCTTACTATCTTTGAGGATACGCTGCAATTCAATCACAGAATTTCGCTTGACATTCTTTCTGATCACCGGCAGAGCAATCTGTTGAGCCTGCGGCGACTTAACGGTCAGCTGATCGTCGTAGCTGTCCGGAATAGCACTGTCATCAGGAGCCGGTGAATTTTCTTCCTTCTTGGTGCTTCTCACGGGAATCTCATCCGAATTTCGGCCAGTACCGACATTAGGCTTAGTCGCGCGCTCCGAAGCCAGCCCAGCAGCATTATCCAGTAAGCCTGCAGCTTCGAAGGTAGTGATACGATGCAGCAAAGCACTATTAACCGGACGAACAAAAGCATCCGAAAATCCTGCTTTGCGGATAGAGCCGATACGGCCCTTGGCATAATCAACAGAAGGATAGGTACCTACCACAATCTTGAGCTGACGGCCATCGATAGGTTGTACCATAATTGGCCCGGCCTTGGCATAATCATTCCATTCGATACGCTCTCCAACTTGTGCCAAGCCGATTTGAATGACGGCGACTTCTTTGCCCTCAGAAAGGTTGCGACGAGTAACATAAGCATCGGGGTACCCCTTAGCTTTTACTGCTGCAAGCGCCTCATTGGCCGCCGCCTCAGTAGAATAGTCTCCCATGTAAACCCGCAGCAGTCGATCATCAAACTGCTTGACATAAATAAAGCCTAGTGGGCGAATATTATTGAAATCTGAAATTTGGGTCTTAACAAAGGCCCCGATATGGATCATGTAAATGTTCTGCTCCGCAGGAGGGGCGCTAGTGGCAGAAGGAGTGAATGCGACACCCAGACAGGCTACAAGCAATAGCTGGAGTAAGGTCTTCATATAGTATTAGATTTAAGTTTTATGACAAATTCCTGGTCAGTTCAAGCAGGTCAGGAATTCCTCTCCATATTAAAAACAATTATCATGCTCAAAATTTGATGCCCTAATGAAGGCTTTCCTTCGAGCACTTTCCGGTTTTTGCACCTGCTAACAACGCAAATATAATGATCAATAATATGTTGAACCAATATTAAATCCCTTTTCGACTGTGCTAAGGCCCCTTTAAACAGAAAAATCTGCCGCTGAACGCTCCATTTTTGGCGCTAACCACTTCCCGATTTCTATTTCTTCACCAAAAAATAAAGTAATCCAAAAACAATCTATCTTGTTCAGCGTTAGTTGCACGTACAACCAATTGTAAAATGGATCAACACTCCTTCAATCCTGAAGAATCTCTGGGCTATCAGCTCAAACGCGCCAGCCGGACGATGGGCCAAAGGCTGCGGCAGCACTTCACCGCCCACGACCTCGACATGCCCATAGAACACTGGGAGATTCTGGCGACCCTCTACGGCCATGACGGTCTGTACCAAAGAGAATTGGTCTGTAGGATATTCAAAGATAAAGGAACGATTACCAGAGCTGTAAACCTACTAGAGAGGATGAATATCGTCGTTCGGATACAAGACGAGCAGGACAAGCGGAATAAAAGGGTTTACCTCACTCACAAAGGAAAAGCCATGAGAGATCAACTCGGACCACTAGCTCGCCAGACTATTGAAGATGCCACTGCCGGCATTCCAGAAAAAGACATTAAGACGTGTATGGAAGTCCTGAAAAAAATCTACCACAACTTTAGTAAATAGTTGCACTCACAACCAAATTGATACAAAATTAACATTGCCTATACCTAAAATCCTTATAAAATGAGTAAAATAGTTCGCCAATTATCCATCGTCGCTGCCTTGCTGGTACTGGTGGGAGCGGTCTTCTTTTTCCGTTACCTCAGCAGTCAAAAACAACCCCCGAAAAGAAAGGCTGCGGAGCAACAACAACTTCGTGAAGTAGAAGTCATCAATACGACCAACCAGGCCATCAGCACTGAGCTGGAGGTGCAAGGTCGTCTTTCGGCATTCAACAAGATCGACATCTTCGCCGAAGTTTCGGGCACTTTGAAAGATAATGCCAAAGCCTTCAAAGTTGGAAGCCGCTTTACCAAAGACAATGTGCTTTTGAGTATTGATGATGAAGAGGCCCACCTCTCTCTGCTCTCCCAAAAAAGCAGTCTGCTCAATTCTATCACTCGCTTGCTACCCGATTTGAAGATCGACTATCCAGAGAGCTTTGAGCAGTGGAAGACTTATATCGACCATTTTGATGTTAAGGCCAATATTCAGCCGCTCCCGGAACCGCTAAACGATCAGGAGCGCTATTTTATCGCCTCTAAAGACCTACACAGCCTCTATTACAATATCCGCAGTGCAGAAACCCGACTTACCAAATACACCATCTACGCCCCCTTTTCCGGAGTGATCACCGAGGCCAGTATTAATCCTGGCTCTCTGGTGAGAAGCGGCCAGAAACTCGGGGAGTTGATGAATGCCAATCAGTACGAGTTGGAAGCCACCATCAGCCTCTCCGACCTCAAGCACATCAAAATCGGCAATATTGTCAATGTCTATTCAGATGATATTAAAGGCAATTGGAAGGGCCGGATCAAAAGAATCAGCGATCAGATCGATGCCAGCACCCAAAATGTCATCGTCTTCATCGGCATCTCAGGCCCCAACCTTCGCGAGGGCATGTACCTGCGCGGCAAGGTCAACACCAGCACGGTCGACCAAGCCGTAGAAATCCCTCGCAAACTGCTGGTCGATCAGCAGTCAGTTTACGAAGTACAAGACGGAGCCTTAAAACTGCGCGAGGTGAAGGTGATTCGCATCACTGGCAACCGAGCGGTCATACAGGGCGTTCCCGATGGCACCCAGTTGCTCAAAGAAGAGTACAGCGGTATCTATGAAGGCATGAAGGTAAATATTAGAACTGATAACAGTCCGGCTGCCCAACTGACCAGTGGTGGTGGATCAACAATCGAACAATAATGAGTACGACTCAACCCGACAACACGTCCCCCTCCATCCTACGGGGCTTTATCAACTATTTCATCAAAAACCCCATTGCGGGTAATCTACTGATGATCGGCCTGTTTCTGATCGGTATTTTAGGATTAATGAATATGAAATCGACCTTCTTTCCGGAAGAAGAAAGCAAGCTGATTTCCATTCGCGTCCCTTACCTTGGTGCTTCTCCGGAGGAAATCGAGGAGGGAGTAGTCAATAAGATTGAAGAAAACCTGAGAGGGCTGACGGGTGTCGACCGCATCACCTCCATATCAGCAGAAGATTTGGGCTCTGTATCCGTTGAAGTTGCCAAAGGCTATGATACAGACATCATCTTGCAGGATGTCAAGAATACGGTCGACCGCATCAATTCCTTTCCCGTAGATATTGAACCTCCGGTTATCTACAAGCTCGAAAATCTGGGCTTTGCCATCAGCTTTGCGCTCAGTGGTAATGTGGACCTGAAAACCTTGAAGAAATTTGGTCGCAAGGCGGAAGAAGACCTGCTTGCTGTTGATGGTATCTCTAAAGTCGAGCTAAGTGGTTTTCCGGACGAGGAGATCGAAATCAGCTTTAGAGAACAGGACCTACAGGCTTACAAAATTACTTTTACTCAAGCTACCCAAGCGGTACGAGTCGCCAACTTGGAAATCACTGGAGGAACCGTCAAGGGCAAGCAGGAGGAGCTGCTGGTGCGGGCCCGTAACAAAAAGTACTACGCTGATGAGCTGCGCGACATTGTCCTCAAAACCAGTGCAGACGGCAGCGTCGTCCGCCTTCACGAAGTAGCCGATATACGGGACCAGTGGGCCGACAACCCCAATCGCAGTTTCATCAACGGAGAACCCTCCGTAGTCGTAACCATACAGAACACCCTTGAAGAGGACATGCTGACCATCACGGATACCGTAAAAAATTACATCACGGCTTTCAATGCCGAAAATGATATTATAAAAGCAACCATTATCCGCGACGGCTCGATTGTACTCAAACAACGGATTAGCCTACTGACCGAAAACGGCATTATTGGATTTATCATTGTTCTCATCCTGTTGGCCATGTTCCTCAATTGGCGGCTGGCCTTCTGGGTAGCACTTTCTATCCCCATCTCCTTTGCGGGGATGTTCATCTGTGTGTCGATGTTGGGAATCACCGTCAATGTCATCTCCCTGTTCGGGATGATCCTGGTTATTGGTATTCTGGTTGACGACGGGATTGTGATTGGGGAAAATATTTACCAAAAATTCGAGAACGGGATGCCCCGCATGCAGGCCGCTATTGAGGGGACAATGAGCGTACTCCCTGCGGTATTCTCTGCCATTCTCACAACGCTAATCGTTTTTTCTACCTTCTACTTTTTGGATGGCCGACTGGGGGACTTATTCGAAGAAATGGCCTCTGTGGTCATCTTCTCGCTCATTTTCTCGCTGGTTGAAGGGGCCTTGATCCTTCCAGCTCACGTCGCTCATTCCAAAGCCCTCAGCCCTAACCGCAAGCGCAATCCGGTATCAGTCGCCCTGGATAATTTCATGATTTGGATGAGGGATAAGCTTTATGCTCCGGTGCTGAATTTTGCGATGTACAATAAATTTCTCACCATCTCAGTCATCGTAGGTGCTATGATTGTCACTTTTGGTGCATTGAGTGGAGAATTGATCCAGACCACCTTTTTCCCCAACATCGAACGGGACAATATTAGCGTTACGCTGAAAATGCCTGCGGGCACCCGAGAGCAGTTTACCGAAAGATGGCTGAATCATATTGAGGCTTCCGCCTGGGAAATCAATCAAGAATTTAAGAAAGAATATTTCGACGGTGCAGAAGATGTCATCCTCAAAATAGAAAAGATTGTCGGTCCTTCCAGCTACGAGGGAACATTGAACATCACCTTATTGGACGGAGAAACCCGGGATACGGTCAGCAGCCGTAAGGTATCTAATGCGATCCGCGATCGAGTAGGTGACATCTACGATGCAGAGCAGTTGAGCTTTGGAGCTGACTCTCCCTTCGGTCGCCCTGTCTCGGTATCGTTAGTCGGTGATAACTACCGCGAACTCAACGAGGCTACCGACGAGGTCAAGGAGGCGCTCAGCTCATTAACTGAGCTTAAAGATGTAGCGGATAACAACCAGGAGGGCCTGCGGGAGATCAACATCAGCCTCAAAGAAAAAGGCCTTTTTCTGGGGCTTAACCTCCAAGAGGTGGTCAGTCAGGTGCGTCAGGGCTTCTTTGGGAGTGAAATCCAACGCTTGCAGCGCGGGCGCGACGAGGTGAAAGTCTGGGTGCGCTATGACCTGAGCAATCGCCGCAATATTTCTGATCTGGAAGATATGCGCATCCGCTTCGCGGACGGCCGGGAATTTCCTTTGGATGAAATTGCTACGCTAAATATCGAGCGAGGTATTATTTCTATCAGCCACTTAGATGGTAAGCGGGAGGTGAAGATCGACGCCGATGTGTCCAATGATGATGTCTCCGTAAGTGCAATTACCGCCAGTATCCAAGGTGATATTGTTCCTGCTATCTTACAAAATTATCCTAGCGTAGAGGCCCTTTACGAAGGGCAGAATCGCGAGCAGACCAAGTCGAGCGAGTCCTTGCAAACCGTCCTGCCCATCATCCTGCTGTTGATGTTCTTTACCATTGCCCTGACCTTCCGCTCCGTCAGTCAGACGATCGTAGTACTGGCACTGATTCCTTTCGGTCTTATTGGTGTAGCCTGGGGGCATTACATCATGGGGGCACCGATCAGTCTCTTTTCCATACTAGGGGTCATCGCTTTAGCGGGGGTATTGGTCAATGATGCGCTGGTCTTTGTAACGGCCTTCAACGATCAGATGAAGCAGGGCAAGCCTTATATGGAGGCGGTCCGCGATGCGGGGCTTTCGCGCTTCCGGCCGATTCTGCTGACGACGCTAACGACCTTCGCCGGGCTGGGGCCCTTGCTTTTCGAGAAGAGCTTCCAGGCGCAGTTTCTGATTCCAATGGCCATCTCCGTTGCCTTCGGCTTGCTGGTGGTTACCGGCATCATTCTGATCCTGCTGCCCGTCTTGCTGATTATCAGCAACCGCATCAAAGTCTATTCGCTCTACCTCTGGGAGGGCGAGAAGCCCAGCTACGAAATCGTAGAACCTGCGGTAGAAAATCGCAAAAACTATTTCTTTCTCTGGCTGATTGCCGCAATAATGTCAGCGAGCGTATTCATTGGCATAATCAATGTACTATTTAAACTTATTGCATAATTTCCTAATGCCTCTTACTCAAAAAATCCGATTACTCATGTATAAACACATTGTTGTTTGTCTGGCCTTGATGGGCCTGCTGGCCACTGGTGCCGATGCTCAGGCTCGCCTCACTCTGGCTCAGGCTATCAAAAAAGGCTTGAGGAACAATTTTCAAATACAAATAGCCGAAAAGAACCGGGAGGTTGCCGAAAACAACAACAGTTGGGAGGCCGCAGGCCGGTATCCTAACATCAATTTCAATATTTTTTCTCGCAATGCTTTCAACTACGATGATAACCCAGCAGGCTTCATCAGTGATCCCTACACGTCCACCAACTTCGGGCTGACGGGCAATATTGACCTGCTGTGGACCATCTTCGATGGCCATCGCGTAAAAATCAACAAGCAAAGGCTCGAAGAGCTGGAGCGCCAAAGCAACAGCAGCATTGACGTCGAAGTGGAGCGCGGTATCCAATCCATCATCTTGGCCTACTATCAGGCGCTGATCGAAAAAGAAAGACTCGACGTACTACAAGAAGCACTTGACCTGTCGATCGACCGAGTGGAATACCAAGAAATTCGCCAAAAGTACGGACAGGCCGGAGCCTACGAAATTCTGCAAAGCAAAGATGCCCTGCTCAATGACTCTACCAGTATTTTGGTGCAGATGAATACTTTTGATACCGCATTGCGCAACCTGAACCTGGCAATGGGGGAAAGAAATCCAGCGAAAAAATATGTACTGACCGATTCACTAGCCCATGAGGCAGAGAACTACGAATTTCGTACCTTGCAACAGAAGATGCTGGCCAGCAACAAGCAGCTCAAAAACCTGGATTTCAGCCTCAAACTGGCTCAAATTGATAGCCGTCTGCAAGAGAGCTTCAAAAAGCCAACCTTGAGTGTGAATTCAGGACTGAATCAATCTTTTAATGTTAATCGACTCAATGCGAGTAACCCCTTCACTGGAGAATCCTTTGGCAGCAATCAGGTCAGAAACTCTAATTTTTACCTCAATCTCACAGCGAGTATCCTCCTCTACGACGGCGGCACCCGCAATCGAAACATCCAAAATGCTCGCTTGCAGGAAAGCATCGCCAAGCTGAACATCGAAGAACTTAAGCAACAGTTGTCTAGCCAGCTCAAGGTGACCCTAGATACCTACGATAACCAGCGCAAATTGCTGGGCATCACCGAAAATCTGATCACCAACGCTCGCCAGAACCTCAACATTTCGCGCGAGCGCTTCCGCGCCGGACAGATCAACTCCTTTGACTATCGCACCGTACAGCTGGCTTACATCAACGCCTCGCAGTCGCGGCTTAATGCTATTTTCAACCTAAAAAATACAGAAACTGAACTCATCCGGTTGATTGGCGGATTGGTACGCTAAGGGCAGATAGACAAACAAAAGCGGCTCTTCTTTGTTTGTGTTAGACAACAGGAGGATAGCGTTTCATCTAAACAGGTAAATAGGAAGCTTATGTCACGCATAAAAGTATTCAAGGAAATAGAAGTGTATAAAAATACGGAGCTGCCGTTCAGCACGCACATCAGCTTCGAAAAGATGTTTGAATATTGGAATCTTCTGGCCAAAGAAGGCAATCCCGGAGAGGTTGCCCAGGCGAAGGCCGTGCTCAAAAAGCTCAAACCAGCCAAGGAACTGCACCAACCTTTTGAGGACATTCAGCTGCTTTGGAAATATGAGGAAGAAATCAGCTTGCTGCTCTCTCCCTTGTTTCCCACCATGCTGACGAATAATGAAATCAAGAGCTGTACAATTCCCTTTATGCCCGTGTACTTCAATCCAACGGATCGCTTTCACAACATCATGGCCGTCACTGACGAGGAAGAGTATCCCTTCGTCATGCGGGGAATGAACATCGATCAAGCCTACATCGGGGCATGTATTTTTATTCTCAATGCGGCTTATAATGCGAACATCGATTTCCGTAAAACCTACTATTTCGATGTAGAAGACAAGTCTAATGGCTTAAAGAAGCATTATAGAGTCATGATCAATGGGGAGCTGATCAACTTTACCAAGGAGCCTCACTTCAAAGATGTCACTCGAGAACAGATTATCAAACTTTTGGACAACTTTGGAGATATTGAACTGTGGAAGGCGACCATTCCACCCAATAGCTTCCGCTTTGAGGGCTTCATGATCATGAATTTGTTTGATGTCACCGGCGAGGAAGCCTTGTCGGCACTGAAGCAGGATTTGTTGGAACGCAATGCCCTGCATTCTCCGGAAATCATCGAAAATATCCGTACGAACCTGTGTTCGATGCTCAACATTCCCGATCTCGTACTGGGCTTCGCCGCCTTCGACTCCGAGAATTCCCTGCTCAAGTCAATGGGCTTTAGTTTTTGGAACAGCATCGTGCTAGGGGAAAATAATGAGAAAAAATGTGATACTGTTTTCTGTAATTATTCTTCTCAACACCTCTTTTTGGAAAAAACCAGCTTGGCAATGCCCGAAGTGGACGAAAGCCTCAGAGGAGAGAATCCATTGGTTGATGTATTGTTAAAGAAAAATATTCGCAGCTACCTAGCCTATCCGCTGAAGTATAACGATAAAGTTATTGGCGTACTCGAACTGGGATCACCCCGACCTTGTGCACTACACTCCGTCGTTGCTGCCTCCTTGGGTGATGTAGGGCCATTGTTCACCATCGCCATGCAGCGCACTATCGATGAGCGGGAAACACAGTTGGAGGCCATTATCCAAGAAAAATTTACGGCCATCCACTCCTCCGTGGCCTGGCGTTTCTTCGAAGCAGCCGACAACCTGCTGCAAAAACGGCACCTTTACGATGCAGAGGATATGGAAGAAATTTCTTTCGTCGATGTCTATCCCCTCTACGGCCAGTCCGACATCAAGGGGTCTTCCACAGAGCGAAATAAAGCCATACAGGCTGACTTGATCGCTCAACTCCGTTTGGCGAAGGACGTGCTGAATAAGGCTATTGCCCAAAACAGCCTTCCCATCTACGATGAGCTGAAGTTTCGCATCACGCGCTACATTAATAATATGAAAGATGGGCTCAATGCCGGAGATGAACTTAATGTGCTCGATTTTCTGAAAGTGGAGGTCGACCCCGTCTTCCATCACTTGGCCAATATGAATATGGAGCTGCGTAATCATGTCAAGGCATACACCGATAAGCTAGACCCTGAGCTGGGCGTTCTCTACGATAAACGAAAGGACTTTGAGCAAAGCGTAACTCTGCTCAATGAGAAAATCTCCGAATTTATCGAAAAGAAACAGGACATCGCTCAGGAGATGTTTCCACACTACTTCGAAAAGTACCAAACGGACGGTGTGGAATACAATATGTACATCGGCCAATCGCTGGTGAAGAAGAAGACTTTTGATCCAGTCTTTCTGCGTAATCTGCGCCTTTGGCAATTGATGACGACCTGTGAGGTTGAAAATGTTATTGATCGCTATCGGGATCACCTTAAGCTGCCCTTACAAATTTGCTCGCTGATTCTAGTGCACAGCAATCCAATGGCCATTAAGTTTAGCATGGACGAGAAGCAGTTCGATGTTGATGGAGCTTATAATATCCGCTACGAAATTGTCAAGAAGCGGATCGACAAAGCCTACATTAAAGGAACGACCGAGCGGCTGACGCAGCCGAAGAAAATTGCCATTGTTTACTCCCAGAATAAAGAAGCCCAGGAGTACATCAAATACCTGGAATACTTGCAATCGATCAATTACATTGAGGAGGAGATCGAGTGGTTGGAGCTGAATGATTTACAGGGGGCGACGGGGCTGAAGGCCCTGCGGGTGACCATCCGCTACGATATTAAAGCTCCAGTGATCGAAAAGGGTACGGCTAGTAAACTGATGCAGGTGGCCGGGCGTCTGACGGCGGGGTAAGGTTGTTTTGAAATAATACTGTGATGCGTGCTTGCAAAACATCTGCGATCACCTCGTGCCCTTCAATGGAGGGATGCCAGTCGTTTTCCCCAATTTTCCATTCTGCCTGCGGATGCTCCTGAACATAGGCATCCCAATGCGGTTTCACGTCGACAAATTCAAAGCCCAACTGCTGGCAAGTCGTCGGCAAGAAATCGGGCAGTTGAACAAAGGGGCTGTGTGATAAAACGATGACCTGGAACTGCTGCTGCTCGCTGAGTTGCTTCAAACGTCGAAGGGAAGCGATGTAGGCCTCCTCCCCTACCATATCGCGATATTCCTCTGGGACTTCCGCTGGATTTCGCTGAAAACGCCAGTTTTCTGCATCAAAGGGCGCTTCGCGCAGTCGCTCGTCAAAGCCATTTTTATCATTAAAATGCTCCAGAATGAAGGACTTTTGAATCCCCCAGTAGGCCGGTTTCTTTTGAATAAAATTGGGTAAATCAAAGTCATTTCCGACAAAATTGATAATCACCAGATCAACCTGGCTTTGATCAATTTTAGCTTCTAAGAGAGCCACCTCCATCGCTGCATTATAGCCCGGCACGCCGGTGTTGATCATTTCCCAAGGTAGGCTGTCCTGGCGATTAAGGCCATTTTCCACCTTACTTAAATAAGTTTGCTTCTCCTCTACTCCCCAGCCAAACATCACCGAATCGCCCAAACCAATCACCCTCCGAGTCCCCACCTCCTTCTTAGCGGGGTACTCCTTATCCCGAAAGCCCTGCGCACTGGTCTCCACCAGCACCCCTTGAAATTGATAGCGCGCCGAAGGCAGCAGCTCGTAGATCACCCGAGGGTGCACCGAGCGCTGAATCACCTGCCCTAGGGTCTTCTCCTCCTCCGGACTATCCATCTCAACACGTGCTCCCTGATCAATATCGCTCAAATCGTAATAGTTGAGGTAGTGATAAATGCGAAACCCTCCTTCCGCCAGCAGTAAGCCGAAGACTAAACCGATGGCTATCGTAATGATTTTAAAAAGGGTTTCTTTTTTCATAATCGATCGACATTGTTCACGCCTCGAAGGCCCAAAATGATTTGCCCCCGTATATAAATAAAATCAAAATTATGAAAATTCAAGTTATCCTTTTCCTCCTCACACTTCCGCTCCTTCTTCACAGTTAAAATAAACTATCGATTAGTGAAACCGAGGGGCAGTGGGGCGATATTCCCTACCGCTGGTACCAACAAATTCTGGCGCAGAATGGGTTTTAGGTAAAATGCTTGAGCATAATGATCTCGCGCTCAGTGAGGAAGCGAAAGCGACTTCTCGGCAGGTCTTTCTTGGTCAGTCCAGCGTAGTAGACCCGATCGAGGCGCTTGACTTTATAGCCCAGGTGCTCAAAAATGCGACGGACAATGCGATTTCGACCAATGTGTACTTCGATACCTACCTCATTTTTGGTCGATCCCTTGACGTGGCTAACGCCATCCACCGGGGCTAATCCGTCCTCCAAAGTCAATCCGGCTGCAATGGCTTTAATATGTTCCTTGCTGACCTCCCGATCCAACACGACATGATAGACTTTTTTGACGCCATGACTGGGATGAGAAAGCTTTTTAGCCAGAGCACCGTCGTTGGTTAGCAGCAGTAGGCCAGTAGTGGCTCGGTCCAGCCGGCCGACGGGGAAGATGCGTTCTTTGACGGCATCGCCAACGAGGTCCATAACGGTTGGCCGACCTCGATCGTCAGTGACCGTGGTGATGGTATTCTTGGGCTTATTGAGTAGCAAATAGACTTTATTCTCCTCCGGCTTCACCACCTCCCCCTTGAAAGTCACCACATCGTCGGGCTGTACTCGGTGCCCCATTTCCAAGACCACCTCCCCGTTCACCGTCACCAAACCCTGCTGAATCAGCTCCGAGGCCTTCCGGCGGGAGGCGATGCCACAATGGGCGATGTATTTATTGAGCCGCATACTGCCGTCCTCTGCCTCCGGCGGCTCGGGCGAGGGAGGGCTGGGCCGCTTCGCTCCTGGCTTCGGCGGGCGGGGCAGCTTACGCTTATTAAATCTATTGTTCTTTTTCGGCGGCTTAGGCATGGGCCAGGGGGCTAGAATGGAATATCATCATCATTCATTCGCGAAGAACGCGTAATGATATTTTGCTGTGGATTCGCCGCATTGTTGTTCAAATCGTCTGTCAGATCATTGAAATTAGGATCATCCGGATCAGAGAACTTGGCAAACTGATCGGTAAATTTGAGTTGAACCGTTTTGAGGGCACCATTACGGTGCTTGGCCACGATGATCTCCGCCACGCCTTTGAGCGACTGTCCTTCCTCATCTTCAAGGATGGAATAGTATTCTGGGCGATAAATAAAGGAAACAATATCGGCATCTTGTTCGATCGAGCCTGATTCCCGCAGGTCGGAGAGCTGTGGTCGCTTGGTCCCACCACGCGTCTCCACCGCGCGGCTCAACTGCGACAGGGCGATGACCGGCACACTCAGTTCCTTAGCCAGGGCCTTAAGGGAACGAGAGATGTTACTGACCTCCTGTTCGCGATTACCTCGGGAGCTATCTGGCCCACCGCTCATCAGCTGCAAGTAATCGATAATTATCATTTGAATATCGTGCTGCATTTTGAGGCGGCGGCACTTGGCGCGCAGTTCAAAGATGTTGATCCCCGGCGTATCGTCGATGTAGATGGGCACCTCGCCCATTTTTTCGATGGCGCTTTGCAGCTGCTGCCATTCATAGTCTTCCAGCTGTCCGTTCCGCAGCTTACTTCCCGAGATTTCTGCCTCCAGCGAGATCAGGCGCTGCACCAGTTGCAGGTTGGACATCTCCAGGGAGAAGATAGCGACGCCTTTACCGAAGTCGAGGGCGGCGTTGCGGGCCAGGGCCAGGGTAAACGAGGTTTTTCCCATACCGGGGCGGGCGGCGATGATAATGAGGTCAGAGGATTGCCAGCCGGAGGTGAGGCGGTCGAGGTCGGTGAAGCCGGTGGGCACTCCAGTGAGACCTTCCTCCTTCTGAGAGATTTCTTCGAGCTGTTTCAGCACGCGGCTGGCCAGCGAGCCCATTCCCTCAACACCGCGGCTGAGGTTCTGTTGGGTAATGGAAAATAGGCCCTGCTCGGCATCATCGAGCAGTTGGAAAACATCCGTTGTATCCTCGTAGGCATCGCGGATGATCTTGGTAGAAACACGGATCAGCTCGCGCTGAATATGCTTTTGAGCGATGATCCGGGCGTGGTATTCGATATTGGCGGCAGAGGCGACGCGGTTGGTCAGTTCGACGAGGTAGTAAGGCCCTCCGATTTTTTCGAGGTCGCCGGCCTTTTTCAGCTGCTCAGTAACTGTCAGCAGGTCCACCGGTTGGGTTTTCTCGAACAGCTTGAGCATGGACTTGTAAATCAGTTGGTGAGCTTCAGAGTAGAAGCTTTCAGAACGCAGAATGTCCAAAACGATGGCAAGGGCATCTTTATCGAGCATAATGGCTCCCAGGACCGCCTCTTCGAGCGGTAGAGCCTGAGGTTGAACCTTTCCAAAAACATAGCTGGAAAGTTCTCCTCCCTTCTTGCCATTCCGATAGTTGCCGATGTTTTTAACTTGCTTGGTAGATTCCGCCATAACTAAAAATTTCGATAAAAAGATACTGATAAAGGCTTCCTCCGTGTGTAGTTTCCTCTGATCATAGTATTTGTGCTAGCAATGCCATTTGAGCTGCGAAGAGCAAAGCTACGTTTTAATTCCGGTATTCTGTAACGTACAATGCTGTAGCCTAATTTCCACCTTTGTGGAAAACGGTAGTCCTATTGTGGAAAACCTGTTGGGCAGCTTGAGGCTCCTTTTTTTTGGCCTGACTGCTCCGACACTTTATACATTTAAAAATAGTTAACATTTAAATGTTAGCCCATTCTTGACACAGTTGATAACATGATGTACTTGGGTGTCATTGTCCTCTATGAGAGCTACCGTACACACAGATTTTTTCTTCGCACAAAAAGCCCCCTTTAATCGTCCGAGCCGTGTCTCCCGGCTAGGGGACCCGGCGATTTTTCTTACTAAAATCCCACTTTTGTAGTACTGTCAGTAGCCTCTGCGAAAGACACGGACATGACGATTAAGCCATTAAGCCGTATCTCATCTAAGAACTAACGCATATACAAAAGACTGCCCTTTTTAGAGTCCTAGCCGTGTCTCCTGCCGAGCGACACGGCAGCCACCCAACAATTTATCAATTAAGAAATATATAACGCCCCCTAAATCTCGCCCTCTTCAACAGCCTTCTCCAAGTGAATTCGATGTGAATAAAAAGCATCAAATTTTTATTTCACTAATACAAAAGTGCTGTTTTCCACATTATCTCTAAGGTGTATTATTTTTCTCGAACACTTTCTAAATATAAACAAATCCTTGCAAAAAGACAATTCTTTTCGCAAACAATTTATGGCATATTAGGAATCCAATCGGCTAATTATCCAGCTCATCCAGGCGTTTCTTGACCAACAGGATGGCTTCTTTTTGCAGTTCAATCAGTTGGCGGGTGTCGCCTTGTTCGATGACGTTGGCGTCGATATTGTCTTCTGCGCGGGCGATGCGGGCTTTAGCCTGTTCGATTTCGCGATGGTAGCGTTCGTTGTCGCGTTCTAGCTTTTTGAGAGTACTTTTGAGTTTTTTCATGCGCTTCTCTTCGGCTTCCAGTTCCAGGCGAGTGGTTTCTTTAGCGGCGTAAAGGGCAAAGCGCATGAGGAGTTTTTCGGCTTCCAGGTAGGGACTAGGGTGTTCGTAAGAGGAGAGGAATGCTCCGCCCATATCGACCCACATGGCCAGCTCGACATCATCGCCAACGCTGGCAAATTGGGCATAAATATCAATGGCATTGGCTCCGCCGATGCCGACCACCGCCGCATCATCAGTCATCCACTCGTCGGCTTTGCGATTGCGCTTGGTTTTGCCCTTGTAGGGTTTGATAAACTTCTTCCACAGCTTTTCCACAAACTTCTCCTCGGTGTCCGGCATTTCGAGAACCACTGCATTATTCAAGCCCAAACTCATCACCCTTTCCTCTTCGCTGACCTGCCCCAGCAAGGCATTTGCTCCCAGCAAAAGGGAAAACCACAGTAGAATTCTAATTTTCATCCCAAATGTTTTATCTTTATATGTAGTTTGACGGGATCATCGATCAGCTATTTTCTTTAAGATTTTACAAAAGTGCTTCAATAACTTCCTTATAGTCAGTTTATTCAGCAATTTCGCAAAATCAAAATAGCTGATCAATAATTTGTTTCCGTCTCTTATTGAGAAATAATTTATACGGATTTACCGTTAGCTCTCACAGACCCCCTAAATACACACTTCCTCCGGAACGCTCTGATAATGTAGGTGTTTTACATTTTTATTATCAACAAGTATTTTCACTATCTGATCTATAAGCGCTACTTAAGGCCAATTTTTGGTCTTATTACAATTTTTGCACAGTTTTTGGATTACCCTAATCTACGAACTAAGTTATAAAAATGCCTGGAAATGAAAGGATTGAAGCCTGTATTAGCGATCGCGCTGTTATTCCTCTGCGCCACTGCCTTTGGACAAGGCCGCTCCCTCAAGAAAGCGGACAACTTATATAAACTCAATAATTTTGCGGAAGCCATCCCTCATTATGAATCTGCTCTGCGCAAAAAAGACAACCTCGCCATCAAGACCAAGCTGGCCTATTGCTACCGGATGACCAACAAGATGGAAGCCGCAGAAAAGCTGTATGCCCAAATTGTCACAGAAGAGCGAGCCAGGGTCATCACCAGTTTTTACTACGGCGAAGCCCTGATGGGAACGGGTAAATACGACCAAGCGGTCGAGTGGTTCAATAAATACCTCGCCGAGCGGCCCGATGATGAACAAGCTCAATTGATGCTGAAGTCCTGTGAGAAAGTTAAATTCATCAAACCCTACTTTCAGGATATTCGCACCAAGAGATTTACCCAAAACTCGGAAACGGATGATTCCGCACCCGTCTTTTTCCAGGACGGGATTGTATTTTGCTCGGATCGAAAGCAGGGGGCTAAGCTCTTGAAGCAAAAATCGGGCTGGACAGGTCGCGATTTTTTGATGGTTTATTTTAGTAAACAAAATGTCGATGGCACCTTCGAACCAGCCAAATCCTTTTCTGGCAAGATCAACGCCCTCAACAAAAATACTGGCCCGGTGACCTTCAATCGCGAAGGTACCGAGATGGTCTACACTCAAAATAGCAATGTGGCCAACAGCAAGGACATGTACCCCATGCAGTTGTATCTGTCAACCTCTGAAGATGGCAATAAATGGAAAAGCGGGGAGGTCCTGCCCTTCTGCTCCGCTAATTACAACTTCATGCATCCTGCCCTGTCACCAGATGGACAGCGCCTCTTCTTTACTTCGGATAAGCGAGGAGGCGAGGGCCGGACAGATATTTTCGTGTCGGAGCGGACGGCCAGAGGCTGGTCGCGCCCCCGAAACCTGGGCCCCAATGTCAACACCGCCGCTAGCGAGGGCTTCCCCTTCGTACACGCCGACGGGAAGCTCTACTTCAGCTCTAAAGGCCACATCGGCTATGGTGGCTTCGACATCTACTTTACCGAGCAATTGCCCGACGGCACCTGGGCCAACCCCATCAACGTCGGCCAGCCCGTCAATAGCTCGGCTGATGACATCTCCATCGCTATCACTGATGATAATCAAAGCGGCGCCTTTAGCTCTGCCCGTCAAAATGGGGATGACGACATCTTCCTCTTCAAAACCTCCGGCGGCGTAGTCGATGCGACCTATTCTATTACTCTGCTCGAAGAGGACGAAGAGCCGGAGGCCCCAAAGGCCCCCTCAACTTATACAGAGGTCCTGGAATTGATCAATGAAAATGATCGCACCGAAGCTGGTAACGGCAAAGCCAAGGATAACATGAAGCAAACGGAAGTAGCGGGTGAAATAGCTGGAAATGCTACACCAAACAATTCTTCTACTACCAGTAACACGGACCACCAAGCCGCTACACCACCTGCTTATAAGGAAAAAGTGAAAGAGGAGCTTACTCGCTCCACAACGCCAGCAACAACCAGAATAGCGGATAATTCGCCCGCTACCACGCAGCCTATACAGAACAGCGATAGCCCTACCACTGCACCACCTACTTACGGTGGAGGTGGAAATGTAAGCGAGGAGGTCTCGCCCTCCACAACGCAGGCAACAACCAATGTAGCAGACAATTCGCCTACTACCACGCAGAACAGCGACAGCCCCACCACTGCACCACCTACTTACGGTGGAAATGTAAGCGAAGGGGTCTCGCCCTCCACAACGCAGGCAACAACCAATGTAGCAGACAATTCGCCGACTACCACGCAGAACAGCGACAGCCCCACCGCTGCACCACCTACTTACGGTGGAAATGTAAGCGAAGAGGTCTCGCCCTCCACAACGCAGGCAACAACCAGTGTAGCGGACAATTCGCCTACTACCACGCAGAACAGCAACAGCCCCACCACTGCACCACCTACTTATACGGAAAAAGTAAAGGAAGAAGCTAATAGTACAACAGAACAGGTCAAAACCCAAATAGCGGACAATACATCCTCCATTGACCAGCCTACTCAAACTATAGAGAACCCAACTACGACTTCGCCCTCCTATAGTGAGGTGAACAAAGAGATTAACAATACAGCAGGACAAATCGAAACAGGAGCAGTGGACAACACGGAGATAGCCATCAATACACCTACAGCTAAGGAGGCTACCCCCCCCGTCAAAGACAGACTCCCCGTGATCGAAAGTCCAGGTACACAAGGCACACCGCCTAATAATAAGGCCAATGGCAGCTATTCTGATCAAAGTACAACCAATACCATCACGCCTACCTCTCCGGATATAGATACCGAAGAGCAGGGAGCTGCCCCCGTCCCGGTTTCCGAAGGTCTACGGATCAATACGGCCCCGGATATGATTTCCGAAGAGCTGCCGATGGAAAGCGACAATACTTCTAAGCAAACCACCAATCCCGAGCGCTTCACCGTTGAGACCTATACCGACCTGGGCTATGCCCTCTCCAAGGACCGCGTCTCTGTCGGACAAACCTTTACGCTCCCTCATATCAAATACCCTTTCAATGCCTTCGAATACAGCATCAGTCCGGCAATCGCCACCGAGCTGGATCGCCTGATCGAGGTCATGGAACAACATCCCAACATCAAAGTAGAAATCGGCGGCCATACGGCCAGCTTCGGCGAAAACCGCGTCAATAAGGAGCTGTCCCGCGAACGAGCGCAAGCCGCCGTCGATTACCTCATCGAAAAGGGCATTGCCGCCAATCGGCTGGTGGCTCGTGGCTACGGCGAAACGAAGCCGCTGAATCACTGTGTAGACGGGGTGATTTGTACCCGCAATCAGCATTTGGAGAATCAGCGGTTGGAGATGAAGGTGTTGAGTTATTAGGCGGTAGCTTTTGTGATAGGATAATCAAACCAAAAGTAGGAAACCCACCGAAGCAGGCTTCCCACAAAAAATGGATTATACCACTTTTTACTGCTTTTTAATCTTAATCGTTTGGCCTTCGTCAGCCGCCGTTACTTCGTGCAGCAGCTTTTTCATGCCCAACTTGTTGACTTGATAAAGTTTTGTACCGATGGTCCAGTGTTCTTTGCGCGTCATGTGAGGGCGGAAAGGCAGGCCGTAGCTGAAATAGCGGCCGTTGGGCTTAGGACCTTTGACATAGGCTTGGATAGTGCTGAGTCCTACGTTTTTGAAGCTGACGTGGATGTAGCGGGTGTTGACGGGGGCCTCGCCGGGGTCTTCGGATTGAGCGAAGGCCTGGCCGGATAGCTCAGGGGTGCCGGTGTAGACAATGCGGCCTTCTTCGCCGCGGTCGGCGCGGAGCCGTTGGCTGGCGTTGACGTAGACCCGGCCAGCTTCTTTGATCTTCACGCTGACCTCCTGGGCCTTGAGATCGTAGGCGAAGATGTGGCTGTCCTTAGAGACGATCTCCAACTGACTGACCTGCCCACTGAGGGTAATATCGCTGATGGAAGAGTGGACAATAAAGCGTTCCTGGTTGAGGTCAGAGACGCGGACTTCCGACCAAGAGTCGTTTTTGAGCTGCTTGAGTTCCGGGGTATAGATGTTGATGATTGCTTGCTGAGAGCCTTCGACCCACTCTTTTTGATCCAAAACAATATAGCCCCCTTTCTTGTCCGTGGCGATGTAATCGACAATGTTTTCGTCTGCTGTCAATTCAATTCGGGGGTTTTCATCACTGGCAATGATGTTGACCTGGGCGTTGATATTAACAAATACTTTATCTATAGTTTTCATAGTTCTGACCTGTGTTGTGATCTTACCATTACCGTTAATCTGGGCATTTAAGTGGAGGCCAAAGAAGAGGGCAAAGCAGAGAAAGCAATACTTTTTCATTATTCTAAATTTTTTAAAGAGCAGCAGAAGCGGACTACCGATACTTCTGTCAAACTACTTGAATGAGTAAAAAGTGGTACGGACTGTATGTCTCGATTACTTTCTCAAGATGAAGAGATTCCTTTTTACAATCGCCTCAGATTAATTTGATACGTTTCAGATCATAATTTGAGGCAGCCACCTTATTGGTTATCAGCCATTTATAAAAAGTGATTACTGCCGTTTTTTATCTTAAAAAATAGTGTGAATGATCATTAAACTTTCCTATTATGTTGCAGTCTAATTCAAAAAACCTTTTATGAAAGCTTTTCTACCGTTTTTACTCTTGCTGTGCTTCGCCTCCCAGGCAGCTTCCCAACAACTTTATTTCCCTCCTACAGATGACTCCAACTGGGAAACGCTTGCTCCCGAAGAGCTGAACTATTGTCCGGACAGTATTGCGGCGCTGTACGATTATCTGGAGCAGGAACAGACCAAATCTTTTATTTTGCTCAAGGATGGGAAAATTGTCTTAGAACGCTATTTCGGCAGCTACACGCAAGACAGCCTCTGGGTCTGGTTTTCGGCGGGCAAGAGCCTCCGCGCCTTATTAGTGGGTATTGCACAAGAACAGGGCTATCTGGACATCCATCAACCTACCTCCGATTTTCTGGGTAAAGGGTGGACAAGTTTACCGGAGGAAAAGGAAGACCTGATTACCATCTGGCACCAGCTGACCATGACTACGGGCTTTAACCCCTTCGACTTTTCCTGTACCGATCCCCAATGCCTGACCTATCAGGCCGATGCAGGTACGTTTTGGTATTATCACAATGCGCCTTATAGTTTACTCAAAGATGTATTGGAATCGGCTACTGGCCAGAATATCAACGCCCTAACTCGGGACTGGGTGCGCAATAAAATAGGTTGGGATTTTGGTTTTTGGCTACCCATCGGCGACAATACGTTCTATTTCAGCAAAGCTCGCGATATGGCCCGCTTCGGACTGCTGATCCAAAATAAAGGCATCTGGGATCAGACACCGGTATTACAGGACAGCGCCTATTTTAATGAAATGGTCAACAGCTCTCAGGACTTGAACCCCGCCTATGGCTACCTCTGGTGGCTCAATGGCCAATCGTCCTATATCCCTCCTTCTTTCCCCAATAGCATCAATGGGGCCATTACTCCGGATGCGCCTGCGGATATGTTCGCTGCGGCAGGCGCTTTAGGGCAGTATGTCAGCATCTCTCCTTCAGAAGGGTTGGTCGTTATTCGACAGGGCACTTCGGACAATCAAGATTTAGCGTCGATTTCGCTGCTCAATGACGTATGGAAAAGAATTGGTGAACTGGAATGCTTATCGACTTCGACGGCGGAGCCGTTGACGGAGGCTATTACAATCGCTCCGACGCTTACCCATGATCAGGTCAATATTCAGAGCAGGTCGGGGCAGACACCGCGAGTAGAACTGTACAGCCTTTCGGGAGAATTATTGCGGGAATGGCGCGGAGTAAATACGATAAGCCTTGCATCTTATCCTTCAGGTATGTATTTTTTGAGGGTAAAACAGGGGGCTACCGTGAAAGTCTCCAAAATTGTTAAATCCTAATCCATCGCTTGAAAGAATTTCAATCGCTATTTTCTGAATTTGAGGGGCTGCAATTGAGTCCCGAAGATTTAAATAAGGCTATTCCCCTTATTAAAACGCAGACCTTTGCCCAGGGGGAGATCATCTTACAGGAAGGTATCGTTTGTAAGCATCTCCACTTTATTCAGGAAGGGGTGATCCAAAATTCATTGATTGAAGGCCAAAAGAAGCGGGCCATTTGGGTATTTTTTGCGGGAGAATTTTGCACAGCACTCTATTCTTTCTACTCCCGTACCCCTTCGGAAGCCCGGATCGAAGCCCTCACCGACTGCTCCCTACTCAGCCTCCATTACGATGATGTCCAGTCCCTCTACGACGCCAGCAAGAACTGGGAGCGCATCGGCCGCGTCTTCGCCGAGCGTTCGGTGATCAATGTCCTGCGCCACAAAATGGACATCCAATTCAAAGACGCACGACAGCGTTACGAAGAGCTGATCGCCAAGCGGCCGCAGCTCCTACAGCTCCTCTCCCTCGGCCAGATCGCCAATGTCCTCGGTATCTCACAAGAAACCCTGAGCCGTATCCGAGCCAAGCGATAGCCTTTTGACCAAAGTCAAAAAATATTACCCCAAGCAACATTCCCCCCAATCCAACCCTTTAAAGAGTAGCATCAAGCCATTTTATCAACATGACGAAACCTACTTTAGCAGTAATGCTCGCTCTCCTCTTTGGGGGCTGGCCCCAATGGAGTTTCGGACAAATTCAGCAGTTCGATTACCTCCTCGACAATAGTACCCTCACCCCCAACTTTGCAGGACAAACCTTTCGGCTGCACCTCCGAGAAAAAGTCAGCGAGGCCCTCCTCAACGATCCCAATACCGACTACAGCGATAAAGTCGTCCTGATGATTCACGGCAATTCCGTACCGGCTACCGCCGTCTTCGATCTGGACTACCAAGACTACAGCTGGATGGACGCCCTGGCAGCCGAAGGCTACGATGTTTTCGCCCTCTCTCTGACCGGCTACGGCCACAGCACCCGCCCCACTCCCATGCAAGACTCCTGCAATGTGGACTTTCTGGACCGGCTGGACAACAGCATCTCCTGTCTCTTTGCCAACTACCGCTTCCGCATGACAAGCAGCGATAGCGAAATGGATGATATGGATGCGGCGGTGGAGTTCATTCGCAGCCTACGGGATGTCGAGGATGTGCATTTGATCGGCCACTCCTTGGGCGGCTTTCGAGTAATGCTGTACAGCAGTCGCTACCCGGAGAAGGTAGGAAAATTGATTACGCACGGTTTTTCGGGGGTGTTGTCCAGTGCGGCGGCGGAGCCTCCCCCGGAGTTGCCCAGCGATGGCTACCCGATGAGTGTCATCAACCGCTCGGATATTGAGGACCTCTTCGATGCCGCGGAGTGCTTTGATCAATTTGACCCGGAGGTGGTGGAGCCAGCCTGGCAGGCCTGCCAAAGTACGGATAGCCTGGGGCTGCGCTGGGGCGAGACCGGCGGCGTAGTACGCCATCCCCAAATCGACCTCTATGGCCTAACCAACGATACCCTGGCCAGCATCACCCAACCGACCCTGGTCCTGATTGGCGAAGTAGACAATATCGCCCCCCCCATCGCCGCCCAAAGCTACTATGATCGCTTGGGCAGTAGCAACAAAGTTTATGTAGAAATCAACCGTACTTCGCACATTGGTTATTGGGAGAGTCGAAAAGAGGCCCTCCACCAGCTTTGCATCAACTGGCTGAACGATAGCAGCATCGATGGGCGCAGTATCGGCAAAGCCATTTACAAGCTCAACCAAACTTTTGACTGGATTGGAGAAATTGATGAGCAAAATCCTCCTCAGATTACGGCCTTATCTCCCCCCCACCAAGCCACCTTCGTCGATCTCAATAGCGACCTGGTGATCGAACTCGACGAGAATATCTTTAGCCTGGCCGAGCACCTGACAATTTTTCGCAAGGCAGATTACTCCGTTTTTCAATACATCGAAATGGATAATACTGCGCTGGTTCAGCAAGTCTGCTCCAATATCCTCCAAATTGACATCAATGAATTAGAAGCGGATACCGAATATTTTGTTTACCTGCATTACGATGCCTTTCGAGATCGTAGTTTCAATACCTTCGAAGGCATTCTCACTGATAAAGTTTGGAGTTTTAGCACCGGAGAATTGATTACCTCGACGACTGAATTAACCGATAGATCGACACTAAACATTTTTCCCAATCCCACCAGAGACTATATTCACATCCACAGTACTTCCCCTTCTGAAATCCTCCGGATAGAATTGCTTTCTCCCGGTGGGCAAGTCCTACAGAGCCACTTTTTCCAAGCCCAGGGACAGCTGGATGTTCGAGCCTATCCACCCGGGGCTTACTTTCTACAATGTGCTACCCCCCATTCTAACCACACTCAAAAAATCATTATCCAATGAAAGCTGCCCTCTCAATAGGTCAATTGCTCCTTACCGTACTTTTACTCTTTACCGCTTGCCAAAAAGCGGAGCCGACTCTGCCTCTTCCCAATTCCCGGAACACCGGCACTCAAGCCAATACCATTGATTCGACGGGGATGGAAACGTGGCTACGGCAGGTTTGTGCCTACGATCATCGCCGCGCCGGCTCCGCCAACTGGGAGGCCGCCATGCAAGATGTCGAGGCCATCCTACGAGAAATGGGCTACACGGAAATCGAAAAGAACTATTTTGACATCCAGTATTGGGAAAGCACCAACTGGTCACTGGAAGTGCAGCTGGGCGAAGAGTGGATCAGTATGCCGAGCTTCTTCGAACAAGGTTCGGGGCTAACCGGACCCGAAGGCTTAGAGGCGGAGCTGGTTTATGTCGGTCGACAGATTGAATCGGAAGAGGAGGTGGCCGGAAAAATTGTGGTGGCCGATCTGGAATTTGGAACGACTGGCGCAACTGGTCTGCCCAATCCCGTTGTTCGCCCCAATCACCTGAGCTTTCCGGAGGAAAGTATCCTCAGCAGTGGCGATGTGTATTGGCAGGCTAAAGAAGCAGGTGCCCTCGGGGTCTTATTTATCATGGCCGAATTTCACGGTAATGTGAAGGAATACATGTACATCGCCCACGACGACATCCTGCGTGCGCTTCCCGCTCAATTCGTCGGCAATCGGGATGGCATTAAGCTGCGTTGCTTTGCGCAGGAAGGGCGTAGGGCTAGAATAGTGCAGGAGGGCATTTATGAGACGCGGCAGGTTTATAATTTATGGACAACACTGGAGGGCAGCAGTCAGCAAAACCTGATTATCTCTACTCACTTGGATTCGCCCTTTAGAGGGGTAATTGAAGATGGCTCGGGTATTGTCTCGGTACTGGCGCAGGCGCAGGCCTGGTATGATACACCACTAGCGGAACGGAAGAAGGAGCTGTACTTTGTTTTTACCGCCACTCATTTGTACAAAGATTCTCCGGGGGGAGCCATCTTCTCGGACACCTACCCTGACATCATGGCCCGCAGTGATGCTCTGATAGAAATTGAGCATATCGGTGCCATTCAGCAGGCTGTTGAAAATGATGATTTTGTCAATACTTCGGCCTTATCTCCCATAGGAATTTACCACTCTGAGGACGAGGGCTATGTGACGGCAGAATTGATGAATATGATTGCCAACTATCCCCCCGTCGGTGGCCCGATCAATACGATCGAAACTGATTTTCCGTTGACGGAGGCAGCGAGCTGGATCGTCACCAACCCCGACCTGCCCTACATCAGCCTGATTACCAACCCCACCTACCTGCTGACGATTGATGATGATTTTGACAAAATTGACATGGGAGCGGTGGTGCAGACCAATCGAAATTTGCTGCGACTGATCACCAACTACGCGGAAAACTTATAGCTACGCCATCGATTCGTTCAAGCTCATCCTCCGATCAAATCATTGACTTGGAGGCCTCGATAATCTTTGATCATTCGGATGATGTGGGGAAAATGGGCAAACTCTTCAGTGCTGTGGGTAGTAAGGACTGCGATGGCGGTGGCGCCCGCGCGGCGAGCCGTCTCTATCCCCGTAGGGCTATCTTCAAACACCAAGCACTCCGCTGGCGACAAGCCAATCCCCGCTGCGGCCTTCTGAAAAATCTCAGGATGCGGCTTACCCTGGCTAACATCACCCGCGTCGAAGGTCGCACCGAAGTAGGAACGCAGATGGAGGCTGTCGAGGATAAAGTCGGCATTTTCTGGCGGAGCGGCCGTGCCGACTGCCATCGGGATCGCCGCTGCCCGCAGGGCCTCTAGCAGCTCTGGCAGCCCATCGATCAGCTTGAGTTCACTGCGAAAAATCTTGCGGTACTCCTCCTCCTTCTCCCAGGCAATCTGCCGCCGCTCCTCCACTGTGAAGCGATCTCCGAACAGTCGCTCCAAAATTTCCTCGTTAACCCCGTGAATCTTCTCCTTCACCTCCTCAATACTCATCTCCAAGCCCAGCGAAGACAGCTTGCGCTGCCAAGCTCGATGGTGGGTCATCATATTGTCGACCATCGTTCCGTCCATGTCGAAGATGATCCCTTTGATTGTTTTTGCCATAGCGATAGTGGTTTGGGGAAATATAGATAAATTCTCCCATACTACTACGCTATCGACGGTTAAGGCTCTGCTATGCTTTTGATTTGCGCCATCGCCTCCGGCAGTAGCTCCCGAAATTTCGGCCCAAAACGCTTGGCAAAGAGTCCTCCCGTCAAACCTTTGAACCAGACTTCGTGGGTAAACATCGTTTTGCCATCTTTCTCTTCCAAAGAACGCTTGACATAAAGGCCGCCTAGGGGCAAGTTGGTCTTAAAAGTGTAGGAGCGTCCGGGCTCAAAGGCTACTACTTTGAATTTGGTTTTGCGTCCCTCCAGGGAGACAATCGTCCCCCTGGCCTTGAGCTTAAAATCCCCTTCGAGGCTGGCCGCTTTAAGGCCGCTGTCCCATTGTTGCCAGTTGGGAACGTCGGTCCAGATGCTCCAGATGGTAGCGGGGCTGGCGCTGGTTTCTACGGTATGCCAGAAATGCTTGTTGCTGATTTCTTGGTCAGGTGGTACGGAGAGGGCGAGGGATAGGAATACGAAAATAGATTGCATCATCATTGTTTTTTGATGCAAAACGTCACTTTTATAGGCTTAGCCTACTGCACCTATGTTAAGAACGTATTCTAAGTTCGGGCGTGCTCGTAGATTTTTTTGCGAATGCGGCTCAGCGATTGGGGAGCGATGCCTAGGTAGGAGGCCAGGTGTTTGAGGGGCACCTTTTGCAGTAGTGGGCTGCCTTCGGCAATCATGCGGCGGTAGCGTTGCTCGGCAGTTTCGTTTTGCAGGTCTTCGAGGATTCGTTCGGTGAAGAATTGAACTTCCTGGACGAGTTTGAGGACGAAGTTATTCCAGGTTTTGAGTTCGAGGAGCCGAAGGCTGTCGGCGCGGCTCATCTCCCAGACATAGCTATCTTGGAGGGCTTCGATGCTTTCGCGGGCGGGTTGTTCGGTATTAAAGCTGCGTTGGGAGGTGAAGCAGTAAGGAGGATGGGTAAAAAACTTAGTAACGTCTTGGCCGTCTTTCCAAACAAAATAGCGCAGTAGTCCACTTTCCAGAAAATAAACGTGGCGGCAAATTTTTCCTTCTTCCAAAAGTAAGGTCCCTGCCTTGACTTCTTTAGGATGAAAGCAGGCGATGATCTGCGACCAGTCCTTGCTATCGATGGTCGTGTAATCTGCCAGATAGTTTCTAAAAATATTTTGATCGTATCGACTCATGAACTCAGGATTAGAATAATAAAACGCTGAGACTGAGGCTTTGTTGACATTCGATGCCCCTTGGGTGGATAGGGAAGTACCTCCCGTGCACTCGGGTAAATACACAGGAGGTCTTCTTTCTTACGCTCTAGAGCTGCAGGTTATACACATTTCCGTTGATTTCCAGGGTCGCCGAGCCATTGCCATTGTAGGTAATGGAGCCAACGTAGGAGAAGGGCTGGCCTTCGGTGTTCGTACCGGTAAGGGAGAAGGTGGAGCTGCCCCCGACCACCTTACGAGTAGCCTTATTAATGAGCAGGCCGGTGGTTTGGATAGTGAGGTCGCTCTCAAAATTCTTTTCGGCTCTGATATTGATCGTTTGAGTGCCTTGACGGGTGTAGGAGCCATTGTAGATGTACGCTTGCCCGAACAGTAGGTTGGAAATGGAGGCATTGAAGGTGGAGCTGTCGTCGGAACTCATGCGGGGGGCAGTATACTGACCAGAGGAGGTCTTGCTGACGATAATTTCCTGGGGGACACCGAAGTTGCAGATCAGTTCGAAGCTGCGGTTGATGACGTAGTTGTAATTACGCACAGCCTGCGGATCATTGGCCCGAACGATGGTGGTATCATAGCGAACGCCGCAGGGCAGTATAGAAGCCGACAATTCCTCATCTGCCATCACAGCTGCCTCTTCCGCCTGCATCAGCATACCGTAGGAACTGCTGCCCAAAGCCTGCTGCACCACTTCAATGGTTTCTTCTTCTGTGAGCGTAGCCTGTTGAATGGTAGCTTCTTCTTGTTTACTACAAGAACTGAATACGATTACTCCAAATGCGATGATCAATAATGAAAACAATGAATTTTGCATGGTCCCAGTTTTTTGGTGGATTAATAAATTTTATACTGATAATTTGTGTGTTTTAGCAGGAAGGAAAAAATATTTTAAACCAACTGCAACCAAACCCCTATCATCTGTGGCACCTCGCAGATCATCAGCAGTTTATCCCTCATACAGCCGTTCATTGAAGGAAGCCTACCGTTGATGGACGATCAGCCACCATTGATTTAAAAAGCTTGGGAGGGAAGGCGATTTTGAGTACTTTCGAAAAAAAGCCACTGCAATAAATGCTCTTAAAATACAGCGGACTGCTGCACCTTATCGTCTGGTCAATCTATCTGGGATTCGCTACCTTCTACAAGACTAATAACCTGGGCGGGGAAGTGGCAGTCCGACATACCCTAATTGCCGGAACAATCAATATCCTGCTGTTCTACAGCTATGCCCGCTTGGTGGTACAGCAGTTTCTGGTGAAAGAAAAATATTGGTATTATGCATTGGGCAGCATACTCTGTCTCATCATCTTTTTCCACTTGAAGCTGCGGGTAGAAGGCCACTTTGCTCCAGAGTTCTACGATTTTATCTCCCAAAATTCTAAGGTTAATATGCGCAGGATGATTGGTGGTACCATACTCATCACCATGTTCTTAAGTACGATTATCACTTATCTGGAAAATCGGATCGAAATGGAGCAAAAGGCGCAGGCCATTATTCGCCAGCAAAGCGAAGCCCAACTGCTTTACCTCAAATCACAAATCAACCCTCACTTTCTCTTCAACTCGTTGAACAACATCTATGCGCTGGCAGTTGAAAAATCAGACCAGACGCCCAAAATGATCCTGCAATTGGCCGACTTACTCCGCTACAGTATTTATGAAAGTCGTAAAGAAAAGGTATCCTTAGCGGCAGAAGTCGAGCAGATACAAAAGTACCTTGGCCTTTTTCGAATGACCAAAGAAGAGGCTCCCAATATTCAATTGGAGACCCAAGGTACCCTACAAGATCGGGCGATCGAACCAATGATCTTGATTCCTTTGGTAGAAAATTGTGTCAAGCACGGCGACTTTGACAGCAACCCAGCGGCCTTTGCCCACTTGCACCTCAGAGTCGATGAGCAAGGTATTCATTTCCAAACCACCAACAGCAAAAACGATGCGAATCAACAGAAGGATAAAACGGGCGGCGTAGGGCTGCAAAATATCCAGCAACGGCTGGCCCTCAAGTATCCCCAACGGTACGATTTTGTTACCCAGAGCACAGAACGACAATTTGAAGTCCATCTCCACATTTACCAATCACCCCAAGCATGAATACCATAAAAGTCCTCTTGGTCGATGATGAATACCTGGCGCTACGGCTGCTGGAAAATTTTATCAAAGAAGTCCCCGACCTGGAAATCGTCGGCAAAGAAAAATCCCCCATCAAGGCCGTCGACTTACTCAGTAGTCAGACCGTCGACTTGCTTTTCCTGGACGTCCAAATGCCTACCCTTAGCGGCGTCAACCTATTGCGCACCCTCAAACATCCCCCCGTTACCATCTTCACCACCGCCTACTCCGACCACGCCGTCGAAGCCTTCAACCTCGACGCTGTCGACTACCTCCTCAAGCCTTTCTCCTTCGAGCGCTTCCTCCAAGCAGTCAATAAAGCCAAGGAGCAACTGCGCCGTCAGCAAACAGCCCCTGCGCCCAGCGCCCCGCCTACCCCAGCCTTCATCACCGTCAAATCCGACGCCCGTACCATCAAGCTCCCCCTCCAAGATCTCCTCTTCATCGAAGGCCTCAAAGAATACGTCAAAATCGTCTGCCGAAACGAAAAGATCGTTACCCTCGAAAGCCTCAAAAACCTAGAGGCCGCACTACCTCACCCCCACTTCCTCCGCGTCCACAAATCCTACATCATCAACAGCCGCGAGGTCAAGTCCATCGAGGGCAACCGCCTGGAAATTGGTGATCATAAGATACCGGTAAGCCGGGAGCGGAGGGCGGAGGTGGTGCGGCTGATTTTTGGTTAATCTGACTTGCTGAGAGAATAGTATGCTTTAAATAATCGTTTGCTAAAAAAACGTTAGTAAATCGCCATGTCCTTTGGCAAGAGACACGACTCGGACGAAACAGGGTTAGTTCGCCCTATTCGTCAAGGCAGTAGCTCTCGAAGAGGACACTGAACAGTAAAGCAAACACATAAAGTGATAACCAATGAAGCTAAAAAATCATCTGCCACTCCTACTTTCTCTTTTCCTCCTCCCCATCACCAACGCACAACAGCTCAACGACTTCTACGCACAAATCAGCGCTGCGAACACGCTCGCAAAGAACAATCAAGCCGATCAGGCCATCGCAGCCTATGAGGCCGCCTTTAGGACGGTGGATTATGTAAATACCTTTTACCTCAAGAAAGTGCTCAAGTTGGCCAAAAAGAATAAAGATCAACAACGGATAAAGCACTATTCCCAACGAATCAAGATGCAACTAAAAGGGGCAGATCCTCAACTGGCGAGAACCATTGACAGTCTTTTTATCGCTGATCAAAAAATACGCGCGAAGAAGTACACCAGAGCGCAAAGTTACTACAAGGAGTGTTTGGAAGACCCAAATTGCAAGCAACAGTCCAAGCGATTTAGGAAGTCGAAGGCGCGCGCGGAGGAGTGGTTAGCGGTTGACTCCTCTAACATTCAATACCTTTTAAATTTGTTTGCCCAAAAGGGCTATCCCGGTGAAGAGGAGATCGGTCGGAGTGTTACAAACATGGAAATCATACTCCTTCATTTTGATAAGGATACGGATAATGAGCAGTTGGGAGGGATACTACAAGCCGCGCTATCTGCCGGTAAAATTCGCCCGCTGATGTTCGCACAAATCCAGGACCGACATTCCTACTATCATGACGGAACACAGCAATACTGGACCTGGCCCTGTGCTTCAAAAGGAGAAAAGTTATCCTTCTCGGATGAAGAGGTCCCACAAATTCTGCAACGAAGAGAAGGTATCGGAATCTATGGTTCTACGCTTGATCAAAAGCTGATAAGAAAGTGGTACATCTTACAAAGCGGTTTCAATCTTTAGGATTAAACCCTTAGTAGTGCAATGCTGTTTCATGGGTATAGATCGTTCGGTAATCGGATGATCAGTTAAACCGTCTACCTTGAAGTACATCAGCACTATACAAGAATACTACCAGCACATCAACGTCCCGCTAGCTCGCCATGAGGAGTTCGACGCCCGTAGTTTTAAGGAAAATATGCCCACTGTCAGACGGCATATTCAACCCTTCCAGCACGAATTCTACGCCATCGGTATTCTGTTTAGCGGTACCTCGCACCAGTGGCACGGTATCAAGAATATGGAGGCCAACCTCGTTTTCAATTCTCCCTATCAACTCATTTCTTGGAATATTGAAAATGATTGGGAGGGCTACTATATCGTTTTCAGCCAGGATTTTTTGTTGAAGTGTCATTTCGGGAATCAACTGCTGGTTGATTTCCCTTTTCTCAAGTTGGATGAGATTGCCCCATTTTCGATCCCTAACGAGCACATTGCCGTATTGAGTGACTTGTTTCAAAAAATCATTGCGGAGATCAAATCCAATCACCGTGATAAGTTCGCTTTCATCGAAAGCTACCTCAATCTGCTGCTGCTGAACATCAAGCGTTTCACCGATACCCTTTCGCCCTCCAATGTTTCCCATAAAAAACGTACAGCGGATATTGCCCTGATCTCCCGCTACCAAACGCTTATTGAGAACAAACTCAATGAGACGGTGGTCAACTCTGATTATTTTGCCACCAGTTTTTACGCTCAGGAGCTGGCCATCCATCCCAATCATTTGAATGCTATTGCCAAACGCATTACGGGTAAAACGGCCAAGCAGCTCATTCAGGAGAAAATCCTGCAATCCGCCAAGTCTTTACTTTTGCAGACCGAAATGAGCGTCAAGGAAGTCGCCTACCAATTGGGATACAAGGAGACTTCGCATTTCCACAATTTTTTCAAGAAAAACACCTCTTTAACCCCTGTGCAGTTTCGAGCGGTGGGGCAAGTGTAGCCTAACATGATTGGGCTGATTGGCCTGTTTTTTCAAATCTCTTTGAATTTTGCAATACCGCCTTTGAAACACGCAATTAAGAAAGGCGGCTTACCTCGCATCTTTGTGGTATACATTTCAATAAACACTAAAATCAAATTGTCATGAGTACCCAAGTAATAAAAGAAAGCATCACCTTCCAGGCAGAAGGCCTCACCTTAGCCGGTCATTTATTCAAGCCGGCAAATTTTGACTCCAGCCAGCGCTACCCCGCAGTAGTCACCGGAGGATCCCTGACTTCTGTAAAAGAACAAATGGCGGGGACCTACGCTCAAAAGCTAGCCGAGCAGGGACTCATCGCCCTGGCCTTTGACTACCGCAATTTTGGAGAAAGCGAAGGGCAGCCCCGGCAGTTCGAAGACCCTCAACTAAAACTCGAGGACCTCAAAGCCGCCGTCACCTTCCTGAGCGAACTGCCTTACGTACAAGCAGTCGGAGGCTTAGGTGTTTGTACCTCCGGTGGCAATATGGCCTACCTAGCCGCTGAAGACGATAGGGTGAACGCCGTTGCTACCGTCGCCTCCTGGCTGCCCAATACCGCCACGCTCCCACTCCTCTACGGCAGCCCTGACAAGCTGCAAAACCTCCAACAAGCCGGCGCAAAAGCCCAAGCAAAATACACCGCAACCGGAGAGAATACCATCATTCCGGCTTACCACAATACAGATACCACCGCTTCTCATGTCGGCCCGATGGAATACTACATGGATGCCAATCGTGGAGGAGGCGTAAAGGAATGGAAAAATGAGTTTGCCGTGATGAGCTGGGAGCCTTGGCTGGCCTTTGACCCCATGAGTAAGGCCAGTGCGATCACGACTCCTTTTATGATGTTTCACTCCGATGGCAGTGCCCTACCGGATAATGCCAAGCAGTTCTTTGCCGCCCTCAAGGGCGAAAAGCAACTCGTTTGGGGAGGTGGTTACCACTTCGATTACTACGATAATGAGGAGATGATCCAAAGGGTTGTTGAGCAGGTGAAAGACTTTTTCAAGGCTCAGTTGGCGTAGATTATATTATTGTTAGAGTAAGGTATTCTTCTATTTTTTTAGAATACCTTACCCTCTGTTGGCGAGTGATGATCCAATATTTCGCTTAGCCTACCTCCGCCAGCGTTGGATAATCGGTGTAGCCCTGCTCGCCCGGCGTGTAAAAAGTCCCATGATCGGCATCAGCCAGCGCCGCATTGTTGCGCAGTCGCTCCACCAGATCGGGGTTGGCAATAAAAGGACGGCCGTAGGCCACCAAGTGCCCCAGCCCTGCGGCCAAATCCTGCTCGGCCCGCTCCCGGTCGTACCCCCCGCTGAGGATGATCGTACCGCCAAAAGCATCGCGAATCAATTTCTTGATCTTCACTGGCACCTCCGGTGCACCCAGCGCCGAATGATCGACAATGTGCATATACACCAGCCCCAGTTGTCCCAGCTCGCGCGACAGCTGCTCGTAAGTATTTTCCAAATCTTCAAAAGCCCCGGTGTCATTAAAGATGCCGTAGGGAGAGACCCGGATGCCGACCTTATCGCCACCGATTGCAGCGGCGACCTCCGTCGCCGTCTCGACCACGAAGCGAAGCCGGTTAGCCGTACTGCCTCCATAGTCATTAGTCAGTTCATTGGTCAATGGATTGAGGAACTGTTCCAGCAGGTAGCCGTTGGCTCCGTGCAGTTCAATCCCGTCAAAGCCGGCGGCGATGGCATTGTTGGCAGCCGCGACATATTCGTTCTTCGCCTGTTGGATGTCATCGAGGTTCATCAGTCGAGGAGGCGTATGGGGCTGCGGACCCTCGGCATCGGTGTACATTTCACCAGAAACGGTTTTGCTAGTGGGCGCTACTACTTCGGTGCCTTCAGGCATATTGGCCAGGTGGCCCACCCTTCCGGTGTGCATCACTTGCAGGAAGATGCGGCCGCCCTGCGCGTGCACGGCATCGGTGACCAGCTTCCAGCCCGCTACCTGCTCGGGGCTGTAGATACCGGGGATGCGGGGATAGCCCAGGCCGTTTGGCGAAGGCGTAGTCCCTTCGGTGATGATCAGCCCAGCGCCGGCCCTTTGGGCGTAGTAGCGGGCGTTCAGCTCATCGGGAACGCCGACGGGTTGGGCCCGGGAGCGGGTCATGGGGGCCATGATGATCTTATTGTTGAGGTGGATATTTCCTAGTTGGTAGGGAGCAAATAAAGTGTGGTCAGACATGCGTTGAATTTTTGGTTGGAAAATACGCAAGAGTAACGGTTTGGAATTCTCAATTGTTCGAGCATTCTCTATTAGAATTCAAAGCGGTGTACCACTAGCTAGCATTAAAATATCTCGACGATTAAAAGGCGACTCTTTATTTCAAGTGAAAAAACAAAATTTCAAAATTCCTAAATATTAACTATTTTACTGATCCATTAATAACCCCCATTCTCCCTCTTTATGTCATCACCAGTAACTTCCAAGGCAGACTTAGTCACCTTTAGCATCAAATCCCAAGGCAAAACCATCAAAGATACGGATCAGGTCGTTTCCATCACCGTTCGAAAGGCAGCGAACCGCATCTCCTCTTGCGAAATTGTACTAGTGGATGGTAGTGCTGCCAAGCAAGACTTTCCCGTCAGTGATTCGGATACCTTTGTCCCCGGTGCAAAGATCGAAGTCCTAGCAGGTTATGAAAACAGCAACACCAGCATCTTTCAGGGAATTGTTGTTCAACAACAACTGCAAATTGATAGTAAAAACGGACCGACGCTGGTGGTGCACTGTCAAGATGAGGCCGTAAAGATGACGGTGGGGCGGAAGAACGCCTATTTCGTAGAGACAACGGATAGTGCTATATTTTCCGAGTTGATTGGGAAATATGATTTAGAGGCTGATGTCTCCTCTACAGATGTGCAGCTGAAAGAAGTTGTACAGTATTATGCAACAGACTGGGATTTCTTGCTTTCCCGTACAGAAGTCAACGGTATGGTATGTATGGTGGAGGATGGGAAAATTGCTATTAAGCGTCCTGAGGAGCTTACGGAGGAAGTGCTTAGCTTAACCTACGGATACGACATTTATGCATTCGACGCCACTATTGACGCCGTGTCACAGCTCCAATCGGTTCAAGCCAATGCCTGGGATATGGACAGCCAGTCCGTGATCAATGCCAATGCTACACCCGGAAATATCAACCAAGGGAATTTAAGTACCAGCGAATTGGCGAAGGTCGTCGGGCTGGACAATTACGATTTACAAAGTGCGGGGGCTTTGGAAGAAAGCCAATTGGAGGTTTGGGCCAAAGCGGAGGGGACGAAGTCGACTTATGCTAAGGTAAGAGGGGCGGTAAAGTTTCAGGGGAGTGCGCTGGCGAAGCCGGGTACGCTGGTTCAGCTCAAGGGCTTTGGGAAGAGGTTCAATGGCAAGGGCTTTGTCTCGGGAGTGGAACATCGGATCAGTGATGGCAATTGGGTGAGTACGGCGCAGTTGGGCTTGTCGCCAGATTGGTTTACGGAGACGGTACGGACGGAAGCGCCCCTGGCGGCAGGCTTATTACCGGGCATTCAGGGCTTGCAGATTGGCAAGGTTCAGCAAATCCACGATGATCCAGATGGGGAGTTTAGGGTCTTGGTTACCCTTCCGCTGATTCAATCCAGCGATGATGGCGTTTGGGCGCGACTGGCTAATTTTTCGGCAACGAACGAGGCCGGCGCTTTTTTCTATCCCGAGGTAGAAGATGAAGTGGTGGTAGGTTTTCTCAATGATGATCCCCGCTATCCAGTCATTCTCGGGTCGCTCTACAGCAGTAGTCGACAGGCGCCGGAAGAACCGGATGAAGAGAACACCATTAAGGCCATTGTAACTCGAGAAAAACTAAAAATCACTTTTGACGAAGAAAAAAGGATCATTACCATCATTACACCTGGGGAGAATCAACTCATACTGAGTGACGAAGATCAAGGCATTACCCTAAGCGATCAAAATAACAATTCTATCAAATTATCGTCTAGTGGTATCGACATCAACAGTGCTTCTAACATTAACATAAAAGCCACTGAATCCATCACGATCGATGGACCCAGTGGCCTCACCGCCACCGCCTCCAGCGGCTCCATCTCCTTGAGTGCCATAAGCATCAGCCACACCGCAGATGTCGAGTATTCCGTAAACGCCAGTGCCAGCGCCTCTTTCAGTTCCCAAGGTGAGTTGTTCATCAATGGCGCTATGGTCATGATTAATTAATCATTCTAAAAACTCTACTATGCTCCCAGCTGCTCGAATTACAGACATGCACGAGTGCCCTATGGTAAACCCAGGTGTCCCCCCCATCCCCCACGTCGGCGGCCCCATCGTCGGACCCGGTGCTCCCACCGTACTCATCGGGGGGATGCCCGCTGCCCGTGTCGGCGACACGGCCGTCTGCGTAGGCCCCCCAGACACTATCGTCAGCGGCTCCGCCACCGTCATGATCGGAGGGATGCCCGCCGCTAGAATGGGCGATATGACCGCCCACGGTGGAACAATTATCTTAGGGTTCCCGACCGTTCTGATTGGTGGCTAAAGCCCCTCCGATAGTACGCTCGCTTAACGCTGCTCGATGCGCGGCATATCACCAATGATGGTCCAATGCCCCTGCACATCTTTGACCAGTTGAATAAAGGTGTTGAAGGTCATTTGCTCCCCTTGGAAGGTTGCCCGAACGATGGCGTTGTTCTCCTCAATGTCGATAGAGTGGATGCGTACAGTTCGCTTAGCACCGCCAATCTTCCCCTGCTTCAACAGGTCCAAATAGAGCGACTTATCCATCAAGGCCACTTCCTCACTGCCAAAGAGGCGGTTGACCACCGCTCGGAAGTCTTTGTGCAACACCGTCGCCATTTTGGGGACATCCTGATTGTCGGCATGAGTGGCGAAGGCTGTCACCGCCTTGCTGATCGCTTCCATATCACTACCGGTGATTGTGCTCCCCGCAGCTCCCGTCATCAGGATGCTTAAGGCAAATAAGATACTTTTCATGATGAAATTTTTATTGGTGAATAAATACTATTGATGTTTTAATAATTGACATATCAACATTTTGGATAAAAAAATATTAGCTGAAATTTTCGTACAGCCGAATCAATAAGCGCCGCAGCTGTGCCTCCTCTTCTTCCGACATGCCCGCCACGCCTTCGGCTCGAATGGCGGCTGCCAGCGGCAGTATACGCTGAACCAGGGCCTTGCCCTGCTCGGTCACAAAGAGGGCGTAGGCCCGTCGATTGTTCTCCATTGCCTGCCGGCGTACCCAGCCTTTTTTTTCCAAAATATCCAAAATGCGGGTCACCGAAGCAGGCTCCTTAAATGCCTTACGCGCCAATTCTTGCTGGTTGATCCCCTCCTCCTCTTCTATACTTTTCAAGAGCACCCACTGATCGGAGGTAATGTCAATACCGGCTTGCTTGAAGAACTCTGTCTTGCGCTTCCGAAACTGCTTGTAGGCTTTTTCGAGATGAAACAGGTAGACTTCGTTGAGTTGACGGTTATCCATTGATACATTAAACATTGACATATCAACAATATTACGCAAAATCTGAGAAATTTACAAGTAGATGCTAAAAAAAGAAAAGGCCAGCGACGTCTGCCGCTAGCCTCAAACAGTGGATTGGAATATTGTTCCTAAAACAAATTTGACCGTAATAACTTAAGGATGTACATGAAACTCTACCGTTTCCATTGCTTCTCCTTCACTGGCATGATGGCCCCAAACTTTCGCCTCTAGCACCCAGTTGCTGTGGCCAGTCACCCCATTGGCTTCAGAAAGCACAAAGTCTTTATGGAAGCTATACTTACCGCTGGTTTCGTGGACATGGCCTTCATCTGGACCGTTGAAAATCTCGGTATCATTATCCTTATTATAAATTCTAACCTGGACGTTATGGACGACCTCACCAGCGTGGCTTTCGAAATTTACATGGATATGGATGGTATCTCCAACGTGCTTATTATCCGCACTAGGAGACATAATATGAGCGTGGTAGCCCAAGTCGGTGGTCATTGGTGTAGCCTCATCGTCATTGTCGCAGGCCACAAAGAATAGGCTCAAAGAGAGCAAGCTGAAGAAGATTATTTTTTTCATGTTACTAGAAGTTTTAAATGGTTATTTAAAATAGATAAGAGAGCTGGCAGGACAAGCGCCCCTCCGCTGAAACCTCTCCATTCGAATAGTTGCTGTGGAGAGGCTGTGAATAGGAAATACCAAACAGCCAAGTATCATTTTTCAGATTGATGCCCGCATTAGCGAAGAGTCCTTTGCCTCCGGTGCCGTGGACTTCCATCCCGTTGGCATAGTGATCCGTACCGATCCATTCGGCTTGTAGCCCGGCATTGGGAATCAACTGTAGATTTTCGCCCAGCGACTGCTCCCAGAAGAGAATCAGCTGATTGTTCAGCTGGTGTCCAAACTGGTAGTCAGAGCGGCTTTTGCTATTGTGCTGGTAGTTGGTAGCCAGTACGATTCCAGCCTTTTGGATAGTAATGACCAGATTGGACTGTAACAGATAACCCAAGCTACCATTACCGATATTAAAATTCTCTGGCAGATCATTGGCGTGGATATTAGGATCATATTTACCGACTGGCAGCTTGAGGCCAGCGCCCAGCTCGAAGAATAGGCTGGACTGCTCGCCCAGCGCCACATCCCGAAACAGGGTATAGCTGGCCATAATCCGGGGGTCGGAAAGCCCCTGAATACTCCGCGTCGATCCTTCGATAAAGTGCCGGGTATTGATGCGGTAGGGTTGAAAAAATAACAGCTTCAGACGGGCATTCAAGTGATACCGTGCTGAAAGCTCTAAGACCTGAAAGTCGTCGTGCAAGCGACTGGCAAAATCAGTTGCTCCGCTAAAACGGGCCATCTGCCAGCCCAGGCCGATGAAATTGCTCTTGTAGGCTGGCATTAGGCCGATGCCGCCACCGCCAATGCTGCAGCCGCAGGCATCGCAGGCCTGGCTCAGCGGCAGTAGCAGGAAGCTTAGGGTGATTAGAAGTAGGCTTCTTTTCATTTTTTTTGTTTGTTGATGAGAAGATGGGATGGGCATAACGATGTCATGCCTACGGGGCCTGTGGTGCTTTGGTGGACGCCTACCTGCTAGCAGTGAGATATGACATCGTCATTATAGAACCTGCGGTATTTGAGGTAGCCCCCCGCCTGCTGGACGTCAAGGTGGATGTCCAGACGGGAAGGACTCAGTAAGACATACTAATAAGTAGTGTTTAACACAGCTTTCATACTGTAACAACACATTCTGCCGTCAACCGTAGGCCGTCAACCAAAGCACCAAAGGCGCTCCTTCGGCGGATGAAAGACCCCTTCCGGGTAACACTGTGAGCATAAAAGGGAAGTTGCGCAGGGCAGCGCAGCGTGGTCAGTGACAACTACAGGGATAGTTATCATAGCTTTTGGGAAATCGTATTGTAATTGTTGTTTTTTCTCCAAATTGGATTGGGGATACTGTTGGTCCTTCTCCTTGTTGATTTCCAAAGAACGTTCAAGGAAGCATTTTCCACTACACATCAAATCCGCATCGTCGAAATTAATACAGAGGTATTCTGCAATGTAGGATTGGTTAACACGAAAAGCAGCGTAGGTCGTCAAGTCTTTGAGGCTGACCGAAAGGATAATTAGAGCTAATGATATAGCAATACCGCTTTTCATACTACAAAGGTAAGGAACTTTGTACTAGTGAATAATCATAGTATTGTTAAAATATCAACCTATTGGCTTTCCCTACAATAAGGCAGCACCAAATACACCAGCACTATCTCCCAGGCTAGGCTTAAGAAAGCGAGTTTCAAGAGAGTGGTTAAACACATGTTTTTCTACCTCCCAAATACCATCCGTGTAAAGAATATCAATATTACCAAGGCCACCACCTAAGACAATAGCATCGGGATCAACAATGTTGATGACGGTAGCGATGGCTTTACCAAAGAAATGAATAAGTCGGGTTACTGTTTTTTGCGCAACGACATCATCTCCTTGATGGTAGCGCTTGATGATTTCTTTGAGGGGGATACGGCTGCCCATTAATTCGGCGTAATAGCGTTCCAGCGCCGGCCCAGCAATGATGGTTTCTACACAACCTACCTTACCACAGTAGCAATCGCCCCCTGACTCATCTAGGAAGTTGTGTCCCCATTCCCCACCGATGCCCATACGCCCACCGATAATTTGGCCATTGACCACTAGTCCACCCCCAACACCGGTGCCCATAATCACCCCAAAAACCACCTTGGCCTCCGGCATCTCCTTGCTCACAATCCCCATGTGGGTCTCCGCCATCGCAAAACAATTGGCATCATTGGCCATCTTGACCGGAATGCCCAGGGCTAGTTCCAAGTCGCGTTTCAGCGGCATATTGTTTAGGCAGGTCATGTTACAATTTTTCATGGTCCTGGTGATCGGATCCAGAACGCCGGGGGTACCAATTCCGATAGAGGCGGGCTTGACGCCCGTTTCGGCGGTGAGCACTTCGGTCAGGCGGGAAATCTGATCGATGACGTGGTGGTAGCCCAGGTGAGCTTCCGTAGGTATGCGTAGTCGTTTGAGTGCATTCGGTGTTTCGCGGTCTTCCAGTACAACGCCTTCGATTTTCGTTCCGCCCAGGTCAATACCCCAGATAGGTCCCATGTGTTCTCGGTTTTAGTGTGATTTAGATGTAATTGAAACGGTGGGCACACGGCCCTATTTTTTCACGTAACTTCGCCTTTTTTGTTGCAGCAAACAGTGGCTGCTGTACAATTTCTCAAAGTTAAAAATGCTGAGTTAACTGAGAATATTTTTGAGAATTTATTTTGCCTTTTAGAGGAAAGACCCCCAAAAATGTAGCCTTTCTTTCCCTTATGGAGGCTTTCTCAAGTACAGAAGGACTTGCATATATCTAAAAATCCACCTACATTTGATGAAATGATGAAAATGAAAATGAATTTTTCACCCAACATACTGAACAATATTATTATTCGCAGAATGAATTTCAATCTGTGATAGGCTAATATTGATCGGAACAAAAAAGCGCTGGCAGATTGAAAATTTGCCGGCGCTTTTTAATTATTGATAGTTTGTTTCCGTCTCTTAACTATATTTGTTTCGATTTTCAGAAAATCAACACGAAAAAAATTTCTTACCATGTATAAAGAATATAAGGGCCTCGATTTGCCACAAATAGACAAAGACATCCTCGCCTTTTGGCAAGAACACAAAGTCTTTGAGCAAAGTATCGAGCAGCGCCACACGAACAACAGCTACGTTTTCTACGAGGGCCCGCCCTCGGCCAACGGCAAACCCGGTATCCATCACGTCATCGCCCGTACGGTGAAGGACCTCTTTTGCCGTTTCCACACCATGAAGGGCAAGCGCGTTGAGCGCAAAGGTGGCTGGGATACCCACGGCCTCCCCATCGAATTGAGCGTAGAGAAGGAACTCGGCATCACCAAAGAAGACATCGGTAAAACCATCACGGTTGACGAATACAACCAGAAGTGCCGCGAGACGGTTATGCGCTATAAAGACCTCTGGGACGACATTACCCGCAAAATGGGGTATTGGGTCGATCTGGATGATCCTTATATCACTTTTAAAAATGAATACATCGAGTCGGTCTGGTACCTGCTCAAGCGCTTGTACGACAAAGACCTGCTCTACAAAGGCTATACAGTACAGCCCTTCTCGCCTGCGGCGGGCACTGGCCTGAGTTCGCACGAATTGAATATGCCCGGTGCCTACAAAGAAGTCAAAGACACCTCCGCAGTGGCGCAGTTCAAGATTGTTCGCAACGAACGCTCTGCATTCCTCTTCCAGGGCATTGATGAGGGTGATCTGTTTTTCCTAGCCTGGACGACAACGCCTTGGACCCTGCCCTCCAACACCGCACTGGCAGTAGGCAAGAAAATCGACTATGCGCGCATCAAAACCTTTAACCCTTACACCAAAAAACGCGTCAATCTGGTGCTGGCTAAAGACCTCCTGAGCTATTGGTTCAAAGCCGAACAGGCCGAGCTGGACTTCGATGCCTACAACCCGGAAGACAAGAAAATCCCTTACCGCGTCACGGGCGAATACAAGGGCGCAGACTTCGAGCTGCTAGACTACGAGCAGCTGCTCCCCTACGCTCAACCTGAAGAGGGCGGAGCCTTCAAGGTCCTCCTTGGTGACTTCGTCTCTACTGCTGATGGTACCGGTGTTGTTCATCTCGCCCCCTCCTTCGGTGCGGATGATATGCGGGTGGCCAAGAAATACGGCATCGGTGCACTGACGCTCGTGGATAAGCAGGGTAAATTTGTGGATTCGGTCACCGATTTCGCGGGTCGCTATGTCAAAGATTATAAGAATGAGGAAGAGTACCGCAATGTCGATATCGACATCTCCATCAAGTTGAAGGAAGAAAACAAGGCCTTCAATGTCAAAAAATACGAACACAACTATCCCCACTGCTGGCGTACCGACAAACCGGTCCTCTACTATCCCCTAGACAGCTGGTTCATCCGCGCAACGGCCGCCAAAGAGCGGATGTTTGAGTTGAACAAAACCATCAACTGGAAGCCTGCGCATACCGGAGAGAAACGCTTCGGCAATTGGCTGGAAAACCTGCAAGACTGGAACCTCAGCCGCTCCCGCTTTTGGGGCATCCCACTGCCGATCTGGCGCAGCGAAGATGCCAGTGTCGAGAAGTGCATCGGCTCGGTAGAAGAGCTGCAAAAGGAGGTGGATTTTGCCAACGAAAAGCTGGGTCTCCATCAGACTGTACCGAAAGACCTGCACCGCCCTTACATCGACGATGTCGTACTAGCTACCTCAGACGGCCAGCCGATGCGGCGCGAGCTGGACCTGATCGATGTTTGGTTTGATAGCGGAGCCATGCCCTATGCACAGTGGCATTATCCTTTTGAAAATAAGGAAAAGTTTGAAGCCAATTTCCCGGCAGACTTCATCGCCGAGGGAGTAGATCAGACTAGAGGTTGGTTTTATACCCTACACGCCATAGCTGTGATGGCTTTTGACAGTGTGGCGTATAAAAATGTCGTCTCTAATGGATTGGTACAAGATAAAATCGGTCGCAAGATGTCCAAGCGCCTCGGCAATGCCGTCGAGCCTTTTGAGACCTTGGCCAAGTACGGTGCGGACCCGACCCGCTGGTACATGATCTCCAATGCACAGCCCTGGGACAACCTCAAGTTTGATGTGGAGGGGATAGAAGAGGTACGCCGTAAATTTTTTGGCACCCTCTACAATACCTACGCGTTCTTTAGTCTTTACGCCAATATTGATAAATTCAAATATGCGGAGGCCGAGATACCACTGGACCAGCGGCCAGAGATCGATCGCTGGATCATCTCCTTGCTCAATACCCTGGTCAAGGAGGTCGAGCAGGACTTCAACGACTACGAGCCGACCAATGCGGCCCGCCGCATCCAAAACTTCGTCGATGAGCACCTCAGCAACTGGTACGTGCGCCTCTGCCGCCGCCGCTTCTGGAAGGGCGATTACTCGCAAGACAAGATCGCAGCTTACCAGACCCTTTACCGCTGCCTACTGACCATCAGCAAGCTGATGGCGCCCATTGCGCCCTTCTTCGCTGACTGGATGTACCGCAACCTCAACGAGGCCACCGGCAAGGAAGCAGAAATGTCGGTGCACCTTACCCTCTTCCCCGAGGTTGAGGAGGCAGCCATCGATAAGGCTTTAGAACAGCGGATGAACTACGCCCAGCGCATCTCCTCGCTGGTCCTGTCGCTGCGCAAGAGCAAATCCCTACGGGTCCGCCAACCTTTACAGCGACTGCTACTGCCCGTACTGGACGAGAGCTTCCGCCAACAGGTAGAAGGCGTCAAAGATTTGATCCTAGCGGAGGTCAATGTCAAGGACATCGAGTATATCACCGATACTTCGGGGGTCATCAAGAAGGCCATCAAGCCCAACTTTAAGACCCTGGGCCGTCGTTTGGGTAAGCATATGAAGACGGCAGCGCAGCAGATTGCCAAGATGAATCAGGAGGACATCGCGGCCTTGGAGCAGAGCAATAGCTACACCTTGGAAGTGGAGGGCGAACGCTTTGAATTGACGCTGGAAGATTTTATGATCACTTCAGAGGACATCCCGGGTTGGCAGGTAGCCGCCGACGGCCCGCTGACGGTGGCGCTGGACATTACGCTCAACGACCAGTTGCTGGCCGAAGGCACGGCGCGGGAGTTGGTTAACCGCATCCAGAACATCCGCAAGAGTAAGAATTTCAATGTGACGGATAAGATCATCGTTCGTTTAGAGAAACACGATGCCATCACCTCGGCAGTAGAACTATTTGGTGATTACATCCGCAACGAAACGCTGGCGGAGCAACTGGATGTCAGTGAGCAGGTGGAGGGCGAGCGCGTTGATCTTTATGATGATGTGAATCTGGAGATCGAAGTGCGACAACTGTAGAAGCAATTAAAATTTAATTTAAGAAATATGGAGGATCACACGAATAGCGGTGATCCTCTTTTTTATTACCCGCAAGCTTTCATCTGAATCTAAAATTTAATATATTACATACGAAGAATACGCGATCTGGTCATTACAGTGCTCTCCAAGTATCCTTTCTTAGTATTCTATTGTTTCTTCGACCAGTATCTAGCGATCCACACCCATTACTATTGTCCAACCTTTTACTCCTCTCGACAGCAGGCTGCTCTCGGATAGCTGTCCTATAGCAGGGATATTTTATTTTTTCACTTTATAAACTTTTCAACTATGAAAATTAGACTCTTTTTGGTCCTCAGCCTAGCCCTTGTATTTACCATAGGCTGTCAAAAGGATAGCGATTACAGTATGTCAGAACCCCTCACCGAACAACGCGTCGATGCAGAACTTCCCAACCAGAAAGAAAGGAATACAAGCTATTACACGAATAATGCAGATTCGCAGAGTGACCTGGAAGATAATATTGTCAGTGGGCTAACAGATACTGGATGTGGAGGCTCCTCCGGAGTGAGCAGCCGCGATTTGGCAACGCCTCTTTGCTGCTGTAATCTTGGAGATATTCAGCAGGTATACTTTTGGAATACCTACTTTGTCGGAATCGCAGTGGGCGACCCTCGTGATTTCGAAGCCACCAACTGGTACCTAAAAACAGAAATTACGGATGATCAAACGGGACAGATTATACGGACGGCATTTACAGAAATCACTCCAAGGCAAAATCGCTGCGACTTTTTCTGGAACTACTTTTACAATGTCAACGTCCCCCCTGGCAGCTATCACCCTTCTTGCCCAGACTATTTCCTCACCGCCGAATTTGAAATTTATCGGGCTTACAATTTCAACACCAATGCCCTTTACCTTTGCAATCGGAAGACAGAAACGATACGGGTCACCATTGATTTGAATGACTGGTGCTTCTAATGTACTTTGGAGGGCTACTGTTCGAGCAGTGGTCCTCTGCTGTTTTTAGGACAAAAACGCATACGAGCGCAAAGCTCAATTGTCGGCTTTCAATTTCTTCAACTCCCGATCCAGCAATTTCCGATCCTTGCGCCAGACTCGGGGACTAACTGCTACCTTATCCCCATCTTTGGCCGTTCCTCGCGCCAGCGTCAACCCGCGTTCGAGCAGTTTGATGGCCAGGGCCTTATCGCCTAGTTTGTTAATCAAGCGGGCGTAGGTTAGGTAGTGCAGCGGTTCGTCGTAGCGGAGGATAGCCTCTTCGACCCAGGCGACGGCTTTGAGCAATTGGACCTCATCGTCAAAGAATTCGTAGTACTGCTCGGCAACTTCGGTGAGGTCACGAGCGGTGTTGCGGATGCTGAGTTGGCGGCTTTGGGAGCGCAGTTCGCGGATTTTGTTGGCCTGCCGAACACCGAGTTGATCTTCCAGGCTGGCATCAGTAAAGAGGAGGGCTTGCTGCCGCAGGCTGTCGAGGTCCTTCGCCACCTTGACGGGCTGGGAGAGGACATGGGTATTGAGATAGGTTTCGGCTACCCTGGCGTAGGGCTCCGCCTGCTCCGTCAATCGATAATAGCGCAGTTGCAATCGATCGTTGCGCTGTTGGCTGCGCCGCCGCTTTAATTGCTGATTGAGCTGCAAATGCTTGCGCAAAATCTCTTCAAACAAAGCATTATCCTTATTTCTTGTGGCAATGCTAAAGCTGTTGTTCAACGCTTCATCCATCCGCTTCTCGTAATCTTGTTGGATAATCTTCTGCCGCAGCTGCTGCGGGGAGGCCTCCAACAGCTGACTGGCCGGAATCTGCTCCAACTGCTCCTTCTGCTTTTGGTGGGCCTCTTCATAAGCCGGGTCTAAAGTCAACAACTCCTCGCTGATAATACGCTCCTGCTGGGCCAGCATGAGGTCAAAGGCCCGAGTGTCCGCACGATAGCAATGATCCGCAATAACTTTGATGTATTCCGGCGACTGAAGCTCTTCTTCGCTGAGCTGGGTGATCAGTTCATTCAGTAAGGCACTATTATCCGCCTTGAGCCAATCGCGCCGCAGTTCCATAAATTCAACCAAAAAGGCTTTCCCCCGCTCTCCACTCTGATAGGCCTGTCGCAGCTCCGTGAGTTGCGTATCCGTCTTGAGCAGCGCCACTTTCTCTCCCAAAGCGATGAAATCAGCCTCCTCAATGTACCCCTTTTCACTAAACAGCGGACTGCCATCCCCACGTATAAACACATAGCTGGGATAAGCCGTCACTCCATAACGTTGCTTGAGCTGCTGGCCCTGTTGGCTGTCTCCGTCGATCTTAAAATTAATGAAATGTTGGTTGTACAATTCGCCAACAGTAGGCTGGGCAAATACATTTCGCGCCATTTTCTTGCAAGGCGCGCACCAGTCGGTATAAAATTCAGCAAAAATGATCTTATCCACCTGCGTTGCTCGGGCCTTAGTGGCCTCCCAATCTCCCTTTTCAAACTGAATGCCCTGAGCAAAACTGGTCTGGGTAAGGGTACAAAAGAGTAGTAAGGACAAAAAGTGGATAAAGTGCTGCATCAGAATAATTTATTTACAATACTCATTCCATATGGATGGGCTATGATATAAGGAATGAACAGACATATAGTTCTATCCATCATCTGATCGCGGATGCTCTTCATCCTTCTCTAATAAGAAGTCCCGAATGATCTGCAAATAGACCTCCGGCTGCTCCCATTCGATAAAATGCCCAGCATCTGGAATGATGGCCAGCCGATGATTCGAAAACAGCTCCAAATACTCCTGTGCAAAGCCCCATTTTTGATTGTCGTACTGCCCCCGCATCAACAGTATGGGGACCTCGCTCTGCCTCAGCTGCGCCCGGCGATCAGCCACCGCCGCGAAGCTTTTGAAGGTCATGATGTGCGCATAGTAGCCAATACCGATCCGCGCCTCCGGCAGCAGCGCGGCATCCCGAACCGCCGATTTATTAAGCTCGCTGAAGAGGTAGGCGGCAAAGGCATCGGCTTCTCCATCGTCCGCCAGTTTCTTGCCGAAGCTGAAGGCCCAGCGATCTACCAGGCGGCTACGCAGGCTTTGCACCCGCTGACCAGCTTGCTGGTTAGTGATCGCCGGAGGCCGCAGGTCGAGGCTATCGGGGGCTTGCTGCGCGGCCAATTCCCAGCGGATAGGGGCCAGCGGGCCGGGGCCAGTGAGCAGCAGGCGATCGATCTGCTCGGGGTGGTCTGCCGTATACAAGGTCGCCAGTATAGCTCCCCAGGAATGCCCCAGCAAGATGACCTTCGGTGCTTGGATTTGTTCAATAATGACCTCTAGATCGGCCAAATGGCGTTGGACGGTGTAGTCTTCGATGTTATCTAGCCGAGGGGAATGGCCACCGCCGATTTGATCATAGAAGTAAAGGGGATAGCCCTCTTGGGCCAGGGGGCGCAGCACTTCGATGGTCTGATCACTAGCACCGCCGCCGGGGCCGCCGTGGAGATAGAGGATGGGCGGCTGCGGCGTGGGGCCTTCGGCCTCGATTTTGGTGAAGCCGATGGTGGAGCCGGTTGCCAGCGTCCAGTATTGAGTTCCGTAGCGTTTTTTAAAGGGCGCTACTTCGTAGTTTTTAGGGATAAAAAGGAGGTAGAGTACAATCAATCCGCCGAGGGCCGGAAGAAGGATAAAGGATAGCCTTAGTATTTTTCTCATGCAGTCGCATTTTTTTGAGGGACACCAACAGAACGGGAAAAAGGAGGAAGGATACACGGAAGAAGCATTGCATACTAGCTTCCCAACTTCATTCCCAAATAAATCCCCCCTAAACAGATGATTAAGCTGGCCCCGATGTTGAGCAGCGCATAGCCAGTTTGTCCGGTTTGAAAAAGCTCGAAGGTTTCGAAAGAAAAGGTAGAAAAAGTACTAAATCCGCCACAAAAGCCGGTGAGCAGCAATAAGCGCCAATGAATGGCGAGGCCACTGCGCATTTCGTAGCCAACCAAAAAGCCCAGCAGAATACAACTGAGAATGTTGGCCAATAAGGTCGCCAGCGGAAAATTCAGGGCCTGAGCGGCTAGGGCTTTGGCGATTCCGTAGCGAAAGAGGCTGCCCAGCCCTCCACCAATAAAAACCCATAAATAACTCATTCGCTTTGGAGGGGCTTCTTTTTGGCAACCGAGCGGTAGAGCGTTGCCGTCATGGAGGTGGCCAACGCGAGAATGACCAGCAGGAGACTCATCGAGCCAATATGCTGAAGACCGATAGCGAGAATGATGAAGAAAATGTTAACCAGCACCAATATTCCGGTGGCCTGCATGTGACTGAATCCGTAGTCGATCAACAGGTGGTGAATATGGGTGCGATCGGGGTAAAAGGGCGATTTGCCGTTGAGCAGGCGCATGGTAAATACTCGGAGGGTATCGAAGAGCGGTAGGATCATAATGCCGATAGCAACGGCAGGTACAGCCTCAAAGAACAGCCCTTCGGCCAATTGCTCACTGGCGGCGATGCCCCTTAGTTCATGCTGTAACTCAATAAATTTGATGGCCAGAATAGAACAAACCAGCCCAATCAGCAGGGCCCCGGTATCGCCCATAAATATCTTTGCGGGAGTGAAGTTGTACTTGAGAAAGGCAACCAGCGCCCCCGTCAGCGAGAAGGCAACGATGGCCAGCTCGGGTTGCTTGGCCAAAAAGAACCAGCTGCCGAGGGTAGCCGCAATCAAAATTCCAATACTCCCCGACAAACCGTTGATCCCATCAATCAGGTTAAAAGCATTGATGATGACCAAAATGGTAAAAATCGATAAAAGGATGCTCACGATCTCGGGAAGCTCGTAGATGCCCAAAATACCATACAGGCTGGTTAGTTTTACATTGGATTTAAAAACTAGAATGGCAGCTGCCAAGACCTCCCCCACCAGCTTTTTGTTGGGCGACATGGGAAGAATATCATCCTTTGCTCCAATCAAGAAGATGATAATGAAGGCACAGAGGATGTATTGCAGATCACTGAAATAGCCGAAAGGGGTCCAGAGGATAATAGAGAAGATGACTCCAGCAAAAATACCGATCCCTCCAAGTGAAGGGGTACTTTCCTTGTGGGAGCGCCGCTCGCCAGGTTCATCACAAAGATTCTTGATTTTTGCTACATGAATAATAGAAGGAATAGCAAAATAGGTCAATGTGAAGGCGGTAATAAAACTGAGGATAACGTCATACATGGGTGTTCACACTATAATCCTACAAATCTAGACTGGATCAAAATTATGACTAAGTACTGAAAATATGAAATTTATCTTAATCTTTATACAGATTGTCTAGTAGGCCGAATCATCGACACCGTCTAGCCATTCCTTAATATCCCCAATGACGGATTCTACACAACCTTCCTCAAATGGAGAACGCAGTTTAGATAATTTGACCAAGTCGAGGAAAGACTGACTGCCTCCTACACTACAGAGCTTGACATAGTCTTGCCAGGCTTCTTTGTGGTTCTCTCGATCTTTTTTCCAAAATTGAAAAGCACAAATTTGCGCCAGCGTATAGTCGATATAGTAGAAAGGAACAGTAAAAATATGGCTCTGGCGATACCAAAATCCCCCTTCTTCTAGGAATTCATTGCCGTCGTAATCCCGATGTGGCATGTACTTACGTTCAATATCCCGCCAGGCTCGCCGCCGCTCTTTGGCCGTCGCATCGGGGTGCTGATAGGCAAAGTGTTGGTACTCATCGATTGCCACTCCGTAGGGCAAAAACATGATGGCTCCGGCCAGATGACCAAACTTATATTTCTGGGTATCGCCCTCGAAAAACAGGTTCATCCAGGGCCAGGTGAAGAATTCCATACTCATAGAATGGATTTCGCAAGCCTCGTAGGTCGGCCAGCTGTACTCTTTGAGGTCAATATTCCGGCTAGAGTAGACCTGAAAGGCATGGCCCGCCTCGTGGGTCAGCACATCAATATCACTGCTGGTCCCATTGAAATTGGAGAAAATATAGGGCGATTTGTATTTGGGGATAAAGGTACAATAGCCCCCCGTGGCCTTCCCCTCCTTATTGACCAGATCCATCAGGTGATTATCCCGCATAAATTCGAAAAACTCCTTGGTCTCTGGCGATAGCTCGCTGTACATTTGGCTAGCATTTTTAACGATCCACTCCGGGTCACCTTTAGGCTTGGGATTGCCTGAAGGAAATCTGTAATTCTCGTCGTAATAGCAGAGCTTATCCAGCTTGAGGCGCTGGCGCTGGCGCTCGTACAACTCCGTAGCGATAGGCACCACCTGCTCCTCGATCTGCTTGCGAAAGCCTTTGACCATCTCGGCGTTGTAATCCGAACGCAGCATGCGGGTGTAGCCCAGCTCGACAAAGTTGTTATAGCCCAGTTTTTTGGCAATATTATGACGCAGCTTGACCTGCTTGTTGTAAATCTGATCGATAGCATCCGCATGCTCTGCATAAAATTTCCACTTGGCTATGCTAGACGCCTTGCGAATCTCTCGGTCTTCAGAAACCTCTAGAGGTAGGATGGAAGAAATGTTGTATTCTTTTCCTCTAAAATCAATCCGTGCCGAGGCCTTCAGCTTGATGTACTCGCTGACCAGTCGGTTCTCCTCTTGGAGGTCTTCGAGAATGATAGGTTGGAAAGTTTCCAAACTTAGCTCGGCGATGGTAAAGAGCTGACTGCCCCATTTCTCCTCCAGCTGTGCCCGAAAGGGGGAGGTCAGCAGGGCTTTGTAAAAGCGATTGATCAGCGCATCAAAGGCCGGATTGTTGGTATCAAAAAATTCATTCTCTTTTTCGTAGAAGGCATTCCGCGTATCTATGGTATGCCGGATATGGCAAATATTGTACATCGAGGAAAATTCCTTCCGAATCTGATTGATGCGAACAAAGATGGTACTTTGTTCTTCAAAAGTAGTAGCCGCTTCGAAAGCAGCCAGGAGTTCATCGAACTGGCGTTCGTAGTCTTCCATCACAGGACGACTGTATTCAAATTCATTGAATTTCATGTTAGTAATTCGTTGGGGGCATCACACAAGCCACAGTTAGATGCAAATTAAAAATGCTACGATACTAAAACTGACGTAAGTTGCCAATATTATTCTATTAACAAAAATATTTGTCAGACAACCCTATCCATACGAAAATAAAGGGCCTCAAGTTGCATATTGGGGATTGTAACCGTGTTGATGGCCTACTGAAAGGGGTAGGATGAGGGGAATCTACCTAAACAAATAGCATCAAGTGGTGTTTGATAGATGTTGTTTAGCCCTAGTTTATTAAAGATATATTATGAGTGTACAGTTTCATTCCTTAACAGTTAAATCCATTGAATCCGAAACCAAGGATACGGTTTCCGTTACTTTCGATCTTCCGGCCTCCCTCCAGGAAGATTTTCAATATACCCAGGGGCAATATTTGACCCTAAAATTTGACCTCAAAGGTCAGAGTGCCCGCCGGGCTTATTCGATGTCTAGCAGTCCGGTAGAAGAAGATTTGACGGTGACGGTAAAGAAAGTACAGGGAGGGCTGGTTTCTACGCATATCTGTGAGCAACTTAGGGCCGGTACGAGCGTCGAGGTGATGCCTCCACAAGGGCGCTTTTTTACAGAATTAGACGAGGCCAACCGCAAAACCTATTACCTTTTTGGCGCAGGAAGCGGCATTACCCCCCTACAATCTATCCTAAAAACAGTATTAGAAAAAGAACCCAAGAGCAAGGTCTGCTTGCTTTACGGCAATCGCAATGAGGACTCCATTATTTTTAAGGAGGAGCTGGATCGGCTGCAACAGCGCTACGCCGGCCAGTTGGTCGTGGTGCATACCCTAAGCCAGCCACACCAGAAACGCAAGGGTGGCCTTAGTGGATTTTTTGGTGGAAAGACCATCTCGTGGACGGGCCGCGTGGGGCGTATTGATGCGGTGGCGGTGCAGCAACTTTTGGCGGATCATCCCAAGGGGGGGACAGAGGCGGAGTATTTTATCTGCGGACCTAACAATATGATTTCCACAGTTGAGCAGGCTTTAGACGTTTTGGGGATTAATAAGGAGCGGATACACGCCGAGCATTTCTCTGCGGCGCCACAATCGAATGGGACGGCCGGTGCACAGGCGGCGGCGGCAGCAGTCGCGGGGGAGGCGCAGCTCATTGTTCACCTTGACCGCGAGCGCATTGAGACGACCATCGCGCCGGGCAAGACCATCCTGGATGCTTTGCTGGATTTGAAGTACGAGCCGCCTTATTCTTGCATTTCGGGATCTTGTTCGACTTGTATGGCCAAGGTACTTAATGGTAAAGTAGAAATGGATGCTTGCTATGCTTTGGATGAGGACGAGGTCGCTGAAGGCTATATTCTCACCTGCCAGGCGAAGCCCACGACGGATATAGTTGAGGTGACTTTTGATGTGTAATTCAAAATCCCACAAATAAACAATACTTGCACAGCAACACGCAATTCGTGTGTACAATGTGAAAAATAAAAATCAATACACCCTGATTATCAAGGCATTAAACCTAATCTAATGCCAATAAACCTCACCCCTAGCTTTCAAAAAAGAATAAGGCCACCGCACGAAATTCGAATTTAAAATTTTGTGCGATAGCTTTTTCGGTCTATATTGGTAGCTGTAAGCCCTTATTGAGCGCTATTGAGTTAATAAAATCCACTCTGATAAACCAGGCTGACTACCAAACATCGATGTCAGTAATCCCGATTGATAAGGTAGTATTTGTGCCTCCTTTGACTTGTGATGGAGTCTTGGGGGTAAGGACAATTACTTTCTTTTTGATGGCTTTGATTTTCATGGTTGTTGGTTTTTAAATGAAAAAATCCATTTTCTGGCCCGTAAGGGCGGTTAAATAACGTCGATGTCTCCAACGCCGATTAGACTTCGGTTGATGGAGTTGTCTGATCCTCCTTTGATATTCCTTTGTTGCTGGACATCAAGGATATTGGATTGTGTTTTTAAGTGCTGAATTTTCACGATGGCAAGAGTTTAAATGCTAAAATAATCATGAAAATTAGCTTTAATAGCACAAGAGTATTATGAAAAAAT
>JBCDGZ010000024.1:0-62969 GCA_038750655.1 Bacteroidota bacterium | reverse complement strand
TCTCGCGCTCGAAGGCTTTCTCGATCATGTCCATTCCACCGACGGGTTGGAAAGACGTTTCTTGCCAGAGGAAATCTTCGGGCTGATAAAAGGCCAGTTTCCAAAAAGCAGAATTCAATAGTTCTTTGAAGGGAATCGGCTGAATAATTTTTCCGGGCGATTCCACATTCGGCAATTCGGTGTAGCCGGAGCGGGAAGAGCCCGTATAGATACCCGGTGGTATGGGGGTGATGGCATTGAGTTTACCGAAGGTGGTCAACAGACTCCGCAGCTCCTCTTTCTGTTCTTCGGTAAATCCGGCAATCGTATCTACCCGGTCATAGAGGTACTGCGCAATAAAGCCTCGGGTGTCATTGGCGATGCGGCGGTTTTGCCAGTTCACTGCTTTTGCGGGTTGCTTGCCATCGAAGGTAGTATTGCTGTACAGCCGATTGGAGCGGGTTTGCATGATGTAGACCTGCAACTCTACGTCGAGGGCCTTACAGTAGTTGAGCACATTGCGATGAGCAGAAGGAATCCGTCCAGGGCCAGCATTGAGGTAAGGGGGATAGGGCTCGCCGATTTCGTGTTCAAATTCGCAGGTTTGTGTATAGTAGGAGCGGCCAATTTTTTCGGTAAAACTGTCTCCAGGGCGAAGCGTCAGACTTCTCCCACCCACCCGCTTAGTCGCTTCGAGGATGGTAACTTGATGCTGGGTTTTTTCTTCTTTCAAAAACTCATAGGCGCAGGTCAGGCCAGCCAGGCCGCCACCCAGGATGACGATGTGTTTATTTCTACCAATGGGCCGCGGAATTTCTATGCCCTCGCCAGTAGAGGGGAAGTCCACTTCCTTTGAGGTGATGGCTCTGAAGAGTTTCAGGCCGCCGCCGTAAAGTCCTGATTTGCGAATAAAGGTGGGATCTTTTAGCGCCGTTTTTTTTGCTTTGGCCATGTTGAAAGGGGTTTAGGGTTAAAAATATAGTACAATATACACTAATTTTTTGAAGCCCTATAGTATCCCTTACACGTAGCGTTCATCCAGGCTGAATTTCTCTGGATACTTGCCTGTAATATTTTTGTAAAAGGCCATGATCTTCCTCATGTCGGCCTCCATATCATCACTGAGGTAGAGTGGACCACCGACGCCCGCCTCCTTTTTCTCGTAGTCTAGATAACCAAAAGTGATGGGCACATTGGCCATTTTGGCCACGTTGTAAAAACCGGTCTTCCACTGCTTGCGTAGGGTACGCGTACCTTCCGGCGCAATGACCAGAGCAATCCTGTCGTATTTTTTAAAAAAAGCCGCCATCTGTTCTGCCTGACTCTTGCGGGGCTTGTTGGGGTCTTTAGGACTACGGTCGATGCCCAGGCCGCCAAAGGGAACGACGAGAAGGCCAAAGGGAAACTTGGTCCAGAAGTCTTTAATCGCAATTTTTACCGGAATACCTATCGTAAAAAAAGCCATTCGAGTATAATAGCCATCCCAATTGGTGGTGTGAGGAGCGGCGATCATCACGCTACGCTGTGCCTCGGCGGGAACGTCTTCGTTCATTTTCCAACCAGAAAGACGAAGGATGAATTTGGCGAGCCATTTTAGCATGGGGCAAAGGTACGGAGAATTCGCGAATCAGCCGCGCCACTTACCCATCGCTTTGAGCAATTCGTGCTTGATGAGAAAAAGCGCGCTGGCCAAGGCCCCGTAGTCCATCCGCACCGGCTTCCCCCGCGCAATATCAATGATTTGACGGGCATAAAAGCCCCCCTCCGCCGAGTCCTTGAGCTGGTGCAGTCCACTGCGGATGCTGAGGTCCGCCAGGTCTTTGACCTCCCCCCGCAAAAAGGCATGGATCTGATGAGGATTGGTAATAAAGGGCCGGGCCATTCCAATCACATCCACCTCCCCCTTTTGCAAAACCTCTTGACAAAAATCATAGGTGCGAAAGCCGCCGGTAATCATGATCGGCAGGGTACTGAGCTGACGGACTTTATTAGCGAAATCCATGAAATAAGCCTCGCGGCGACGGGTGCTGGCCCGAGCGTTTTTGCCCTCCTCTCCATTGATCAGAAAGAAGATCAACTGCTCATAAGTGCCGCCCGAAATTTCTAAAAGGTCGATGCCCTCCGCTTCCAGCATTTGCACCACCGCCAGCGACTCCTCCTCGCTAAAGCCACCCCGCTGGAAATCTGCCGAGTTGAGCTTCACCGAGATCGGAAAGCCCACCCCCAGCACTGCCCGGCACTTCCGAATGATGGTGCGCAGTAGGCGACTGCGATTCTCCAAGCTACCGCCCCAGCGATCTTGCCGCAGGTTGGTCAGCGGGGAGAGAAACTGGCTGAGCAAATAGCCATGCGCTGCATGAATCTGCACGCCCGTAAAGCCGCCTTCGCGGCAGAGCTTCGCCGTACGTACAAAGCCTTCGATCACCGCCTCGACTTGCGCCTCCGTCATGGCCTTCGGCTTCCCAAAGAGGCCCATCTTGTGGAGCTGTACGGGCGAAGGCGCCAGCGGCCGCCAGCGCACCATGCGACTGGTCTGACGACCGGAGTGAGAAATTTGGGCCCAGAAATGATGATTGTTCTTCCGGGCCAGGGCCGTCCAGCGGCGTAGGCTAGGCAGCACCGTTTCGTTGGCGATAATCACATTGCCGGCCGACTCCATATGCGAGGCATCACACATGACATTGCCGCTGATCAGCAGGCCTGCGTCGCAGTCGGCCCAGCGGTCGTAGAGGTGGCAGAGGTCTTCGCTGGGCTGGCCTTGGCGGTTGCTCAGGCGCTCAGTGGTCGCGGCTTTAGCCAGTCGGTTGCGGAGGGTGGTCCCGCAGGGCAGTTGGAAGGGGCTATTGATCATGGTAGCGTTTGTAGGAATTCGAAATAGTGGTGCAGGACCTGCTCGGGAGCTTCGGTCTGCGGGTAGTGCCCGATGCCCTTTAGCTCGACGACGTCGGGATGGGGAATATGTTGGTAGTAATAGTCGATCATCAGCCGGCCAGAGATGGGATCTTCGGGGCCGTTGATCAGGCGCAGCGGAACAGGGCATTGGGCCAAGGCGTGGAACCAACGCTCGCGGTGTTGCCGCCGCTCAGCCATGTATCGAATGAGGCGATGAAAGATGTATTTGCCTTTGTTGTATTCCATGAGGGCGTAGAATTCATCGATTTCCTGTTCGCTGGGTGGGGTATCGGGGCCGAAGATAGCGTGAAAGTTGCGGCGCAGCATGGCCTTGCTGAGGAAGGGAACCAGCAGGAAGCCCAGCGGGCTGATGAGTGCTTTTTGGATGAAGCGGGGCTGATGGGCATCGGGGAAAATGCCTCCGTTGAGGAGAACGACGGATTGGAGCCGAAGGCCCTTGGTGCTCTGGTCGAGGCGATCGATGAAGCGGGCCAGCAGTTCTTGGAGGACCGTATCGCCGTAGTCATGGGCCAAGATATGGACCTTGGTGATCCCCTTTTGAGCGAGCAGGGTTTCGACCATATCGGCTTGATCGAGGATGGAGTAGGGATAGGGCCGGGGTTTATCGGAGTAGCCAAAGCCGAGATAGTCCGGTGCGATGAGCTGAAAGCGTCCAGCGAGCTGGGGCCAGAGTTTATGCCAATCCCAGGAGGCGGTTGGGAAGCCGTGCAGCAGTAAGAGGGTTTCTGCTTTACCCTCGGTTTGCTGGTAAAAAATTTGATGGCCTTTGTAATCAAAATATTGGCCGGAGTCTTTCCACTGTTGAAAGTTCATAGCGAGTATTTATTCGGCAGCAGGCATCATTTTTTTTCTTAACAATAATTTGATCATAGGAATAAAAAGAAAGATGGTAAATACAGGAAACACGAAGAGGAAAAACGGGATGGCAAATAGTTCTTCATTTCCTCCATTGAACAAAGTTCCAATACTTACCAGAAAGGCAAAGGCACCTATCGATGAGGAACCAATCAAATAGGTCGCCGCCATTACCAGCATCGGCAGGATGAGATTTTGTCGGTAAAAAACCCAGCAGAGGCCATACAGCAGCAACAAACAACCCGGAATGTAAGCCAGCGTAAACAGCGCCTCATTTCCACCATCTAAGCCATCGGCTGACATATCTTCCATTAGAGTATTGTACAAGAGAAACAACAAGCTAACGATGACAAAGCCCAGTACGGGTATCCAAAGCATGGCTCTACGGCGATTAATAAATTTGGACAGGTAGATAATTCCGGCTATGATAATCCCCAGATAGGGCATGAAGAAAAAGGTGAATTCCAAATCTCTTGTGTCCGCAAAGTTGGTCAGTAAGATAAGAGAATTAACCCCCAGATAAAAAGCACAGGCAATCACATAGTAAATCAACAACAGCACGATATTATCCCAAAATCGAGGGGGCAACTCCTTCCGGCGATGCTGCTGAAAAGACCAGAGCAGACCGAAAATTAAGGAAAATAAAACAGCGCCTAATGCAAAGCCAAACGTTTCCCACTTAAGCCACTGGAATCCCTCACCAGGGGGGGGTGCTTCTTTGAAAAAGATACCCAAAAACAACGGATCGCCCGTCAACAAAAAAGTAAGAACATCTATCAATATCACTATGGGAATCATACGGAGTAGAATCTTCAAAAGCTTGTGCAGCTTGGTCGACCAGATGTAGGGCTGACGAGTGATGAGCCAGCCTTCCATTTTTGAAATCGAGGTGTTCTGCACCAGGGGTTGTTTTTTGCTAGGCTGGAAAAACTGACGCAGCGCCGCCTCTTTGCGCAGGAAAAAGGCATTGAAGTGTACGCGCAACGCCAGCAGCAGACCGAAAAACAGGCTGATACCTAACAACAATCTCCAATAGTTGGAATATTCATAGTAGGGCCCTTTTATCCGAAAATCCTTCGCGTCCTTGACTTGCTTTATCTTGTTGCCAAACCAATCCTCATCAATGCGTACCCTGTGTTCATTAACCACTTCGTAGGTCAAGCCGTTGAGGTTTTTATGCACGCCAAACTCAAGCGTTGGAGCGGCACTTGGTGGTAGGGCATCGAACAAAATTAGGTCCTCAGTAATTTGTGTTTTGTTTTTTTCGAAAGCCGCTCGATGACTCGGATCATCGCTGGACAACCAAAAATCGTTGGCCGCATGGAGCTGATAGGAGGCCTCAAAACCTGCATCGGGAACCAAGGCCGCAATTCTGGGCATCAAGGATTGATAGACTACGATGGTGCTGAAAGAGAGCGAGAAGATACAAAATACGTAGAGCACAAATGTCAAGGGAAGATAGCGCCGCAGGGAAATATCGAGCGGACGCTGGTATTGACCAAAAGCCCAGGCGCTCAGGATCAGCAGCCCCAGCACTTGAAGATAGACAACCACCCTACTGATGCTACTGATGTTGGGTAAGTCCTGCAAGTCAAACTCCATACTATGTCCCCAATACCAGGCAGCCATGTTGCCCAGTAAGGCAAAATAGAAAAAGAAATAATGGACGCGGGTACGCCAGACCAGAGGATGGTGGGTCAGCAGATAATGGTCAAGGGGCTTCAGCAAACCGGGGAAGAGGAAGTGCATGACCTTTCTGGTATTTTCTCTCCACTTCTTCATCCAAAGAGTTGCTTGATAGATTTACTGATGTCGCGGAAGTAATAAAAAGGAATCTCTCGCTGGATCAATTGCTGAATCAAGGCTTCGTATTCCAAGTCGAGCGAAGTGGTGATCACATAGCTGATGCCATTGAAGTAAATTTTATTAGTCGCAATACCTTTCATTTTTTTCTGCAATTCCACCAGGCTTAGTTCACTCCCCAACTCAAAACTATTGTAAGTACGTTCACGCCCCAGCTCACTCTGTGGACCATAGAAGCCGACGCTGCCTTTTTTGAGAAACAACACCTTATCGCTTACCGGCTGAATTTCGTGCAGATGCTGGGAGCTGATCAGTACGGACATAGGATAGCGGAGGCTGTTGGCCATATTGCGAAGATCGCTGAGGATGAGTTCTTGGGTTTTGTAATCGAGGTTGGCCAGCGGCTCGTCGATGATCAATAACTTGGGCTTCCAGACCAGCGCCTTGGCTAATGCGAAGCGCAACTTGAACCCTCCAGAAAGCTCCTCCCAAGTCTTGTGCCGCTCCTCTTTTAAGCCCAGGCGCTGGATGATGTATTTCACCTCGCGGTCATTATCCTTTCCTTTGATGCCATGAATGGCCGCTTCGAACTGTAGGTTTTGCTTAAGCGAACCATACCAGGGCGAAAGCTCCTGCGTAACATAGGCCACCTGGGCCTTGACCTTCACCCAATCGATGCGCCCACCTTTGGGTTGAATAGCAGGGTAGCGGAGCTTCCCCGCATCATGTTGGAGTTCGCCCGCCACCAAACGGAACAGCGTCGTTTTACCATTCCCATTCTCCCCCACCACACTAGTAATCTCACCTTCCCGCAATTGGAGATTCACTCCCTTGAGCTGGAAGCCTTTTGCATAAGATTTCCCCAAGTTCTCTGACTCAAATACGACGGCGTTGGGAGCAGGAATGGAGCGATAGTGCTCCTGCAATTGGGCCAATGCCGCTTTCTCTGCTTTCAGGGCCGCTGCCGCTGCCATCGACTGATTGTCCTTGAGAATCTTATCCACCAGCTGCTGCATTTCTTCAACGAACCCCATCCGCTCCGCTTCGCTACCACCCGTCGAAAAATTCATACTGAGCACCAAAGCCTCGTAGCGCAGTTCCTTGTTAACCGCATAATCATTGGCAAAGTCCACCAGCGCCTTCGCTCCACTGACAGCGTTTTGCTGTAGTTGGCGCTTGAGCGATTGGGCGATATTGATGATGGGCTGCTCCATAATTAGGCTCTCATGGCCTGAGGTTGATTTTCTATAATTTCCGTGAGGAGTTCCAAGGCTTTGATGATCATCCGTCGGCGATGCCGCAGAAACTCATCAATAGAGAAATCGCCATCGTCGTTCATCTTTTTAATGGTATTGTAATCTGCACTGATAGTAATAGCCCGATTCAGCTCTTCATTGTCGTTTGAAAAGTCCCGCGCGAAGTCCAATAGTCGCTTAATCCCCTTGGCTACGTGGCCCTTGGAGATCACGAATCGAATCTCTTCTGCTCTAGCTAATATGTTATTCGAGGCTGACAAGAATGGATAAATAATATATTGTCCAAGCTCAAATATAAGGTTTTGTCAACGTTAATTGCAGACTTCATGGCCCATCTCAATGGAATTATCCTTAATTTAGGCCCTCATTTGAACCGAAGATACTATTATGAAAACATTTCCTGATCATTTCCTGTGGGGCTCCGCCACCTCCTCCTTTCAGATTGAGGGGGCCTGGAACGTCGGCGGCAAAGGCCCTTCTATCTGGGATACCTTCTGCCAGATTCCGGGTAAAGTTGTCAACGGAGATACGGGTGAGCGCGCCTGTGACCACTACCACCGTACGGAAGAAGATGTGGCGCTGATGAAGGCTATGGGCCTACAGGCTTATCGCTTTTCCATCTCCTGGCCGCGTATCTTTCCGACGGGTACCGGTGAAGTGAGCAAAGAAGGCATCGAATTCTACTCCCGCCTGATTGATACCCTTTTAGCCAATGACATCGAACCTTGGATTACCCTTTATCACTGGGATTTACCAACGGCCCTGGAGATGCAATTCGACGGCTGGCTAAATGCCGATATTGCCGATTACTTTGCTGAATACGCCCGCGTTTGCTTCGAACATTTCGGCGATCGGGTGAAGAATTGGATTACCATCAACGAACCCTGGGTCGTCGCCATCCTGGGCTACGGGCAGGGCATTTTTGCTCCCGGACGCGTCTCCAACAGCGAGCCCTACCTCGCCGGACACAATATCCTGCGGGCCCACGCCAAGGCAGTGGCTGTCTACCGCAAAGATTTCCAAGACCAGCAGCAGGGCCGCATCGGAATTACCAATAACTGCGATTGGCGCGAGCCGCTGACCGACGATCCCGCCGATGTGGCCGCCGCCGAGCGGGCCCTGGAATTCTTCCTGGCCTGGTTCGCCGATCCGATCTATAAGGGTGATTATCCGGCGTCGATGCGGGAGCGCCTGGGCGAGCGGCTGCCGCACTTCAGCGAGGAAGAACGCGCAGAGCTGCTAGGCTCCTCCGACTTCTTTGGCCTCAACCACTACACGACGATGTTCGCCGCAGATGCCAAGGAGGACTTGAAAAAGGGCGAGGTCTACGGCAACGGCGGCCTCTCTGAAGACCAAGGCGTCAACCTCTCTGCCGACCCCAATTGGAAGAAGACAGAGATGCAATGGAGCATCGTCCCCTGGGGCTGTCGCAAATTGTTAGAATGGATCGATCAGCGTTACGACCGGCCCGAGATTTTCATTACCGAGAATGGTGGAGCCTTTGATGATAAGCTGGTGGATGGTGTGGTGCACGATCAAGGGCGGCTGGACTACCTCGATGGCTACCTCAGCGAATGCCACAAGGCCATTGAGAATGGGGTGAATCTGGGCGGCTACTTCGTATGGTCGCTGATGGACAACTTCGAGTGGGCCTCGGGCTACGGCAAGCGATTTGGGATTCACTACGTCGATTTTGATACGCTGGAGCGGGTGCCGAAGGCCTCGGCAAAGTGGTTTACGGAAGTGATCCGAAATAATGGATTTTAAAAAAAAGCCCAATCCGGTCCGACCAGATTGGGCTTTTTTCATGCAATTGTTCCTACCTACTTAGCAATCGTAATTTTCTTACCAACCAGGTGGCTATCCGTATAAATCTGAACGTAATAAACGCCAGTCGGATAGTTAGATACGTTTAAAGTCAAGGTTTCGAGTTGTCTGTGCGTCTGTGTTTGGAGGACCTTACCCATAGTATCCAGTACGCGAACCGTTACATTGTTCTCCAGTTCTGTAGCCTGAATGTGAACGTTTAAGGTCGAACTTACAGGATTAGGAAATACTTTCACCGAATTCTGACTCAGAATATTGGCGGTGGAAGAAGTCGAGTTGAAAGCATAATCTCCAGTAGCGGTATTTAAAGTGATGTTATAATTACCAGCAACAACGGGGATATTATCGCCATCCTGCAAACCAATACCCGTTGGGAAGGTAACATCTCCCCAGTTGGTTCCCCACTCGTCATTCTTTCTAAATTTCACAAAACCATCAAGGATGTCCGCCGTAATGGTCCAGGCATTTCCCTCTACATCAGAAGCCTCCAGGTCTTCGTCAACATCCCAAGATAAACTCGGAGAAGCAGGTCCTACAATACCAATGGTAATTGGCGTTAAGCTGTATACTCCTGTTGTGGCGTTGAAAGCGATCTCCCAAGTCCCATCGAAGACTGGAATATCTGGTCCACCCTGTACCCCCGTTCCCGTTGGGAAGCCGTCATCCCCCCAGTTGATGGTCCAGTCATTATCTGCGCGGAATTTGATAGAGCCACTTACCAACTTAAGTTCTACAGACCACTGATCAGGTTGTGCAGGATCTTGGTACATGTCAATATCTCCTGACAAGCCCAGGCCAGTACCCGTACCAATCACTCCAATACTATTGAAAATGTTGATTGGAGGATCGAAAGAATACTCGCCAGTAGCAGAGTTGAAGTTTACATTGTACTCGCCAGCAACAACGGGAATGTTATCGCCATTGATGGAACCGGTACCAGTAGGGAAAGAGTCCGCTCCCCAGTTAACGGTCCAGTCGTCCTCCGCACGGAACTTGGCCCAGCCATCCGTCAAAGTCATATTGGCTGACCAGAGGCTAGGATCATTAGGATTTTGTGTCAAATCTGTATCTACTGTATCTGAACCCGGAGTAGCCGTACCGATCAGACCGATGGTATTGTATATTGGGATCAGTGGCTCAAAGTTGTATTCCAAAGAAGCCGTGTTGAAAGTCACCCGGTAATCACCAGGGGCACTGACCTTAATATTGCCTGCACCAGCAACGGCGACGCCAGCGGGAAAATCATCGCCCCCCCAGTTGTCCGTCCAAAGGTCATCAGCACGGAACTTTACTTCATCAGCTGTCAGTGCGATTTCAATCGTAAAAACCCAAGGCACGGCACTGTCCTGCGTCATATCAACGTCGGTCATAAAATCTCCGATCGGGGTAGCCGTCCCGATGATGCCGATGTTCTCAAATTGTTGGGTAGCCGTCGAAGTAAAGGTATACTCCCCAGTAGCCGAGTTAAAGGTAATGTCATAAGGGCCTCCGGCAACCGGGATATTATCACCATCTTGGACCCCTGTTCCAGTGGGAAAGCTGGTTTCTCCCCAGTTGACACCCCAATCATCATCCGCACGGAATTTGGCCTCCCCTGTAGTCAGGGTAACACTTAGGGTCCAAACATCCGCATCATTAGGGTCCTGTGTCATATCAACATCGGTATCAAAATCTCCGATTGGGGTAGCCGTCCCAATCAATCCAACAGAAGTGATTTGTGCACTCGCAAAAGTGGTGGCGAATGCGAAAAGTACTAAAGAAAAGAGTAATCTTTTTAACATAATTTGAAGTTTTAGTTGTTGAGCGATACCGATCAGCAGAGGCGTGAATGCAACCCCTGCCAATCGGTAGTCCTGAATTCGAAATTTTACTAAGTTTTCTAGTTCTTCGTTACTACGTAGGTATAATCCGATACATTAAGCAGTAGATCAATGGTGTAATTGCCGGCCTCATCAATGGCAATTTCTTCTCCATCGTATTCCAGCGTACCGTTGCTAAAGTCATCTCCAAAGTTGAGGTCCCAGCTGTCATTAGCGCGAAAACGGAAGGACCCTGCACTCAGATCGGCGGTTACTGTCAATACGCCGGTGACATCACCGACGACACGAGCTTCATCCCAAACCAAGTTAATATCTTCGCTGCCAGCGACGGCATCGCCAAGTATGCCCCAGTCCGTTCTGCTGTTCGAATGGTTGAGGGTGTTGAGGTCACATTGCAGCAGGTAAATGCCGATGCCATTTCTGCCGATGGTAATGTTGTTATCAATTCCCCCAGGATCAAGGACGCCGTCCAGTTCTGCATCTCCCCAGTTGGTCGCCCAGCTGCCGCCCTGCGCATACTTATATACGGCACTATCGACGCTGAAATAGATGTAGCCCTCGTAGATGTCGTCGCTCTTGCGAGAGAATATGGCAAAGTCGGTATCCGCAGGGTCCCAGCCCTGATAATCACCGGGTACGGTCAACTCTGGGTATTCTACAGCCGCTTGATAAGGATTGATCTTGATCGGAAGGGCTGCAGAACAGAGCGTTTCAACCAGATCGGAAACACTGGCGCAGACCTGAATTTCCAGCTCATTATCAAAGCCGAAAGGCAGGCCCCTGGCCAGCAAGATATTATTGATTTTGCCCACGGTCAGCTCCTCAAAAGCCAAGCCCGTTGTGGTGGCGATAGTGACGGCGTTGGCAAAGTTATTGCCCGCAGCGTCGATGGAAACGGTATAAGTAATGGCGGCCTGATAGCCAAAATCGGCGGCTGACCACGCAAAGTTTGCCAGAATTTCCTCTGCCTGGGTTTCATCCAGCGCATAGGTGGTGCCCGCAGAGGGGCTAGAGATTACGGGCGCTGCTCCGAGCTGGACAGAAGGGCCAGCTGGATCATTATCTTCCTCACAGCCCCAAAGGGTTAACAGAAGGAGCAAGCTAAACAACAGATTTCTTTTAATCATCGTATTTCTGTTTATTTTGAAAGGATAGTTTTAAAATACTGGTGGCCTAGTAGCCATCATTTTGTTTCAGATTCGGATTGGCACTGAGGTCCGCCGAGGGAATCGGGAAGACATCGAAAGTGCTTGGAACGGTTCTTCCTTCGGCCACTCCGCCCTTCCAGGGCCAGAGGTAGTTGCCGTCGGAAAACTGACCGAAGCGAACCAAATCCTGGCGACGGTGTGCCTCCCAGTGCAATTCTCTAGCGCGCTCGTCGAGCAAGAAATCGAGCGTCAGGCTGTTGGCATCAACCTGCCCTGCGGGGTCGCCATAAGCCCGGAAGCGAATCTGGTTGACCAGATCAATCGCCGTAGTAAGGTCGCCGCCCGTACCGCCACGCAGCACCGCCTCAGCATACATCAAGTAGGCATCGGCCAGGCGGAACATCGGGAAGTCTGTATCCACATGGACCTGGCTAGAACCGGAAGAGCCGCTCTTAGTCAAGTTATTGAATTTGATGACTCCATAACCGTCGGTGAACTGCGAGATGTCTTCGATTTCCAAGTTCTGGCCATCGGTGTGGAAAGTTGCCCGCATATCAGTACTGGTAGTTTCAATAGAGTAGGTGAATTCTGGCTTAGCCAAAAACAGCTTGATACGGTAGTTGCTATTCGCAGGAATGACGATGTTGGCACCATCTTGCTCTAGCGTCGAGTTGCCCATATCATCTCCCAGATTGAAGGTCCATTCATCGTTAGCCCGAAACTTCATTTCGCCCGCCGAGAGGAAGGTTTCAATCGTCCAGGCATTTTCTACCTCATCATAAGTCATGTCCGTATCTGCATCCCAGCCTTCGGCAGTCGCCGAGCCAATGATGCCCCAGGTAGTCTTCGCCAAGTCGTAGGTCAAGGCATTGAGGTCTACTTCGAGGCGGTAGAAGCCAGCTTCGGTGACAAGGATATTATCGCCATTGTCATCCAAGGTGCCATCGGCCCCATCGTCGCCAAAGTTGCCGTTGAAGGAACGCTCTGGGGTGATCTTGAACTCCGTATCACTCGGAAAATTGATATACCCCTGGTAAACACCATTGCTATCCCGCGAAGCCAGGGCAGGTGCATTATTAGGGTTCCAGCCGACGTAGTTGCCCGGCACGTAAATTTCTGGGTAATTGGTATCGTCATTATCAAAAGCTTGGACGATAAAGCCGCCGCCCTGGCCGCTGGCCACCGCCGGGAATTTATTCACCAAGGCGCTGGTCGTACGGGTACCCCCCCAGCCACTTTCTACTCCAAAATCTGCCACTGCATTCATCGATCCCCCAATACCGGCACGAACGATGAAAGTTGTTCCTCCCCAGGTCCGGGTAAAGTTGCCATCAAAGGGAATAGAAAAGATGATTTCGCTCGACTCGTGGTTGTCGGCGCCAAATAAATCCTTTTGATCAGCATCCAACATATAGCCAGCGTTGATCAGCCTGTTGCAGTATTCCAAGCATTCGGTATTGGCCGCTTCGCCAATGTATACTTCCTTGTTCAAGTAGAGCTTGGCCAGCAGCATCCAGGCCGCACCTTGATCCGCTCTTCCGTACTCGTTTTGTTGTGGGGCAGGCAGTTGAGTTTCGACTTCTGTCAGTTCTGTTTCGATAAAAGCAAAAAGGTCCGCCGCTGAAATTTGCTCGGGGAAGAAGGCCCCGACATCATCGGCTTCCGTGACGAAAGGTACATTGCGGAAGTTATCCAGTGCATGGTAGTAGCTGAGGGCCCGGAGGAAGCGGGCCTCGGCGCGGTAGCCCTGTACTTCGGTGCGCAGGGCATCGTCGGTCTCCCGGCCGTTGAGTTTTTCCTCAGTCGTTTCCCGAAGGAATTCGTTACAAATAGAAATTTGATAGAAAATACGGCTGTAGAAGGCAAAGATGAATACATCACTGGCCGTCCAGTCTTGCTCGTGAAAATCGTGGATGGTCTGGTCGTTCCAAGCAATGACCGCCTCGTCGGTAGTCAATTCCTGGTGGTACCAAAGGGCACGGAGGTATTGGCCAAAGCCTTCGTCAATACCCTCAATATCCGCCTGCCCGTCGGGGCCGCGCTGGCCAGAAACAGCCAGACCCGCATAAAGCTTAGCCAGCACCTTGCGGTAAGACGTTGGATCATCATATACAGTAGCCGCCGTTATCTGATCTGGATCGATCGGCACAGTATCCAGGTCTTTGAAGCAAGAAGTGCCCGTAATAGAGATTCCTATGAAAAGGAGAAGGAGCGTTCTATATGATTTAAAATTCATAATAAATTTACTTTTTATCATTTTAGAAATTCGCGTTCAGCCCCAGAACAAAGGTTCTGGCCCGCGGATAAATGTTATTATCAATACCAGTGAATACCTCTCTGTTGTCTACGCCACCGGTGAAGAAAATCTCGGGGTCCAGTCCGGAATAATCAGAAATCAGAATGGGGTTCTGAACGGTAAGGGAAATATTAACACGGTTCTGCTTGTTGAACAAGTCGCTCAGGTTGTAACCTACGCTGATGAAATCTACCCGGAAGAAAGAACCATCCTGTAGATACAGATCGCTCAGGAATTGAGGATTCTCCAGACCAATGCGATTGATGTCTGAATGGACATTAGTCAGGTAGTTGGTCGCATCGTAGAGTCCGGCGAAGTTGGTATTGTTCGACTGGATGTTATTGTAAACATAGCCGCCCAGGTTCGATCTGGCAGAGAAGCTGAAATCAAAATTTCTCCAGCTTACTGTGGAATTCAATCCCAGAAATACATCTGGTGTTGGGTTTTCTATTCTCTGTAAATCTCCTGCATCGATTACTCCGTCACCGTTACTGTCTACATAAAGTCCTTCAATAGGAGCACCACTTTCATCATATACTTGCTCGTACAAGAAGAAGGAGCTGGCGGGGAAGCCGACGCTGTGAATTTGTACCGTATTACCAATACCTCCGGAGATGCCTCCAATCTGTATTCCTTGGTAGTCAGGATCATCAGTGGCAGTCAGGTTGGTAATTTCGTTAGTATTCGCGGTAATATTAAATCCAACATCCCAGTTGAAATCTTTCTTTTGGACGGGAATGACATTCACAGAAAACTCCACCCCTCTGTTTTCCAAATCTCCAATATTGGTATCGATGAAGTTAGAGAGGTTGGTTCCAGCCGGAACGGGAATGCGGTTCAGCAGGTCCTCGGTTCTTCTGATGTAATATTCCAGCGATCCGTAGATGCGATCATTATAGAGGCTGTAGTCCAAACCAATGTTATAGGTCGTGGTTTCTTCCCACTTGATATTAGCATCGTATTCTTCTGGACGAAGGGTTTGTGTGAACCCGTCACCGAACTGCTGGTTGGCGTTATCAAGACCGACAGTGTAGGTGGGGAGATACTGGTAAAAGTTACCGATCTCCTGCTGGCCAGTTACCCCGTAGCCGACCCGCACCTTGAGGCTGTTGACAAAGCCCGACTGGTTTTCCATAATCTTGTAGGCGAAGGCAGCAGCGGGGAAGAGGCCCCAGCGGTTGTCGGGGGAGAAGCGAGAAGAACCGTCTCTACGCAGGGTGAAGGTAAAGAGGTACTTGTCTTGGAAAGTATAGTTGACCCGGCCGAAGAGGGAAAGCAGGAAGAGTTCGCCGCTGTCTTCGATGACCACGGTCTCCGCAGGCGTCCCGGCAACATCCGAGTTGCGCTCAAACTTATCGAAGAAGTTGCGCTGCCAGGAGTAGCCCCCCATGACATCCAGCCGATGAACGCCAAAATCTTTAACATAATTCAAGTAAAATTCTAGCAATTCGTTCTTTCTGGTTTGCTCGTAGCGATTATCGGTTCCGCCACCGTTTACAGCATTGAAATTGAAGGCCGCAATGGTAGGAATATTCACTGTTCCATCGCCATTAGACACATCATAGCCCAAGTTGAGGTTAGCGCGCAGCTCTGGCAGGAAAGGAAAGCGATAGTCGATGGACATATTGGTGATGAAGCGATTGACATCAGATTGATCATCTTTCTGCTCCAGCAGGGCGATGGGGTTCTTATTGGCCAGGGTGTTGGGATTGCCTGTCGGGCCGTCCAACCAGGCATAATAGCCCCCAAAGTTGTCATTGCCGCTGAAGATAGGCTGAGTAGGATCGAAGACTGCCGCATTGCCGATGGCATCGCGGTTAGCAAAGCGATTTTTAATAAACATCCCCTTAAAGTTCACATTGACTTGCAGGGTATTGTCCATGAAGCCCGGAGAGAGATTCAAACCAACAGTTGTCCTTTGGAAATTATCGGTCTTCAACAATCCATCTTTATTCGTATAACCAACCGACGCCCGGTAGGGTAGAATATCAGCAATACCGCCAGAGAAGCTCAGGCTGTGGTCTTGCCCAACTGGGTTTTGGTAAATCTCCTCTTGCCAATCGGTATCTGAATTGCCCAGAAGATCGCGAGCCGGATGGCCCTCCGGAAATTGCTCATTGATCAACGTACGGTATTCCGCAGCATTCAACACATCTACAGTTTCTACAGGATTGCTCACAGAAAAGCTACCCGAGTAGTTCACCTGTACCTTCTTGCCCAGGCTCCCCTTCTTCGTCGTAATCAAGATCACCCCATTGGAGGCTCTCGATCCGTAGATCGCCGTAGCCGAGGCATCCTTAAGCACGGTAAAGGTCTCAATATCGTTGGGATTCACCACGTTGAGGATGTTTCGCGATCCGGAGATTTCCCCATTATCTATCGGAATACCATCGATGACAATCAGCGGGTCGTTGGAGGCTTTGAGGGACGATCCCCCCCGGATGCGGATGACCGCACCGTCGCCGGGAGCATTCCCCGTAGTGATCTGCACGCCCGCTACCTTACCCGCCAGCAATTCCTGTGGCGAAGTGAGCAAGCCCTTGTTGAAATCCTCAGAATTGATCGCGGTGATAGCCCCTGTGGCATCTTCCTTTTTCACGGTACCATAGCCGATCACGACAACCTCGTCAAGAAGCTCTCCGGCACTCAGTTGCAAGTCAATGACATTCGAGGGATTGGCCGCAAGGTCGATCGTTACGTCCGAATACCCTGTGTAAGAAATCACCATCTCTGTTACGCCTTCGGGGACTTCCAGTGAGTAAGCCCCATTGTAATCCGTTACCGTACCCGTGTTGGTCGCCGGAAGTAAAATATTTGCTCCAATCAGTGGTTCGCCCGTCAGTTCATCCGTTATCGTTCCACTCACAGTACGCTGAGCGGCGACAGAAATACTGAAAAGCAAGCACAGAATAAAGCAAAAACTAGTTTGAGTTAAACTTACTTTCATATGGCTTGTTTTAATTTTTACGAAATGATAGGTTGATTTTAGAAATTGCATAAGTGATTAAAGATATTCAGTTTCCGTGTTTTTGTTTAAGCTTTTGGCCGAAAAAATCCACGAAAACGTTGTAGTTAGCAGCCGTTTTGCGCTAAAAAGATCGTAACTTAACTCTGATGAAGGATAAGATCACACTAAAGCAGATTGCCAAGGAGATGGGCGTCTCGATTTCGACAGTGTCTAAGGCACTGAAAGACAGCTATGAAATAGGGGAAGAAACCAAAGAAAAGATTAGAAATTACGCCAAGGCTAACAACTATCGCCCGAACCGCATTGCCTTGAGCCTCAAGGACGGCCGGACGCGAACCATTGCGGTTATCTTACCAGAGATTGTCCACCATTTTTTCTCTCAAGTTGTTGACGGTATTGAAAAAATTGCTAACAAAGCTGGCTATAACGTACTGGTCTGTTCAAGCAATGAGTCCTTTGCCAAAGAGGTGGTCAATATGGATACTTTGGCGCACGGTAAAATCGATGGCTTCATCATTTCCCTCTCCAAAGAAACCCAAATGAAACAGGATTACCATCATATCCAGGAGGTCATCAACCAGGGAATGCCCATTGTGATGTTTGACCGGGTGGTGGATGAAATTGATTGTGATAAAGTGGTGGTCAACGACGCCGAGGCGGTCGAGCAAGCCGTCGACTACCTGTGGAGCAACGGCCGACGGCGCATCGGGCTCATCAGCAGCCTGGACTACCTCTCCGTAGGGCGCCTGCGCACCGAGGGCTACATCCAATCGCTCCTCAAGCATGGTTTGAACCCCGACGAAGGGTCGATTTTAAAAATCAATGAATTTCTGGATTGTGAAGCACCGATACAGGAGTTTATGGAGCAAAATGACTTTGATGCCATTCTAGGAGTCAATGAAATCTACGCTATTACGGCCATGAAAATCCTACAGCGCAAGGGCCTTCACATCCCTCAACAGGTCGAAATCATTGGCTTCTCCGATGGCATCCTCTCCCGCTACTCCACCCCCTCGCTGACCTCTGTCGATCAGCACGGCAAGGAAATGGGCGAAACGGCGGCCCACCTCCTCCTCCGGCGGCTGGCCGACACCGACGATGAGCCTCCCCAAACCCGCGTCATCCCCACTAGCCTAAAGTTCCGGGGGTCTTCCGGCCGGCCGGCTAATTTTTCACCATCAGCTGAGCTTCCAATTGACGGCCATCAGCAGCAACCTCAATAACATAAAGGCCGCTGCTCAATCCTGAGATATTCAGCTGCTCGCCTCGACGGTATTGCCCAGATTGCATCAGCCGTCCTTCGCTAGAGAAAATGCGGTATTCTAGGATATTTGCCTGTACATCATTGATTTCCAAGACAATGCGATCCTGACTAGGATTCGGAAAAATGGCCAGCTGTGGCGCAGCCTTGGCCAACGTATTGGTACTAGTGGACAAATTCAAATCAAAAATATAGACCTGACGCGCCTCACTAAACTGCACCTCCATTTGTAGTTGATTATCCAAAGTCAGGTTAAAATCATTTTCACTGATCAGATCGGTCGCATTAAAATCACCGGGCAGTAGGCTAGTCAGGGAAAAATCCAGGCTCAGCTGGCTGGGTACGCCGTTGCTGAGGTTATGCACCACTAGGAGCGACTGGCCGTTGCGTTCCAGGTGGTAGGCCAATACTTCTTGTTGGTTAGTCGAAACGGGCTCGTAGTTCCCTTTGCGCAGGGCACCCGTACGGTTGCGAATATGGATCAACTGGCGGTACCAACTGAGGATGGAATTCTCGTCGTTGGTCTGGACGGCTACGTTGTAAAGTGGATAATTGGCGTTGAGGCTGTTCCAGGGTGGCCGGGTGGAGAATCCGCCGTGTTCGGCTGTGGACCATTGCATGGGGCGGCGGATGTTTTCATCGGGTTTAGAGCCCTTCATGCCGACCTCCTCGCCGTAGTAGACGAAGGGGACGCCTGGTAGGGTTAGGTAGAGCGCAGCAGCCGTTTTGACCCGCTCATCAGAGTCGCTGAAAACATCCATGATGCGATTTTGGTCGTGATTGCTCAGGAAGCTGGCGAATTGCAGGTGAGGATAAAGGTTATAGACTTTTTGAATTTGATTGGCCAACGAACGGGCATCCTCATTCCAAACCGCATTGATCATGGCACCGGCCAGGTCGAACTCAAAGCAGAGGTCCAGCCCCTCATTTTCCACATATTTCAAAACCTTTTCCGTAGAAGTCCAAGCTTCCCCCACTGAGAAAGCCTGAGACTGGAAGTTTTTGATTCGCTGTTGATAGTCTTTCCAGAAGACGAAGGTTTGGTCGGAATCTTCCAACACATTCCCTTCTTCAATGATGAATTTGACCGCATCCAGGCGGAAGCCGTCAATGCCGATCTCGGTTAGCCAAAAATCAGCAGCATCGTACATGGCATCTTGTACCTCCGGCTCCTGATAGTTGAGGTCGGGCATGCCGCCCCAGAAGACACCGTAGAAGTAGTCGGAATTATTATTTCGGTGCCACACCTGCTGGCCCCAAGGACCAGTCTGGTTGGGATCGGTAGCACTCCAACGATACCAGTTGCGACGCTCGGCATTGGCCCCTTGGCGGGCGTTCTGAAACCAGGGGTGCTGGGTAGAGCTGTGGTTCATCACAAAATCGATGATGACCTTGATGCCCCGATCGTGAGCAGCGTCCAGAAAGGTTTCAAAATCTTCCATCGTGCCATAATCGGGGTTAATGGCCTTGTAATCGGTTACATCATAACCGTGATAGCTGGGAGAAGGATTGATGGGCATTAGCCAAATACCGGTGATGCCCAGATCATCGGTCGTATTGGGATCGCCGTCATTGAGATAGTCCAATTTTTCAATCAGCCCTTTAAAATCACCGATGCCGTCGCCATCGCTGTCTTGAAAACTGCGGACAAATATTTCGTAGAAAACCGCATCGTTCCACCAATCCAGCTGCCCTTTGTCTCGCTCCTTGACCTGAATGTAATCAAGAAATTCAATGGTATCTGCTTCCGTGCCGTTGCCTGTAATCAAGCGTACATCGTAGCTACCTGGATTGGCGTAGCGCACCTTCGGCGATGCAGCCGTCGAAGTAGCGGGCTGTCCGCCGTCAAAGCGCCACTGCTGCTCCGTCACCTCTCCGGTAGAAGTATTGGTAAAAGTCACGATAGACTCCTCCTGAACGCTCTGCTCGCTGGCGCTGAAATTGGCCAGCGGGCCCGTCCCCGGCGGTGTCTGATCGTTGTACCAGTAGCTCGCCTCATTAGCGCCCGTCTGCGGTGTAAATCGCCGATTCGCCCCGCCGCCCGGGAATTCCTCGGTCCCATCCCACTGGCCATTGATTCGAAACTTGAACTCAATAGCCACACTGGCTGTCAACCCGGAAATCGTGACCTCATAAATGTTATCTCCATCCGAATCACTAAGCATAGTCAGGTCGCCTCCCCAGTTGTTGAGGGTGCCTGCGATGTCCGTAAAATCCGTATCGGGATCAAAATTGCCCAATTCGATTTGATAGCTCATATCCACCTTAAAAGTGATGGCAGCTGTTTGTGCCCAGCCGCTGCTCAGGAGCAGGCTGAAAAAGGCTAATAAGGATAATTTTTTCATAAGTCTAATTTTAAAATCAAGGGAGATTTTGCGGGTACTTGGATGGGGTTAGTTAAAGAATGGCTAGTGCCTCCGATGACATCGAGCCCTTTACTGTAGCCCGCAGTCATTTGCGCATAAGCCTTCGCATCAATCTCGACGGCCTTTTCATTTTTATTCAGCACCACCATAATTCGGTTGTTATCATCGTAACGGAAATAGACATAAACACCATTCTTGGGGGCGAAGTGTAACAGCTTCCCATGATGGATAACGGGCTGCTGCTTGCGCCAGTTGAGCAATTGGCCGACAAAACGCTGGGCTTCCAGCTGCCGTGCGCCGAGCCCTACACCAGTAAAGCCATTGACGGTATCGCCGGCCCAGCCGCCAGGAAAGTCACTGCGGATAATGCCGTGGCTGTCCGAGCCTTTATTGGACATCAGGATTTCGGTGCCATAGTACAACTGAGGGATGCCTCGGGTGGTGCAAACAAAGGCCAGCGCCATCTGGTACAGGCCGTAATCTTCGTTTACTTGAGTAAAAATACGGCTCATATCGTGGTTATCTGGGAAGACGACCAGTTCATTCGGATCAGCATAAATAAAATCATTGGCCAGCGATTCGTAGAGCTGAATCCAGCCCTTGCCCCAGGTTTCTTCTTCCGTCAAAGCCCTTTTCATGGCAGCCTGTAGCGGGAAATCCATCAGACTGGGCAGACAGGAGCTGTAGCCATCCTGGTTTTGTTTGTTGGCCTGCCAGTAGGCCACGATATTGGGATTTTCGGTCCATTCCTCCCCAACGATATTAAAATGGGGATATTCTTCGATAATTCGACAAGTCCAGTCAGACATAAAGTCGCGGTGAGGATAGGAGTAGGTATCCTGCCGAATGCCGGCCAATCCAGCGTATTCGATCCACCAAATGGTATTCTGAATGAGGTAGGTGGACATCAGTTCATTGCGCTGATTGAGGTCGGGCATGGTTTCGACGAACCAACCATCTTCCATTAATTGGCGGTCTATCTTAGAAACATAGGGATCGAGCAGCGAGCTTTTGCGGTGATTGGTATTGACATAGGGTTGATTGTCCTGAAAATTCAACCAGTCGGAGCAGGGCAGGTCGTTCATCCACCAATGCTCCGATCCACAGTGGTTAGCGATCATATCCATGATGAGTTTGATGCCCTTTTCGGAAGCCTTTTGGCTGAGTAGCTGGTAGGAGGCGTTGCTGCCGAAGCGCGGATCGACTTTGTAGTAATCGGTGGTGGCGTAGCCGTGGTAGGACCATTTGGGCATATCGTTTTCGAGAACTGGGTTGAGCCAGATGGCGGTGAAGCCCAGGTCGCGGATGTAATCTAGATGGTCGATGATACCTTGAATATCGCCGCCGTGCCGTCCGTACTCTTTGCTGCGGTCCAGCGAATCGGGCATGCCCACAATCTGATCGTTTTGAGGATCGCCGTTGGCAAAGCGGTCAGGGGTGATGAGGTAGAGCACGTCTGATTGGTCGAAGCCTTGTCGGTTGGCGGAGTCCCCTTGGCGGGCTTTCAATTCGTAAGTGTGGCGGTGCAGAATTTGATTGACTTTAGTAAATTGCAGTTCAAATTTACCCGGTGCAACATCAGCATCCAGCAGCAGGTCGACAAAAAGGTAGTTGGGGTTTTCCACCCGAGTCACTCTTTCCACCTTCACCCCAGGATAATCCACACGGACATTCAAGTCGCCAAGTTGAGGGCCATGGACCATCAGTTGCAGGCTTGGATTTTGCATGCCGGCCCACCAAAAAGGAGGCTCCACTCGATCGATGGCAGCATCCGTATGGGCAAAAATTGGCGTGGTGGCTAGTGTACAAATACAACAGAGAAACAGGATTAGGTATCGGGCTAGAGACATCATACTGACTATAATTTTGAGGTAAACAGCCTTTAAAGATATTTAGAAAACCCAGCATATTTTTAGTCTCTACACCAATTTATTCACGAAAACGATGTAGTAAGTAAGCGTCAATAAATTTTCTCAATTATCTCTAACACAACTATTATGAATTGGATTGCTATTATTATAGCCGCCTTGGTCACCTTTGCCGTCGGCTACCTTTGGTACGGTGTTCTCTTTAAAAAGCCTTGGATTACCGCTACCGGCATGACCGAAGAAAAACAAAGGCAAGGCAGTATGCTACTGATCTTCGGCCTCTCTTTCGTCTTCGCTTTCATTTCGTCCTTCTTCCTCTACGAATTTGTCTGGCACCACGAGTCGCCAGAATTCCACACCTTCAAGCACGGTGCCTTCCACGGAGGCGTGTTAAGTATCTTTGTCATCCTGCCTGCCCTAGGCACCAACGCCCTGTACGAGCAGCGCAGTTGGAAGTACATTTTGATTAATGTGGGGTATTGGTTGATTTCTTTTATGCTAATGGGGGGCATTTTGAATGTGTGGCGATAAGCGCCCTTCAGCCCCGCAAGGCCATTAGCTTTTCCAACAACCACTCCTTCTCCACAATAGCTCCAAGGGCCTTGATCTTATCCATCAACTTCTCAATTCGGGCCTCGTTGTGTAGGGTTTGGGGGTGCTGCACCTGCCAGAGAAGGTTAATAAAATTGCGGTTTCCGTTGCGGTGCAGCTCGGGGAGGAATTTGCTGGAGATGCGGTGGAGATAGATTTTGAAGGCATTCATTTTGGATTCGAGCAGGTTGCGGTTGGACTCGTAGTAGACCTTGATTTCCAGGCGCTTAGAGGCCAGCTTGTAGTAGGTATCTTCGGGTTGGTCGAGCATGAGGTAGTCTATCACTTTGTCGTATTCGCTGATGGAGAAGTAATAGTTGGCGAGGTTGTATTGGTAAACCAAATCGGGAGTTTTGGTGCCGACAATTTTGTACTGATGTGCTTTGAGGAAACGGAGGACCCAGTCTTGCTCGCCCATCTGCAGGCCCAGGTTGACCAGGTTTTTGATCATACCGGGATGGATGCCATTGTTGTAGTAAAGGTAGCCGGCTTCGAGGTGGTCTTTGTAGAGTTGGAAGGCTTCGGCCAGGTAGGCTTTATTGCCTCGATTGTGCTGCCGGACGCAGAAGCTGCGGCAAAGGGCCTGCACAGATTTCATCTGATCGAGGTGCAGCAAGTGACCATGCTCGGCGATGAGCTGCCGCAGTTGAAGGTAGGCCTGCTCTTGCTGAACGCTTTGCTGCACCAACAGGAAAGCTTGAAAATAAATGGCGATCAGCGGCTCGCGCTGAGCGACGTCGTCTTCGATGGTGGCAGCAATGGATTGCAGGATGTTCATATCATCCTGAACATCCAGCGGGATATGCTGATGATGCTGGGCCAGCATTGCATTACTGAACTCCAAGCGAGCGGCGATGTAAAAATGATCCAGACTTTGAATGGTGTTGGGTAAATTAAGGTCTTCTTTTCGCTTACTGTAGTAGCCGGCGTATTCCGCTCGCTCTCTTTCGATGAGGTATTGGGTGAAATAAAAGTCTATACTCCTCTTAAGGCTTTGGTCTTGTAATCGCTGTAGTTGAGTGATGGTTTGTCGGAAAAATTTATCCAGCTGCTTGTGGCGATAAAACCGCGCTTGGGTTAACAGCACCCTGCTTTCCTCTCTACTAGCATCGGCATATTCCAGAACAATAAATTTCTTAACCAAGGTAACTAAGCTAGCCATGAGTTTATCCATCCGCGCGGCGACGTAGACCTGCTCGGGGAAGAGATAAGCGAAGGTCCTTTCCTTCTGAAGACGCGGCTGATTGAAATCCGGGTAGCATTTTTTGAGGTAATCAAAGAGCGCCAGGACCTTATCTTTTCGCTTGACCTGCACGAAGTAGGGGTTGTGCAAAAAGGCTTCCAACCTCAGCAGTTCCTTTTTCTCTAATGATCGCAATAGAGCGACTAGTTTGCTAGCGTACATGGGGATCAATTACATTTTATTAAAATAGAACAGCGCTACACCGGCAGCAGTTTGATCTTCAGCCGGACGGCGGTCCCGACCGTTTGCCCTTCCTCGTCTTTGAGTTCTTGAATATCAACCCCTTTTCGCTCAGTATCCTGATTGAGCAGTTCTAGGCGGCGCTGCGTAATGCTCATCCCCACCGACTTATGGATACTCTGCAAAGGCTCCACCTTCGCCGAAAACCCTTTACCATTATCCTTAATCAACACCTCCAAAAAGTTCTGATCCACCTGATAGCTGATGTCAATCATCCCACCCGATTTTCGACTTGCCACACCGTGGATAATCGCATTCTCCACAAAGGGCTGCACCAGCATCGTCGGCACCCTAACCAGCAAGGGGTCGATCTGAGGAGCGACGGTAATACAATACTCAAAGCGATGTTTAAAGCGCATCTGCTCCAGCTTCAAGTAGTTTTTCAGGGCGACGATTTCCTCCTCCAAAAGGGCCGAGCCGGAGGCAGAAAAGTTGAGAATGGCTCTGATCAGCTTGGCGAATCGAGCCAGGTAATCGGCGGCTTCTTTTTTATTGCCTTCCAGAATGTAAGATTGAATAGAATTGAGACAGTTGAAGATGAAATGAGGGTTCATCTGGGCCTTCAGCGCCGAGCGCTCCAACTGATCAATTTTGCGTTGCAGCTGGTTTTGTTCGATGATGCGATTGACGCGCACCCGGTAGAGGCCGTAGCCTAGCCCGAGGGCGGCCAGGATGGCCAGGATGCTGAACCAGATGGTCCTCCAAAAAGGCGGGTTGATGATCAGCTGCAGCGTCGCTGATTCGCTCCAACGGCCATTCTCATTCTGGGCTTGCACCTCGAAGCGGTAATTGCCGGGGGCCAGGTTGAGAAAGTTGGCACTGCGAGCTTTGGTGAGAATCCAATCGGCATTGCTGCGCAGGCGGTAGCGGTAGGGGATGTTACCGACCAGCGGGTAGTTGATGGCCAGGAAGGAGAATTGGAGGTTGTTCTGCCGGGAACTGAGCTGGCGCAGGGCCTGCGGCGTCAGCAACTCATTGTTGACGGTGATGCGCTCAATGATCGGCGAAGGGCTAGGGCGGCTGAAATCCGAGACCGAAAAGTGAACTACGCCCCGAGGCGTCGCCGCCCAAATCTGGTCGCCGACCGAAGTCAAGGCGTTGATCTCATTGGACGGCAGACCGTGGGCCATCGTAATAGGCATCGTCTGATAATTGCCCTGCGCATTGCGTACAATCTTATTTAGCCCCGCCAATGTGCCCACCCAAATTTGGTCGGCAGCATCAACATGAACATGCTCTACCATATTGGACGTCAAGCCATCACTAATATCCAGGTACTGGTAACGCTGGTCTTTCCAGAGCACCACTCCGGCTCCTTTGGTTCCAATGACCAGCACCCCGTCCTCTGTTTCATCAATATCCTCCACCCGTATGCTAAAGATGGAATCGGGGTCCATAACCGGAATCAGTTCTTCATTTTTAATTTCAAAAAGCCCTCCGACGGTCCCCACCCAAACCCGCTCTTCCTCATTCTCGTAGACGGCCAAGGTACGCAGGTTGCTATTTCCTTTCCGATCGTCCCAAGATTGATAAAGCAATCGATTGTCGCGGATGTCGAAGGCTGAAACGCCTTTGGCACTATTGGTCCATAGCTTATATTTCTCGGGCAAAATAAACAGTTCCTTGGCCTGTAAGTTGGGCGGAAAGTACTTCTGGGTCTGCCAGTTAAACGGCCGCCAATTGTTCTGGTCGTAGTAGTAAAGGATGCCCGCATTCCAGAGGCGCTGATCGACGGGATTGTATTTAATATCAAAAATCCGTTTCTCCCTGGTCGTCCCCGGCAGTTGCTCAATTTGATTGCGCTTCGGAAAAAGTTGATACACTTCCCCCGTTCGCAAGCCAACAAAAAGCTCCTCTGTACTTTTAGCGGTGATGGTTGAAATCAAATTATTGGCCAGTCCGTTAGATTGATCAAAGATTTTCATATCCATATTGGGACAGTAGAAAACGCCTTTTTCCAGCGAGGCCAGCCAGTAGCCTCCCTGTCGGTCCTGAGTGATCCAAGAGATGGTGAAGCCCTCTAGGTATTCTTCATACTTTCCTCGATACAAAGCATCGAGATTTTTGTAGCGTTTCACCCCGTTATCCGTCAATCCTGAGATGAAAATTTCTCCATTTGCATTTTCGTAGCTGTATAGAGAAATGCTAGCGGATTTTTTCATCCATTGCAAGGTGGTATCGATCAGGTAGACCGTATAGCCACTGCCGTGCACCAGATAGCCCTCTTCATTTTCCAACTCCAATATCCTTTTTGAACTATCGTAACTGGTGTTGACGGGAAAAGAAAATTTGTGGGTGTACCCCTCCTTCCTCAATTCCATGATCTGAGGGGGCTGATGATCCTCAGCAGTTGCGTGAACGCTCCGAACGTGCACCAGTATCAAACGATCATTAGGAATACTAAAAATAAAATCGTGTACAGGACTCTTTCCATTGAACAATTGTTCTTGCCCATCGGGGTCTACCCGGAGAATGCCCATAAACCGGATGGAGGCGTACAAGGTCCCTTCGGGCGTGAAATAAAAATCGTGGATGGCGTAGATGTTATTTCGATTGTAGCGTTGCAGCAGACGGTTATGGCGATAGGGATAAATGCGTTCCTTTTCGAAGTAATAGAGGTTACCCGCCATCGTACTCATCCAAATCTTACCATCCAGGTCCTCCTGAAGGTGAAAAACTACTGAGTTTTTCAGGCCATCCGTCACGCTATAATTTTCAAAAGTATAGCCATCAAAGCGACTGACGCCATTGTCGGTCCCAAACCACATGTAGCCTTTACTGTCTTGGAGGATGCAGTAGACCTCCGGGCTAGGTAGGCCCTGGTCGGTGGTGAAGTTCTGAAAATGGGGATGTGGGTTTTGGGCTTCGCAAACGCTGAGGTTCAGCAAAGAGAGGAAGAGGTACAATATAAGGAAGCCTTTTTTTCTCATAAGAGCATTAATGACCGTCGTTCTAGTTTAATAAACAAGGTAATAAATTCCGCAAAAAGGGGGAAGAACGGCCTAAAAATGTAACGGAATAGACGAGCCTGCAAGTTTTGATAAGCTGCCTGCTCTTGCTAAATTAGGAGTTGATCAAAAGTCTATTATTTCAATTCAAACACCAATCGTCATGTCTAACCGCCATCTATCATCATCGATCGTTTTATTCCTTTTGCTCCTTCCCAGCCTGCTTGCTGCCAGTATTTTCACGGTAGATCGGGGAAACATTGGAGAAAAGGCCAACGAGATTACCCTTGCGTACAGCTCCCGCGTCGGGGTTAATTTCCTGGCCCTCTACAATTACCTCTACCAGCAGCTTCACTTGGTCGAGGGCTACGACCGAGGACTTCAAGAACCCATTCCCGAAATTATCAACAGCACCGAACGAGGACTGATTTTCCGCTGGGATACGATTTTCACCCAGCAATCCTACGGCATTGGCTTCCTCAATTTGAACGATAATGTTTCTAAAGATACCATCACCCCATTTGCAGGGGTACAAATTTGCCGCGAAGCCTACCTCTACCACCTTTTCTCCTTCACCACCATCCAGGCCGACAAGCAAAGTAAGCTGCACATCATTATCATCGACCGGGATGCCTTCCTGACCTGCGGTGACGAATCGACCTTCAACCCATTCACCGGCTTCCTCCTCCCCGACATTCCTCCCCAGCCTCATCAGCAACTCCTCGCCCAGCCCAGCCTCAGCCCCACCGCAACCACCCTGCTGTTTACCCTCCCCGAACCTAGCACCAGCAGCCTCTTCATCCACGAGCTGCGCAGCGGCCAGTTGATCGCCCAACCACTCAATCAAGTCTGGCTAGATCGTGGCCCACACCGCATCCCGCTGGACATCAGTGCTTGGCCCGCTGGCCTGTACGTCTGTACTCTCCGATCGGAAGCGGAGCTGGCGACAGTCAGGCTGGTGAAGCTCTAAAACTCTTTGAGTTTCAGAGCTTCTGGTGGACGGTTGGCGCCTTTGGCGCTCTGGTGGACGGTGGACGGCCGAACGAATTGAATGGGTTAAACATGGCTTCGCACGTTTAACTACGTATTTAGCGGCTGGCCGTCAACCGTCTACCATCCACCCAAAAGCCAAAGGCTTTCAACCCTAGCGCCAAAGGCGCCCAGCAGACTGCCCTCAAAATGTAATACCCCACCCCCTCCAAAACCAGCATTTTGTAGCAGAATCAATTATTAACCAAAAATCGCTGATCATGAAAAAAACAGTATTCCTTTGTTCTCTGCTAGCCGTGCTGCTGAGCCTCTATGCCTTCACCAATCCAGTCCTTACGCCATCCGATGAGGCCACCACGAGCACTGCCGTTTGCGCAGACGAAGGCCCCGCCGCTGACCTAATCATTGGTGCTTACACCACCAATATTGCCCCAACAACCACCCGCTGTGGCGGTACCTTGCCTGACATCAGCTGCTGTGGCGGCCAGCGAGGCTTCACCGCCACTATCCGTATCGATAATATTGGCACCCTGGGGTTAGCCCCCGGTAGATTCAAAGTCCTCTGGATCGACCTGTTCAATGGATCGACGCAAGAGCAGGTCGTCAACCACGGTGGCATTCCCGCTGGTGGCAGCATCTTTGTTTCACGGCCTTACTTTGTCGGACCGTGCGATGTTACCAACCCTGGGGAATGTGCATTTTTTATCCATCCTTTTGCTGCTTTTGTCGACTCTAGTAATGTTGTCACCGAAAGCAATGAAAGCAATAACCGCTCAAGACCATACAACACCTGTGATGGTGCTTAAAACCTAGATGGCTAGACTGGAAATCAAGGGGAGCAGCCGCGAAAGCAGCTGCTTTCTTTTTACTATCTTGTGCGCTGATCAAAATCAGCAGTTATGAGCAGCATCCAATTTTCGCCAGTCATCATTGGTACCATGCGTCTCGGTCAGTGGGGCGAGCAGTTTTCTACCGATCAATTAGAAGGATTCATTGAAGAATGCCTGGCCCTCGGACTCAAGGATTTCGATCATGCCGACATCTACGGGCACTACACCACAGAGGCGGAGTTTGGTGCAGTCCTCAAGCGTCGCCCCGATCTGCGCGATCAATTGCAGATTACTACCAAATGCGGTATCAAGCTGGTCTGCGAGCAACGGCCATCGCATCGCCTCAAGTCCTACGATTCGACCAAAGCCCATATCATCACTTCAGCCGAGCGCTCCCTGCAAGACCTGCACCTCGACACCATCGATCTGCTGCTGCTTCACCGCCCGGATTATCTGCTCCACCCTCAAGAGGTCGCCGAGGCTTTTGAGCAGCTACGCAGCGCGGGGAAGGTCAAGCATTTTGGCGTCTCCAATTACTCTCCCTCACAGTTTGACATGCTCCACTCTTTCACCCCATTGGTTACCAATCAGGTGGAGATTTCTCTTTTACATCTTCAATCTTTTCAGGATGGTACGCTGGATCAGTGTTTGAAGCATAGGACGGTGCCGACGGCCTGGTCGCCCCTCGGTGGCGGCAGCCTCTTTCGGCCTTCGGATGATGCGCGGGTGCAGCGGGTGCGGAAGGTAGCGACGGCGCTGGCGGAGCAGCACGAGGTCGGTCTGGATCAGATTTTATTGGCCTGGCTGGCGAAGCACCCTGCGGGCATTATTCCAGTGTTGGGGACTTCTAAGGTGAAGCGGATTCAATCGGCGCTGGAGGCGGTGCGGTTGGTTTTGAGTCATGAGGAGTGGTATGAGTTATGGGAGGCGTCTGTGGGAGTGGAAGTACCGTAATAGAGAAGACTACTTATCCAACCATTCCTTAAAAGCTTTGACCCGGTTGCGACTCACCACATGTTCTATTTTACTGTCTTTGTTGAGGTAGATGCGTACGCGGTGATTGAACCAACTTTCCACTCGGTGGATGGCCGGTAGGTGGATGATTTGGGCGCGGTTGATGCGGAAAAATTGATCGGGGTCTAGCTCCTCGTGCAGCTGCTCCAGAGAGGAATTGATGAGGTGGCGCTTATTGTTATCATCGACAGCAAAGGTGAGGCTATCTTCGGAATAGAGGTAGGCGACTTTGTTGACCAGCAGGTATTGCCAGCCTTGTCCCTGTTTGAGCAGGAAGCGTTGTTTGTACGTTTTTTGGGGTTGAAAATGGCCAAGGACCTGGCGTAGACTCTCCATGTCAAAGCCTTGCGCTGCTTTTTGTTGCAGCTGTTCGTATTTGTTGATGGCGGACTGAAGCTCCTCTTGTTCTATGGGTTTGAGGAGATAGTCGATGCTGTTGACTTTGAAAGCCCGAAGGGTGTATTGATCGTAGGCGGTGGTGAAGATCACCGGGATTTCAATATCGATGTGTTTAAAGATTTCGAAGCTCAGGCCGTCGGCCAGTTGGATGTCCATAAAAATGAGATCAAGCTGGGCGTGCTTTTGCAGCCATTCGACCGCATCTTCCACACTATCGATGGTATTTTGGATATTGATTTCGGGACGCAGCTCAAGGAGGAGTTTTTTCAATCTTTTGGCAGCGTGAAATTCATCTTCAATAATCAACACTTTCATTCAAAGCAACTTTGGCATTAACAATTAAAGGAATACTGACGGTAAAGTGCGCTTCAGTTTCTTCAATTCGGATAGATTGTTGGGTCAAAAAGCCGTAGCGTTTACGTAAGTTTTCCAGCCCCACTTTCGTCGAGTGGATAACTTGTGATTTGCGCTGTAGGTTATTGCGAATCACCAGTCGTTCTGGCGCTTGTTCTACCCGCACTTCGATATGCAAGGGCCGCCGGGTCGAAATGATATTATGCTTGATGGCATTCTCGAATAAGATTTGCAAACTCAGTGGAACGATATGGTAGCGGTAGTACTGGTCAGGAATATGGAAGCTAACCCGTAGGTTACCACGGAAACGCTCTTGCTGCAAAAAGACGTAAGAACTGATAAATTCCATTTCTTCTTCGAGCAGGATCAAGGGGTCCTCCCGACTTTCGAGGATATAGCGATAGACTTTGGAGAGTTTCTTCAAAAAACGCTTCGCCAACTCTTTATCATCGTCTACAATACTCATCAAGGTATTTAGACTATTGAACAAAAAATGGGGATTGACCTGATTGCGCAGTCCCTCCCATTGCGATTGAATATGGGCCTGCTTGAAGGCTTCTTTTTCCAGAATAGAGTGCCGCAGTTGATGATAAAAGTAGATGACCTCATAAATAAAGATCATCAATAAGGTAATGACAATAGTTTGTAGCATCATGGGGCGGGGCTTGTGTCCCATCAGCCACTCAATTTGTAGTGTATTACCGATATACTTCAAGATGTAAAACGTCACTGGCCCAATGATAAAGGAGATCATAACAGAGATAATCACCTGCAAAATAATCCGTTTTCGGGCTGAGGAAAAAGTACGGTAATACTTACGAATCTGGACGATCATCCAGCGGTTGACGAGCCAATAACTTCCGGTGATGAGGGTAGAATGAAACAAGCTTTTAAAAAAATCCTCATCCGCAAAGCGAGAAGGCCCCCCTTTAAATAGTAAGATCATAAGTATTGACAGGGCGGGGACGCCCAGGATGATCATCCAGACATCATCAAATCCAATGTATTTTTTGCGTATTTCCTTTGAAAAGATCATCGTCCTATAAAGATCATAACTATCTGGAATAAATCAAGGGGTCTTTTTGCTGAATTGTCGCAATTTGTAGCTGAATAGCTATATCAGTGGTTAGAGTGGGAGAAAAGGCTGACCAAGTAGCGCCTGTATAAGGAGGTAGAGGGTCCAAAGGAGATAAAGGGCTCCCAGGCCGTAGGTTAATTGGATACTGAGGGTGGGGGGCCAGCTTCGGGGCCAAAGGAGGGCGATGAGAGAGAGAATTTGGATACCGTGAATGCCAATAAAGTGAGCAACTCTAAGGTCTCCGCCCAGGGTACTCCACTGTAAGAGGGGCAGGCCCGTTCCGCCGTCGGTTATTCCAACACTGTGCTGTAACTGTATAGACATGTAGATGCCCGCAAATGTCGCCACCACCATCGTTACCCAGCCCAACTGCACCCCAGCTTGCAAGCTAGGCCGTCCCTTTAACTTCAACCGAAAAGCATCTACAAGCAATACCAATATAATTAGGAAATTCAGCGAAATGGCAATGCCCATAGTACGAAAAACAGCGGCATCAAAAGGAGTACTGATGTTGAAATGGCTGGTTGTTCCCCGCAGTACTTGCATGCTAATCAATCCAATTTCGATAAACATGAGCATTGTAGTCAACACCGCTATCCAGTATTTTTTACGATTCGAGTAAGGATATACGGTCAATAAAGCGGCCAAGGTCCAGCTGTAAAGGGCGATCGAAAAGGCAAACTTGGTAGGCTTTAGCCAGATCGATCCTTCTAAAAGACAGGGTTCATTCTGAAGACCGATACTCAGAAAAACAATAAACAGTAAAAAATGAATAAATCCTGTCAATCCCAATAATAGGCTACCTTCAAAAATCTTGTCCCACAATTTGAAAACACTGTGCATAAGATTAGGATTTGACAGGATAATCATTCTTAAAATTCAATTCTATATAAGAAGTCCGGAAAGAACCCAATCTGATTTATTACATTCACCTCGTTGTTCAGACGGTTGTAGCGTCTGATGAAGACATTATCGGTATCCAATACATTCTGTAGGTCAATAAAAAAGCGATGAGAAACCTTGCGCTTGCGGCTATTGAACTGCATACCAAACTTAATATCCCAGCGGAAATAAGGATCGAAGCGTTCGCTGAAAGCAATATCATCCTGGAGAACTTCAAAGCCTGTTTCGACACTCGCTTCCAGATCAACGGGCGTGTAGCGACGGCCGCCAGCCGTAGTGATCTTAGTATCAACTGTAAAGGCATGGCGCTTATCTTTGCCAATTTTCCATTCCTTACCTCCCAATATATTCAAGACATAAGTATTATCAAAAGCAGTATTGCGCTCAATGCCATCGCTGCCTTCGTAGGTAGACTCGTAAATCGATGCCGTCAGCAGGCCGTAGTATCCCTTGCTGAAAAATTTCTCTACAGTAATCTCTACACCATAGTTAGCGCCCACTCCTTCGTTGACCAAATTGACTTTTCCGTTGGGGAAGCTAAAATCGGCACCCGCATTGAGGACAGAGAAAGAGGTAGGATCAGAATCGACAGCGACATTGGAAATGTCTTGGTAGTAAAGCTCAGTCTTGAGGCGCCAGCCAGGGGCAAAGTTGTAATCGTAACCCAACACAAAGTGATGACTTCTCGTAAAATTCAAACCTTCATTGGTACGTACCTGCTCGCCATCTGAATCAAAACTAGCGGCCAAGAGAATAGGAATAGGCTGTGTTTGGTGGTGCAAGCCGTAGCCTAGGCTAAAGCGCTGCTTATCCGTCGCATTCCAGTTGATGGCGGCCCGAGGTTCTAGTGCAAAAGTCTCGTTTAGCGCCAGGTATTGTGCCCGTAAGCCCGTGTTGAGGGTCCAACGCTGGTTGATGCGGTATTGGGTTTGGACAAAAGGCTGGACGATCAGGGCATTGTCATCAAAGTTGTAGAGCGTCCCCAATTCCCTTACACCATCGCCATCATTGTCCGTTCCAACCTCAGCATCTTCGCCCAGCAGGTCATAGTTAGTGTTTTCTACTAAAACCCCCATTCGTCCACTGAATCGAGCACTGAATTTTTTGTTCAGGTAACTAGAAATAGAAAGGCGCGTTTCCGTATTGTCAAAATTGGTGTAGAGCGCAGTGAATTCATCATCTTGATCTAGGTTAAAGTAGCGCTCCTCGATAAGCTCATTTACGGAAAGCGCACCCGAAATTACGGTGCGGATATAAGCATTATCACCCAGCAGCAAATTGTGCTTCATCCCAATCACCCCAAATCTTGAATCGACAAAAGAATCTTCATCAGCAGCAGCGAAAAGATCATCCTCATCCACGTCATCGTGCAGGAAATCAATAGCACTGGTACCACCAATTCCGAAGAAGGTAAACTGCCCCGCCTTGGTGGTTCCCGAAGTTACCTTAAAAGCAACATCAGAGTAGTTAGGAACCGCACTGGTCCCTCCACCGCCACCAAACACGCCAACCAGACCGTAGCGCACTGCCAACAGATAGCTGCCCTTGCCATTCTTAGAGAGTGGCCCCTCGGCATTGGCTTCCAAACCAGTAAAGGCCCCCATCTGAAACATAAACTCATGGCGATCGCGGTTTCCAGTACGCATCCCGATGTCAAACACACCAGCTAGGGCATTTCCGTACTCCGCCGGAAAAGCAGAAGTCAAAAAATCAGAGTTCTTAATGACATTAGGATTCAAAGCACTTACCGCTCCACCCGTCGCACCCAAAGAGGCAAAGTGATTGGGATTAGGAATTGGAATGCCCTCAAGGCGCCATAGCACCCCTGTTGGAGAGTTCCCACGAATAACGATGTCATTGCGTGAATCATCAGCCGTAGAGACCCCAGCGAAGTTAGTTGCCAAGCGCGCCACATCACTGCGCCCGCCCGAGTAGCGAGTCACCTCCTCGACACTAAACTGCCGGGCGGAAATAGTCGCCATTTCGTTCTGCGCTCGGTCCTTATCCACCGATGCCGTGACCACCACCTCATCGAGCTGTTCAACAGATTCCTGCAAGCTCAGATTAAGGACAACCTCCTTACCTGCAGTAACCACAACATTCGGAATCGTCATTGGCTCATATCCTAAATAACTGATCCGAAAAACCTGCCGACCAATCGGAATACCTTCCAAACGAAAATAGCCATCAATATCAGTGACAGCGCCTATATTACCATCATCATTCAGCCATTCGACCGTCGCTCCGATGAGCGGCAGCTCTGACTGTTTATCTATAATTGTTCCTTTTACAACCTGTGTATTTTGTGCGTAACTAGGGAGAGAGAGTAAGCAAAAAGTAATAACTATTACTAGGGGAGTAAACTTGTAAAATTGCATGACAAAAGAATTTTTGCAGTGTTTTCAAATCATTAACGCTACAAAAATGTAAGGAAAGACAGGGAAAAACCAGCACTTCTAGCTGAGCTGTCGTAAATGGAGGGTGAATGGTAACAAGGAATTGCTGAAGAATTATTGCGCCCCACTCAAGGCTTCCAGCTCTTGCCAGCAATAGAACAAAGCCCGAGGAACGTGAAAGCAGCCTTTCCATTTGCCGCCTTTTAGCGATAAGGATAGCTCGCCCCGGCGGTTGAGATAGCCAAACCACTCGCCGTGCTCAGGGTCCGGAAAGTGGGACCAGCTGTACTGATGCACGCGCTCAAACCACTGCAAGCAATCCAGCCTTCCAGTGAGGCCATAGCCCTTGAGCAGGGCCAGCAAAGTCTCCAGATGCACCCACCAAAGCTTTTGGTCCCATTCCAGCTGTTGCGGCGGATGCCCCTTAAGATCAAGGAAGTAAAAGATGCCGCCGTCCCGCTCATCCCAGCCCTTCTCCAAGGTCTGCAGCATAATATCAGTCGCCTTTTCGATTAGTACCGTATCGCGGTTTCGACGCCCCAAGTCCATGATAAACCACATCGCCTCAATGGCGTGCCCGGGGTTGAGCAGCCGCCCCTCAAAGGAATCCGAAAACTGTCCCTCTGGTGTCACATTCTCCAATATCCACCCCTCCGACGCTAGATAAAATACGTCCATCACCTCATGGATACAATGGGCAATCGTTTCCTCCACCAATGTTTTATCCAGCAGCGGTTCAATCTCCAGACAGAGATTACAAAGGATCATCGGCAGGGCAAAATTCTTGAGCGGGCGGGTGCCGAGTACGGCCTTTTCGTAGGCCCCTTTGGGATGGTCTTTACGGTGGAGGATGTTTTGAAAAGTGGTTGTAGCAATTTGAGCGTATGCCTCATTTTGGGTCGCCAGGTAGAGCTGGCCGAAGGCCATGGTGGCAAAGCAGTCAGAGAAGATGTTGTAGGGTTGTACGAGTGGTTGGCCCGCCCGGTTGAGGGAAAAGTACCAGTTGCCTTCGGCATTCCGCCCGTGCTTTTCGAGGAAGCCTGCACCGTGCAAGGCAAAGTCTAGCCATTCCGCCTTCGGCTCCAAACGATTGTAAAGCATGGCGAAGGTCCAGACTTGCCGGGCCTGTAGCCAGATAAATTTATCGGTGTCGAAGACCTGGCCGTCTTCGCGTAGGCAGGTAAAGTAGCCACCGTGTTGAGTATCTTTGGAGTGGTGCAGCCAGAAGGGGAGGATGTTTTGGAGGAGTTCGTTTTTGTATTGTTCAGATAAGGTGATGAAGTCCATGTTATTTGAGGTTGAATGACAATTTGAACTTATGAATGAACAATAATGGCACTGTTACTTAATTCTGTAACATTATTATTCTTTTGAAAATACTCAAGAATATTTTCGAAATTTAACTCAAACAACCTGATTAGTTCCTTATTAATTATATTTCCTGTCGTTATAAAGAGAATCCTCTTTGGGACACCTTTAATAAGGTTGTACTTATAAAAGTCACTATCCTTAGAAATGACGATTCTGCCTTCTTTTTCTGCAAAGTCTATAATTTCCTTATCTGAGGTGAATTCTTTCTTTGGAAGATCATCAGTATGAAGAGCATCGTGTCCCCTATCGTTCAGCCATTTTTTTAGTCGTAATGGGAGATGAGCATCTATTATAAACTCCATTAAGCAGCAATGATTTTGCTAATGCTATTAACCTTAACCAGTTTAGAAGCAAATACTAAACACGCTTTAATATCTTCCTTTTCTAAACTAGGATAATCACTCAGTAATTCCTCATTGGTCATTCCAGCAGAAAGTAAATCCAAAATCATTTCAACAGGATACCTCATGTTTCTTATGGTTGGCTTACCGAAACAAACATCTGGATTTATAGTGATTCTTTTGATTAATTCATTTTCCATGTTAAGTACGATTTCTTTTATCTAAAAATAAACACCCTCTTCAAATATATCCCAAATATCCCACTTTTACAATCCCTCCAAGGCCTCCATATAGCGCTGGTACAAATGATGCGCCTGCACATAAGCCGACTGCGGACTCATGAAGTGCGAGAACTCGAAGGTGATGGCCTTTTCCAGTTGGGCCTGCTGGGCAGCTTGCAGCTTGAGCAGAAGTTTTTCCCACTTGATGGGGAGGAACTTGATGGGCATATCGCGGTCGAAGGACTCGGCGTTGGTCCAGCAGCGGAGGCCGTGGCGGTCAGCTAGGGTTTTGTTGAGGGAGAAATAATCGGCCAGTTGGTCGTAGCCAACATGGCCATCTTGGAAGGCCAGGATGTCGACGGCCTCTTTGATACCGGAGAGAATTTCATCCCACTCTTCTTCGTGTTGACGCAAGGTGATGGACTCGGCCTTGGTGAGGCTGGGTTGGCTAGAGAGGATGGCCTTGGTACCGTCGATATAGGGCGAAATCAAGGTGGGCAGGCCCCCGGAGATCGCCTTGCAGTGCTTGCCCAGTCGGGCGTACAGTTCGATGACCTGGCCCGTTTTCCGGCTGACCTCCTGACTCAAGTACCAGCCCTTGAAAGCGGCGGACTGTCCGTATCGCTCCCAAACCTCATCAATGACTTTGAGGTTGATGTCAATTTCCTTTTGGTAATCGCCCTGCTCCCACCAGTACTTGCCCGAATCGTAGAGACCAAAGTAAAAGGCCATTCCGTATCGCTCGGATAGGGTCAGGAAAAGCTGTACCAAGTCGAGGGGAGGCGGGTAGGCTTTTTCCTCTTCCCTCAGCACTTTTGAGGGGAAGGTTATCCATTGCTTGTAGCCACAGCGGATAAGGATAACAGTATTGATCCCCATGTGTACCATGTGTTGAAAATCGCGTTCCCACTCCTCTGGACCCCAGTTTTGGTGCGGAATATCGTGGCTGATTTCGTCGAGGAAAGTAGCAGTAATTGGCAGCATTAATCTTCTAATTTATCGTACCAGAATCGTTTCAGTAAGACGGTGGTGATCACAAAAATGATAAAGGTGATGATCAGACTGTTCGTTTCTTTGATGACCAGGTAGATCGGCATGATGACCAGGGTCATTTGCCAGACGATGCCGACGATGATATTAAAACAGTCGCGGGTGAAGTCTTGGTTGGGGATAAAGCTGGGATCAGCCGCCAGCACCTGCTCTTTGACCGGCTCCCAAAAGCCCCAGGGGCGGGTTTGCTTGTAGAAGCTTTGGAGAACAGCGGGATCGTCCGGAGCGGTGGCGTAAGTGCCGAGGATGCAGCCAGCGAAGGAGATGGCCAAGATGACGGGAAAGATATAGATCGCGGCGGTGTCTGGAAAAAAGCCGGGCACGAAGGTCGAGGCCACCAGTCCGCCCAGCATGCCAAAGAAATAGCCATAGCCGTTGAAGCGCCACCAAATCCACTTCAGCACATTGGCGGCGGCGTAGCCGCCGTAGAGCGCAGAGGTTATCCAAAGGGTGAGGGAATTGATGGACTCGGCGAAGAAGCCGCCAATGATGCCGATGATCACTAGGACGACGGAGGCCACATAGCTGTAGCGTACGTAGCTGCGATCACTGGCGTCGGGGTTGATATACTTTTTATATAAATCATTTACCAAGTAGGCGGGGGCGGCGTTGATGAAGGCAGCGAAGGTGCCCATGAAGGCGGCCAGCAGGCCAGCCAGCAATAAGCCCTTAAAGCCGACGGGGACGAAGCGCTCGATGGCCAGTGGCAGAACAATCTCAAAGTCAATGGCCGCGCCCATCGCCTGAAACTCCGGAATGAGGTAAACCAGAGAGAGGACGGCAAAGCCGGCAATCATCAGGTCGCGCGGGAAAAAGAGGACCAGGATGGTCAGGCCACTCATCTTGGCCGCTTCCGAAGGGGTACGGGTGGAAAGCACGCGTTGCATATCGTAGCTGGGTACTGGTCCGGCGAGGCTAGCAAAAATACCTTTAAAAATCATCATCATCACCAAATAGCCAATCAGCTCAAAGCCATCTGAATCGATCTTTTGATTGACACTGTCCAGATAGCCCGTCCAATCCAAATTCAATTCCCAGCCAAAGAAAAGCTCCTTCCAGCCCGGCGGCACCGCCGCCGTCACCTGCTCCGCACTGACATTAGTCAAGGCAATATAGCCAATCACCAAGCAGGATATGGTCATAATGACAAACTGTAATACCTCCGTCAGCACGACACTATACATCCCCCCTTTGATCACATATACCGTCGTAATGGCAATGATCAGCAGCGCATACACCTCCTCCGAGGTCAAAGCTATTCCAGCCGAAGAAGTGGATAAATCCCAGGGAAAAAAGATGGTGGCAAATTTTCCAATACCCACAAAAAAATAAGCGATGAAACCAAAAACGCTGATGACCGCAAAGACCGTAACGATAATGTGTGAGAGCCGACCACCAAGCTCATCCCCAAAGCGAGTCGTAATCCACTGCGCCCCAGTCATGACATTGGAGCGGCGGAGCCAGGCCGCCAAAAAGACCATAATAAAAACCTGATTCCAGACTGGCCATAGCCAAGGTATCCAGGCACTTTTCAACCCATAAACAAAAAGGATGGTCACCGTCCACATGGTCCCCGAAATGTCAAACATCCCAGAGGCATTGGACAGGCCGAGATAGTACCACTTGATTTGATTATCCCCCAAAAAGTAAGACTGTAGATTTCGAGAGGCCTTCTTAGAAATCCAGAAGCCGATGAAAATGGTCAGCACCAGGTAGGCAATAACGATGGCAATGTCGATAGGATGGAGACTCATTTTGGCTTTCGTTGCAAAAGATTAAGAATAATTTTGCACAAATTAAAAAAAATAATTTTGCTGTGTTCGTGCACAGTAAAAATTTTTGGTAATTTTGCAGAGAAATTCGATTTCACCCGTATCAATCAATTGAATCGCCATTGCAAATTAAATCTCCCATTATGACTACGCTGCCAGCTCAAGCCTACGCCACTCGATTCGAAAAAATTCCAACCCAAATTTTCGAAGGGGCCAAGGATGCCTCCAAACAGGTCGCCCTCGAAATTGCCGAGCTCATCCGCGCCCGCGCCGCCGAAGATCGACTCTGCGTCCTGGGCCTAGCCACCGGCTCTACCCCAACCACAGTCTATCAGGAACTGGTGCGAATGCACCAGGAGGAAGGCCTGAGTTTCCAAAATGTTGTGACCTTCAATCTCGACGAATACTACCCCATTCAACCAGATGCACTACAGAGCTATGTCCGATTTATGAACGAACATCTTTTTGCTCATGTAGATATTTTGCCAGAACATGTCCACATTCCTGATGGCACCATCACCCGATCAGAAGTAGCGGACTATTGTCGGCAGTATGAAGAAAAAATCTTGTCTTTCGGTGGCCTGGACATTCAGATTCTGGGCATCGGCCGCACCGGACACATCGGCTTTAATGAACCCGGCTCGGGCGAGGCATCTTTCACTCGGCTCATCACCCTGGACCACATCACCGTAGTCGATGCCGCCTCTGATTTTTTTGGAGAAGAAAATGTCCCCCTGAAGGCCATCACCATGGGAGTGGGCACCATCATGCGCGCCAAGCGCATCATACTCATGGCCTGGGGAGAAGGCAAAGCCCCTATTATCCGAAAGACGATTGAAGGAGAAATAACAGATACCGTTCCAGCCACCTATCTGCAAAATCACAACAATACCACCGTCATCCTCGACAGTGCTTCTAGCGCCGAGCTGACCCGCGTCAAAACGCCCTGGCTGCTCGGCCACTGTCAATGGGATAAGTCGCTGATCAAAAAAGCGGTCATCTGGCTCAGTCGCCAACTGGGCAAACCCATCCTCAAGCTGACCAACCGGGATTATAGCGATAATGGGATGGGAGATATTTTAACAGAATTCGACTCCGCCTATAATATCAACATCAACATTTTTAATGCCCTCAAGGAAACCATCACCGGCTACCCTGGCGGCAAACCCGGTATGTCTGGCCCGCATCCCGAACGGGCCGAGCCCGCCCAGAAGCGCGTCATCATCTTCAGCCCCCACCCCGATGACGATGTTATCTCTATGGGCGGCACCTTCATCCGCCTGCACGAGCAAGGCCACCAAGTCCACGTCGCCTACCAAACCTCCGGCAACATCGCCGTCTTTGACGATGATGTAGTCCGCTTTGCCGACTTCGTCAACGACTTCCACAAGGAGTTTGGGATGAAAGAAGAAATCACCCAGATGCTCTTTTCCAGCATCAAGAAAAACCTGCAACAGAAGGCCCCCGGACAGGTCGATCCCACCGAAGTTCAAAAGATCAAGGGGCTGATCCGCCGAGGAGAGGCTAAGGCGGGAGCCCGCTACGTCGGCATTCCCGAAGAAAATATGCACTTCCTCGATATGCCCTTCTACGAAACGGGCTTAGTCAAAAAGAAGCCTTTGGGCGAACAAGACATCCGGATCATCATGGACCTCCTCCGCAAGGTGAAGCCTCATCAGGTCTTCGCCGCCGGTGACCTCTCCGACCCACACGGCACCCATCGCGTCTGCCTCTCCGCCATCTTCCAGGCCCTCGACCGCCTCGAAGGCGAAGACTGGATCAAGGACTGCCGCGTCTGGCTCTACCGGGGCGCTTGGCAAGAGTGGGACATCGAGGACATCGACATGGCCGTCCCCATCAGCCCCGAGGAGCTGCTGCGCAAGCGCCGCGCCATCTTCAAGCACCAATCCCAGAAGGATCGCCCCCTCTTCCCCGGCCACGACTCCCGCGAGTTCTGGCAACGGGCCGAAGCCCGCAACCGGGGTACGGCGATTATTTACGATCAACTGGGCTTGCCGGAGTATGAGGCGATTGAGGCGTTTAAGCGGTATCGTTAGCGGGACCCTACGCCAGCTTCTCCATCGTCAAAAACACCCTAAAACCATCTTCTCGCTTCACTTCTAAAGAAGCGCCGATTTGCTCTGCCCGCATCTCCATATTCGACATGCCCAGGCCGGTAGTTTTATAGGTTTTTTCCTTGACCTGACCATTATCGTGAATCCCCATTTGGAAGCTACGGGCATTGTTATCCAATAGAATATCGACGTGATTAGCGTTGGAGTGCTTGGCGATGTTGGTAATGGCTTCTTTGTAGATCAAATAAAGATTTTGGCGGATATTGGAAGGAATATTTTTCTTGAGGTTAACCGAATTGGAGCGAATGCTGTAGCGAATATCGATGGGCGTCAGGGTCTCTTCGGCGTGTTCGCGCATCCGATCCAAGAGGTTTTCGAATTTATCTTTGCGGGCATCAATGGCCCAGACCGTGTCTCGCATGCGCGACATCGCGTTGCGGCTCATCTCGCTGATGCGTTGAAGCTTGGGCTTGTCGTCTTGGCGAGCAGTTAGTTCCAGCAGTTCGGATTGCATAGCCAGGCCAGAGAGCAGGGTACCGACATCGTCGTGCAGGTCACTAGATATTTTTACGCGCATCCGCTCTAGCTTAATGGCCTGTTGGAGGCGGTATTGAAACCAGCCGTAGATAATCGCGGAGATGGCGATCAGGCAGAGGAGATAGAACCACCAGCTGCGCCAGAAGGGCGTTTGTACATAGAGCCGCAGGCTGCGCGGATGCTCATTCCAGATGCCGTCGGAGTTGGCAGCTTTGACCTGGAAGGTATAGTCCCCAGGAGGCAGATTAGCGTAGCGGGCGAACCCCCTTTGATCGCCAGGCACCCAGTTTTTGTCATACCCCATCATGCGGTACTGGTATTGGCAGGCTTGAGCATCGCTATAATCCATGGCGACAAACTCGAAGGAGAGGGTATTTTCGCTGTAGTGCAAGGGCAGGTAGCCGAGTTCGCCGATGGGCGTATCCAGGGGGAAGGCCTCGTCGTTGATCAGTAGCTGAGTGAGCTGCAATTCGGGTGGATAGGGCAGATCTTTGATGGAATCGGGATGAAAAACATTGATGCCATTGGCTCCTCCGAACCACAGTTCACCGGAGTGGCGGGCCAGGTAGGCATTAGTATTGAACTCTGCGCCCTGTAGGCCATCGGAGGTGGTAAAACGCCGGAATTCCTGCCGCTCAGGATGATAGCGTACTAAGCCTCCATTACCACTTAGCCAAAAATTCCCTTGCTGGTCGGGCTGCACACTGTAGAAAGATTCTTGCGGCAAGCCTTTCCGCTCTCCGATATTCTCTTTCTTTAAGTCCTCTTTATGGAGCTGTACCAGTCCTTTCGTCGTCGCAATCCAGATGATCGAATCCTCTTCAGGTTCGTAGAAAGCTTTGCAGTAGCCGAGCCCCTCTAGTCGTTTTTTGAGCACAGGCTGCCCATTGTCCCAGGAATAAACCCACAGATTTTCTCCATTTTCCGACAGGTACAACTGCCCTTCCCGATCTTGAAAGGCGGCAGTCAAAGGGCGTTCTTTCAAGGTATCAAGACCGGGGAAATCTTGGATTTGCAATCCTTGATCGGTCTCCAGCAACTCCATAATTCCCCCTTCGGTCGCCAATAAAATTCGCTGATCGGCGAGGATAAAAAGATCATGGTGGATGTTGAGAGATTTGGCAATGCGCTCCTTCCGGGCTGGATTCAGATTCAACTCATAGAGGTAGGATTCGCAGACGGCAATCATTTTGCCATTGGGCAGTTGCTCAATATCCAAAAAGGACTGGTCGGGTAAGCCTAGAGGGCCTTTACCGTCATTGGGAAAATAAGCGCGCTGCTCCATCTCGGGATTAAAGACCATCACCCCACGGTTGGTACCGCACCAAATATTAGATTGTCGATCCTCTTTTAGGGCCAGTACGCTACTGCCCTTGCGTTGCAGAAAGCTGGCAAACTTGGTCTTTTTCAGGTTGGTATATTCCACCCCCGTTGCCCATATGCTGATCCAAAGATTATCGTGATCATCGATGTATAGTTCCTGAATAACATTTTGCCGCAGGCTGGTTTCTACATCTGCCTCATGGATGAACTGCTGAGTAAAGCGTCGTTTTTGTTGATCAAAAATCAGTAGTCCTCCCTTGAGGCTGGACACAAAAAGAATAGAGTCTTTAGCATCTTTAGCGTAGGGGGCAATCGACCAGACTTTCCCGCAGGGGATACCCTCTTCGTTGGTGTAGACTTTATGTTCGCCCGTCACGGGGTTGAGGGCCATAAGGCCAAAGTCGCTGGCCAGCCAGTAGAGGCTGTCTTTTTCGGGATAAACGGCGGTAATATGCATCGTCGGCTGATCAGGGGCTCGAAAGAAGGACTGCTTCTGCCCCATCTGCCCGTCCTCAAAACCAAGCAGTTCGATGCCACCGCCGGAAGGCATCATAGCCGAAATGACCTGGCGAACCTGCCCCGAAGTATCCATGACTACTGAACAGCGATGGCCATTGAGCGGGCCGACAATGGTATCGCGATGTGTTTTGATGTCAAACCAATGGAGGCGGCCACTGCGGCCAAGCCCCGTACGCACCCAGAGGCCCTGCTGATCATCCAAATGAAAAACATAGTAATCTTCCTTGATCGTTTGCCCCCCTGCATCCTTCAAATAGAAGGACATAAAATGATCCTTTTGACGAAGGTAGCAGTTGATGGCGTTGTAAGTGGCAAACCAAAGGTTGCCTTCGACATCCTCGAAAAAGGGGCTGACGATCATATTGTGCGTCAAGCTCGTATCATCCTCTTCATCCGGCTTGTACACCCTGACTCGCTGCCCATCAAAGCGGTTAAGCCCGTCCAATGAACTGATCCAAACGAATCCGCGACTGTCTTTGAAGATGTAGGAATTGAAGCTTTGAGAGAGGCCCTGATCTTTGGATAAATGTTGGAATAAGAGGTGCATCTCCTGTCCGAGTCCTGTAGACGAGACAAGAAGGAATATTACAGCTATTGCGGCTTGTAATTTTATTTTCATGTGGTCGAAATCGCGCTTTCTCGAAATCCAAGTTAACAAGAAAGCCCGATTTGACCAAAGAATGAACGTGGTGACCGCGGAATCCTTACGATCTAATCATCATCGGGGCTTCCTCCGCCGGTAGGGTAATTGGTACCACAATGCGGAGGGCAAGGTAGGTCAGAGCGATAGCCGACGGAGGCGTGGTTGCCGTCTTGATCAACGCCGCAAAGGATTAAAGATTTGAGCATAATCATATCGCCATTGGCATCAAAAGCGGTGGTAAAGTCACAGAGGTGAAGGGCAATACCTGACAGGGGTTCTTCACTCTCTTCCAACATATGATTCAAGGCGTGACGGCTAAAATAAACGCAAGCATCGCGATTGGGGTTAAAGTTGATCATGGTCAATTTGGCCGTCTGCATAGCGGCCAGCTTGGGCTGAAAATCGATGACGGAATGTGCACCATTACCATCGCTACGCATATAATCGTTACCCTGCGGGCTGAGGATTTCTTCGGGAGGGGAAAGATCATTACCAATTGTTACGCCAATAGCCGCCAATTCTTCCGGCTGTTCAGCACCATTATCCGAAGTATTGAAATGAAAGCGGATTCCCGCAAAATCACGTCCGGTAGGATGTGGGCGGGTCATTAAGGTATCTAATTCGTTAAGGGTGTAAAAAGCAATAAAAGAAGAATCGTTAGGGACAGATATAGGGGTAGCGGGCTCAGTCCCCTGATAGTTGTGTAAAATAATCATAATGTTTTTTGTTTGTGTGAATGTTTATATCTCGCCTTCTAATGATTTCCTAATAATCTCTGCCTTGCTATTAACCTGTAAGGTTCGATAGATGCGCTTAATGTGATCTCTGACGGTGTCTAAAGAAATATTGTATTGATCAGCAATCATCTTATAACTCAAGCCATCCACCAGCCCTTGTACGATCTGCTGTTGGCGGGCAGTGAGTACGGCTTTCTTTTTCTTTTCCTTCGGCATAAAATACTGCACCACCTTGCGGGCAATAGAGGGAGACATGTAGGATCCGCCCCTATAGATGGTAAATAACGCTTCTTGGATTTTGAGCAGGGAAGTCCGCTTGGTGATGTAGGAGCACGCCCCGGAACACAGGGCTTTGAAGATTTTGTCGTCCTCTTCGAAAGTCGTCAGCATGACGATGTCCGCCGCCGGATATTTTTCTTTGATATGGGAAATACCGTCCAGGCCCGTCATCCCAGGCAGGCCAATATCCAGCAGCACCATATTGATCGCAGGAGGCCGCAGGCCACTCACCTTTTCCAGAAAGCTCTCTACGCTATTTTCCACCAATTGTATTTGAATAGCGGGGTTAGCGCCGAGGTACTTTTCCAGGCTTTCCTGAATAACCGGGTCATCTTCTACAATTGCTAACTGAATGTTTTCCATATGCCCAAAAATAGGGAATAGGATCGGCGTGGCCAACCACATTTTGATGTGGAGTATATTCGGAAAGAAAGAACTAGGTCTTTCCAATTAGATGGGTAACGTGGAAGCTTATTTTAGAAAATGCGGTTTGGATTTGCTCCCCCGGCCGCAGCAGCTCTCTTATTTTATACGCTCCCCCAGAAGGTAATCGATAGGATTCAATCCAGTTATTCTCTAAATCAACCAACCAGCACTCAGCAACTCCCGCCGAAGCATAAAGAGACAATTTCACTTCTCGATCATAGACGATAGACGTCTCCGCTACTTCAATCAATAGCAGAATATCATCTGGCCCGGGATGCTGATCGGCATAGTAATGATCAGCGGGACGAAGCAGAGCAATATCCGGCTCTGGACAAGAATGCTCATTAATTACAACGGGATTTTGGACACTGACAATAACGTTAGCCAATAGCTGCTGAATAAGGTGATTAGCCATTCTATTGACACAAGCAGCATGCCGGCTTCCTATTGGGCTCATATGAAAAATTTCGCCATTCACCAACTCCACTCTATCCTGCTCTGTCAATATGCCAGATGCAGCCATTAACTGGTACTCTTTTACTGTAATTAATCTACGAGCGGGTTGAAGGGACATGAATGATATTTTTTCTTTGTAGAATTTATTCAACTAAACCCTATAAAGATTCTAGTTACTAATCTTTAAATATAGCCAAAATAGTGGACAACCGCAACGTAAAGTCCGAGTCGTATTGTATGCCAAGGTATACGTTAGCCTTTGCGAGAGACACTGGCTCGACAACTAGACTAAAAGACAAATTCCCCCCTTATCAGCTTACTTCTTAATAATCCCAATCGTAAAAATGAAATTATTAAAATCCGTGATCTCCCCATCGAAGGGGGCATCATCGCGGGCGACGAAGATCTGACGGTCATCGGCGTCAAGGCGGGCCCGGCGGCGGAACAAGAACAGCCGATCCCGCTCCCAGAGGTGAACATCATTCCGGCGAGCGAAGGGCAGCATGTAACTCCCTGCGGCAAAAACCTCTAGCCCCGGGTTGATCTCTACTGCTAATTCCAGCGACAGCTTGACGTTATGGGTGCGGCTGCCGTAGTACATGTTGATCTTCTCGGACTTAAACTTCTTACCCCCAGCCTTGAACTCGCCAAAGTCGTTGGTGGCCTGGCCGATGCGTACAGCGTAGAACTGCCGACTGTGCTGCGCTAGCCCACGGAGGAAGATGGGGCGGATGCGCTTGGTCAGCTTGAGCTGCCCGCCGAAGCCAAAGTTGCGTTCGCGGTAGATGCTCTGCAAAAATTCGATGGAGACGCCCCAGCGGATGAAGAAATGGTCGCCGTAAGCGAGGTCGAATTCGAGGGGAATAATGTACTCGAAATCCCGGCCGCCGAAGGCGTTGGTGACGGAGATGATCGGGTCGCCGGTATCATCGTCAAGATAGGAAAGCGTCATATTGGCGGCTTGTGTAGAGATGGCGTGGAGGCCTAGCCCGGTGCGCATGCGGAATTGAAGCTTAGATAGCCGATTCTGTACCTTCCGGGCCTTGGTGATGCGACGTTGAATCTGGGCAATATCCCGGGGCGTTCCTTCGTCGGCAAGAATTTCGCGGGCCTCTATCATCTCAATAGAATCCATCTCTTGCTGGCGTCGCCGCATATTTTCCGGGTCAAAAACCTCAGCGGCAATCTTCTGGGTTTGCATCTGCAATACTGTTTCTTGCAGGGACTCGCCCAGCGGCGCCGTATTGAACTCTTTCCAAAAGTCCTCATCGTACTCCCCCGTCAGATTTCGGAAGCGCACCGAGCGGTTCAACCGCTCCTGATAAGGCAGTTGTCGCGCCTTTTTGGTGAAAATCTCGGTAGTCAAATATTCATTACTGTAGATACCTCCATCTCGCCAAGTACCTTCCCGCACCGCACCGCTGAAGTACCATTTCTTATCAAAATAGCGGTAGTTGACAATGTAGCGATTGGCCTTCCAGTTGCCAACATAAAGGGGATAATCACTACGCTTTTCGAGACCTTTGGGCATGATCTCAAATTCTGCCCGCAAAAAAGCATACGAAAGGGTATCAATAAAAACTTGCCCCGTCATCCGCCCATTGCGATGATCTTTCTCGCCTTCAAAACCGATGATGTACACTGGACGGTCGTTATAAGAAGTGATCCCGGCGATCCAGTATTTGTAGGCATCAAAGTTCTTTTCTTCGATAAAATCTTCGCGGTTTTTCACAATGTCGAAACGGTGACCACTGAGGTGGCCGGAGGTGAAGTTAGCCCGACGCTCTAGCTCTTCGATGGGAATCAAAGCGACTTGCCGCCCCTGAATCAGCCGAGTCTGTCCTTCTTTCTTATTTTCGTAGGAGGTTTTGTAAACTTCCAGCACCCCTTCTGCAAGGTAAAGGTACTCTTGATCACCGTCCGTTTTAGATTCACGGTAGAAACCTGTAGACCGAGTCGCTTGAGTGGGATAATTTTCGGGAATACGGCGAATGGCCCGGCGGATAATATCCTCAATGGCGCTTTCGTCCATGACGACTACCTCCGCCAAGTCGAGTGGTACGCGTTGCAGTTCGACCACTAGCGGGCTTTTCAACTTATCTACTGATCTTTTGAAATTTTTGTAGCCCAGGAAGGACACCACAAAAGTAGACTTGGCCGCACTGGCCGGAATCTTTAGCACAAAGCTTCCCTTTCCTCCGGAGATCGTCCCGATCCCTTTTTCCATAATGCCTACGTGAGCATAGGCCACTGGCTTCTTGGTATCCTTGTCGACAATGGTTCCTCTAAGGGTAATATAGTTTTGAGCAAATAGGACACTGCAACTGAAGAGTAGCAGCAGAGTAAGTATAGTTCTCATAAACACAGCATTTAGGGTTAAGCACAAAATAGACGATTTTAAAGAAAGATATGTTACAAGCCGTCTCCTAAATAACAATTTCTGAATTTTATATAAATCATTCTACTTATTATGCTTAAATTTATACTCGATTTATCTATACACGTCCAGTTTCCCAAAAACGCTATATAAGTTAATGACTTAAAGTGCTTCCGCACTAAGAGGTCTGCCTTGTTGCGCCCAGGCAACTGGTTCGTTGTATAATTCCAAAAAACATCCAACTCTAGGAATTGAAGGTTCTACTTCACATATTACTCCCTGTATGCCTGCTTGGTAGTATCCTTAATTCTTCTAGTAGTAGTACCCCACCTCCAGATTACACGCAGCTTTCCAAAAAAGTCGAATGGCTCGATCGTCTTGGCCATCGCGACAGCAGCTATGCTCTACTGCAAGAGGCCCAATCTGCGGGGTCTTATGATGATTCGGCTAATTATTTATTGCTGATTGCGGCTATTACAGAGCACTACAAGTACTACGGGGAAATGGATTCTCTCCGACGCTACGCTGATCAGCTATTACAACTTTCCGAAAGCCAGGGTAATCGGGTAATGGAACTTAAGGCCCTGCTTTTTCAAACCCATCAACTCCTCTGGAACCAACGCTATCAACAGGCCCTGCGGCACTGTGAGCAAGCGATTTCTATCAGTCGTGAGCTCAATGATCCGGCACTCGAAGGGTTAAGCCTCTACTGCATGGGCATGACCCTCCGCCGGACTCGGGATCAAATGAAATATCCCCTTGACTACTTCCATCGGGCCTATACTATTTTTGAGCAAGAAAAAGATACGACGATGATGATCCGGACGGCGCTGATGATCACTTCGGGGATGACGGATGCTCAACAGGACAATAGCGAATGGCTAAAGCACGCCATCCACCTTTCGGATCACTATCCGCATATTGTTCAACGAATTGGTGTGCTCAATGTATGGGCCGCTAGTGTGCCTCCTCAGCAGGCGATTCCCCTACTTCAAGAAGCCTTGATACGCTGTCAGAAAACGAGGATGAAGGATTATGAGCGCCATATTTATCTGCAACTTTGCAATCGCTACCAAGCCCTCCAGCAATACGAAAAGGCATTAGAGCATTTGAGGTTGGGCATCAATGCCGCTGATACTCCCCTGCATGATGCGCCCCTTTATTATTACCACATCTACAAGGATATGGGGCAATGGGAACGGGCGATTGAATACAATGAACAGTACCGGTTGTGGGAACGGGAACAAAAAAATATACAGATTCAGTCGCTGGTATCAGAATGGGAGACGCGCCTCAACATCAAGGAAAAGGAGTGGCAACTGGAACAGCAGCAGGAATTGCTGATCGGCCAGAAATGGCGCAACCGACTCTTCTTGATCATCTTGGTTCTCTCGTTGCTGGCGATGGGGCTGGCCTTCTGGGCGTACTTTTCTCAATGGAAGGCTCGCAAGCGCCTGAGCCGGCAGAAAAACATCATCGAACAGCAAGCCTGTGAGCTGCGCAAGCTGGACAAGCTCAAGAGCAACTTTTTCGCCAATGCCTCGCACGAGCTGCGCACCCCACTGACCTTAATGCTGGGGCCCATTAGCTCCATTCTCAAACGCAACCAACTCAGCAATCACGACTTTACGCTAATGAGCATCGCCCAACAAAACGGCCATCAACTGCTCAAGCTAGTCAACGAAATTCTCGATCTGAACAAACTGGAGGCAGGGAAAATGCAACTGCAAGAAAGCAATGTACTTTTTTATCCCTTCGTACGACGCATCCTAGCCTCTTTTGAATCCTTTGCGGAGAAGAAGGGCATTAGCATTCACTACAACTATCAATCAGATCGCAATCTTAAATTGCGGCTGGACATCGATAAATTTGAGACCATCCTCAATAATCTACTGGCCAACTCGCTCAAGTTTACGGAAAAGAATGGTCGGATTACCATCACGATCAGTGACCAGGACGATTATGCCAAATTAGAGGTCGTAGACTCCGGGCGAGGCATTCACCCCGAGGATTTGCCTTACATCTTCGACCGCTTCTACCAGACGACGCGGGCTGAGGCCCCGGTGGAAAGTGGTACCGGGATTGGCCTGGCCATCTGCCGTGAATTTGCGACCTTACTCAAAGGTCGGATTTACGCCAGAAGCACCCTGGGCAAAGGCTCTCATTTTACCTTCGAATTTCCGAAACAGGAAGTCATGGGGGCCACCGTTTCGCTTTCTGCTCCACTTCCCAAAGTGAACAGCGAAAGAGCACATCCCCTGGCGCGTTCCTCTACCATAGGCCCCGATAAGCCAACGCTACTTATCGTGGAAGACAGCTACAGCCTTCGCGATTATTTGCAATACATCCTCAACTATTCTTACCATACCGTAGCGGTCGAAAATGGCCAACTGGCCCTGGATATTCTCTCCAATCAGGCCGCCAGCATCGACCTGATCATCTCCGATGTGATGATGCCCATCATGGATGGCATCCAACTACTCAAACTGCTCAAATCGCGAGATTACTTCTGCCACATCCCCGTCATCATGCTCACCGCCCGCGCCGAGTCGCGGGATCGGCTCCGGGCCCTCCGCATCGGCGTAGACGATTACCTCATCAAACCCTTTGTCGAAGAAGAACTGCTGGCTCGGATCGAGAACCTGCTGAGGAATCATCAGTTCCGCAAGCTGGCGCAGCAGCAGCCAGAAGATGCCGGGCCACCGCCGCCCTCCGTGAGTGCCATCGATCAAGAGTGGCTACTGCGCCTAGAGCAGGTCATCGACAATCGGTTGGGACAGTTTGGCCTGACGGCAGAGGAGGTGGCCCACGAGATGGCCGTGAGCCGTTCGCAGCTTTTTCGGCAACTCAAGCGGCTCACTGGGCTTACCCCCGCCCAATACCTCATCGAAGCGCGGCTCAATAAGGCCCGAAAGCTGCTCGAAAACCGCCATCAACCCACCGTAAAAGCCGTAGCCTACGAGGTCGGCTTCCGCCAAGCCAAGCATTTCTCCCGCCAGTTCAAAAAGCGGTTTGGCAAGCTCCCCTCCGCCTATCTGGTCTAAAAGAATCCTCAGACCCCTATTTTGCGACCCCTATGCCACCCTCCGTACGCTGATGGCCCCATTCTGCGACCTTCCGGTGCACTACCCTCCGCTATGTTTGTCGCATAGCAATTTATTAACAACAGGAGGGGAGAGCGCCCCGACTACAAACCACTCTTAATCATGACATCACCAGTACAACCTCAAAAGAAAGACACCTTAACCCTTAACACCAAAATGAACAAAGTTGCCCTCAACAAGCAACAACTAAAGCGAGTAAAAGGAGGAAGCGATGGGGTAATCATTGAAGAACTCATCGTTGGCTAATAATCCCCAGTCAGAGCGTGGCTACCTTTTGTTCCAGCCACTCTCTGACCATTACTTTCTGCTCCGCCTCTAGGGCCTCCCTCGCCCATTTCTTAATTCTCGACTTTAGCTCTCCTCCGAATATTCTTGTCGAAATCCCCTTGATAATCTTGGTCGCATTGATGCAGCTTTCCAGATTGGGATGGTAGGAACGTTGACGACGGTAGAGGTATTTTTCAAAAGTATTGATCCGTGTCATCAGCAGGTTGTAGTGAGACGGGGTATTCAGAAACAGCTCGTAGGTCGCGCGAATAATCATCAGACGGCTTCGCATAAAGTGACTCTGCTTGAAATTATGAGCGGACAAACAGGCAATCGTCGCCTCAAAGTCTTTCTGATAAAAATACAACTGCCCCCTATTGTACAGCACCATGTCCTGACGGATCGACTCATCCAGGTACTTTTGATAATCTTCGATAAAGTGATTGGTCCACTCAAAATCCTGATCGCGACAGCCCAGCAAAATAATATTGCTAAAAGTCACCGCACTCATTCTATTATTATTCACCGTCAGCCCAACCTTAAGGCCCCTTTTGTACCAATAAAAAGCCTCTTTATAGTAGACGGCGTCTCCGGCATTGATTTGACGAATGGGGTAATTGAGCCCTCCGTAAAAAAAGATGCGCTGGTCGGTGCTGCGCAATTCATCCAGGTGTTCAAACAGCAAGGCTTTGAAGGACTGGTAATGCGCTACGGAGGGAGAAAATTGTAGGCGCCGCAAGCTACTGTAAAGCTGCTGCCAAAGGTTATCGTCGAGCACTCCAGTGGCCAGGTAACCATCGACAATATCCATAACCTGGGAAGTATAATCAGTGGACCGTACCTGATCGCGATTTTTCATCACACAATTCACCCTCAATTTACTCAAGATAAAGTAGTTGTCTAGCCCCTCCGAAAGCTCGTTGAGCAAAGCTTCCTGATCCTTGTCTCGTTTGATTAGGGGGTGAAAAAAGAGAGCTTCTAACAGTTGAATTCGGCCAACATAGTAGGAGGGGTCGCGGAAGCCAAGCACCTGTTTTTTTTGTAGCAATTGCTGGGTAGCTTTCTCAAAATCGGCAAACAGATTACGTCGCCCCAAGGCACGAATGTAAAAACGTTGTTCCGTCTCTTCCTCTCGCTCCATTTCCAGAACCGCCAGGAAACGCTCTACTAAACGGTTCATCTTAGCCAAAAAACGCCACAATTTATCAGCGTGGAAGGCCTCCTTCGGAAATACCTTTTTCCAAACCCGCTGCTGCTGTAATCCTTTGGCCTCAAATGCCGGGTAATAGGGCTTTAAATGCTCGTAAAGACGGATTATAGGTTGAGAATAATTGTAGAATGGGGAGCGAACAAACTTGCCTAAGCGACGAAATTCTTGCTCATTTAAGGTAGAGAGTAGCCGGATTAAACGGCTATTTAATAGACTATTTTTTTGCGAAGTTTTTAGACCATCCATTACGAACTTAATTATTTGATAATCAATTAACTATACCAAAAATCATTCATATTACATACATTTTTATTTAAAAGTAAATATAAAAATTGTCTCTAACAAGTATAAGCAAATTCATTTATCTTGTTTAGCATCTAATGACGACATTCTCTACATCAAATGAAAACACAAAGGATCTATTCAGTTTATCTGAACCCCAAATGATCCACTCTACGGTTGGACGGAGGGTGTTGACATCCTCCTCCAATCCACTCGATTGAGGGAGATGTATAAAGGTTCTCAATCGAAGATTCAAAGGGTTTTTAATGCTCTACGATATATGATCAGTGGCAACAAAGTCGCCTATTAATTCACGACTTTTGTTGCCATTTTTTTATCTTACCCTCCTTACTTTGATCCTTTAAAAGCCCTCCCAACTATGAGAAGCCGCTGGAATGACCAAGACGCCCAAGCGCTCAATAACGACCTTTTACAGCTCCGTGTATACACCAGCCGATTGATTGGGCAGGAGGAGGATCTCGTTATGCACGGCGGAGGAAATACTTCGGTAAAAATCCGGGAAACGAATCTCTTTGGCGAAATGGAAGACCTCCTCTATGTCAAGGGCAGCGGCTGGAACCTAGGCACCATCGAAGCGCCCGGCTTCGCTCCTGTTCGGCTGCAAACCTTGCAACAGATGGCCAAGCTCGATACGCTCAGCGATCCTGATATGGTCAAATACCAACGGGCCGCCATGACCAACCCCTTCGCTCCTAACCCCTCTGTCGAGGCCATCCTCCACGCCATCATCCCCTTTACCTTCGTCGACCATACCCACGCCGATGCCGTCGTCACCATCACCAACACCCCGAGCGGCGAACAGCGCATTAAAGCTATTTACGACGATCGCGTACTGATCATTCCCTACGTCATGCCCGGCTTTATCCTCGCTAAAACCATCCATCAGATGACCCAGGGCTTTGACTGGAACAGCATCGAGGCACTTATTCTGATGAATCACGGGGTCTTCACCTTCCACAAAGACCCTAAGGTGAGCTACGAAAATATGATTCGCATCGTCAGCGAAGCGGAGGATTATCTGAAGGCGCAGGGCGCCGTACCCGTCGCCGACGCGCCGCCCGGCCAGGCCGACCCCGCTCAGATCGCCCAGATCCGACAAGCCGTCGGCCAACACTGGGGCCAGCCCGTACTGGCTCGCTTCAACGGTAGCCCCGCCACCCGCCACTTCACCGACCATCATGCCACCAAAAGCTTCGCCAACCGAGGTCCCATCACCCCCGACCATATCATCCGCACCAAGCGTATCCCCGTCCTGCTGGAAGGCGAGCCCAAGCAAGCCATCGATCAATTTGTCAAACAATATCAAGACTATTACAATACCTACAATGATGGCTCGCAGCAGATGCTCGACCCGGCTCCTCGCTGGGCCGTATGGCCCGGACACGGGACCCTCAGCTTTGGGACGACGTCGAAAGCCATTACGATCATCAGCGACATCAGCAGGCATACCATGAAAGCCATTCAGCAAGCCGAGCACCTGGAGGCCTGGCAGCCCCTGCCACAAAAGGAGTTATTTGAGATGGAATACTGGGTATTGGAGCAGGCCAAGCTCAAAAAGGGCGGCAGCCCTCCTCCGATGCAGGGCAAGGTCGCGCTGGTGAGCGGAGCGGCTAGCGGAATTGGCAAAGCCTGCGTCGAGCAACTGGTGGCCGAAGGTGCCGTTGTTGTTGCCCTGGATATTAACCCAGCGATCAGGGATTGCTTTGATCCAAAGAGTGTCTTGGGGGTAGTCTGCGATCTGACCCAAAACGATGCGATCGAAGCCGCCTTGACTAAAGCAGTACTACACTTCGGCGGCATCGACCTGCTGGTCAGCAACGCTGGTATTTTCCCCCAAAGTCAAGCCATCGCCGAGCTAGACGCCGAGCTGTGGAGTCGTAGTCTCGACATCAACCTCACTAGCCACCAGCGCCTACTCCATCGCTGCATCCCCTACTTGGAGCAAGGCTTTGATCCGGCAGTGGTCATCATCGGCTCTAAGAACGTACCGGCACCGGGGCCAGGGGCTTCTGCCTATTCGGTCGCCAAAGCTGGCCTTACTCAGCTGGCCCGCATCGCTGCACTTGAGTTAGGCAAAAAGGGCATCCGGGTAAACATCATCCATCCCAACGCCGTCTACGATACCGCCATTTGGACGGAGGAAGTCCTACAAGCCCGCGCTGAGCACTACGGCCTGAGCATCGAAGCCTACAAAACCAATAACGTCCTCAAAACGGAGGTGACCTCAAAAGATGTGGCCAACCTGACGGTACAGCTGCTAGGACCAGCTTTTGGGAAAATTACGGGCGCACAAATTCCGATTGACGGAGGAAATGACCGGGTAATTTGAGTAGAATCTTTACATTTGCCCCAAACCTGGCAATATGAGCAAAAAGATCATCTCCTACAATGTAAACGGCATCAGAGCAGCTATGAAGAAGGGCCTGACGGAATGGCTGGCCGCCGCCGATTGTGACATCCTCTGTGTACAAGAAACCAAAGCACACAAAGAACAAGTCAACCTTGCCCCTTTTGAGGACATGAACTACCATCACCATTGGCATTCGGCAGAAAAAAAGGGCTATAGCGGCGTCGCGACCTTCAGCCGTCAGGCCCCCGATCAGGTCATCGAGGGCTGCGGCATAGAGAAATACGATCGAGAAGGGCGTATCCTCCGCAGTGATTTTGGCGATTGGAGCCTACTCAATTGCTACTTTCCCTCCGGCACCAGCGGCGATGAGCGCCAGGCTTTCAAGATGGAGTTTTTGAACGATTTCTTTCAATGGATTGGCGAACTTCGCAAAGAGCGCCCCCAACTCATCATCGTCGGCGACTACAACATCGCTCATACCGAGATAGACATCCATAATCCAAAAGGCAACAAAAAATCGTCCGGTTTCCTGCCCGAGGAGCGGGAATGGATGACCAAATGGTTCGACAACGGCTTCACCGATTCCTACCGCCACCTCAATCCCGAACTGGTCCAGTACAGCTGGTGGAGCTACCGCGCCAATGCTCGAGCGAATAACAAAGGCTGGCGCATCGACTATCAGTCGGTCACGGATAACCTCAAAGATCAGCTACAATCTGCCACTCATCTCAAAGATGCGGTACACTCCGACCACTGTCCGGTGTATCTGGAAATTGATCTCTAATCAACGACGTTCTCCCTGCTCCTGCCGCCAATGGTGGTAGAGCTGCCAGCATTGACGGAGTTCGCGGAGCAGGTGTTCGCGCTCTTCGAGCAGGCCGGCCAGCTGCCGCCAGCTGGCCGTAGGCCCCAGGCAAAGCTGTCCCCACTGCCATAGCATCCTGAAATCGGAGTAGTAGCGCAGCCCAAGCCAGCAGGCCAGCGGCAGACTAAGGGCATAGAGGAGCGTCGCCGCTGAAGAGGCGGTCAGCCAGTATACCAAGCCCAGTTGCACACCAAGGAACAGCACGGTACAAAGTACGCCGAAGGCTAGCAGTAGAGAGCCATAAAAGTCCGGGCGGCGGGTCAGCCGCTGGGCTAGCCAGCGACTTAGCTTAAGCGTAGGCCAGCTGTTGAGGTAGCTGTAGAGGAAGAGCGGCAGCGCAGGCAGTAGTGATAGTAGGCGAGTACCGCTGCTGGCGGCCAATTGCAAAAGGCGATGATCGTCCAGTTGGAAGCCTTTTAGGCGCTTGCGATAGTCATGGATCAGGGGCCGTAGGCGGCACAGCACATCCGGCCGAAAGCGACTGAAGTAGTTGACAGCACGAGCGACTTCCTGCCGCCGTTCTCGGCTCGTCGGGCGGCGCAGCTCTTGCTCGCAGAGCTGATCTAGGCTCAACACCAGCTCATCCAGTTGTTTTTCCTCCACCTCTACCGTCAACGCCCCAATGGCTGCGGCAATCTCACTGGTCAGCGCTTGGACCGCCTTCCGAGGCTGCACCTGATTCAAGGCCACATAGTTGTCTAGCGAAATGGGCTTGCCAAAGCAAATACTGACCTCGCTCCGAAAGCGGTGGGGATCGCTGTAATTCAGCCCTATAGGAATCAGCTGAACATCTAGCTCATAGTCGGTAGCCGCCATCGCTCCGAGCACCACCCGCGCCGCACCGCTCTTGACCTTACGAAGGCGCAGCTCCGTCTTACTCAAGCCCTCTGGGAAAATCAGCAGGTTATTGCCTTGGATCAGCATCTGCTGAAAGGCGCCCATTTGCTGGGGATTGAGATGGGTCAGCTGAGGAGTAAATTCCTGCCGATAGATGGGATGCATGTGGAACTGAGCAAATAGCCAGCGTTTGAAGGGTTTATCGAAGGATTCGCCGCGGCTCATAAAATGTAGCTCCTGATCGACGAGGCCAGCGATGAGTAGGCCGTCCATGAGGGCACTTGGATGATTGGCGACAAAGACCGTTGGCCGATTCTTCGCCATCGGCTCCGCCCATTGGATATTAATTTTGCGAAAATAGACCTTAAAGGCCCAGCGAAAGAGCTGTTTTAGCAATGTGTAAATCATAGCAGAAAGGGATTTTATACCCAATATGCAGGCTATGAGGAAGGGGCGCGAAGCAAATTTTGCTAAAGTTGTATAAGGATTTTTGCTAATATTAGGAAAATTGCTTGCGTCCCCTTTGAAGCTATTTTTCTCGGACTACTTTATGTGTGCTAATTACTTTACCATTTTGATCGGTTGCTTTTACAAAAAATAATCCTGAGGTATATCCGTGCAAATCAATAGTATTTGATGAATTTCCTTTAAAAGTAGTTTTGAACACAAGCTGCCCGATAACATTAGTCACCTCTATATTTAGCGCTCCAGTACCATTAACCTTGACTTTTAGCTGGTCGCGGAAAGGATTGGGATATACTTCTAAAGAAAGAGAGCTTGCATGCTCTACATTTAGCTCCTTTTTGTTATCCTCCCGCACGTCTAAGTCATCATTATCATAAATAAAGGAAATATAGGTTTTATTATTTTGACCTATTGCCTGTACAAATTCATAATTCCCGATAGTTCTAGGAATTGCCCCTCCCGATAATTCACCTCCGAAATACAAAATCTTCGAATCGTAAAACATTTGGGAAATATTTTCATTATTCCCACTTCCGTATATATTTGATGACATGATGTTACCACTTGCGTTCCATTTCAAGAGGGCAATATCCTCGCTCCCAATCCCCAGAAAAGAAGAGCCAGAAAAACTGAGACTATCCACAAAGGTAACTCCAGTAAATAATTCCCAACCTGTACCAAAGGTCATGTCGAATTTAGTGATATCAATATTCGATCCATCAGCAATTTGTAGCCAATTCAATAATCCGGTACTATTAAGTGACAATAGTGATAAATGTGGATTTTGCTGTGAATAGATGACCTGATCATTCAGGTCTAGAGTTCCGTTTCCATATAGAGCAATAACTATATTTGATTGATCATCAGATAAAGTTATATCGACTAATTGAATGGCTCCCGCTTCATGAATTGAATTGAGTACCTGAGGAGAATTACCCATTACAGATGTAAGAATGAACAGACCATCATTTTTACTAAAAGTAGTAGTAAGACCATTAATAATCAACTGACTACCTTCATAATACCCTCCTATTATAATTGTCCCGTTTCGATTTTCAGAAAAAGATAATGGCTGATTCAGGTCAATATTTTCTACGATATGATAACTGATAATCGTACCATCAAGAGCTACTTTTAAAAGGAAGGCGCCATACTGGTTTCCCGAACTCAAAGGGGTAGTATCATAGAATATTTCCCCTGAAAACGTTCCTCCAAGATAGATACTCCCAGATTCAACAGAGGCATGTAAAAGGTTCAACTGTTGATCTGACTGCAGGTTAATCTCCCATTGTTTGTTACTATCTTCATAGGCAAGTGTAAATAATGGATCCCCAGCCTTGGCGTAGCAAATAAAAGTATGATCATCATCCCAGTCATCAATAAAAAACTTGACTTGATCGGATATCCTCTTTTTAATCGTAGTTATTGATTGATGATTGTAGTCGTAATAATTAAAGCCCTTGTCATCAGCAAGTATTCCTTTGGGAGTAATCACACTGTCCTCTTTCACCAAGCCGAAATGCTCAAGACGTTCATTAGAAAACGTATCAACTAAAAATTTAACTGTTGTTTCGGGTAACTGTGGTTGGGAAGTTAATGGAAATAAGATTTCAGCTGGATCGGAATTAGGGTTGATGACCATAGGCCTATTGATGCTAAAATTTCCATCCGCAGAAGTATTGCATACCACGAATTCATAATTTTCACCATTTACAGGAATCACATCAACCTGACAGGTATGAGTCAAAGGCAGGTAAATATCTGGCAGAGATTGATTACAATTCACCCAATTAAGATTATCAGTTACATAGGTAAAATCGGAACTACAAAAAGTAACCGTCGCACAGGCTGCTTCGGGTTTATTACCGTGTTCGATGAGAAAACTCTCTAACTCCGACCCCGTAAATCCATTGTAATCATTCCCATTAAGTACTCCGCTTTCATAAAATAGATTCAATAAACGAACATTGGCCTTCACTGCTTTGCAATCGTAGAGCTCTGGCGGAATGGCATCATTATCAAGTCCCAGAACATTTAGATCACCAGGGCAAACCGTATAGTTTGATACCACCCAGCTGTCACAGTTGACATCGACACAACCATTATCATCTACTGCTCCCCAAGAACCTGAACCGCTGCCGTTAATCCAAAGGACTGGACCAGAATTAGAGGTAATCTCAAAGCTGGCGGGGCAATATTTCACGTTATCACAAAGGTCCACTCCTCTGATATTAAAATAATCATTAGTCAGTATTTCAAAATCAAGATCGCTGATGAGTCCTTGTTCATGAGCCTGGGTAATGATGACAAGGTATCTTCCACCTTTCACCTTCCGCTTCTTGTATTTGATCTCTTTGACAACTTCATTATCACATAGAATGGGAAGTATACATCGGCTCAAAGCCCCTTGTCCGGCAGCGCTAAAATAATCATGTACAGCCTCTTGCTCAATCATACCGATTTCTTCCCCATCACAAAATTCATTAAAGACACATATGGCATCCCTCTCCAAATGGTCAAACTCAATAGTGGGGTCAATTGACTCCAGGATAAAGTCAAAATCAAACTCGCAACCTTCGATTGTCACTAATAAATTATTCTGAACATCAGGAGACAGACCTCCCACTAGAACCTCAACAGGATTACTCGACGAAGAGGTTGGAATCTCTGCGATTCCATTTAGCAGTACAGTGAGTTCAGCGTTATCATTCGCTTTGTAAATTTCTACGATGACACTCCCATCGTGTAGGCCCTCACAAACGGCAGTTTCATCAATAATACTTACACTACCTAAGGCTACGGTCGCTTGCAAGGTCTGTGTACAGCCCTCTCCATCAGTGACCGTCAAGGTATAATCACCGTTATCTAGTCCACTAGCATCCTCTGTTGTTTGCCCATTACTCCATTGATAAGTGTAGGGCGGTACTCCGCCAGAGGTCGATATTTCTATAAGACCAGTTCCTGGACAGCCACTAACAGCATCTAAGTTTGTGGTCATTTCTGGAAAACTACTAACGGAAATCGTCTGAAAGATTTCTCTATCGCAGTAATCAGCTATTGTAGCGGTATAATTGCCCGCAGCTAAATCGGAGAGATTCGCCCCTGTCGCACCGTTATTCCATACAACAGTATAAGGTGGATTACCGCCACTGATTGAGAGAGAAATACCCCCTGTATTCTGCAAAGGGCAAGTGGTAAATGATTCGACAGCGTTGAGCATAAAAGGCCCTTGGTCGGGAGTTTCTTCCACCACATACTCCCCACTGACTATGCAATCACCTGTAGCATTGGTAACCGTTACGCTGTATGTTCCTGCCGGAACGCTCAACTGCTCACTGATGCAATCGTTCGTTGTTATATAACCATTACTCCATTCAAAAGAATAGGTACAACTCGCTGGCTGGCCAGGTACATGAGCAAAGACACTTACAAAGCCGTTCTGTTCTCCTTCACAAGCAGGCAAGACTTCTTCCACCAGTTCAGGCTCAGCTTGTCCCTCTAGTACAAATTCATAAGATGCTGTACAGTTATGATTGTCTGTAATAGTAAGTGTGTAGGTTCCGGCGTCAAGCCCTGTATTATCAAAAGTTGTAGTACCGTTGCTCCATAAATAAGAGTAGGGCCCTACGCCTCCCTGGGGCGCACAGCCGATGAATCTTAAATGACCATCTCCTGAGCCGCAGGAAGCAGGGTGGGCGACTTGTGGGCAGATACCGCCTGTAGGTAAAGTGATCTCTGAGCATCCAAATATTTGAGTAGTCAACACGGTTTTGCAACCATAGGCATTGGTAACTCGAATGGAATAGGAACCGGGGCATAGCGCATAAAACTTATAGGTGCCGCTAATTCCGGTTACTCCTTCAACGGGGGCTGATTGGTTCTCTCCGATTATTTCGATCAATTGAATTTGGAAAGGCCCAGCTGTCCCGTCTGAGATTACAGTTATAGCACCATTGCAAATGCCGTCTGTAGTATTGCTTACTTCGGCTAATTCAATGGTCGCATACCCAATGGCTGCATACAATAAAAAGAGGATAGAACAGAGGGCCTGTTTGATGGTATAAGAAAAGGAGAGTGTTAAAGTTTCCATAGTGC
>JBCDGZ010000023.1:0-63244 GCA_038750655.1 Bacteroidota bacterium | reverse complement strand
AGTAGATTCTTTGTTTACGCTTGAAAAGTTCAAAGCGGACCAAAGTCTGAATTTCCCTTTGCTTTCTGATTTCAACAAAAATGTTTCTCGGGCATACGGCTCCTTGTATGAGGATTTTGTGCTGGATATGAAGGGTGTTTCTAAGCGCTCGGCTTTCGTCATTGACAAGGAGGGAACGGTCCGGTATGCGGAAGTATTGGAATCTGCTGGCGATTTGCCAAATTTCGAAGCTGTAAAGGCAACTTTAGGTTCATTAAATTAGTAAAATAGTGGGGGAGAAATAGAGTAGAATGATTATTTTTTATGTAATTTAGATATTTATTTATCCAATAGATAAAAACTTCAGGAAAATGCTGTTTAATCAAAGTGTCGAAGAATTGGAAGAAGTATTGCTCGAAGAGGAGTTGGCCGATGTGGGTAATGTCGCCCAATTGGTGGTTTACAATGACGACTTCAATACTTTCGAGTGGGTGATCCAGTGTTTTGTTGAGGTGCTAAAGCATGGCTTCGAACAAGCAGAACAGCTTTCTCTTTTAATTCATTTTAAGGGCAAAGCGACTGTAAAAACATCAACTAAAACTGTGCTTAAGCCCTTTAAGGATGCCTTGACTGAACGGGGTCTCTCCGCAGTTATCGAAGAAACAAGAGACTAGTTCTACTCCTTCTTTTTCCAAAACGGAGGAGGGTGCCGGATCATCTGGCTCCCTCCTCTGCACTTAGCAATGCCCGCTCAATGGCCATTGCTTTTTTTATAAAAAACATGCTACTGATTCACAATGCCCGTATTCTGGCTATCTGAAAACGATCTGACGTTCCCGCATCCGGAATTGGCCAATGAGGATGGCATCTTGGCCATCGGAGGAGATTTGTCTGTAGATCGGCTGCTGCAGGCTTATAAGATTGGGCTTTTTCCCTGGTTTAATCCCGAAGACCCCATCCTGTGGTGGTCACCTGATCCTCGCTTTGTGATTTTTCCGGCCGAATTGAAGGTCTCGAAAAGCATGCGGCCCTATTTTAACCAGAAAAAATTCAGGGTGAGCTACGATCAGGAATTTGAACGCGTGATGCGGGCCTGCCAGACGCAGCGCCGCAAAGGCCAGGGCGGTGGCACCTGGATTTCCGAGGAAATGGTAGAGGCCTACTGCGAACTGTACGAGCAAGGCTTTGCCCATTCGGTGGAAGTTTGGAAAGAGGAAGAACTGGTGGGCGGGCTCTATGGCGTATCGCTAGGGAAGATTTTCTTTGGTGAGTCAATGTTCTCAAAAGTCAGCAATTCTTCCAAATTTGGCTTTATTTCTCTGGTGCGCAGACTCAAAGAGCAGGACTTTTGGCTTATCGATTGTCAGCAGCACACCAATCACCTGGCTAGCCTGGGTGGTCGGGCCATTCCCCGAACAACATTCCTCAATTATATGCGTAAGAATCAAAAAGAACAAACCCGAAAATGCAGTTGGGCCGATTGGTCGGACTAAACGGCATTGTTATCACCTAAAAAAGTCCCTCAAATGCGTATCACGGCACTCCTGACCCTGTTCTCCGTTCTGACTTTCGCCTTCAGCCTTTCGGGTGGGAAAAACTATCCGCAGGACTACTTTCGCTCGCCCGTTGATCAACGTATTCGCCTCTCGGGGACCTTCGGCGAGCTGCGGCCCAATCACCTGCACGCCGGGATCGACATCAAAGGCAAGGTCGGCCAGTCCCTCTACGCTGCCGCAGAAGGCTATATTTCCCGGATCAAGGTGCAAGCCGGAGGTTACGGAAATGTGGTGTACATGAATCATCCTAACGGCTATACCTCCGTCTATGCCCATTTGCATAAATTTACACCAGAGGTAGAGCAATACGTTCGGGAGTTTCAATACAAACGCGAGTCCTTCGAAGTCGAGATTTTTCCTGGGCGTGACAAATTTCGCTTCGCTAAGGGGGATGTTATTGGTAAACTAGGACTTTCAGGACGTTCCTTCGGTCCTCATCTGCATTTTGAAATCCGCGATACCAAAAGCGAGCGCCCCATCAATCCCCTGCTGTTTGGCATGGAGGTCAAAGATGATCGCCCGCCCAAGCTGCACCAACTCAAGGTCTATCACCTCAACGATAAGCGAGAAACCGTCGGTACCCGCACCCTGAACCTGATCATGGGCAAGGCCGGTCCCAATTACCGCATCAAAGGCGATACCCTAGATATTGGGGCCTGGCGCGCCGGCTTCGCCCTCAAAGCCTATGACCACATGACTGGCGTGCCCAACTGGAACGGCATCTACTCCCTGGCGATGTTCAAGGACGATATTTTGATCTACGATTTTGAGATGGAAACCTTTTCTTTTTCCGAATCCCGCTATATCAACGCTCATCTGGACTATGCCGAGCAAGTGGAGAAAAAGAGCTATTTCAATCGCTGTTACCAACTGCCCGGCAATAAGCTATCGATTTATAATGAACAAGTAGAGCAGGGCGTGGTCAAGCTCCACAAGGGTAAGGTCAGTGAGATCAAAATGCTGGTGCAGGATGTCGATGGCAACCGCTCACAACTGCGCTTCTGGGTGCGTCGTGCGGAGGTGAAGCCCCCGAAGAGCGATTCGTACAATTACTTGCTGCCTTATAATGAAGAGAATAAAATTGATAATGAGTCGCTGTATCTCTACTTTCCGGAAGGTACCTTTTACGAGAATGTTTACTTAAAATACCACAATGATCGCGAGCGATCCAGTGGTTTGTACTCTGCAGTGCATCACATCCACAATCGCCGCACGCCAGTACACCGCTATTTCGATCTGGGCCTTCGGCCCGACCAGCCGCTGCCGGAGGCTCAGCGCAGCAAAGCCTTCATTGCTCACTGTCAGCCCGACGGAACGGTGGAGAACATGGGCGGCAGCTGGAAGAATGGCCGCTTGCAGACCAAGACCCGCGCTTTCGGGAAGTATTGCATTATGCTGGACCAGAAGGCGCCGACGATTACACCAGTAGCCTTTCGGACGACCCTCAAGGGCTATTCGAAGATGAGCTTCAAGATCAAGGACAACTTTGAGGCCAGCGGCCGGGCGGCGGGCCTAAGCTACCGCGCAACGGTCGATGGCCAATGGATACTGCTAGAATACGATGCGAAGAAGGACTTGCTGATCCACCGCTTTGATGGCAGCATTGGCCCCGGCGAGCATCAGCTCCGGCTGGTCGTTAGTGACAATCGAGGAAATGAGCGCCTCCTGGAGCGCCGCTTCATCCGTTGATTTTACGCCTTTTCTCTTGAACCAATAAGTTCTGGTACTGTTTTGCTATTATTACTTTCTCTTAACTTATCCAAACGGACAGAACTAAAGTACTATGACTCATTTGAAAGCTGGTGATACAGCTCCTGATTTCAGCGGTGTTAATGAAAAGAATGAAACCGTTTCGCTTGGCGACTTTCGCGGTCAAAAACTCATCCTATTTTTCTATCCCAAAGACAATACGCCGGGCTGCACGGCGGAGGCTTGCAATTTGCGGGATAATTACGATATGCTCCGTTCTAAGGGCTATGCCCTACTAGGAGTAAGCCCAGATAGTGCTCGTAAGCACCAGAATTTTATCAATAAGTTCGAATTTCCCTTTTCTCTACTTGCCGATACGGAGCAAGAAGTGCTCAAAGCCTACGGCGTCTGGGGCGAAAAGCAGATGTACGGTCGCAAATATATGGGCGTCTTCCGCACCACCTTTATCATCGACGAGAATGGGGTGATTGAGAAGGTGGTAACCAAGGTCAATACCAAAGATCACACTGCGCAGCTAATGGCAGTGGAGGTATAGAAGAATTGCACGAGGGTGGAGCGCAGCTAGGGTTTAGTTAAGCTTATTACTTTGGGGCACTGGTAAGCAAGGCCAAAAAAACAGCCGTTAATTTCATTTCTAGGCTGATTCTCTCGTCTAGCTCATCGGTAATGATCCATTCTCGTGGATCATCTTCCCATTGGGTGTAAATATCGAGATTACCGAACTCATCATCGCGTAGTTGCCACTCGTTGAAATTGTTGGTCCAGCGGCTGCGCAGTACCAGCGTATGGCTATTATCGGTAATGCGCCATTGGCGAAAGTCGCGAGGATAGACGGTCCGAGCGGTGATGACCCGGCCATTGCCGCGCAGTTCCCACTGTCCGGGATCATTTTGCCAGACCAATTTGAAGCCGCCCATCACATCGCCGATCCGGTAGTCCCATTCGGACCAGTCGTTGCGGTTTTGCCAGCGCATGATCAGCTCCCCTTGCAATTCTTCATCGTCGGTATAAATGATCCATTCTGTAAATTCATCGCCCCATTTGGTTCCGGCACCTGTGAGGTACTGCGCTACGCCAGAGTAGGGGAGCAAGAGTAACAGTAAGAAGTAGAAGCATTGTTTCATCACATACTAAATGTTGAGGGCTGAGGGAATATTGCCTGTGGAAATACAAAATGCGCTTTCTCAAAGCTACGGGGAGCTGGAAAGCGCATTGGGGGGTCTGTAAAGTCCTGTTACCTATTTGATTAGGACCTTAATATCACGCCCAGAAGGAATGCGATGCAGAGATAAACCCTGCGGGCATTCCTAGAAGGGCAGATCATCGTTGGAATCCATCGCCGGCTCATCGGTCATGGTTGGAAACGAATCCGTTTCTGGAGCCGGGGCATTGGCAGCTTGGCCTGCCTTTTCGAGACGCCAGGCGTCAAGGTTAGTGAAGTAGCTGGTTCTGCCATCTTTAGTATATTCTCTACCACGTAGGGAGAAAGTCACTTTGAGCTGATCGCCTTCGTTGTAGGGATCTAGTTTTTCGCAGTTGCCTTGGGTCAGCTGGAATTTAACCAGTTGGTTGTAGGCACCATCTTCCATTTCGATTACAAACTCTCTTTTCTTAAAAGTTTCTGTCACCTGAGCAGTGTCAAATTTTTTGTACAGGCGACCCTCCGCTTCGAATGCCATAATTGTTGAATGATTTGGTGAAAAGTAAATTGCCTTTCATAATGGCGTGTGTTTAAGCAGGCCCTATGGTCTGGCGAACTCAAAAATACAAAAAGAAAGGGAATACTTGATACCTGAACAGATTTTGTTCTGTCCGATTAACAAAAGAAAGGCGCTATATTTTGGTAGAATACAGCGCCTTTTTGAAATATAAAGTCGTGATTGTTTAGGCTAATAGGCTTTAGCAAACAACACGCGTTGCTTGCTGGGCTGGCCCGTCAGCACACAAGTACCGCCTTCCTGCTCTCCATCCAGCGGAATACAGCGGATAGTGGCTTTGGTCAGCTCCTTGATTTTGACTTCTGTCTCAGTAGTTCCATCCCAATGAGCAGATACGAATCCGCCCTTGCCTTCGACTACTGATTTGAAGTCGTCGAAGTTATCCACACTCGTCGTATGTGCTGTCCGAAAGTCGACAGCCTTTTGGAAGAGGTTGTTTTGGATGTCACTGAGTAATTGTTCGATATAGTCTGCAATGCCCGCTACAGGCACGCTGGTCTTTTCTTTCGTATCGCGGCGGGCAACTTCCACCTGTTCTTTCTCTAGGTCTCGCTTGCCGATGCCGAGCCGTACAGGGATACCTCTCATCTCATATTCGGCAAATTTGAAGCCTGGCCGTTTCTTCAAATCAGTATCGTATTTGACACTTATTCCCTTGGCTTTCAGGGCTTTCATAATTTTTTCGACTGCCTCGCCAATCACTGCATCTGGTTTTGGAATAGGTACAATCACTACCTGCGTAGGCGCTAGTTTTGGCGGAATGATCAAGCCATCGTCGTCCGAATGGGTCATAATCAATCCGCCCATCAAACGGGTCGAGACACCCCAGGAGGTTGCCCAAACATGGTTGGATTTTTGGTTCTCATCCAAAAAGGTAACGTCGAAAGCCTTGGCAAAATTTTGACCAAGGAAGTGCGAGGTGCCGGCCTGTAAGGCTTTGGCATCCTGCATCAGGGCTTCGATGGTGTAGGTATCTTCCGCTCCTGCGAAGCGCTCGTTGACCGTCTTGACGCCCTTGACAACTGGCATGGCCATGTACTCCTCGGCAAAGGTGGCGTAGATGTCGAGAATTCTGCGCGTTTCTTCTACCGCTTCGGCCTGAGTAGCGTGAGCCGTATGGCCTTCTTGCCAAAGGAACTCGGCGGTTCGGAGAAACATTCGGGTACGCATTTCCCAGCGTACGACATTGGCCCACTGGTTGATGAGCAGCGGCAGATCGCGGTAGGAGTTGATCCAATCGCGATAGGTGTTCCAGATGATGGTCTCAGAAGTTGGCCGAACGATCAGTTCTTCCTCCAAACGGGCGCTCGGGTCGACCACAACGCCGTTGCCGTCTGGGTCATTCATCAGGCGATGATGCGTCACAACGGCACACTCTTTGGCGAAACCTTCTACGTGTTCTGCCTCTTTGCTAAGAAAACTTTTGGGGATAAATAAGGGAAAATAGGCGTTAACGTGACCAGTTTCCTTGAACATACGATCGAGTTGATCGCGCATGTTCTCCCAAATTGCGAAGCCGTGAGGTTTAATGACCATGCAGCCTCTGACCGCAGAATGATCTGCGAGGCCAGCCTTTTTGACAATGTCATTATACCACTGGGAATAATCCTCACTTCGGTTCGTGATTTCCTTAGCCATAGAACTTTGAAATGTGATAATATGTTGAATAATTAGAGGAAGCGGCCACCCAATTTCGTCGGGATTGTGACAAAAAGCAAGCCGTTCGTCTCCTTCTTAAAGCTGAATTGCTGGTTTTAACGTTTTATTTTCAGGATAAATTCAACTTTAATAAGTTATTAACTAAAAATTAGCCACAAAAGTAATAAATTACAGCTGTAACTTGTAAGAGAGTCACAGTAATTACGTTCTAAAATTTTGTTTATGAAAATCAATAAATTGTCTGCCATTTTAAGCCTCCTCTTCGTCTTCGCATGGGTGAGTTCGGCAGTCGCCCAGTATGACGATCTGTATTACGATCCAGACACTGATCGGACTTCCTCGTACAGCTATGATGATGCCGTTGATGACGACGATGCTTATAGCTACGATGATGGTGAGTATGACAGCTACGATGACGATGATTATGATTATTATTACACCTCAAGGATTCGTCGTTTCCGTAGAGCAAATAGTGGATTCAATTTCTACGATCCCTACTACACGGACCTCGCCTTCTACGATCCTTTTTTCAATCCTGGTACTTCCATCTACATCAACAACGGCTTCAATAATTACTGGAGCTGGAGACGATGGAATCGCTGGAACAGATGGAATCGTTGGAATAACTTCGGTAACCCTTGGGGCAATCCATGGGGCGGATCATTCGTGAGTGTCAACATCGGTCGGCCTTGGGGTTGGGGCGGTGGCTTCGGCAACACTGTGATTGTCAACAACAACTTCGGTTGGAATAATGGCTGGAACAACGGCTGGAATAATGGTTTTGGCGGCGGTTGGAATAACTTCGGTGCAGGCGGCTTCGCTGGCGGTGGCGGTTACTACTGCCCACCAGGCTGGAACGCTCCTGGCTTTTACGGCGCTAGCAATGCCAATGTGACCAATAATGTCGTGAACAATAACTACTATGGCTCTAGAAGAGGGGCTGTTGGTAGGACATCACCGACAACTAGCAATAGTGGCCGTACTCGTTCTGCTGTTAACACGCCCGACTTGCGTAGTCGTAATGCTAATGGTAACACGCGCTCTGATGCACGTAGCACCTACCGAAGCACTGATGATAACAGGTCTCGGAGTACCTCACGCAGTAGCGTTGATAATAGCAGTCGCACTAGGTCAGATGTTAGCAGAAGTACGAATAGCAGCCGCACTAGATCGGATGTGAGTAGAAGTACGAACAGCGATCGTACCAGATCGGACGTAAGCAGAAGTTCAACTTCTCAGCCTTCACGGACTTACAACAAGCGTTCTGATCGCCCGACAAGAAGTAACAGCACGTACAATAGACCTAGCCGTTCTTCTTCTAGCAAGAGCTACACTCCTCAGAGAAGTCAATCATCACGTAGTTATAACAAGCCAAACAGAAGTTCTTCTTCTCGCAGCTACAATAACTCAAGTAGAAGCTCTTCTCCACGGAGTTACAACAGATCAAACAGTTCTTCTCGCAGCAGCAGAAGCTACACACCAAGTAGCCGCTCTCGCTCTAGCTCAGGAAGAAGCTACAATAGAAGCAGCAGCAGCCGTTCTTCTTCAGGGAGCAGAAGCAGCCGCTCTTCCTCCTCTCGCTCACGCAGAGGTAACTAATACTACAAAGCAGTTCTAACTGCCAGTCCGGAAGTGGGTGGATTTTGACAGAAATGTCCGGTCCACCCACTTTTTTTATACCCAAGCATCCGCACATCCTCCGCTAATTAGAATCTACAAATTTTTTATCCATGCTAAGATATATTGTCCTGTTTTGGTGCCTGATGTTCACAGCACTGCTGCAAGCGCAAACCCTCAATGATGCTATTCGGTACTCCAATTACGATATTGGAGGCACAGCCCGAGCGGTAAGTGTTGGGGGTAGCCTTGGCGCTCTTGGCGCCGATTTTTCGGTGCTCAGTACGAATCCTGCGGGGCTAGCGCAGTACCGCTCCTCACAATTTATGCTCACCCCTTCTCTCTTTTTTTCAGAAACAAGTTCACAACTTCGCAATGCAACCAGCGATATGATTGTGGATAACAAAACTAATTTTAACCTCAACAACCTTGGCTTTGTCTTACACTCTAAGCCTAGAGGTGTCCGCTGGAAAACCTTTAACATCGGGATTGGCTTCAATCGGCTGGCCAATTTCAACCAGCAATTTCTCTATCGCGGTACCGGCCAAGGCTCCATTGTTGATCGCTGGGTGCAAGAGGCCAACACCTTCGGCCTAACTGCCTTCGAGGCGGGGCCAGCATTCGATGCCTTGGCCATCTATGAGGACAATAGCGGCCGTTTTACCAGCGACTTCGAGCTGGCCCCCAACGCCGATATTGCTATCGAACAAGAGTTTCGAAGTAGTGGGTCAATGAATGAATTGGTTTTATCGTTGGCGGGAAACTACAACGAAAAGCTTCTGCTTGGAGCGACGATTGGTGTTCCTTTTATTTCCTATGATGAAAAAAAGATTTATCGGGAAAATAATATAGACTCCATCCCCTTTTTCAATGAATTGATTTTTGAAGAAAACCTGACAACATCCGGTGTAGGCATCAACCTCAAGCTAGGTATGATCTACCGCTTTAACCAAACGGTGCGTGTGGGGCTGGCCATTCATACCCCCACAGCCTTTGGTCTGACGGACAATTTTAATACCAGCATTATCTACGATTTCACGGATGCCAGTGGCAACAGTCGCCTGGAAGGCCTCTCGCCCGAAGGGAACTTCGAGTACAGATTCCGAACGCCCTGGCGGATCATCGGTAGTGCAGGCTTCCTGATCAAAAAGCGCGGCTTCATCAGCGCCGAAGTCGAATGGGTCGACTACACGGCCAATAATTTCAACTTAACCGCTAACAGCTCTGACCCCGGCGACCGCTTCGCCGAGGAACAGATCAATGGCGACATTGATAACTTTTTGGCCTCTAGGCTCAACATCCGCCTGGGGGGCGAGTATGCCTTAAAGCAGTTCCGCTTCCGAGCCGGCTATATAATCAACGGTGCACCCTTCGAGGACGACAGCGCCAACAACAATGCACTCAGCTTCGGCCTTGGCCTCCAGGAGCGCAGCTTCTACATCGATCTGGCTTACCGCCTCCGGCAGAGTGAAGAGATCTATGTGCCTTATCAATTTGATGGGGGAGCCGGTCAGGTAGTTGACAACGAAGTCACCACCCAGCACTTTTTGATGACAGTAGGCTTTCGGTTTTAGGAGGGGGTAGACTTTTGCGGGGTAGGGAGGAACGCCAGGGTCCTGAGAAAGGGCGCTGGCGTTCCTGTTTTCTCTAATATATATAGTATTTTCGTATAATATAATAGCAATGAGAACGGTTTTTGTAGCAGATACTTCAGCAAATACTAGAATCTAGCCTAATAATGAGGAAACACATATTCATTTCACTCCTGGTATTGCTCTTTGGAGGACCTGTTAAGAGCATTGCTCAGCAAGTGGATAGTCTACTCCAAATGAGCAAATATCCTGCTCCTGACGAGCGTAAACTGGTCGAGACCAAGTGGCGCTACACCTATGCGCTGCACCTGGAATCCAATACCATTATTCACCAGGCTGAGACGTTCTACGACTACTTTCTGCACTTTCGCTACAACTATACTTTCGAGCAGTACCTTAACGGAACGATGAGCCGAGGGCCCTGGGTCTTGGACGGCAGTGAGTTGATCTATACATTCAAACACATCAAGAATTTTCGGGTGGCGGAGCTGACCAAGCAGGCACTGGTATTAGAATTCAATCAACCCAATAGTAAAGGAACCTATCAGTACCATTTTATTCGGGTAGAGAGCAAGGACGCTCCTTTTGTCAAGCCACCGAATGAATTGCCGGATATTATTGTTGAAACGGCCAATCCGCGGCGCAGCCGCCGTTGGCTCTCCCTAGGGAAGAAAAAGCGCAAGAGAAGGAGGAAGGCCAAAAAGAAAAAGAAAGACCCAGTGTACATCAGTATTGAGCTAATTGGCGGCGGCTACTACGGAGGCGTCAATCCTGTACTGAGGGACTATATCCATATAAAAAGCGATGGACGACTCATCAAGGAATTCAAAAGCGTCAATAGTGGCTTGGTGATTACCAAGAAAAATATTCCAAGGGCAGAATTAGAGCAATTTGCGGAGTTTATCGTCGCCCAACGCTTTTTCGAGCTGGAACGCATCTACGACTGCGAAGACAACTACTGCCAGTCGCGTAAGCAGGATAAGCCGACGCCGATTCCACTGCGTCTAGCAGTGGCTTACGGTTCCAAGAAAAAAGTGGTGACGGTCAGCATCTGGGGGAAAGACGAGAGCAAAATGAAATACATCAATTACCCACCACAGTTGGATAATATCATTAATGCGATCCAGGAGATGGCGCATCGGATTGACGGATAATTGCGGTTAATTCACTATTTTAGCCGCAAACCCTCCTGTTATGACTACTCAAAAAAGCCTGCTCTTGTTGGCCTTCCTGGCTACTTTATTGTTTTCTTCTTGCAGTCGCAACATCTATCCTGATCGCAGCCAGTTCATCAAAGATGGTGATCAGCTGCCTACAGTAAATACGAGTGGTTATAAGTCTGTACAGCTTCGCCCGGCGCAAGATAGCAGCCTGGCGCTGGCGCTGGCGATCTCCGGCGGCGGGTCCAGAGCGGCGAACCTGGGCATCGGAGTCATGCTGGGCTTGGAAAAGATGCAGCTGCCCAGCGGCCGGAATGCCCTACAGGAGATTGATTATTTATCGACGGTTTCCGGCGGCGGCTTTGCGGGGGGAGCCTACATTGCCTCCCTATACGATCATCACGAAAATCAGCGCGATACCGTTTTCTCTCTGCACGCCTATTTGGACAAAAACATTCGCAAGGACCTCAGCTACTCTTATACCAAACCCCTATTTTGGGCCCTCTTCAACCCTCGCCTCTGGTTCAGCTACCTCGATGATGGCGACGCCCTAGAACGCGCTATCGATGACCGGGTGTTGGGCTATCGGCGGCGGCGGAGCGAGTGGAAGGCCGAGGGGCCGGTGCCGAGCATCATGCTGGGAGACCTTTTCGTCGACCGCCAGCAGAGTGAGCAGCCCGTACGCTATCCGATGATGGTTGCTAATGGCTCTTTATTGGATAAAATGGGTATTTTTCCCTACACTCCCGACATCCTCGAGACCTACGAAATATGTGGCTACTCCCATCGGGTGAAAAAATACGAGTGCAAGGAGGCGTTTAGCAATTACCAGATGCCTTTGTCCGTAGGGATTAAGGCCAGCGGCAGCTTCCCGGCCTTGATTTCCAATACAACGATGGAAAGTACCTACAGCGATGACCGTCGTTTCCTGCACATTATTGATGGTGCAATGACGGATAACTTTGGTTACAAAACCGCCATTGACTTACTGCAACAAGACCGCGCCAAGAGAGGAAAGGTACTGATGGTGGTCGACGCCGATAATTCAGGAAATACCTACACCTTCGCTAAGAAGCAGACTGCCCGGCTGTCCTTCAAAGTCTTTGGCCGCCTGGCTTCCAGCGGCCTAGAGGCCCGGCGGATCACCCTGCCCAGCGATCTGGCCGACCTGGGTAGTCGACTCCATTTTACGCCCATTATTTTCAGCTTCAATGTTTTGATTCGCAATAATGAGAATCAGCCGCCGCCGATTATTGAAATTGAGAAGGAGCAAAAACGACTGATCCAACGGCTGGAAGAGGAGTTAAAAGGCGGTGGGAAGCCATTGACGAGTTTCGAACTACAAATTCTCTACGAACTGGTGACCAATATTAGTACGAAGTACACGATTACGGCTGACGAGCAGGAGCTATTGTTACTCTGTGGGCAGAAAATTGTGGCTTTACTAGAGGTAGAAATTCGGAAGGCTTTGGAATAGAAATAGAAGCTATTGCACAGTTGCTCAAGTTTAGTTATCTTGCAAATAGTTATTATGTTAACTAATTTGTTTCTGTAAAAATGAGCACAAAAATTAAAACGGCCGAAGATCAGGATAATGCCTACGGTTTTTTGATTGAACGTACGGCTAAGCTGATCAAACAGCATTTCCATCAGCAACTGCGGAAAACTGGTGCAGACATCACCGTAGATCAGTGGGTAATTCTCCATGAATTATACAAAGAAAATGGACTGAATCAGTACGAAATTGCTATTCGTACCTTTAAGCATCCACCTACGATTACTCGGATTATTGATCATCTATACAAGCGCAAATTTGTTGTCCGGGAGATGGATACCCAGGATCGGCGTCGTTTTAATATTCTATTGACACAACAAGGACGAGATAAGGTGGAGAATCTATTACCCGTTGTGATGAATTTTCGTAAGCAGGGCTGGTCAGGCTTGACCGAAGAAGATTTTAAAACACTTCAACGCATCTTAGAGGCGGTCAGTAGCAACCTACAACGCTGATTGCTGCATCAAATCAATACTTATTTTCATTTTGCAATAAAACCAGAAATCAATCGATATGCAAACCTCGACGATTAATTCACCTAGCACCTCCACGGATGTTTTTCCGTTGAAAGGGACGGACCATATTGAATTTTATGTCGGCAATGCCAAGCAGGCCGCCTTCTACTACCAAATGGCCTTCGGCTTCCGACTCATCGCTTATCGCGGGCCGGAGACTGGAACGCGGGATACCGCTTCTTACGTACTGGAGCAAGGCAAAATTCGCTTTGTGATGACCGCTGCGCTTTATCCGGATCACGATGTCGCTCATCATGTTCGCGAACATGGTGACGGGGTGAAGGTACTGGCGTTGTGGGTAGATGATGCCGAAGAGGCTTACAATAGGGCGCTAGAGCGCGGTGCTCAATCTGCCAGTCCGCTAGAGGTGTTAACCGATGATCACGGAGAACTAAAGAAGGCATCCATCCATACCTACGGAGAAACGGTCCATACCTTCGTAGAGCGCAGTAATTACCAGGGGGCTTTCATGCCGGGTTTCGAAGCTCGGGAGAGCCTATGCCCCGTGTCGCCCATCGGATTGAAGCATGTCGATCATTGTGTTGGTAATGTTGAGCTAGGCGATATGAATCGCTGGGTGAAGTTTTACCAGGAGGTGATGGGTTTTAAGCTGTTGATTACTTTTGATGACAAAGATATTTCCACCAAATATACTGCTCTGATGAGCAAGGTGGTTTCCAATGGCAACGGCTACGTTAAATTCCCGATCAATGAGCCGGCTAAGGGGCTGAAGAAATCACAGATCGAAGAGTACATTGAATTCTACCGAGGCGCTGGAGTTCAGCACATAGCCATTGCTACGGATGATATTATTAAGACGGTGGGCCAACTGCGCCGCAACGGCGTCGATTTTCTCTATGTTCCCGACAATTACTACGAGACCGTCGGTGAGCGGGTAGGGGAGATTGATGAGGATATGGAGGCCTTAAAAGAACTCAACATCCTTATTGATCGAGATGATGAGGGGTATTTGTTGCAAATTTTCACCAAGCCCATTCAGGATCGCCCTACGGTATTCTACGAAATCATCCAGCGCAAGGGAGCGCGGTCTTTTGGCAAGGGGAATTTTAAGGCCCTGTTTGAAGCGATCGAGCGGGAGCAAGAGCGGAGAGGCAATCTCTAGTCTACTCTACGCATTTATCGGCCATCCAGTCGGTGAAGCCTTGGTTATTGTTGACTGCCAAGAGCCAGTTTTCCAGATGTAGGCCGGAGAGCAGGCGGCACACGCCGTCTTCGGAGTACTCTGGGAGTTCTCCCAGAAGCTCCTGCGCCAATTGGGCATGTTCTTCCTTGGGTACTCTTCCTAGTTGATTGAAGAATTCGAGTGCACGTCTGAAGAAGGGGGTGTATTCCAGTTCTCTTTTGAGCTTGCGCTTATAAGAGAGCAACAGGTTGTTGATGATGAAATAATCTCCGGTTTCATAGTGACTAATCAGCTCGATGATGCCGTGCGTTTGACTGAAGACTGGCGGCGTTTTCCCTGTATTATTTTGCAGTCTCCGCAGATAGAACTGTACACGTTTAGCGTTACCCAAGATGAGGTAGATCAACGTATAGTGTAAAAAGAGAGAGACGGAGATGTGCTCTCCCTCTAAATCGTACTGTTTGATATGTTTCAGAATGTCATTCTCTAGTGGGCCAGGTAGGCTTCTGAATTTGGATTGCCGGTAGTAATAGCGCGTTTCCAGATAATAGATAAAGGTCATGTTTCGGTGGAGATAGGGAAAGCGTTTGGCCAGTGCTTTAATCTTTTGGATGCCTTCGGTCAACTCCGGATATTTTTCCATAGCATTACAACAGGAAAGATAATTGTGTAATGCACTGAAATACAGCCTACTATGGCTATTAATTTTCAAAGGTTCATTCTCAAATAAACTGAGGGCTTCCAACTTATAGGAATAGCTTTGCTCCTCCTCATCAATCAAATCATAGATACAGCTGACACTTTGGTACCAAAAAGATTTTTCTTTGAGGCTCATGGATTCCAGCTGGTAGTTATCCTGCAGTTCTTGTAGTTGCCGTTGATACTGTTGTTTTTCCTGTTCATCTAAAAGTCGGTGGCCTTTGGCATTTTTGCGGCTATTGAGTTCAATCAGAATTTTCTGTAGTCGATAGGCGGTTTCTGTGCGAGTGACGGCATCTTCGAGCTCAGCAAAAAGCTGATCGTTAGGGGGAAGAGGGTTGATGCTGTAGTGAACCTTGAATTGGTTTTCGAATTCAAGTATTTGAAAGAGCTTGCTGTAGGCTTCGTGTTGCAGGCAAAGCTCTTTGATTTTTTTCAGCCGGACGAGCGCCGAATTGTAAAGCTGCTTGTCGATCAAAATTTCTATTTCTTCCAGGCCGATGCGGATGCGGCTGTTGATGTTGCGTTTACTGTGGTAGGAGGTTAGGCTTTTCATCAACAGATCAAATAGCTGTACTTTATAGACCTTGAGGTTTTTGGCCAGATTGGTATCAGAGAAGTATTCTTTGACCTGATCTTCTTCATACTCATCCATGCTATTGATGAAATCGAATAGCTTGGTTTGCAAACTTTTGTCAGAAGAGAAATGCCTTTTAAAGTATCTCTTTTCCGCTGCTGACATAGCGTCAATCAACCTAAATAAGTTATTTGTTGGTGTTTTCATTGCATTGTAATACAACAGGAATCATTGCTGACCCAGATTATTTGGTTTATTTGTTTGTTCGAATTAAATAGAGGTCAATACGGTCTGGTATTGAGATAGAGGTGACCGATTAAGGTACACAAAGGCAACGAATCGGCAGTGATGTACTGTACTATCAGCCGAATGAATTGCAAAGACCGCCTTGATAATTATTTTTTGGGGGGAAGATTAGCATAGAAACTAGACCTGAATGCAAAGCAAAGAGCCTAATTTTTCTTAGGGTAGATCAGTGTGTCTAGATGTTTGGAAAGAATCGAGCTGTTTTGATATAACTTTCAATGGCGAATATAAAAAAAATAAAGTGGAACCAAAAAAATTAAACGGTATCTCATTTAGTCAAATTACAGAAAAGCAGTACCTTGAGAGTCATTTAATGTAGACAATACCAATTCAGGGATAAAAATCTTTCTGTTTTGTTGTTATTTTCTATAGGGCAAGTCCACTCAGAAACGTATTCTCCTGATATGTTCTCTTGAGTGGGCCTTTTTTTAGAAAACATCTAACCAGTCTCCTGCACTTACCGTCATAAAGTAAGCTCTCACAAAGACGAGCAGAATTAACAAGACCAAGAATAGGATGATCATGGTTGCGGGCTTATATTGCCGGGCGGCCTGCTCGTGCAAAGCTTTTTCGTAGGCAATATCCTCTTTATCGGCATCGTGGAAAGATTGATCGCGAGGGTCCGTACGATTGTAATAGTCGAGTTCTCTGACGATTCGAAGGGCTTCTTCTCTATCTTTTTCTCGAACGTGCAAGCCAATTCCCCCCTCGCCTAAAGGCAGCGCCGTAGAAGTATTGGCATTCGAAATGAAACTTTTGATATTTGCCTCCTTGAGCCGGGCGGCGTAGAGGTGGGCTTTAGATTCGAAATAAAAATATTTGATGGTGACGACCCGGGTATTGGGGTCGAAGCGCTCATTAGGATCATCCATATTGTCAAGTACTTCGTAGGTCATCATCAACTGCTCTTATCATTTGGCTTTTTTCGGGCCAGTAGCTATTACACTGCGCTAATCAGCAGGCTATGCTGGACATGACCTACTGATTGCGAGTATAAATATAGGAAAAAAGAGAAAATAATAGCAGCTAAAACTGCACTAGGAATCCTCTAGGCGACTTCTTCCTCAGCAGCAGCAGCTTTTAACTCTGCTTTATTGATGGCGGCGATCTCCTTGTCGATGTAGTACAAGGCCTGTGGGCCACTGCCAATCAACTTGATGCGATCGAGAATAGTCCGCATCTGATCTTCCTCTTCTCGTTGTTCCTCAATGTACCACTGCATAAAATTGAGGGTAGAGTAATCGTTTTCCTTGTAGCACAAATCTACGATGTTATTGATCGCATTGGTCACCTTTTTTTCGTGCTCATAAACTTGGTAGAACATTGATTGGATAGATTCAAACTCTACAGGTGCTTGAGGAATGGACGGTGTCAGTGCATGGCCGTCCACTTCACTGATGTAGTGAAATATACGAAGCATATGATCCCTTTCTTCCGAAGATTGAGTATGCATGAATTGCGCACAACCCGCCAGACCTTGATTATCACACCAAGAAGCCATAGAAAGATACAAGAAAGACGCATAGGCTTCTAGCTCAATCTGCCTATTCAGGGTGTTTTCCATTGTCTCGGTCATAGTAGTCTAATTTTATTACGTAATCTAATGAATAGTGCAATTTTAGGTTTTTTGACCCAAAAAAGAAATAGCTGTACTAGCTAACAAGCTAATTTATACAACAACTAAATAAGCAAAAAGATGTGAAATAGGGCGGCTAGGCCAGGAAGGCGATAGCAAAAGCCAGTACTGCAATGATCAGCCCGTACATGAAGATGCTGTAGCAGATGCGCAGGTATTTGTACTTTTTGGCCAGCACAATCCCCAGATAATAGAGGTCACGGGTCATCGAGCTGTACAGAAAATCAGAATCTTTGATCATTTCCATCATACCCCAGTGGAAATCTTCGATATCCATATTATAGAAGTTACCAAAAAAGAGCAGATTGGAGCGTTTTTCTTTAATGTCTTCCGTTGTGAACTTACCCTCAGTTACTTTAGGGCGGGTAGACAGGGTCGCAAAAACAACAGCAACTAGACATACGCCTAGCAAGATGATTGTAGGGATGACCAGAGTTGGATTGCTACCAAAACTAGGCACCAGAGTCGATACCGTAATCGAGATGATAATGGCATTGATACTGAGCATGATATTAGCCTTATTATCGGCAATAGAGCTGAGGTTGACGTGCGTTCGGTAGGTAGTGCGGTACATGGTTTCTACGCCTCGGCCCAGGTTAAGCTGCTTGAGGGGATGATCTCCACTGACAGTGCCCAGCTTCTTACTCAACTGTTGTTTGCGTTCTTTTTTCTTTTCTTTTTTGCGCTCGCGACGCGCAATTTCCTCTACTGTTAGGACCTCTTGTGGATTCAATCTCAGCTTTTGTTTTTTCAGTTGTTTCACATGTTTGTTTTTGCGCTTGCCGTAGAGTTCTTGGGCCGATCGGGTCTGGTAACGATGCTTGCTGATGAAGTCCAACTCAAAATCCACCCATTCTTGTTCATTCATGGTAATGCCCTTTGTCAGGGTCAGCTCCTGCCGTACCCGGCTACAGCGATCCCAGTAGGTTTTTTTGCCCAGGTGGCTTAGGTCGGCATCGCAGAGTACCTTTTGTAGGATCGTCGAAGGATTATGCGGCATCTTAGTTGCCATGATGCATCCCATGATGATCTCCATTTCCTCTTCCGAAATATCGTAATTAGACAAGTACTCTTGAGCATATCGGCAGCTTCGCTCTTCGTGATTCAATGCGCCTTTATCGTATCCAATATCATGGAACCAAGCGGCCAGCAGCATCAGCTCCATTTCTCGTTCGGTGACACTAATAGCCGCGCTGATGTCTTTGACCGCCGCCACGACATTGATGGTGTGCTGAACATCGTGGTAGGCATACTCTTTAGGGACCTGCTCCGTGATGAAGTTGGTTACGTATGCTTCGACATCTAGCAATAAGGCGTTTTCTACCTCCATTCTTTGAAAGATGCAAGTTGCGGGGAACACCATCACAACTTGGGTTAAGTACTTAATTAATATTCCGCACTAAAAATATTAAAAAAAACCTAAAGATAAGAAAGCGGCCTTCATAATCATTGTAAGAAGGCCGCATTAGTTGAAAGATGACGGAAGTGGAGGGTCAGAACTGATACCTAATCCCCGCGTTGAGGCCCACCAGCGTGTATTTTTGCGATAGCGGGTTAGCCGAGCCGGTAAAGCTCCTGGGGTAAAAATGAGCGTAGGGCGCAAACTGCAATTGAATGCCCGGCGCAATCTCGTAAGCCGTCATAAAGCTGACATAGTAGCTGAAAGTGACGTTGGATTTGAAAAGGTCATTTTCGCTGTTCTTGATGTTGACGTCAAGGCCATCATCGCCCAAAATCCGCCCTCGGGTAAATAAGGCGACATTGGCCATCACGCCGGCCCGGAGGCCCAGGGTGAAGTTATTGGCCTCCAATCTGTAGCCCAGCATGATGGGAATATCAATCAATTGATAGCGGTTGAAGAATTTCTTGCGGATCATCGTTTCGGTCGTCACGGCGACTTGGCCAAACTCGGGAATCGTATCTCCATTGAGTTGAATATGATACGCCACAATCCCTTCGATAGAGTCTACTTGAGTAAGCGTTGTATTGTAATCAAACCGTTCGGTGATGCGCGTGAAGTGCAGTCCGGCAGAAATCTCGAAGCCCGACTTAAACTGGCGGTTCAGCAGGATACCGAGTTGGATGGCTTCCAAGGGGCTTTCCGTCTGCTCGCGCTGCTCTAGGATCGAAGTCGTAGCCGTATCGTTGGGGCCACTGAGATCGCGGAAAGGGAAAGCAATACCCAGATGGATATCTAGGGAGTAGGGGCTGCCATCGCGGCTACTGAGGCCCGGGAGAGGACGCAGTTCGTTGGACGGCAGCTCAAGCTGCGGGAAGCTGAGCGAATTCAAGTCCTTCGCAGCGATGCCTGGAAAGGCGCTGAGGCCAGGCTCACTGGCCTTCGGCTCCACCGGCCGAACCATGCTAAGTGGCTCCGCCACCTCTACTGGCAAGCTCTCCTGGCCTTCAGCCGCCCGCTCCGCCATTACCGGCGTCTTTTGCGCTGCATCCGCCGTTCCCAAAACCTCCGGCGTCACAGTCGTACGCACCGGAGGAATCTCTCCGTGCCCAGATCGCTGGGCCGCAGCCCCCTGCTTTTGCTCCCGAGTTGGAGCGGCAGTCGGAATCTTAGGCGCTGGGTTGGGCATCTTGGGGTCCGTGCTTGCTTGGCGCTCCGCCGTTGCCTCTGGCGCAGCAGTAGTGGTTGTCGATTTTTGTTCAGGCCCTATGCTTAGGGTAGTGGCGGCGGTCGCCTTTGATTCGGAGGTAGAAGGCGTAGTAGTGGCCTTTTCGTTGGTAGCCACAGGGGGCGCAGTGGCGCTCTCCGTTGGAGTCGCCGACGGCCGCAGCAAGAACCAGGTACTGCCAAGCAGCAGTAGGCCCGCCAGCATTCCCCACCAAATGATTCCCCGGCGGCGGTGCTGTTGGCGCGTATTGATGGTGTCGACCTCTGGCTCGATGGCTGCCCAGATGGCGTTGATGTCCACCTCAGACTGGTGCGCTAGCAGTTCTTTTTGCAGTGTTTTGTCGAATTTATGCCATTTCATAATGAGCGTACTTTTAGGGAATCAGTCAATTTTTTTTGTAATAATCTTCTCGCCCGTAACAACTGAGAGCGAGAGCTGCTTTCTGTGATATTGAGCAGCTCCGCAATCTCCTTATGGCTGTACCCCTCGATGATGTTGAGGTTGAAAACGGTACGGAAGCCATCGGGCAGCTCCTGAACCAATTTGATGATGTTTTCAGTCGCCAATTGTTGGTAAACTGCGGGATCAATGGGACGGTCGTCGTCAAAATTTTCGGTAGTCTGTTCGCGGCGGAAGTGGCTTTTTTCTAGCCATTGCAAGGCGCAGCGAACGGCGATACGGCGCATCCAGGCTTCGAAAGAGCCGGTAGGCTGATAGCGACCGATGTTCTTGAAGATGCGAATCAGCGCCTCCTGCAAGACGTCCTTGGCCATCGCTTCATCGCGGGCGTAACGGCGACAAACCGTCATCAACATCGCTGAGTAACGCTTAACCAGCAGGAACTGACTTTGTTTCAGCCCTTTTTGACAGTCATGGATGAGTTGCTTTTCGCTTACCAATTTAATAATCTGCTTGTTTTGCAAATTTAAAGGATTTCGTCGAAAGAATAATTGAGTGAAGTAAGGAAGTCTCTGCCACTAGACAGAGACTTCCTTTTGCGTTATGGCATCCTGTTATGAATCTATTGGGATCATCATTGTCGTTTTAATCGGAAGGCGCCGGTCACACTGACAGTTGCTGCTGGTTGTATAGCATAGTTGGTCAGTGTACCACTGAATTCTCCAACTACATCCTCGCCAACGGCACCAAAGCTGGTAATTTCAAAGCTATCAAAGGCATTGCCCTCTTCAAATTGCCAGTTGTTGATGAAATCACTGAGGTTGATATTGACCATATTGCTGTAATCTGCGACCGTGATACCAGGGATTTCAATATTCCCCCAGATGCTATCTACTGGGCTGTTAAAGCCTCTAAAGTTGATGTAGGTATACTGGGCACCGACCGAATCAACAGCTACGAGCCAAGCATCAGGGTAGAGCATGGTCTGACCATCGACAGTCAGGCTCAGGAATTCAGTCAGCTGCTGGCCGCAGGCTTGAACATCACCCAAGTCATTTAGGATGTTGGCCTGTACAGCCTGACCAGTGCTTTGTTCAAAATCTGCAAAGTTGATGGCAACAACCTCGCCCGTAGCGTTGGCATCGCAGGTCGTCAGTCGGACTTCGAAATTACCACCGTCAATATACTCGTAGGTACTCCGCCCGTCAAAATCGATGGTTACCAGACCATCCGTTATTGGATCGCCATTACAATCGATTACTCGACCTGTAATAATAGTTGAGTTGATGTTGCTACCCGTAATGGTGATGTCCCCTAAGTTGGTATCCATGCTGAATGGACCAACTGTTTGGGTGTACAGCGTATTACCACATTCGTCAAAAATCGTTAAGATTAGCTCCTCGTTTTTAGGCACTTTCCCTGATATTTCACCACTGGCATTAGACCAGCCGTAACCGATGCTGGAGTTACTGCGCTCAAGACTTGATTTATAGTTGGCCAGTGGGAAGCCATCGCCATCAACAAGACGGAAGTTAAGGACGATTAGGGGGAATGGGGCATCGCAGTTCCAGAAGGAGAAGTGAGAAACTTCACCGACGTACACGCCGTTTTCCAGGGTGGCGCTAGATTCTTGCGCCCATACGCCATGACTTTCGTAGAACGCCCAGAGGGGAATTTCGTTAGGAGCATCGGCTTGCATGTTGGCTGGAACAGGCATTTGTAAGGTCGCCGTAGCGCCTTCGGCGATGTTGAGGGCTTCGCCATTGCTGCCTTCCAGCTCTACAGCGATCATACCGTAGGTGGCCAGTGCTACTTCTTCGCTTTGGGTATTGACCCCTTGGAGGTTACCCGGCATTTGATCCAGGGTACGCTCGGAAGAAGGGTCCATCCACTTGGCCGCTACATTGACCTCGCCATCATAGCTGCCGCCATCTTCAAGTTGGATGCTGTTGGGAGCAAATACGATGCTCGCACCGCCATCAACATCGATGGTGGCGCCCGTGTTGGCTTCGAAAGACTCGGAGAAGACTTTAGGTAATAATTCGATTTTTACGCGGTTCTTGGCATCCGCTATGGGGAAGAAACGGCGGCTGCCTTCAAAATATCCGTCTTTTTCGACCGTAACAACAGTACCCAGCGCATTCATGGCCAGGTTGTTATAGAAAAAGTGGCCATATTCGTCAGTAGTCGTTCTAAAGTTGCCCAATCTCACTTCTACATCAGCGACTGGCTGCTGGTTTTCATCCACCACAAAACCAATAACAGAAGAAGTAACGATAGATTCGGCAGGAATCCAGTTTTGGAAGACCGGAGGAGTAGGTTGGTTAATAACGGTGTTCACATCATCGACATCCTTGCGGCAAGCCGAGAACACCAGTAACATCATAAGAGCTAAAAATCCTAGATTTTTCATTGAATCGTAATTTATTACAATAAGTTGTGTTGCTAATTTTTATTTAAAGGAGACGCAGGATGACAGATCTGTATTTGCGCTTCGTGTAGTAAACCGGAGCAAACAGCGTTTCGCTGCATGGGGGAGTAATTTTTTTTAAAAAAAGGGAGGCAAGTGCAGCAGTAGGCGCTTGCCTCCATCAAATAATCGAGTAATTAAAATGTACTAAATCATATCATCATTGAATCGGTAAAACCACATCATTGTTGTCGAATCAGCAGGAAGGAGCCACTGACATCGACATCCACCATATTCTGATCAAAACGGTTGGTCAAAGTCCCACTGAACACTCCGCCAACTTCTTCTCCAACATCACCAAATGTATCTAAGGTGACAGAACTAAGTTGACCATACATCAGCCATTCTAGCAGGGGTTCGCTTATACTTACATTATTATCGTTGCTGTAATCACCGACACCCAGGCCATTCAGGGTCATGTAGAAGTAGCCATTGGTGGCGGGGGTAGACTTGCTGATCTGGATAATATGCTCTCCGGGGAAGGTATCCTGGAATACTCGGAGTTGTGCATCTGGATAAATGACGGTCTCTCCATCTATCGTTAGCTCAAGTGCATAGGTGGTGGGTTGATCGCAAAGCTCAATATTGCCCAAATCATTAGCTTGGCCAATGGTAATGGTAATGGGGTCCGCAGTGATCAGACCATCGAGGTTAATAGCAGTAACTTTGACTTCCATACCACTATTATTACAGTCCGAATAGTTGAGGTCAAAGCTGCCATCCGTGAGGTATTCATAAATTTCATCGCCATATAGATTTTCGTTGAAATCGATGATGAGGAGTCCGTCTAGCACAGGATTACCATCACAGTCCACCAACTGACCTGTCACAGAGGTAGTAGTGACTTGAGGGCTGGTGACGACGATGTCTCCCAGGTCGGTCATCATGGAGAAGGGGCCGATGTTTTGGGTGAATAGAATACTGCCACAGGAATTGTTTGAATAAACCTCAAGAACCAGTTCTTCATCCGCAGGGAATTTATCGCAGATCTCTCCATTGGCATCGGTGTAGCCACCACGGCTACTTCCGTCGGGCCTACGAATACGTACATAATGATCTACTAATGGATTACCATCCTCATCGACGAGCCGGAAGCAGACTTTAACGACGGGAAAAGGGGCATCGCAGTTCCAGAAAGAAAAGTGGGAGACGTCGCCGACGTAGAAGCCATTTTGTAGGCCGGCGCTGGACTCCTGGGCCCAGATGCCGTGGCCTTCGTGGAAGGACCAAAGTGGGATGCTACTAGGGGCTGCAGCGAGAAGGTCGTCGGGGATGGGCATCCTCAAGGTCGCGGTGGCGCCTTCGGCAATGTTGAGGGCTTCGCCGTTGCTGCCTTGCAGTTCGACGGCCATCATACCGAAGGTTTCCAGTGCGACTTCTTCGTTGAGCGTATTGACGCCCTGTAGGTTGCCCGGCATTTGATCTAGGGTGCGGCGGGCCGCTGGGTCGAGCCACTGCGCGGCGACGCGCACCTCGCCTTGATAACTACCACCTCCTTCCAGACGAATACTATTGGCCGCAAATTCAATACGGGCTCCTCCGTTTACCTCAATAAGGCCACCTTGATCAGCCGGAAAGGATTGATCGAAGGTCTGGGGCAGCATTTCAATTCTGATCTTATTGTTGTTGCCAGCGATGGGGAAGAAACGGCGACTGCCATCGAAGTAGCCATCCTTTTCCACCTTAACGACCGCACCTAATTCGTTCATGTCCATGTCGTTGAAGAAAAAATGGCCGAACTCATCGGTGCTGGTGACCCATTCGTTGAACTCCACACGAACACCCGTTAGCGGCCTCTGTTCTTCGTCAAGGACCATCCCGGTCAGGGAAGATTTTACCATTGACTGTTCTGGAACCCAGTTGCTCAGAATCGGTGTTTGCGGGCTATTCGTAGAAGTTTGAACGTCGTCAATGTCCTTGCGGCAAGCGGAGAAAATTAATAAAAGAAGTAAGCTAAATAATCCAGTCTTTTTCATGGAAACTGTACTTTTTAATCGCAAGGATGATCCTGCGACAAGATGAAGTAATGGGGGGCACTTCTATTCAGATCTGATTATTTTGTGCTGTGACCTATAAATCGGAGTAAGGTGCTTTTTGCTGCATGGCCTCAAAATATTTTTTCCTCCGTACGACTCATCATGGTGCTAAAGGGCAGGTAACCCAAGAGCAGAAAAAGGGTGATGAGCGCCGAAATACCTAGCGGATGTGCGTAAGGAGCAGGGTTGAAAAGTACACTGATAATTTCTTCAAAAAGTTGGAAAGGGTTGGTCAGTACATCCCAGGAATTCCAACGGAGGAAGCGCCCCAGAAAGATACCAAAACCGCTGAGGGCGATGATGCCGACAGTCAGTAGCCAGCTCAGGCCCCGGCTAATGCGCTGTTGCATGAAGTGCTGGACTTCGTTGAGCGAGAGGTAGCCCAGCATCAATCCGGTCCAGGCGAAGGACAGAATGACCATCAGGTCATACCAGACGGGGATGCCTGGCCGAGCTCGGAGGTGAATGAGGTCGGTGAGAATGTAGGGGGCATTAGGCAGAAAGCAGAGCCAGGTCATCAGCAGGAGGCCGGTGAGGATTCGGGAATTGTAGCGTTGATCGAGGCGGTGTAGCCGTAGGGTGATGAGGTAGGGAATCCAGGCCAGGAAGAGGTTCCAGACCAGAAAAAGAAGGGTGGCCTCGCCCCGTAGTTGGAGATAATCTCCACTCCAATACAAGGTAAAAGGATTGATCTCCAAATGGTACAATCGGCCTGCGAGCAGTAGGAGGTTGAAGAGGGTAGAGGCTCCGATCCAGAGGAATAGACGGTATTGTTTGTGGTCGGTGAAAAGGGATTGGAAAGGCATGATAGTATAAAAATTTAGGCTTGGAAAATGATGGAAAAAGCTGCCGGGAGGAAGCCCGGCAGCTGCAAGACTGGGTCAAAATACAAAGGGAGCCTCCTCTCCCATATCTTGTCGGTAGAGCTGTCGGCGCAGCATTCGGGTCGGCTCGCGGAGCAAGTAGCGGAAATCCCACTGGGAGACCCGAGCGCAGCGACGGCCCTTGCGAAATTCTACCCAAAAGCTGTATAAATGCTCTGGAATCAGTAGAATGGCGACGAAAGCGGTGAAGAGGGCATAGAGCGACTTTTTGTGGTTGCCCAACAGAAAAAACTGCATCTTCGCCTCATCTACTACCGTTGTTTTATAGTGCATCAACACGTGCATTACATCATGGTCCTCTAGCTTGGGCATCATATCTAAGCCCTCTTTTTCGAGGAAATCCCCCAAGTCACGCCCCAGGCTGTGCCGAGGAAATTGCTTCAGGCTCTGCACCGTATGCGGCCAGGCCTCCCGCCCTTTCTTGAACCAGCGCGCATACCAGGGCTTGGTCCACTCCACCAGGCCAATCAAAATGCGCTCACGCAGTGCTTGCAGGGCAGAGATCATTGTTTTATTTTTCATAATAAAAAGTACTTTGATTTTCAAAGTTAAAGGACAAAAAAATATAGCTTTATATCATTCGCGGTTTTTCAGCAGTTGCTCCAAAGCATCCAGATGATCATTGAAGGCCTTGCGGCCCGGCTCCGTCGCTTTGTAGCTGGTTTGCGGTTTTCTGCCCACAAATTGCTTCCTCACCTCAATAAATTCCTTTTTTTCCAGAGCAGCAATATGGCTGGCCAAATTGCCATCAGTCAGTTCTAGCATTTCTTTAATCGTTTTAAACTCCACCCACTCATTAACCAGCAGGATGGACATGATGCCCAGCCGTATTCGGTTGTCGAAGGTCTTATTGAGTTGGTGTATGATTTTTTTCATAAGAAATAGCCAATCTTCCGCGTCGCTTGTGCCGCAAAATACAAATCATGCGCTAATTTTAGCTCTCCGCCTCGTATTTAAAATACATCCAAGTGCCATAGAAAATATGCATCAACCCAAAGCCGATGGCCCAAAATTCCAGGCCATAGCCTACATAGTAGGTAGCGATCAGCCCCAGTGCGATTTCTGAGAACCCTAAATAACGAATGTCGGTCAAAGTATATTTGCTGGCATTGACCAGCGCCAGTCCGTAGAAGAGTAGGGTGGAGGGAGCCACCAGCGCCAAGGCGCCGTGTTTGATCAGTAAGAGGCAGTAAAGGCCTCCGACCGCTAGTGGGATGAGCAGGTTGATCAACAGTCGCTGCGAGGTTTTATCCCAGATTTTCTGCCCTTTTTTCCGCGCTTTGCGAGTAGTAAACAGAATGCCTGCCCCTAAAGCACTAATCAACACCAGCCCTGCATCTAGCAAGAAGAAACTGCGATAATCCAGTCCCCAGCGATCGGCTGAGTGCAGGGTCGTGTAGTACAGGTGCTTTTGGTCAAAGGGGCTGATGCCAAGGTAGACGTACACCATTGCCGCGCCGATGAGGGCGAAAACGCCGGCGGCAACGCCGGAGAGACCACTGAGAGAAATAAAACGAGAGGAACGCTCCATCAGTGATCGAATTTCACTGAGGGTTTCCAAATGCTGCTTGCGCTGATCCATAGGTTTTACCATTGCTGTAAAAGTACTTTGAATTTCAAAGTTAAATGGAATAAAGGGTTTTCGCAAGAGGAGACAGGAATTTTTCTAAAAATTTATGCTTTGCAATTGATCCTAGAGACAAGAAGCGGGGTAGTAGGAGATAAAGATGAAAATAACGCTATTCTCCTTTCTGCTCTTTCTCCCGCTGCTCTGCGTGGGCATTAATCCTGTTCGCGAATATACCATGACCCCGGACCAGGCCGGTATGGCTTACGAAGCGCATCGGCTTACGACTTTGGATGCTTATGAGTTAGAGGCCTGGTGGCTGCACCCTTACGAAGACACCAGCTCCGTCACCTTTGTCCTGGCCTACGGTGATGCTGGCAATATGAGCTACAGCCTAGCTTACGCCAGCAGCCTACTACGACGCGGCTACCGTGTCCTCCTCTTCGACTATCGAGGTTTCGGCCACAGCACGGATTTCACCCACGATCCTCAGGCTCTCTACCACCAGGAGTATGCTATCGATCTGGCCACTGCCCTCCTCTGGGTCAAGGCCCGCCGCCCGAAGGATCGCATTGCGGTCTGGGCCTTTTCGATGGGCACATTGATGGCAACCTTAGCTTATGAGCAAGCGCCTTTTGATGCCCTGATTGCGGAGGGACTGATCGAATCACCATTGGCTTGTGTAGCACGTATTGAAGAGCTTAAGGGGACGGCGCTGGTACTTCCGGAGGGGGCGGAGGAGGCCCCAAAGTTACTGCGGGGGATGTCTATTCCGATGTTACTGGTGGCGGGTACTGGCGACGAGGTGACGCCTTTGTCGGCTAGTATGGCCGTTGCAGAGGGCCGCCCGGAGCGCCGGGTGCTACCGCATAACGGTGAGCATTTGCGAGCGGCGGTTAGTTTAGGGTTACCTGAGTATATGGAGGAGATAGAGGACTTTTTATGGTTTTAGTCTCTCGCAGAGGACGCTGACCATACTACAAAAAGGGGGAATAATCGCTGTGTCCCTTGGCAGGAGACACGGCGACTTCTCTATAACTTAATACCTTTTGTCCTGTATACCTTTGGTAAACAACACCTCTCATCATGGGGCTTCCTTACTTCCGTAAAATCACCGGTCGCTCCATTATACCCAATGACCTCCAAGAGTATACCCTGACGCCTAACTCTGGGATACGCTTTCTGGCTGCTAAGCCGGACCTGAATTTCAGCTCTTTCGAAGTATTAGAAGCGGATCACTGGACGAGTTTTACCCAGGATGCCTTTAGGTTGCTCTTTCACCAACTTTTTATCACCGATCAACTCAAGATTGAAAAGCGAAAGGTGAGCAAACGGTATTTGGGCTTCATTCCTGTGGGGAGCGTGGCCTACGGAATAAGGCTGGAGCCGGGGGGCCTGACTCTACATCCTTAACTACCTTAACTATCGGAAAGCGTATGCTCTCTAATAATCAAAATAAATGATGTCGCAGCTGTCCATATCAGAATTGAGAATGACCTTCTGTTCTTCGACACCATCCGAAATCCAGAGTGCAGCGGTGTTGGGCGGTTCCCGGCCGATGTTGTTGGCAAAAAGCATTAGATAGTTCTTATCGGAGCCCTTTTCCAGCTTGACTTGGAACTCGTAGGGCTTGCCGGTCAGCTCGTGGCGGAAGAGTATCCATTCGCCATTATGGTTGAGGGAAATGATGTCGCCGTCGATTTTTTTGTGGTCGTAGACCCGTACGATGATCTGGTTACTGTTGACCTTGAGGTGTTGGCCGCGTTTGACTTCCCGGGAGGTGAGCAATTCTGGCGCCGCCTGCTTCTGGCTGGCATTCATGTCATTGACCAGCGGCTCTTTGTAGCGAATATAGCCCTTTTGGCCATCTTTGATCACCCGTGCGAGGCCCTGGTGGAAGTCGTAGGCACTGCTGAAGAGTAGTCCGATTTCCAACTCTCCGGCGGCGTTGATAAAGCCCCATTGGCCACCCTTTTTGATGCGGGCCAGTTTTTCAGCAAAATCATAGGCTTCGTCGTACTCCGGAGGGATAACAAATTCCCCAGAAAGGTCGATGTAGCCCCATTTGCCGTTCAGCTTGGCGCGGGCACGCCCCTCGTGGAAATGGTGCAACATCTGGTATTGAGGCTCGATGACAAAGCGTCCCTGATGGTCGATCAAGCCCCATTTGCCGTCCAGCTCTACGCGGGCCAGCCCCTCGAAGAAATTACTAGCGTAGCTGTACTGCGGCTGAATAGCGAATTGTCCGGTTTTATCGATATAGCCCCACTTACCCTTGTACTTCACCCCACTCAAGCCTTCGACAAAGCGCAGCGCCATATCAAAACGCAGCGGAATGGCCACCCGGCCCTGCTTATCCAGATACCCCCATTGATTGTTTTCTTTAACTCCCGCTAGTCCTTCCGAGTAGGTATGCGCCGACTCATAACGGGCCGGAACGATAAACTTCCCCTGAAGATCAATATACCCCCAGCGTTCATTGAGCTGAACACAGGCCCGATCCTCTTGAAAAGGGCTGGTGATCTCAAACTGGACATCGATCTTAAATTTCCCGTTTTTGTCAATATATCCACTGTGAGACTCCATTTTTTCAAAGTCGATAAAGCCCGCCGAGGCCAACTCCTGCGAGTAGGCATCGATAATATTAAAACGAGGAGGGACCCGAAGCTGCCCTTTGAGGTCAATAAAGCCCTTTTTGCGGCCCTTGACGATAATGGCGCGGCTATCGTAGAAGTCGTAGCAACGATCGAACTGACAGTCGAAAGCCCATTCATAGTTATCTTGAGCAGTCAGAATGGTAGCACTGCCCAGGAGCAGCAGAAGTGAAAAGAGGTATTTCATGTTCATAGGGAATCTATCAATCCTCCAAAATTAAGAACTATTTGGCTAAGATGCTGCGGAGTCCGCTATTTTAGCCCAATATCCACCCAAACGAGCAGATGATCAGAAGCCCTTTTATCCTTTACTTGCTCGTAAAGCCCTTCTCCCTCTGCGGGCCAGAAAACCCCCGAATCCAAGACTTCCAAGTCCTGCGAGGGCAGTACGTAATCGATGCGGCGACCAAAAAAGGCGGTGTCGAAGGCGGGATCGCCCTTATCGCCCTGGCGGCGGTTGTAGGTCTTTCCCCCCTTGCTGCGCGGGACCATGTCGCCGCTTGCTGCTGCCGGATGTACAGCCGGATGTTCCAGCAGTTGCTGAATGGCCCCGGAGGCACTGTCGCCATCGTAGGGGTCAGCGTTCAAGTCGCCCATCACGACGAAGGAGGCTCCCTCGGGGAGGCCGCCCCGCTTCCCTTGGTCGTCTACTAGATAGCTTGCATTAGAGAGGTAATCTTTGAGCAGGCGGATTTCATCGTAGTTGCGCAGGCCGTTGCGGTCTTCGTGGCCGTCGAAGACGGGCGGTGTGGGGTGGGCGAGTAGAGCGTGGATCAGCTGCTTATTTTCGGTGCGGATGGGAATATCGATATGATTTTTGGAGGAGAGGCGGAAAATGTTCCAAGCCTCATCGCTATAGTAGGAGCTAGCGTCGAGGTTGATGGGTTTTCGAGCATTGGGCATGTCGGTCCAGCGGAGCTTTTGGAAGGAGCGGATTTGGGTGCTGTCTAAAGGGTAGCGGGAGAGCATGGCGAAGGCGTATTGGCCTTCGTAGCGTCCGAAGCCGTAGGCATCCTGGGGCAGTTCGATTTTACCATCGTTATCGAAGTCTGCGGTGCTGAGCATACCAGTATTGGAGGCAACGGGCAAGGCGTAGGGGTAAGTGATCGGCTCCTGGCCATGCTGGCCTACGCCAAGGTAGTTTTTTTGCAGGTCGCGGAGCAGTTGGCCGCTTTCGTCATAATCGAATTCCATGAGGGCGAGTACATCCGGGCGCACCTGTTGGATGACAGCGGCGACGTTTTGGATTTGGCTATCTCGCCCCGTCTGTAAATCGCTGCCCAGCTGCCCCGCCTGCTTGCGAAATAGGGCGACATTATAAGAGGCAAAGCGGATGCGTTGGGGCTTGATAGTGCTTTTTTCGGTATTGGGTAACTCTGTTTTGGAGCTAGGAGATTTGCAGGCCGGCAGGCATAAAGCGATGAGAAGAAGGAGGAGGAGAAAGCGGGGGAGCGACATTGGAGATGGGCTTTGAGGTTTAGAAAATGATGCTAAGCAAAGGTAAGCAGTTGACCAAAATAAAAAAAGCATGAACCGTTAAGTTCATGCTCAGGACAGGATGCCGGCGTGAGGGGAAGCCGGCCGAACGAATAGGGAATAGTGGATATTTGGTATTAATCAAAAATAATGGGTGTGTTTCAGTAAAAGGTTAATGTCCGTAAACCTATGCACTAAAACGAAATAGTCATTCGAGAAAACCGCTATACCACTATTGTTCGGCCAGCGTTTTGATGCCCATGACCAGGAGGACAATTGCCCCCGCCGATACACCGACGATTAAGGTAGACCCAAGGCCTACCGCCAGTTGAATGCCGGAGCAGTACACTCCGCTGGACAGTTGCGCCAGCAACCAGATGAGGCTAATGGTAGCGATCCCACCGAAGAGCAGTACTTTCCAGATGCTGCGGTCAGGCAGCCTTTTGCTTTCGATCTGGATGTGCTCTACTGCTACACTCAGCCCGTCCTTCAAATTCAGTCCCAGACCAGTAATGCCCGATCTGCGTGGACTTTGGTTCCACTTTATTGTAGGTTTTGGTTGTTGTCTTTTATCATTGGTAGTGAAAGTGACCAGCCTTACATTTTGGGTACTTACACTTTTGAAATATCTTGGTAGATGATTACCTGTTGCCATGAAGAGCAAGAAGGTCAAGGCGTAGATGGCAATGTGGCAGGTGCGCCGCAGCATCCCCGAAATCGCCGCTTTTTTGTCCGGAAACAAGTAGAAAATAATCAAACTCGTCCAGGCCAGTACAATAATCCAGTTGTGGTCTAAATCCAGCCCTTTCCAGTACAGGCTCATGCCTGCTACCAGCCCCATCAGGCTTAAAGTCAGACCGCCGATGGCGATCAGTAGTCTTGCTTTCCAGCGGTTGTTAGCCGCCCAGTTGGTTACGATTTTCATAGTAGGTGTCGTTTAATCAAGGTTGTCCCTATTCGGATAAAAAACGGAGTAAGAGTTCAGGACTATTGGGGAGGAATGTGACTGCACCATCGCAGTAAGATCAGTTTTGTAGAAACGGTATTGGAATATTTCCCAAAAGCCTGATCCTCTGTACTCACTTGTGTATTTGTTCTAAAGTTTGTTTGTGTCTTTATGCGTTTTGTCCCTTTTTTGAAAAACTCTGGGAAAAGCTCCGACACTTTGCGGCCGGAGCTTCCCAGGCACGTGCTTGCTCAACAGTTCTTGGAAATTTAGGGTAGAGCAGCATTCAATCGCATATTTTACCTGCCTTTGGCAGGGTTATCTACATCGTAATCATCAATCGTTTCAAAGAATCTTTTAAGACTGTAAGTGGGGTTGCGTCTTAAATACAAGGACAAGATGCAAGCAAAATGGAGGGTGTTGGAGGGGAATTTCCCCAAAAGCATATTTATTTTTCGCTAATGTGAGGACAAATTGGTTAAGGAATTGTGAATAGGGGAGAGATTATCCCTACATTCGCTACCGACAAACCATATCCAGCTACTCTTACACCATGCACCCAGACCTACAATCGCAATTATTGGAAGAAATCGTCAGCCGCTATCCGCGCAAATCGGACGCCGTTGAGGAGATTAGCGAGATTTTAAAAATTGCAAAGGACGCCGTTTATCGACGCCTACGGGGCGATACCCTGCTCGCCCCCTCCGAGCTGAGCGACCTGGCCCGCGCCTTCAACGTCTCCCTAGATGCCCTGATCTTTGAGCAATCCAACACCTTCTTCTTCACCTACAATGCCTTCTCTGTCGGCGCAGCCAGCTTTGAGGACTACCTACAGGGCTTCATCAACGAGCTGGAAATGGCTCAGCAGCAGCCCTTGCAGCAATTCTACTACGCCTCTGCCGAGCTGCCGCTCTTTCACACCCTCTTCTTCCCCGAGCTGATCAGCTTCAAACTCTATCTCTGGGGCCGCACCCTGCTGGATTTTGACTACCTCAAAGAATTGAAGTTCGACTTTCGCATTATCCCCCCCGACATCCTGCGGGTCACCGAGCGGATGCTGCGCATCTACATCGATTTGCCGGGAGTCGAGCTGTGGAGCCCCAGCGTAATCGACCATACCCTCAACGAGATCGAGTACCACATCAGCACGGGCAGCTTTCAACAGCCCAAGGATGCGCTGATGCTCTACGATAAGTTAGAAGCCTTGAGTCATCATATTCAGAAGATGGCCCGCTATGGTAAGAAGTTTCCCCTCAATGCGGACCCCGAAGGAGCGGTAGGGGGCAGCTTTCAACTGTTTCACAATGAAATGGTGTATACTAATAATACCGCTTTGGCGGGGATCAAAGAGGGACAAGTACTGTTCACGACCCTGGGCAATCCTAACTTCATGCGCTCGACCGACCCTCGGATTTGCAGCTATATGGAAGGGTGGTTTAAGCGGGTGATGAACAAGTCGGTGCCTATTAGCGAACATAATGAGCGGGACCGAGAGTGGTTTTTTAATCGAATACGGAAGAAAATCGCCTTTAGCCGTCGTCGGATGGAGGTAGAGCTGGGTTGGGAATAAAAAGAATGACCATGAATCAAAGTTTACAAGATTACCTTTTTGAGCGCATATTGAATACCTTTCCCAAGCGTTCGGCCGCTGTGGAGGCCCTTGGCAAGCTGATGGGCCTCGGCAAGGATGCCGTCTACCGCCGCCTACGTGGGCATACCCTGCTCAGTCTGGACGAGCTGGCCGCCCTGGCGCGCGAGTTCAAAGTCTCGCTGGACGACTACCTCTTCAGCCGCGCCGATTCGGTCGTTTTTTCCTACAGCTCCTTCTCCCAAACCATTAGTAGCTACCGTGACTATCTAGATAGCGTCAGTCGTAACATTGAACGCATCTACCTCCTGCCCGAGAAGCATTTCTACTACGCCACCTCCGAGATTCCACTCTTTCACTATTGCCACTTCCCCGAGGTCATCGGTTTTAAGCTCTACGTTTGGGCGCGGACCATCTGGTCGGTCCCTAAAATCAAAGAGCAAGCCTTTCACTTCGATCTGCTCTCGCAGGAAGATCAACGCATCACTAGTGAGCTGCTGAATATGTACAATGATATTCCCAGCACTGAGCTTTGGCACCTCAATATTGTCGATAACACCCTCAATCAGATTGAGTACCACGTTAACATCGGCGGTTTTCAGCGCCCGGAAGATGCGCTGGTGTTGTGCGACAGGCTGCTGGAACTCTGCGAGCACATCCGCAAAATGGCGGCCTTTGGCCACAAGTACCGGATGGGCGGAGAGCCGCAGGCCACTGCGACGCGCACCTTTGATCTCTTTCACAACGAAATGGTCTTCACCAACAACAATTTCCTGGCCGTAACGCCGGTCGGCAAGGTCATCTTTACCACCTACTGCAACCCCAACTTCCTCAAATGTACCGACGAGCGCATGTGCAACTTCACAGAAGATTGGTTCAAGAACATCACCAGTAAATCCATTGCCATTAGCAATCATGCAGAAAAGAATCGCTCCTGGTACTTCAATACCCTGCACCGCAAGATCGAACGAGTACGCACCCGCATCAGCAACCAGGTAGAAGAGGGCTTTTAGGGCCTGCAATTCAATCGGGATTCTTTACAGTTCAGGGCTTTATTTTGACAGTTCGCCTGTTATATATGGTGTGGTAGGGGGGAATGGAGTATTATTGTGGAGCTGCCAAGGGCAGCGGTTGGGGCGGCCTAGGGCCGACCTGGTGGACGGTCGACGGTTGACGGCGAACGTAAAAAAGAAAAACCGTCCACCGTCTACCGTCCACCCCAGCGCCAAAGGCGCCCAACAAGGGTTCAATTTTAAGTAAATATAAAGAGCATGAGGGCTTCGTCGTTCGGAGCCCTCAACTTTTGTAGAAAAGGCAGAGATACCGTATGTTTATACAACAAGTTGGACAGAAAAAGCGTAAAATTAATTGATGACTAAGCGAACGAAAGAAATATTAGGCTTTGATGATAGGTGGTTGCTCTTACTCGGTATCCCCACAGTAAGTGCTTTGATGTCTTTATTGATGTTTGGGCAGCAGATTGAGGAGGAGTGCATGGACATATTTTTCCGATGTATTGTCCTCTCCCTTTTTTACGTGTCTATATACTGGTTCTTTTTTCGTTGGATCATCATTCAGGCCCGGCGTATTTTCCCGCAGAATCAGGATGTCGTCAAGCGGCTAATCTTACAGTCCATTGTAATCATAATAGGATATTTTGTGATGAAAGCAGTGATTACAAATACGCTAGATGGTTTCCTGCATACCACCTTAGGAGTAGCGAGAGCCCGACCACTACTGATGCTCATCAGTTCGTTGGTCCTCACATTTTTGGTGATTGCAGTCTACGAGGGGACCTATTTCTTCACTCAATTGCAACGCTCGATTTTGGAGCGGGAGCAGTTAGAACGCGCCAACTTACATTCGCAGCTAGAGGGCTTAAAAAATCAGGTCAATCCCCATTTCCTCTTCAACAGCCTCAATACGTTGAGCACAATAATCTTTGAAGATTCCGAAAAGGCGGTGCGATTTGTCCAGCAGATGGCTAAAGTTTATCGTTATATTCTGGAGATTAGGGAGAAAAAGCTGATCCCACTATCGGAGGAGCTGGACTTCCTACACGCCTATATTTACCTACTTAAGGAGCGTTTTGAGGACAACTTGCACGTAGAGATCAATATTCCGGATGCTTCGCTAAAGGATAAAATTGTTCCGCTTTCTCTACAGATGTTAATTGAAAATGCCATTAAGCACAATATCATTTCGACCCAGCGACCGCTGAGAATAGAATTGTTTATTGAGAAGAATAGCCGCCTGGTTGTTCGGAATAACTTGCAGAAAAAGAAGCAGATGATGCAGTCAACGGGCTTGGGCTTGCAGAACATTAAAAATCGTTATGCCTTTTTTTCTGAGCGTCTCGTTGAGGTCATCGTCTCGGCTAATGCTTTCATCGTTTCCCTACCTTTGCTGAAACTGAAAGAGATCGACAAGCTTGGCTTATTGAGCGAATAGTAAGGGAAGGAATAAATTCGTTGTTAACTATGCGTGTATTGATCATCGAAGACGAGAAGCCGGCGGCCCGGCGGCTGCGAAAGTTGATTGGAGACTGTCGGCCGGAGGCCATCATCGTCGAAGTACTGGACAGCGTCGAAGCCTCCGTCGCCTGGCTCAACAGCTTCGAATCGCCTGACCTCATTTTCATGGATATTCAACTGGCCGATGGCATCAGCTTTGACATTTTCGCCGAAGCCCAAATCGAAGCCCCTGTCATCTTCACTACCGCCTACGATCAATATACCCTCAAAGCCTTTAAGTTCAACAGCGTCGACTACCTCCTCAAACCCATTGACCCTGATGAGCTAAAGCCCGCCCTGGATAAATTCGATAAGGTTTTTCACCAAAATCACGTCTACGACAAGAGCAGCATCGAACAGCTGCTAGAATCCCTGAGCGGCAAATCCTACAAAGAGCGCTTCCTCGTCAAGATGGGGCAGCAGCTGAGCTATGTGGCCACCACCGACATCGCCTACTTCTTCTCCGAAGATGGCTTTGTCCATATCCGTGACCGCAACAACAAGCGGCACATCATCGACTATACGCTGGATCAGTTAGAAGGTGTGCTGAGTCCTGACCATTTTTTTCGCATCAATCGCAAGATCATCACCCACCTCGATGCCATTCATAAGATACATACCTATTTCAACAGCCGACTTAAACTAGAACTTCGACCGACAGCCGACCTAGAAGTGATTGTCAGCCGGGATCGGGTGGGGGATTTCAAACTGTGGCTCGATAAATAAAGGAAAACCCCTCGGCCTGAGACTCGGCGAGAGGTTCCTGAATTAATTACTACTCACTAATTAGATGTCTACAGCCCAGCGCTGTCGCTGCGCACGAGGGCCTGTGTGAAGACTTTATCGTTTTGACGAATGCTGAGCAGCAAGGTGCCTTTGGCGGCTCTGCTCAGGTCGATGCGTCTGTTGTAGATGCCATCAAAGCGGTTGAGGTCATCGCGGAAGATCTCGCGGCCAGCAACATCGACGATGGTGACGTTGATCGGTGTAGCCTCCGCTTCGAAGCGAATGTTGATGTAACTGCTCGCAGGGTTGGGAAAGGCTTGGAAGTTTTCTAACTGTAGAGTGACATCGGCAGGGTCGAACTCCACGGCCGGGGTTTCTAATTCAGCAATTTCTTCCTCTTCCCCGGGCAATTCTTCTGCTTTATTGATAATGATAATGCGACTGCTGCGAGTATTCTCTTTCTTATCGCATTCTTCGAAAGTAATATCCTTTTGAATGGACTGGCCATTGCGGGTCACGCTAAGTGTTACTTGGTCACCAGGGTTATACTTGTTGCGTTCGGTGAGCAGTTCGCGGTAAGTACCGACACTCACGCCATTGATGGCGGTAATGATGTCACCGCCTTCCATTTGGGCAGTCTCGGCTGGTGTACCAGAGATAACACTGTTGATTTTGCAACCGTCCCCTTTTGAGCTTCTGCTGGTACTGATGAAAACACCGATGAAAACACAGGGACGATCATTATCGCGTTCGAAGCGGAATTCATTATAATCATTGTGATCAAAATTGAAATCAAAGTTATAATCATCATCCCACCTGAAATTGCTGGTTGATCTTTCTCCCAGTGTAGTAGCAGTCTGACTGCTGTTGCCACCACGCAAGTACTCGATGTCTGCGTTGTCGCCAGGCTTTTGCTGCTTCAAAGCACGAGTTAGATCATCATGATCCTTAATGACCTTTCCGTTAATTTTGGTAATAACATCGCCTACTTGCAGGCTAGCGGCCTCTGCTGCACTGCCTTCTACAACCTTATCAATGACAACGCCTTGCCCGTCATTATTGTCAACGACTACACCAAGGAAGGCTTTATTCTTTTTGTGGTGCTTATTGACGCTGAAACCACGCATGAACACTTCTTCTTCTAATTCGGAGGGCATTTCACCATCCCCTGACCATTCGAACGTTTTCACATCGCCGCCTTCGCCTCTTTTGCGAACCTGGAACGTTTTATTGCCTTCTTCATCCGTGATTTCAATGTTGAGATCACTCTCTACATCGTCATCATTATCGAAGCGAAAAATTTGTATATCCCGGCCCTCCCCATTAGAGATGATTTCGATGTCAATTTCTGTATCGCCATCCTCTTCGGTTTGGATGTCCTGGATCAGTTCATCGGCTTCAACGCCTTCTTTCACAATTTTTTCGACAGTAACAGTGCCATTATCATCAGTGTGCTTTTTGACAATGACAATTTTCTTCTTTGCTTCTGGAGCATCGCTTTGCTGGGCATAGGTAAACTGTGCGCAAAGCAGGCACAGCAGGAAAAACATTCCTGAAACTACTAGGGGTGTTGATCTTTTTTTCATATTCGGATTGGTTTAGTGTAATTGAAGCATTTCGCTAGGGCATAACATTAGGGATTTTCCTGCTGTTGTCAGTGTCCTCTGCGAGAGACATTGCCTTGACAATTTCTGGTTCGAGCCGTGTCTCCTGCGAAGGGACACGGTGATTTTTGCTTTTAGGCCGCGCAGTGTCTCCCGGCTAGGGGATACTGCGATTAGCAACTGTATTTAATTTGAGCAGTATTTTGTTTGAGTCACTCTTTCTACTAGAGAATCCGGCGATTGATTCAGCAGAAGCAACATTTTAAAGGACAAGGTTCTTTTACTACAGGTTGCAAATACTGAAAATCTTAACATTTGAAGTTTGAAAAAGAGGAGAGGTCTTGCCTCTCCTCATCACTTTCGCTTTCGTAAGAGAGAAATAGTCCAGCCTGCTGCTCCGCGTAGAAGCAGAGGACAAAACGTTCTTTATTTGCTGATGTGTATGTGATAATTACTGCTGGAATTACCGTTGGCGTCTGAACGGATGCCAGTATGCTTTTCGTAAAGTGCCCGGTATTTCTTCAATACACTCGCTGACTGGCGCTTGCCATTGATTTTTAATTTTTTGGGGGTCAGGCTCATGGAGTAACGATCGCGACTCGCAATAAGGCCGTCTTTCAGCAGCTCGTCTTCTAGAATCTGACTGACGTCCTTTTTGCCGTAGTTAAGGTGCTGTCTTTCTTTAATTAGATTCTGCTGCCGCTCTTGGTACACTTCCATCACGCGTTGCATTTCTTCTTGTCTGGCTCTAGCTTCCTCTTGGAATTGCTCGACTACTTCTTGCTGCGCTTGCGCCTCCGCTCTGTGAATAGTGGCCAATTCTTGCTGTATGGCAGTCTCTGCTTTTTGCAGGGCCGCTATATCTTCATGGTATCGCTTCATCAACCCCTGAGCTTCTATTTGAGAATCTGCTAGATAGGATTGTAATTCTTTTATTTCCGCATTGCTTTGCCCGATGTATCCCCTTAACTGAAAGCCCTCGGAGGGGAACCGAGCAGAGTCCAAAGTATGGAAGTCGATTTCTGTCTCAGGAGAAAACTGTCTGCCTTGGCCTCCCGGAAAGATAAAGAAGTTTTCACCAGAGCCACTGCGCCGGATAGTGCCGAAGCCGTTTGTCGGAAAATCATATTCATCAATGATAATGGCGGTATCTCCGATCTGTAGTTCGGCATCGTCGATGATGATGTAATCCTGGTCACCATCCACGATGATGTGAATAGGTTCCTCTTCTCCTTCAGATTCGATGATGATGGTCGTTTTGCCATCTTCGCCTTTTTCAGTAGTGACCGTTTTCTGATTTTTCTTTTTGAACCAGACCGAAGAGTTCGAGCCTATAGCTGCGGGGGCTGGTGGGGCCTTCGGTGCCGGTGGAGCAGTAATTGCTGGTGGCACTGGAGGAGCCGTAATTGCCGGTGGGGCCGGCGGCGGCGGCGGTACATTGTCAAGCAATTCCTCCCGCAAATCCGTATACTCATCGTACTCCTCTTCCGGGATCACCTTCCCATCGATTTTCAACTGCTTAATTTCGCCATCTACAATTTTCATCTCAACAGACTGATCATCATCCGTTCTGATAATGGTCTGCGTATTTCTAGTGCTTTTATTCTTTCCGGGGAGGGTATCTACTGTTGTCATCATTCTTATAGTAGGAAGCATCAGGTCATCTTCTGATGTCAAATCAACGTCTACAGTTATCATTTTTTCTTTGATGTCTGTGGTTTTATCCGAAGAGCTTCCTGCACTCATGGAGAGGAAAAGAATAGAGAGGAACAACAGAGTGGTTGCAGCTAATTTTTCCATAATATTTGATTTGTTTTGAGGTTGATTCAAAATTCTTTTCACCCGATTCAGCAACTGATTTTTCTTGCGACCAGAAAAAGAAAGTGCGAAGGCTGGCGCAGAGCGGTGCATCTCTTGTATGCTGACCAGTGCTTTGGCGTAGGTTAAGGAGTTGCCGCAGAGCTGAACACCGATGTCATCACAGCAGTTTTCCCGCTCGGCTCGTACATTGGCCGCTAGCCACCAGACCGCCGGATGGTAGTAGAAGAGCACTTCTACAAAAGACAGAATGATGTTTAGCAGATAATCGTTGCGATGGATATGGGCCAATTCGTGAGCTAGGATCGCTTCAATTTCTTCTTCGCTTAGGGCATTGACGATGCCAAGGGGCAGTAGAATAGCAGGCTTGAGGTAGCCAATGACCATAGGGACTTTGACTAGCGCCGACTCCACTAATTCGACAGAACGTCTGAGCGGCAGGCGGCGGGACAGCTTTTGGAGCTTGTGTCGCCAGTGGGGGCTCATCTGCTGGTTGTTGCTGTAGCGTAGGCGCTGCACGTAGGCATAGCCGCCCATAAGGCGGAGAAGGAAAAAGGCAACCCCCATCAGCCAGACGGTGACGATCAGCGGAAGGTTTTGGTTGAAATAATCGGCCCAGGACATCATGAAATTACCTAGCGATTGATCAGCCTCCGCCGTAACGGCAGCCACATTTTCCCAATCAGGATTGACTAATATTTCTATAATCGATCGGCCTTGAGCAGCATCATATTTGATAATGAAGGTAATCAGCGCCATCACGAAAATGGTGAATAGCGAGAGCCCAGATAGCTCATGACGCAGCTTGGCTGACTTGTGCTGGAGCCCCATTAGCACCAAGGCCATGACCAGGGCTACCAGCATCCCCTGCCATAGAGAGTGGACAACAGTCCATCCCAGTGCGTAGATAATATCTTCGGGAATGTATGATTGAATAAAATCCATAGAGTGTGAGATTTAGGGAATTCTGTAATGAGGTAATTAGTCGTTCTGTTATTAGTCGTTCTGTTCTTCAATTTTGCGGATGAGAGCTTTGATTTCGTCCAGCTCTTCCTGCGAAGCACTGTGATTGCCCAAGGCCTGAACGACTAGCTTTACCGCAGAGCCGCGAAAGGTTTTATCCACAAACTTTTGCAACAGCCGCTTTTGTGTATCTGCCTCGCTAACATTGGCTTTGTAGATGTGAGTACGGCTGTCCGTGTTGCGGCTCGCCAGATTTTTGTCCACCATAATCTGCATCAGCTTGAGGGTGGTGGTGTAGCCAACTTCGCGGATTGCGTTGAGCTTGTCGTTGACGAAGCGAACCGAAGAGGGGCCAAATTGCCAAAGCACCTGGAGGATTTCCAGCTCAGATTCGGTCGGTTTAGGAAATTGTCTTTGAGTCATATGGTTAGAATTTTACCTCTTCCCGGTAAAGTCAATCAGAAAGAATGACCAAGGCGTTGGAGGCCATCCTTTTTGATTGATCCTATTATTTTCACTAAGAAGAATGTTTGTTACGAATAATTTCGTAGTACAATTATATACGAATGTTTTCGTAAATACAACAGTTGCGTTCACTTTTAACGATTTTTAAGGAAATTTTAACGATTGGAAAAGTAGGCTTTAATAATCTGGTAAGAGAATCTTTGCCGCCCGAGGGGTATTTTTATTCTACACTCTTTACACAAGCTAAATGTTTCCTATGCGATTCTTTTACCTCTGCCTGTTTTTGACCTACTATCTGCTGCCACAGGGTGTTGCTCAGGTGGACGAAAATTTAGTGGGTCACTTTACTTTTGATGATCCAGCTTTTAAAAGCCCTACGCATACTTACAGAAATGTTCAAGTATACGGAGAGCCGCAACTGGGGCCTGGTGTCCTTGGGAAGGCCCTTTACTTTGATGGCAATGCCCATGAGGTTTATTTCCCTGATGAACTCAACTACTTTATGGAAGGTCAATGGCCCTTCTCGCTGAGCTTTTACTTCCGCTCGGGAGATCTGAGAGGGGAGCGCAGCCTCATGGGGAAGCGCAGGCGCTGTGATGGTGAGCGAATGTTTGATATTAGTGTGGGGCGAAATATTACTGTGCAGCTTTCTCATCGTAGGAATGGTAGTCGTACGTGCAATGTCAGTGCTCCTATTCCTGACCGAGGATGGCATCACTACACTTATGTCCGTAAACCCAATGCCGCTTTTTTGTTTATTGATGGAAAATTGGCGGATTACAAGATCATCGGACAAAAGATTCTATTAGAGCAGCCCTCCCTTTTTAGCATCAATGCTAGCCCTTGTAAGGACGTCGGCCAACTGGGCCAACTCCGTGGAGCAATCGATGACTTGAAAATCTATTATCGAGCACTTGCGCCCGATGAAATCTGGTGGTTCTATCGTACTCATCGGTCCGAGCAGCAGCGCGCCAACGAAAAGCCTATTTTTGCACCCTCCTACGATATGCCCTCCAAGCGCCTCCAGCAAATCTTTGGTACCTATAATAATATCTACGCTGAGGTGAAGAGCGAACTTCAACTGGATACCAAACGCTTTGTGCTGACCATCGAGCAACCTCGTCAGTATAACCAGGCTCGCCAGCTGACCTTCAGTGGCAAGTATCGCATTGAGGCCGGGCAACTCTACCTAATCGGTGACGAGCTGCTCCTCACCCAAGCCGACGGCGGCCAGCAGCGACAGCCCTACGACGGCCCTCCGCTCATCGGCAGCCTCTACGGGCAGGTCAGCATCGACCTCAATGCCTTCGACGAGCGAATGACCTTACAAAAGAATTAATCCTGGATTAGCACTGGATTCGTATTTTAGCGGCATGAAATACATCGTACTTTTGTGCTGCCTGCTACCGCTGTGTCTTTCCGCCCAGCAAAACGGCCCTCGCCGCTTTCGCCTGCCCAAACAACTTCCCGAAGTCTCCGGCCTCTACCTTCAATCGCCCGATAGCCTTTGGTGGCACAACGACAGCGGCGCTCCACCGACGCTTTTCTGCACCGACGCGCGGGGCCGACTGCTGGACTCCCTCCGCCTACCCGCCCGCAACCAAGACTGGGAGGACCTGACGGCCGATGATCGCGGCAATTTCTACATCGGCGACTTTGGCAACAACAGCAATGCCCGCCGCGACTTACAGATTTACATCTACCATCCGGGCCGGAGGCAGTTGGATTCTATCCAGTTTGTCTGGCCCGACCAGCAGGCTTTTCCGCCGCCGAAGGCCCAGCGCAACTTTGATGCCGAAGGCTTCTTCTGGTTTCGGGATTCTTTGCACATTTTTTCCAAAGACCATTATCGCTACGGCCACTCCCTAACCAAGCATTACATCCTCCCCGCGCAGCCCGGCCGCCAAAGCGTCCTGCTGCGGGACAGCCTACAACTGCCCAAGCGGGTCGTTACAGCGGCCGCCATCAGCCCCGACGGGCAGACCGTCGCCCTTTTATCCTATACCTTTCGCAAAGTGCTGGGCTTCATTCCCTGGTCTGCCGCCACCATCTTCTATTTCCGCGATTTCGAGGGCAGTCATTTTCTCAAAGGCAAGCGATACAAGCGTCGAGCACCCTCCTTTTTGCTAGCTACCCAGTTTGAGTCCTTGGATTTTCTGGACAATCGGCAAGTTTACATTGCTTCCGAGCGGACGCTGCACATCCGGCAAAAAGCCAAGCGCGCGAAATTGCGGAAGCGGCATTTTAAGGATTGATGGGCGGATTAGTAGAGGCAAAGCCGGTATTGGTCTGATGGAAAGGCATCGCAGGACTAAAATTTTTATTTTCGATAATGCTCAAGTTCCTCTATACCCTTTTCAAATTATTCCTTTTGCTCACCTTGCCCTTCATTTTTCTGATACGGGGATCGGTCTTTTTGCATACGCATTATGAGCTGGCAGCTTGGCCGGCTATTCTGGGCGGTATGTTGGCAACAGCATTGCTACTGGTCATTTACTTCAGCTTCCTTTACGGACGGATTTACGGTAAATTAGGGGAGTCGGGCAGCCTAAAGCGGCGATTGATTATCGCCTTGCTGGTGGTGGGGGGCTATAGTTTGTACGGCTTGTTGTATTTATCCAACCAAAATGTCAAGCACGATAAAATCAGCAGTACCTACACCCAGTTGCATCCCATTCTACGCCTCAGCATCAGCACCATCCTCTACGCAGACCGAAGCCTGATCATCACCGACGCGGCCCGCCAGCCGGAAGATTACCGTAAGATGGGTCTGCCCAGCAAGGGTCGTTCCCTACATTACCAGCAAAAGAATGGCTACGTCCATGCCATTGATGTTCGCACCAAAGGGCGCAGCGAACTGCGCAACCGCCTGCTCAAATTGTATTTTCGACTGATGGGCTTGAATACCCTGCACCACGTCGGCACGGATGATCATCTACACATCTCCTTGATGAGTCACGATTCCCCTGGAGCGATCTGATTATCGGATCAAAATCTTCTGGCTCGACCAGTGCGTATCGTGATTGCTGGCGGTCGCCAGGACGTAGAGCCCTGCGGGCAGCCCGTTGAAGCTCAGCCGTTCGGTTGATTCGGCCGTTTGGCCACGGCGGATCAGCTTTCCTTGTACATCGTGTAGTTGGTAGGAGAAGCCACGGTTGCTCTGGTTGACGACCTCGACATTGCGATTGTCAAGATAGCGCACCTCAAAGCTGCTTTGAATCGGCTCAGGATTGGTAACGCTGGTCAAGATTTGACAATCGTAGGTGCTGGTGTCCCCCAAAACGATACCATTAGGAGACAAGTCCTTGCCCATAAAGGCAGGATAGTCCATCGGGTATTTTTCGGCGCGGAAGATGTACCAGGTGAAAGGGACGGTGTACTGCCATACAGTTTGCCCTGCGGGGTTGATCTCGAAAATACGTCCTCGTACCCCTTCAGTAATGAAGACGTTGCCGTTGGGGAAAATATGTGCTCCAGAAGTATAGCCAGAGAAAAACGGGGTGTTAGTCTCCGGGCCGATGATCATATCTGGAGCTTGTGGAAGGTGGGCCTCGCCGGGGCTGAGATTGGGATAGAAACCATCGGCGTCAACGGGGGTATTGATAATGGGGACGTTGGAGTAGTTCACCTCAACGGTCGTATCGATCGGGCGGTTCAGACCATTGTTGTAACAAGTCATCTTGCCTTTGTGAGGGCCTTCTTCAATCCAGTGCGGATTATGCTGAAAAAAGAGAAAACGATCGTTAGAAGTCCCTGCGCCGTAGTTTTGGGGATTTCCCCAGCGATAGAGAATATCTCCCCCCTTACCGTATTTACCACCGGTATGACCAGCGGCCTCTTGAGTTGTGGTAGTATGATCGATAATCACGACCTCGCTCATTTTTCTAACGCTCAAGGCAATTTGGTCCAGCTCTGCATTATAGCCCATCCCGTTGATCATAAAAGATTCCCTTTGTTCCCAATCAAATCGGGAGATAGCATCCATATTCAGTAACTCTGGATGCTCGGAGATAATCCCATAATTATTCGCATTAGGATCTCTTTGTTGAATGACGTGATCGGCAATATTCCATTCCCAGACGATCTGTTCGGTATCTGGATCAATTTCAACCACTACATCTACCTGACTCGGGTCGACCTCATCATCTATATTATACCCCAGGTCGATGAAACCCTGACTATCTAGAATCCGACGGCCTACCGACAGGAAATTGCCGTTAGGTAACAAGATGAGTTCGTATCGTAATCGGAGCGTATAATCATTGAGTCTCACCGATCGAACGAAATTACCATCCCAATCCCTTTCGTAGATAGTATTGGATTGAATATAAATCAGATGGCCATTGGGAAGCAGTTTGGCGTGTTGATCGGGGCTGAAGACATTATCCCACATATTGACAACCTCTCCACAGTTATCAACCAGGTAGATATTGACGTCACTACTTGGCTTGAATAAGGTGTAGCTGGAGGTAGCTTGGTCAGAATTGAAGTTGATTCCGGATTCTTGTGCTGTTATGAAACTATTAAAAGAGAGGAGAATTCCAACTATTAGGAGACAGAGGCTGTTATTTTTCATAAGCTTTCGTGTTAAAGACAAAAAATATTCAGATATTAAAGATACAAAAGTCTGCTCAAGATGTTGGCAGTTAACCCGACATATGCTAAACCTATTGCAATTCTAAGAATTATTCAGAGTTGCTTGCAGCACAGAGTAAAGTAAAAGCATCTTTATCCGAGACTGAGGCTAATCATAAAACTAAAGCTTATGCATCGCCCTACTTTTTTTACGCTTTTTTTATTGCTTCTGGCTTATTCTACGCTTTCGGGTCAGACCTTTGATGGTTGTATTACAATAGACTTTGAGGAAATTCCGGGGGTGGCGGTCCCTCGGGAAGGACTGGTCATCGACAACCAGTATTTTGCCCAGTTCGGGTTAAGTTTTATTTTGGAAAATGGCCGCCCGCCAGTGCTAGCCGAAGTAGGTTCTCCCGTCACCGCCTTCGGCAGCCAATTTGGCGATGGTAATGATACGCCCGCTCCCGGCCAAGGCATCGGACGGTTCTTCCTCACCGACGACGGCCGTCTCTCCGGCCTAACCTCTCCACCGCTCATCCTCAATTTCGCCAGCCCCGTCGATAGCTTCGGTGGCTGTATTCTAGATATGGACTTCGACGAAATCTTCATCATCGAAGCCCGCGACGCTAGCGGTACTGCCATCCTCGTCGATACCATCGTGGCGGGCCAGCCCGGTACCGGCGATGGCATTTCCACCTGCTGGGGCTTCAACCTCGATGGTTGCGAAGGCTCGGTGAGCAGCATCCGCTTCGAAGGCCAGCGGCAAACCCTCGGTGCCTTCGGTCTCGGCCTAGACAACTTTAGCTTCTGTACCACAGGTATCGATATTGCCACCCAGCTCGACGTCGAATCTGAACGACTGGATTGCAATACCCTTACCAGCTCCATTAGCATTACGAATCTTGGCTCAGAGAACTACCAATATTCCATCGACGGGGTCAATTTTCAAGCAGAACCTTTCTTTGATAATCTTACCCCAGGGACCTACACGGTCACCGTAATTGATGAAGAAGGCTGTGACGCCACCTGGACGATCCTCATCGACCCCTACATCGAACCCCTGATCAGCAATGCGGAGGTTACGGCTACGATCTGTCGTGGAGATAATGGAGCGATCGTGGTGACTGCCGCAGGCAGTACGGATTTGGAGTACAGCATCGACGGAATCAACTTTCAGGCAAGCAATGTTTTTGATAACCTCCCCGCCGGAATTTATCGGGTGACGGTTCGGGATATTTTTGGCTGTACTACTTCGCAAATCGAAACGGTAGATGATAGTGAAGCTTTTGAGGTGGAGAGCCTGGTTACCATTGATGATTTGTGTAACAACAGAGGGGGAAGCGTAACGGTGACGGTAAGCGGAGGGACAGGCAATTTGAGCTACACCTTATCCTCTGATCCAAATAGCAGCCTGTCGATCAACACCTTTAATGGCCTGTCCGCAGGCATTTATGAAGTGGAGGTAACCGATGAGTTGGGCTGTTTTGCTACCGATGTTTTTGAGATAGCCCCAGGGATTCCAATACTCAACGAAATCTCTCCTCAGCTGCAAAATCCTAATTGCTTCCGCTCTACGGGGATCATTACGATCAGTAACAACGGTACCAATACCTTCCAATATTCGTTGGATGGCCTCAATTTTCAAAGTAGTCCGGTTTTTGAAAATCTGCCGCCAGATAGCTACACGGTTTATATCCAGGACATCAACAATTGTGTCATTAGCCTTGGTGTTTTTATACAGGATTATGAGCCTTTGACGATTCTTGATCTGGGCACTGAGCACACCACTTGCGAGGAAGACAATGGCATTTTGACCATTACCCCCTCAGCCAATAACGGAATCACTTACTCTTTAAACGGTGGCGTTTTTCAGTCAGAAAATACCTTCACCGGCCTTCCGCCCAGCACCTACGAGGTGACGATCTCCGATGCCGACGGCTGTACCTTCAGCACGACTGCGACCATTGCACCCAGTGAATTGCCCGACATCAGTTCGATTGCTGTAGGCGAGAATGTTTGTACGGATTTCAATGGCACCATCAGCGTTTCGGCTAGTGGCGGCACTGGCCAGTTGAGCTATGCCTTTAACGATGGCCCCTTTCTGCCCGAGAATGATTTCGTCGCCCTAGACGGCGGCATTTATACCATTCAGGTACAGGACGAGGACGGCTGTATAATCGAAGAAGAGGTTGAGGTGATCAATACGCCGCCTATTCTGATTACCGATGTCTTTGTTCGCCTGCCCGATTGTAGTACGGTTAATGGGCTGATTCGCCCCACCGCCTCCGGCGGCACCGGCCAGCTTTTCTATTCCCTCGACGGTAGCTTTCTACAGCGCCCCGATTCCTTCCCCGAACTTGCCGAAGGCACCTACGAACTCCTGATCACCGACGAAGTAGGCTGCGAAGTCACCCAACAGGTAGTCGTGCCCATTCCGCGCTGCCCCATCTACATCCCCAACGTCTTCACCCCCAATGACGATGGCGTCAACGATCAATTCCAAATCTTCACCACTAACCTCTACGATGTCGAAGTGCTGAACTACACCATCTTTGATCGCTGGGGCGAGCAAGTCTGGGAGTCCGACGGCTTCACCATCAACACCGGGTGCCTCTGGTGGGACGGCACCTTCCGCGACGAGCCTATGATGACCGGGGTTTATGTGTACCTGATCCGCGTCCGCCACCTTGACGGCTTTGAAGAAGATTTTTCGGGAGATGTTACTTTGATACGGTAAGAGAGGAGGCATTCTACCTGGGTACCAAGGGGTCTACTCCTCTCAAGCGTTCTTGTGCTTTGCGTTTAGCAGTTTTGATCGCAGCCCTATGGGTTTTGATAGTCTTCTGGTATTTACTACTGTCAGGCATACTCCTGCTGATTCTTTCCGCTTCTATAAAATCCTTTTCGGCTTCATTGACCTCGTCGAGGTTCAGATGAGCATTAACTTTTAGGATGTTATAGAGCACCCGCTGATTATCAGAAGTTTTCGGAGATTCAATAGCTTTATCGAGATATTGAATGGCCTCGGGATATTGCTCCAGCTTGATGTACAATAAACCCCGGTTGTTGATCGCCCAATTATTATCGGGGTCTCGCTCCAAAATTTCGCTGTAGACTTCCACAGCACGTTGGCGATTAGAGCTGTCCATCATTAAATTATCTGCCAATAGCAATTCGGCAGTTTCTTCTGCTTCTTTGGACAGACTGCCTTCTGCAATGGCTTTGTCGAACTGCTTCGCCGCAGCTTTAGGATCGTTATGCTTATGGGCCATGACTCCGGCCATCAGATTGATAATGCTTTGAATATTACTGGTCAGAAATTCGTTGGTTTGAATACTGGAAACGGCATCTACGATGGCAATATCCGAGCTGTTCTGTACTTCGAGTCTATGGAGTTGGAGCTTGGTCTCATCCCCCAAAAAGAAATACTTGATATTGACCAAGTAGTTGTCTTTGGGCTTTTCGTAGGTCCCCCAGATGACCATTTCGGCATCACATTCGGTACCGATGACCTCGGCATCACTAGAGCCGGGCAGCCCCTCTTGTTCGATGTCGTAATTGGAATGTACTTTGATGCTGACATTTTGCCCTTGCGTAATATCATCCAAACCAGATTTAATGCTACTGGCAAAAGAAGCCTCAGAGCCATCTAGACTTTTCAGCGGCAGCAACAGCAATCTGAAAGCAGCATTGTCGTCGAAACCAGGGCAACCTTTTTGGAAGTTGAGCACTCCCCCGAACCACAGTCCTAGTGTCACTAACCCTGCACCCAATAGCGCATATAAGGTGTACTTTTTCCACGGAGAAGCTGCAGGCTGCTCCGAAGGACTGACGCGCCCCGCTTCCAGGTCATCCATCAGGGCCAATAGGCGGCCTTGTATTTTGTTCAGCTCGCGTTGGTGGTCTTCGGGTTTAATAGTATCCTGTAGCTGGCGCTGCCGAAGTTCATAAAAATCCGAGCTGATCAGGCGCACCGCTTTGGCCATTTTCCCAAAATCTTCTGTTCGCTTATCGAAAAAATCAATGAGCGCCTTGAGGGCATCCTCCGTTTGGTTAACCGAGATTTGTTCGCGGATAGAACTGATCAGCTGTTTTTTAGGCATCAATAAAAGGTTTAATGTAAAGATAGTACATAATCAGTAAAAATGCTGTTAGCCTTTTCTCCATCGGGTCTGCGCCAGCGCCAGCTCCTTTTGATCGGACTCCCGGACGAGGCGGTGCATACAGCAGAATGGATCAATTTGCTGCACTTCGGAACGGACTACCTCCTTCCAGCGGCATTCCGCCCGGTACTGAATATCCAACTCCTCCAGGTGGCCTTCGGCCAGTAGCTCATCGTCGATGCTCTGCATGAGCCATTTGACATAAGCCACATTGTTGAGGTGCTGGTTGAAGTCCAGATCGTACCAGTTGACTTCGAACTGCCGATGACGATCGGCCGCGCCAAAGGCGGGCAGCTTGTGGCGGATGCGAGGCAGACAGTCCTCCTCCGGCGGCATCGCAAAGTCGAGGATGAACGGAGGGATGCGCCGCATCTTACGACTTTGGGTATCCATTAGCAGCCAGGTCGAAGAGGTATAGGCAATCAGCTCTCCTTGGGCGTCGTAGAGCTTGTAGTCGCGGTAAGTAAAAAACTTTTCGAAGCCCGAAGGGTGGGTCGTTATCGTCACTTCTTCGCTGAGCATGGGGAGCCGCTTGATTTTGAGTTGCATCCGCATTAGGACCCAAGAGACCTGGTGAGGTTCGAGGTCCCACACCGATACTTTGAGTTTCAGGACATTTTGCATAGCGGCTTCATGCATCAGATTGAGCAGCGCTGGGGCTGTCATCTGTTTTCGGCTGTCAATTTCGTAGGTGCGAACGCTGAACGTTTCGCTGTAGCTTAGGTTGGGGTGGAGTGTCATGGCCAGTTTCAAAAGGATATTCTATTCTGTCGCCAATATACGCTTTCATAACCAAAAAAATAGCTAATCCAACCATTCCCCTTTCACCTCCTCGTCCGGAATATCCAAAAAAGCTTCTACTTCCTGCTCAATGTATTGCGCCTGCTGTGCGTCCTGCATGCCCTTGAGCAATTTTACACGTCTGCCATTTCGGAGCACTGCACTCAAGGCGTAGGAGTAGTTCTTATTGCCATTGGTCGTGCTGCTGACGTATTTGTCGACAAAGAGCTGCTTGATGTCATCGATGTTGATGTCCTTGTCAGGATAAAAGGGGACCTTTAGGGGGCGATGCTCAATGTGGATTCGGTAGTCATTGACGGTGATGTAAGTCGTATTGATAAAACTGGTCAGCAGATAGTAGATCATCCCGATGCCAACAGCCAGGTGCAGGCTCATAAAGATCAGCATGTGAAACTCTCCGGAGAGGATAGCAAAAAAGGCTACTGGTAGGATAACGGCATTCCAAATGAAGGCAAATAGGGTCAGAAAAGCATTATTTTTGCCATTTTTCCGCCAGCTAATATCAATGTTCAGCTCGTCTCGCAGCCGCAGCATTTCTATGCCTCGGGGCATATAGACTTCCGGTCGGCGACGGCCGGGGTATAGGCTGTTATCTTCGAGTGTCATCAGAGCACCGCAGTTGTTGCACTTAGCGATGGCTTTGACAATGTTAATGTCTTCGCCACCAATATCATGGTTACATTCGGGGCATTTTAGGTTCAGTCGCTTGGGAGTAATTAAATCGGTGAATCGTTCTCTGCGGGAAGACTTCAGATCCAGGATTTTTTCTTTTTTCTTCTCCATAAATGTAATAAAACGGTTTTTTCCGCTTTTAATGCAGAATACTTTAATTTAGTAATGTGCTATCCAAGACAATGAGTTTGGATGGTGAACAACATATGAATGGTCGACAACACATCCTTCGGTTCTTACTGATCCTGTTTTTTTACGCAGGGGTGGCTAATTTGTTTGCACAGCAATACAATATACGCAATTATTCCGATCCACAGCAGGTTGGCCAGTCGCAGGTTTATGCCCTGCTGGAGGATAGTCGCAGCTACATCTGGATGGGAACCTGGGGAGGAGGACTGACGCGCTACGACGGCCTGAATTTTCAAAACTTTACCAGAGAAGACGGCTTACTCAGCAATTACATACAGGCACTTCACGAAGATGGGCAGCAGCAGATTTGGATCGGCACCGATCGAGGTCTCTGCCGTTATGATGGCCGTCAATTCCAAACCATCTCCTTTGCCGATGGCGCCAATCGAGCCGTCAATTCGATTACCCATGCTCCCAACGGAGAGCTTTGGATCGGTACCCTACAGGGCTTATACCAGCTTCGGGATAGCCTGCTTCATCCAATTGATATTCGTCCGCTGCCGAGCAATACGCCCGTCCGTAGTTGCCTAATGGATCGCTACAAACGTCTTTGGATTGCCACCAATCAAGGAGTGATGCGCATCGACGACAGTGGCCGTCGTCTTTTTGGATTGGAAGAGGGCCTGACCAGCTTGGATGTTCAGGGTCTGCTCGAAGACCGACAGGGCCATATTTGGATGGCGACGGGCAGCAGCGGTATCAACATCTTCGACGGGGCCCGCATTGCCCGCTTCGAGGGCTCCAACGAGATCGAAGAAAGTGGCCTGGCCAACTGCCTCTTCGAGAGCAAGGAGGGCAATATCTGGGTCGGTACCCAGCTCAAAGGGGCCTACGTCTGGTCGCGGGCGGATAGCAGCTATTCCTATCTGGGGCAGACCGAGGGCTTGGAAAGCAATTCAGTCAAAGCCATTATTGAAGATCGCTGGGGGCACATTTGGCTGGGTACCTCCGGCGGCGGTGTAAGTTGCTACTTTGGTCGACAGTTTTTGCATTATGAGTTGCGCGATGGCTTACTCGACGAACACATCTACGCCTTGCATCGCGACAGTGCTGACCGGCTCTTGCTGGGGACGGGCCGCGGGCTTACGCAGCTGGATAAAGGGCAATTAAGGCATTTCAATGCTAGCAATGGCTTCAAAAATATCAAGATCAAAGCTCTGCATCGGGACTATGAGGGGCAGCTTTGGATCGGTACTGAAGGGCAAGGGCTGGCTATTCAGGACAGCAGGGGCTACCGCTGGCTGAGAGGGTGGGATGGCCTGCGGGGGGATATTGTGCAAGACTTTGCGCAGGATACGGCCGGACATATCTGGGTGGCGATGGCCGATGCCGGCATCTGCGAATTAATTCCCAATCCGGCGGATAGCCTTGGAGTAGGGTATCGCTTTCAGCATTACGGTCAACAAATCAAGGAGAGCTATGTTTCCAAGCTGTTAATCGATGAACAGTTTCGGCTATGGTGGGCTGGTCGGCGGCGCGGCATCGGCTACATCACCGAAGATAGCCTCCGGACCTTCGGGCGAGCCGACGGCCTGAAAGACCTGGATGTCCGCTCCTTGGTCGAAGATCGCTACGGGAATCTCTGGGGTGGCACTGGCCGCGCCGGCATTTTTCGAATGAACATCTACGCCGAGCAACCCCAAATCGAACATTTTGGCCGTACCGATGGCTTGACCTCCAACAACATCTACCTCCTAGCTTTTGACAACGAGGGCTATCTGTGGGTGGGCAATAATAAGGGCGTAGATCGCTTACAATTGGATGCGGAGCAGAATATCATAGCTGTTCGTCATTTTGGAAGAAATGAGGGCTTCAAAGGAGGAGAGACTTGTACCAATGCGGTTGTTAATGATGCCCAGGGGGGGCTTTGGTTTGGGACCCTCAATGGACTGACGCATTACATTCCGGGCAGTAATCGCCAGAATACCGGCTCTCCGGCCTTACATTTTACCCAAATCAACCTCTTCTACGAATCGCTAGAAACGACGCCCTACGCCGAGTGGGCCCTTCCCTGGGGCGGACTGCGCCCCGGCATGACCCTACCGCACGGACAGAACCATCTGGGCTTTAATTTCATCGGCATCAATTACAGCAATCCAGAAGCGGTGCGCTATCAATGGCGAATGAAAGGGCTGGAGGAAGGCTGGTCGCCCCTCAGCAACCAGCGCAATGTGACCTATTCCAACATTCCGCCCGGCGATTACACCTTCCTGCTCCGCGCCTACAACGAAGATGGCTTCGGTACAGCACCACCGCTGCAAGTCTCCTTTGCCATCCGTCCACCCCTTTGGGAAACTTGGTGGTTTCAGCTAACGGCGGGGCTATTGTTGGTGCTACTCACCACCGCCCTCCTCCGCGCCCGAATCAATCGCATCAAGCGCCGGGCGAAGCGGGAGCGGGAGCAGTTGGAGCTGGAAAAGAAACTCCTACAGCTGGAGCAAAAAGCCCTTCAACTTCAAATGAATCCTCATTTTATTTTCAATGCCCTCAACTCTATTCAAGGACTCATCGGGCAGCAGGACCACCGCAAAGCGCGCTATCAACTGGCTAAATTCTCGCGCTTGATGCGCGCCACATTAGAGAATTCCCGCGAGGGCCTGATTTCGCTGGAAGAGGAAATTGAAACCCTCCGGGACTACTTGGCGCTAGAGCAGTTTAGCCGGGGGCACAGTTTTGATTTTGATATTCAAACTGCTGAAGGACTGGATACCGAGCTGGTTCAGATGCCGCCGATGATGATCCAGCCTTTTGTGGAGAATGCGATTATTCACGGGCTGGGCCGCCGGAGCGAGGGCGGGAAGATAGCGCTGCGGTTTACGCGTAACAATGGGCAGTTGGAGTGCAGTGTTACCGATAATGGGATTGGCCGGGCGGCGGCGCGGCAGCGCAAGAGCCAGCAGGAGCAGCAGCACAAATCGATGGCTTTGCAGGTGACGCAGGAGCGCCTAGATCTACTGGGGGGGGGAGCCGGGAAGCGCAAGAGTTTGGAGATCATTGACCTTCAAGAGAATGGGGAAGCCAAAGGGACGAAAGTATTGCTGAGGTTACCATATGTAGAAGCCTGATGTACATTAACAAATCCATTAACAAAAAATAATTGCTAAGCCGGGAAGTATTCTTTAAATTGCAAATACTAATCTTGCCTCAGGCGTTTTCGAAAAACTATTGAAGAAGAATTAACGGGCTACTCCATTGGTGTTACAAGGGAGCACCGAGATCGTGCATGGCATCTATGCAGGGGTAGTTGCGAAATTCATTTCATTAACCTTCAAACTTAGTAGCTTATGAAAAACACACTGACTCTTATTTTTTTACTCTTCCTATTGCCTGTGGCCGATGCACAATTTCACAGCGATTGCAGCTCTGCCAAGCCCCTGTGCAGTAATGCTACAGTAACATTCGACGCCTTTCATGGTCGTGGTGCTGTCCGAAATGAAGTAGGCTCTACGGATTGCTACAGCGGTCTTTTTCCCGAAAACAATGGCATGTGGCTAAGATGGACGATTGGAACACCGGGCGAACTGGCCTTTACCCTCACTCCAAAACAAGACGGTGACGATCTGGACTTTGTGATCTTCCGGGTTTTGGATGGCAGCAATGACTGTAGCCTTAAGGAGCCTGTACGTTGCGCCGTTTCGGGCGAGAATCAAGGACAATCCCGCAGTACCTACAGTGCTTGTATGGGAGCGACTGGCCTGCGGGCTTCTGCTACCGATTTTGCGGAAAGACGTGGTTGCTATGGGGCAGACGATAACTTTGTGGCCTCCATTGTGGCACAAGAAGGAGAAAGTTATCTGCTGTATGTTAATAATTACGCGTCCAAGGTAGGCTTTACCCTAGAATTTACCGGAGATGCTGACTTTACCCCTATTTCAGAAGAAATTATTGCACTGAGCACCAACGAGCCGATTATGGTTGGCCAGGAAGTGGAGGTGCACACTCCAGAGAGTAAAAAGGCTTATTTTTGGGAGTTTGGTGAAGATGCGACGCCAGTGTTTGCTTCCAGCCAAACGGCGCAAACAGTGAGCTTTAGCCGCCCCGGAATGCATGAGATCAAGCGTTATGATCTAAAAAACAGCTGTGCGATAATGACGACTAAGTCGGTCATGGTTTACGAACGCGTGCAACCTGAAGTGGCAGCGACTACAACCCGGGTCTCCGATATTCAGGTCGGCCAGACCTTCCCCAATCCGAGTTCAGATAAAGCATACATCAATATAACCACTCCCGTTTCACGAACTGCTATCATACTAATCGCAGACGTTTTAGGTCGTCAGATCAGTCGTACTGAAGTGGAGCTTGTCGCCGGCGAGCAGCAACTGCCCCTTGATTTGGGCCGTCTGCAGCAAACACAAAACCTATTTGTCAATGTACAGATCGGTGATGAGCAGTTTCAGCGTCGACTGCTGTATTTACGCCCTTAGTGATTTAAGTAGAGATGGGAGAAATTAAAAGGTCATTGTTTGGGAGGTAAACTCGTTTTGCCTCCCAAATTCTTTTTTGGGCTTGGCTAATTCTGCTATCTTTAAGTTTGTTCAGTAAAAACGCCTATGCCGACTGCCGTTATCATCGATGATATGCCCCAGGCCATTGCTACGCTTAGGGAAGACTTGGCCGCCTATTGCCCGGAGGTTGAGTTGTTGGGGACTGCGGATGGGGTGGTGAGCGGAGCGAAGCTCCTCCGCCAGGCTCCACCTGACGTCGTCTTCCTCGACATCGAACTGCAAGACGGCACCGGCTTCGACATCCTCGAATTGCTGCCTGACCTGAGCAGTCAAATCATTTTCACCACGGCCTCCGACGCCTTTGCCATCAAGGCCTTCCGCTTCTCTGCGGTCGACTACCTCCTCAAGCCCATCGACCCGGACGAACTGATGGCGGCGGTCGCCAAGCTGGGCCATGCGCCTGCGGCGCCCCGCGAGCGCCTCGATCTCCTGCTGGATACCCTCAAAGGTGGGCAGACGCCCCGCCGTCTTGCCCTCCATACCCTAGAGAAAATCCACATCGTCGATATTCCCAATATCATCCGTTGCGAGTCGAGTGGCAACTACACCCACTTCCATTTCGCCGACGGCCGCCAACTGCTGGTCACCCGTACCCTCAAAGAATTTGATCAACTGCTGCAAGAGCATCGCTTTCTGCGTGTCCACCAATCGCACCTCATCAGCATCGATCAGATCAAGGAATACGTTAAGGTCGACGGCGGCTATTTGGTGATGCGCGATGGGACGGCGGTGCCGGTTTCGACGCGGAAAAAGGCCTTGGTGGTGAAGCTGCTGGGGGAGTTGTAGTAGGAGGACACTGTTTTGCAGTGTTCCCTGGCGGGAGACACCGCTCGGACAAAAGCCATTACATATTATCAAAAAATAAATAAAAAGCCATGAGACTTAATCGACATCCACTACTTTTCTTTATTACCCTGCTGCTCCTGAATTGGCAAGCGGTCAATGCTCAACATTATACCGCAGAAGTCCCCCCTACCAATGATGTAGATTTGTGGTCCTTCTACGGGGCAAGTGTTGAGATTATGGACAGCCTCCTTATCGTTGGAGCACCGCATGGGGGTATTGGCTCGCCTAACGAGGAACATATTTTTGCCATGAAGCAAAATGGCTGTGAGTGGGAGGTGCTGCATCATTGGCGGTCCGCCACCTTCGCTTCTAAACATATGGGGGCCAGGATGGCTACCAATTCGAATTGGTTAGCTTTCTCTGAGTTGAGAGGAGGCTGTAAGGTCAATTTATTTAAATTTGAAAACGGAACCTTTGTCAAGAAAACCGAGGTCACCGGGGGGCACTGCGAGTATACTGCTTTTTCTCAACTAGCGATGAACGATGAGTTTTTGATGGTAGGAGGAGGAAATCAAGTGCGCGTGTATCGTTTCGAGGGGGACGAGCTGGTGCTGGCGCAAGTCCTTTCTGGTAGCGGTTCATTTGGTGAGGTGGTAGCCTTAAGTGGAGACAGAATGATTGTATCGAGAAACGCGGTACCTTTTGGTACATCTTGGGGAACCGCCAATGTTTATCATTATGATGGGAATACCTGGAACTTCGTACAAGGCCTACTACCTCTAGATACGGAGAATAACCATAATTTTGCCTCAAGCGTGGGCATCCACGGGGATTATGTCTTCGCGGCAGACTTTAATTTTGGCTATAATTACTCCACCGATACCAGTAAATTGTACATCTTCAAACTGAACCAGCAGGGAGGATACGATCAGATAGAAGTACTTAAGCATCCTACTTTGAATCAGAACATCACTAATTTTGGAGCGGATGTGCAAATGGATGATCAATACCTCTACATAGGATCCAATATTTCAAATACAACCAGTGTCTACACCTACGAGAATGATGATTTTCAGTTTGTACAAGAGATTCGTGGGGGAGATGATATTGCGTTGTCTGGAAATGGATGGATCGCTACGGGATTTGCTGGACATTCGGCGGTGACATTCAACAGAGGAACGGCTTACGTTCACACTACAAAGCGGCGAGGAGAAACCACTATCCCAGCTTGCGTACTTCCACTCGAATTTAATGGAGGTATCATTGAAAATGAGGGAACGGATTGCCTGTTGGACGTAATGTATCAAGGACAACCCGCTGATCTTTCTGTCAACTTCTATGATTCTTATGCTTGTGAGACAGATACCATTATTACCTGTCGTTTCTCTGGGGATTTTGTTATTAACAAATATGGCAACTTCTATGAATATCAGCCCGATGAGTACTATTCGATTCTGTGGGAATTGGATACCATTATTGACGGAGAAAGCTACAAAGCCTCAGAAATCCTCAATGATCTCACCTCCTTAGCCCCGCTCATCTACTCAACGACTCCTAACAGTTTGCTTCTTTTTAAGGCCAAGCATTTCTTTCTTGATTCACTGGTCCGGGAAGAAATAGTTCCTGTTAAAATTCAGAATGATTGGTGCTATGACTTTTCGTTACCGAATGAAAAAGAGGTCATTTATGGCGATAGTATTGAGTATTTCCCCAACTGCAATCTTTGGGATGATGCCACGCTAGAGTGGCGATACAGTCAAGAATATGTTGATGTTAATCAGCATCCTGGCCAGACGGATTTGGTATCTAGTGCCTTAAGCTTGAATTTCATTCCACTAACTAGTGGCTACCTCTATTTCGCCGTATATGCAGGGGAATGCGGGGACTTTTCTTCCTGTAAAATCAATGTCATAAAAGTCGATCAGGATGGAGACGGCTACACCAATGATGTAGATTGTGATGACAATAATAGCGACATCTATCCCGGAGCAGTAGAAATTCCCAATAACAATATTGACGAGGATTGCGATGGCGAAGACAGTACCACTGCGACGCACGAAATCTCCCAATCTTTTCTTTCGATTTATCCCAACCCGGCTTCGAGTTTTATTCGAATTGAAAGTGAGGAAAGTTTTAAGTATCAGGTTCGTCTTTACGATCTAACCGGTAGGCTGCTGTTTCAAGAGCATAATCAACATCGTGTTGATGTTTCGGCCTTGGAGAATGGTATTTATTTACTTGAAGTTAATGACATGGATTCGAAGCAAAGTATTCGAGAAAAAATTGTTGTGGTAAAGTAGCCCGTACTTATTGAAGAAGAGCTGGCGTGGTCCTCGGCAGTTGATGGTTTTAGACTAAAAAACCGGAGCCCCCTCCAGGGCCCCGGTTCCAATGCGAAAAACCCGGTAAAAATTGATTTTATAAAAACTAGTACTAGCAACAACAATCCGTGTACCTTGATACTTGGCGGAAGAGGTGCCCCGGCTCGGCTTTGGAAGAGAGCAGGAAGATAACTTCCCAGCAATGGTCCTGCGTCGCCGTGGTGAGCAGCATATCTAGCTCGCCATCGCCGTCGAGGTCGCCGATCCATTGCAGCTGCACCCCGCCGTCGTAGCCCTCGCCGTACCAGGCCGGAATATCTAACTTGTACAATGACTGATCATCAATGTCTTCTCCAGTGATCTTCTTGACGCGCAGCTCATAGTTGCGAATCTTGGAAAAGGGATTGGGATTATTCTCGTCGCTGTTGGATACAATTCGCCCCTTGGCGTAGACATAGTAGGCCGCTTTTTCGGTTTCCAGAAAGACGGACTGGCCAGGGTAGAGGAACTGCGAATTCAACTGACGGCCAACGATATTATCGAGCTGGCCCGGCTCCAAGCCCGCGAAAAGAAATAGCGGTTGATCTACTTCACTAGGCGTTGGGACACTTTTCACCTCCATACCATCAATTGGAGATGGAGCAATGGGCAGTACATATTTTTCTGCTTTAAATCCAGTAATCATACCGTGTTCCTTTTGGGGATACAATCCATAGTATTCTTTGTCCAATGCGTAATTCTCGGGCAGCATATATTGCGAGTAAATCACCTCGATATTGGGCTTAGCATCAAGATAGCCGTCGAACATATAGCCTTCCTTACCTTGGTAAAAGGCTTTGACCCATTGGCCTTCCGTACCGCTGATTTCCTCAGCGTTGGTGCGAAATTCACTGCACACCGTTACTAATTTACCAAAGGGGACAGCCAGAATCTTAGAAGATAAAAGCGAAGGAGCGGCGCGCAAACTCAAACCCGAGGGGGCACTGACAGCGTACAGGTCACCGGCAGAATCTTCACAGTAATATTGCTGGGCTTGGATACTGGTGAACCAAGCGCAAGTCAACAGCAGGGCGAACAGGATGATGGTCTTTTTCATTATTCGTGGGTTTTGTGAAGGAGCAGAGTATTGGAAAATGGAATGCTCTGCTCCTTCGTGTTCATGAATATCGTTTTCAATTATACCCACAAGTTAGGAGCCGGAGGGGGCGAAGTAAACGGACTTCGAGTAAGTGCGGGGATTGCGGTAGTATTTGCAGAAGGGGAGTGAAAATTTGGGAAAAGCCTTATATTTAATTCGGAATTTTCTAAAATCGCAACTATGAAAATAGAGCATATCGCCCTTTGGGTCAGTGATCTGGAAGGCATGAAGGCCTTCTACGAGCGCTTCTTCGATGGGCAAGCCGGAGAGCGCTATCACAATCCCAATAATCATTTCTCCTCCTACTTTCTCTCGTTTAAAGAAGGCTGTCGCCTGGAGTTGATGCATCGGTCCGACATCCCCGCCAATAGCAATGATTTGCTGCGGCAGTATCGCGGGATTATTCATTTTGCAGTGTCTGTAGGCAGTAAGGAGCGGGTGGATGCTTTGACGGAGGAGCTGCGCGGGGCGGGGCATCAGGTGATCGGCGAGCCGCGTACGACGGGGGATGGTTATTACGAGAGCGTGATTTTTGACCCGGAGGGGAATCGGGTGGAGATTACGATTTGAAATTTTACAGCCCTTTAACGATTACCCCGAATTTTAATCCCCTCTTCACACATCTTAAGTCTTCATTAACGGTATGGCGTCGCAAAAGCCAGCATTATTGTGGTATACCATTGCTACACATGGCAATGTACTATAAAAACCAGCTGACGACAAGCAGCACAATCAGTCTCACTTATGGCAACGAATACAGCACTACTGACGGAAGAAAAAGATCGCAAGAAAGGCCTGAGAATATCTTTAGCCTTGCATATATTGATCATCCTACTAGCTTTGATCCCATTTGTCTCCAATCTACAACCCGAGCAGCCAGAGCAAACTCAGTTTGTGATGATCGACTTCACGGACTTTAAACCTGCCTCCCGCGAGGGGGCGAAGCTACAAAAGGCAAAAACAGCCAGTAAGCCCAAGCAGCAAACCAAAAAGTCGGTGCCGCAGGCCAAGCCAGTCCCTAAGCCCAAGCCTGCTCCAACGACGCAGCCCAAGCCGGTGTTGACCGCTCCTGAAGAGAAGGTCCCTCTTAAGACCTCTCCGGAGACCAAAACGTCTGCGGAAGAAGCGCCCCTAGAAGAACCAACGCCGGAGGATAATACACCGGAGGCACCTGCTGAGGTGGAGGCAACTGATGAGGCCGCCAACGATGAGCCCGAAGGCGCAGAAGCTACTACGGACAGTGAGACCGACAATGCCTCAGAGGCCGGTAACGGTACCGGCAAAACCGGCGACGGTAAAGCCGACGAAGGCATCAACTGGGGAGAAATGAGTGGTGACGGCATCTTCAACCGCCGGGTAGTCTACCGCGCAGATGTCCGTAAAATCACAGAGGAAGAAGGAAAAATCGTCGTTCGCCTTTGCATCAACCGCGACGGTCGGGTCGTCTTTGCTCAAAACGATGAGGAGACCACCATATCCGACCCCGCTATTGTCCGCAAGGCCATCCAACTAACGACCAAATATCGCTTCGAGCGCGACTACACCGCTCCAGCCAAACAATGTGGGAAGTTGACCTACATTTTCGAAATCGACAAGTAGTAATGCCATATATGACTTGCAGTGGTCAGGGGCTTCTTTAGAGAGGTGGCCTGACCATTGTTTTTGTATTACAGCATGTTCAATTCTTCAAGGAAATCTTGTATGGTAATGATTTCAACCTTCGGGAAGGGGATATTTTTCAGAATATTGAAATGTTTATCATTAGTTACCACAAACTTTACCCTACCAGCTATTCTATTCGATTTCCGCTCTATGACTTCCGTATACTCATTAAGTATTTCATTCGTGATAACTATATTGATTTTTCCATCAATTATAGCGTCGAAGACTTTGCGATATTTTGATTTACGTGGAATTGATACTAGAAAGGCGTTT
>JBCDGZ010000022.1:0-63635 GCA_038750655.1 Bacteroidota bacterium | reverse complement strand
CTAAAATATCTATTTGATAAATATCACATATTTGCTTTTCTTTGCAAAGAAAAAACAAGGAAATCATAAAACTTAATCTTAATTATGGATCATTCAAAAAGCTCTGGGGGAAAATGCCCTTTTAACCACGGTGCCACTACGACTGTCGAAACTGTTAAAAAAGACTGGTGGCCCAAAACACTCAATCTAGATATTCTACACCAACACGATTCCAAGACCAACCCACACGACGAAGACTTTGATTACCACGAAGCATTAAAAGAACTCGATTTCGATGCACTGAAAAAAGACATGCACGAGCTGATGACCGACAGCCAAGAATGGTGGCCTGCTGACTGGGGACACTACGGTGGCCTGATGATCAGATTGGCCTGGCACGCTGCCGGAACTTACCGACTCGCAGATGGCCGTGGTGGCGCAGGTACTGGAAATATTCGTTTCGCTCCGCTGAATTCCTGGCCGGATAATGCCAGCCTGGACAAGGCTCGCCGACTGCTGTGGCCCATTAAGAAGAAATATGGCAATAAGCTCAGCTGGGCTGACCTGATTATCCTTGCGGGCAATATTGCTTACGAATCTATGGGATTAAAAGTTTTTGGATTTGGATTCGGTCGCGAAGACATCTGGGGACCAGAAAAAGACATCTACTGGGGGTCTGAAAAAGAATGGCTAGCGCCTAGTGAGAACCGGTACGAAGACCTCAGCAATGCTTCTACCCTCTACAATCCACTAGCCGCTACACACATGGGATTGATCTATGTTAATCCAGAAGGGGTCAATGGCAATCCTGATCCACTGAGAACGGCGGCTCACGTACGGGAGACCTTCGCCCGTATGGCCATGAACGATGAAGAGACTGCAGCACTGACTTGCGGAGGTCATACTGTGGGTAAGGCGCATGGTGTTGGTAGTGATGACCGCATTGGCGTAGAGCCAGAGGGTGCCGCACTGCACATGCAGGGTTTTGGCTGGGCAAACCCAGACCAGGAAGGGAAAGCCAGTAAGGCATGGACTTCTGGAATTGAAGGGGCATGGACCAAAGAGCCCCTGAAATTTGATATGGGTTACTTCGATATGCTGTTCGGCCACGAGTGGGAGTTGAAAAAATCACCTGGTGACGCTTGGCAGTGGGAACCCGTTAGCATCAAAGAAGAGGATAAGCCGATGGATGCTACTGATCCTAGTGTCAGACACAATCCTATCATGACCGATGCAGATATGGCCATGAAGATGGATCCGATCTACAACGAGATTTGTCAGAAATTCATGAAGGATCCCGAGTATTTCAAAGATGCTTTTGCCAGAGCCTGGTTCAAATTGACACACAGAGATATGGGACCTAAGAACCGCTATTTTGGCCCCGATGTACCTCAGGAAGCATTGATCTGGCAGGATAATGTGCCTACAGGCAACACCGACTACGATGTGGAAGCCGTTAAAGCGAAAATCGCCGATTCTGGGCTTACCATTCCAGAACTGGTTGCTACGGCTTGGGACAGTGCCAGAACATTCAGAGGATCGGACTTTAGAGGTGGAGCCAATGGAGCAAGAATTCGCCTGGAGCCACAGCGCAGTTGGATGGGCAACGAGCCAGAGCGGCTGAATAAAGTCCTCGATACCTTGACGCCTATCGCTGAAGCGCATGGAGTAAGCATTGCCGACATCATCGTTTTAGCTGGAAATGTAGGTGTTGAAAAGGCCATTCAAAATGCTGGCTTTGATGTACCTGTTCCCTTCCTCCCCGGAAGAGGCGATGCCAGCCAAGAGACAACAGATGCCTCCTCTTTCAGCTACCTGGAACCACTGGCTGACGGTTTTAGAAATTGGGCGAAAGAAGAGTACGCTGTTAGTCCAGAGGAAATGCTGCTAGACAGAGCGCAGCTGCTCGGCCTCACTGCTCACGAAATGACGGCCCTGGTCGGAGGGATGCGAGTGCTTGATGCTAACTATGGCCAAACCAAGCACGGTGTTTTCACCAATAATCCTGGAAGCTTGACCAATGACTTTTTCGTCAACTTGACGGATATGGCTTACAAATGGACACCTTTGGCAGAAAATCTCTACGCTATTCGGGAAAGAAAGTCAAAGACCATGAAGTGGACAGCAACTAGTGCAGACCTAGCCTTCGGTTCCAATTCTGTTCTGAGGTCGTATGCAGAATTTTATGCCCAAGATGATAATCAAGAAAAGTTCATTCGCGACTTTGTCAAAGCTTGGAATAAAGTGATGAACGCTGATCGTTATGATGCTAACTAAATCATAGCCATTTACTGAACGCGTAAAGCGACGGCTAGTCGTCAAAGTATCTAAGTGCTAATTTCTCAATATCCTGCGGAGCTTGTAAGTTCCGCAGGATTTATATATTAAGGGCCATTACTTTGTATCACTGGATTGAAGGGCCTTTGATTCTAGACAGGATTTATCTTTCGGGGAAACAATTCCCGATTCAAAGCAATATACAAGCTTAAGCCTCCAATTACGGCCTGTGGCAGTAGCTCAAGGGGTATAAAATACGAGGGGAAAACGATTGCCAAAATCAGGTTGCCAACTAAGGTCAAAATTGCAAAGAGCAGAAAAAATATGCGAGCGTAGGGGCTGCGCCTCAGCAGCAGGATGCCTCCCGATATTAACAGAGAAAAAGAGGCCAAAAATAGTCGATCTAAATTATAGGGCGGAGGGAAGCATCTGGTGATAAATATCTCGTTAAATATCATAAACAAGACGGAACCAATGCCGAGCACAAGGCTACCTACTGCATAGTACCGCCGTTTCCTATCGAGCTTTCCTGACATTAAGATTCATTTAGTTCTACTTAAAAAGGGTAAAAAAACAAAGTACCTATTCCTTAAACCATCCGGCATACATCAAATAATTATCAGCAATCCGCTTCACGGTATCACCGAACTGCTCGGAGCTAAGGCGCTTCACCTGGCGGGCGGGGACGCCTGCGTAGATATAACCCGATTCGAGGCGGCTGTTTTCCAGCACGACTGAGCCAGCAGCAATGAGGCAGTTGTCTTCGACGACGGCGTGGTCCATGATGATGGCACCCATACCGACAAGGACGTGATCGTGAAGGGTGCAGCCGTGTATGAGGGCCCGATGGCCGATGGAAACACCGTTTCCGATGGTGGTGGCGGCCTTTTGGTAGGTGCAGTGGATAATCACGCCGTCCTGGATATTCACCTTGTTGCCAATGCGGATGCTGTTGACATCGCCCCGAATGACGGCTTGAAACCAAACGCTGCAATCATCACCCATGATCACATCACCGACAATAGTAGCATTCTCAGCAATGTAGCAATTGTCGCCCCACTGGGGCTGGTGTCCTTTGACAGTTTTGATAAGCGGCATAACTTATTTTTTAGGGCTTAAGGTATAGCCGGCATCGCGCAGCAGCTGTATGACGCCTTGTTTACCCCCCAGGTGGCCGGCCCCGACGGCAAAAAAGGTGGGTTTTTCCTTCATCATCTTGGCCATAATCGGTATCCAATTGCGGTTGCGGTTGCCCAGCAGGAGGTCTTCGTACTCCCCAACGCCGCCACCGCCGTCGTCGAACATTTTCTGCATGGCGCTGATGTCCTGCGTTTTGTACATTTTGACCATTTCCGCAAATTCATCACTGCCATCATTGCCTGCCTTCAGGCTCTCGACCAACATATCGGCTTGCGCCTTGTAAGGGATGCTGTCGAACATGCTCATTTGATACTCGACCGTTTCCAGGCCCGCCATCTCCTTTTTATCCTGCTGCGCCATTTCCATAAATTCTACTTCGTAAGAAACCAGGGAGCCATTGGATAAACCGCCAGGTTCCATATCTCCCGAGGCAAAGACACTCAAAAACATGGGTTTGAGGCGATTGAGCATCATCATCGGTAAGCCCATCTCCTTGAATTTTTTTTCCACAAAGGCATAATCCTCTTTGCTCAAAAGGTCAGGCAGCGTGACGCCATCGTTCATCATCACTTTGGTCATTAGAGAAAAAATCACCGAAAAGTCGGTCATATCTTCCATATTAATCTCAAAGGTAACCCGCTCGGCACGGTCGAAAGCGGCTTTGGTGGAATCGGTTAGGAAGTAATCGTCCTTGCCAATCATATGGATGGTACCGTAGAGGTAAGAGGGTTGTTCGAGCGAATCGCCCCGGATTTCCCAGAGGAGCGAATTGTTAGGATTATCGGCCGCAGCCTGGGGCTGCTGCTCGGCAACTTGTGCCTGTATGCTGCTCAACAGGAGGAAAAGCAGCAATAAGAGTGTAGTACATTTTTTCATAGATCAATAATTATGGTCAATATCTTCAACGATGCCAATCAGCAAATTAATATCCTCGAAGAATTCACGGACCAGGTCAAAGCTCACGTTAGACTGAAATATATAAGGTTCCAGAATGTCCTTGTGTTCAGTGACGGCGATATAAATTTCATTTTTCAAGAAAGAAAGATAAATTTCTTTACCGGTGCGCTGTCGATATTCAGCAAGGGCGTTCTGCATAGGAGAGGACAATAAACCGGCCAGATTGGCATTGGGACTAGCGTAGGTCATAAAGACCTCCTCAAAGGGAGCATCCAATATCTCGCTATGGACTTGATGCGCCCCGCGCAGTGTGGCGGCTTTTATTGAACGCGAAAGGTACTGCTTAAATTCTTTGGGAAGGATAATAACTGATCCTCGGACCTCGCGGGTAATCGTAGCGTGCATAAAGACGCCTTTGAAAACATAATTGAGGCGATTGCGGACTCTGGAAAATTCTTTTACATCCAACTCGCACAGCTCAAACTTCAGCTCTCCTATTCGTCCGCTGATGTGGTCTTCCCCTTTGTACTGATCAGCCGAAGACTCGAAGATTCGACTGGCCCTAAACTGCGATTTGGGGATCGATCGCTTGGCATCGTAATACAAAGTCCCATAGTTGGGGCCATCATCGATAAAATCAAGGATGAGATTGATCACATTGGGCTTGAAGGTCGAGCGGAAGCGCTGAATGCGATAGGAAAGGTAGAGGAGATACAGGACAATAGGCACCATCATAAAGAAGGTGATGGCGGGAATGTTGATGTAGACTTCGAGGGCAATGACACCGATTAGAAGGAGTACAGAGACAAAGAGAAAGCGAATGAGTCTCACCCGATGGCGCTCCATCCGCCGAAGCTCGGGATGAATGCTGTGGTTGTAATATAGCCGAAATTCATCCAGCCGCTTCATAAGCTAAGAGCCGATCTTCCCGTTTTTTTCCTCGTACTCGTCGATAAACTCAGAAACAATCTTTCCGATGATGTCTTTCAGGTAAGCCTTCTCCACCTTGGCGATGGCTTTGAGGCGGGCCAGCTTATGCTTATCGTAAATAAAGGTGACTCGCTTTTTGGGCGCACTGTCGTCGTAATCAATCCTACTATCTGAAATGGTTTGACGGATTAGAGCGTCGATGCCACTGAGTGGCTTGCGGCGAAGGCGCTTTAGGGGGCTGCCCTTACGTGGCGCTGCTTCGGGCTGCTTTTTGGCCCGAGCGTCTATCGCATCACTGACGGCGGCTTCAAAGAGCGAATCCAGGTCGGAGGTAAAGGTTTTACCCGAAGAGCGCTTGCGCTTCTTGGGTTTACCCTTCGCCTTAGACTTCGGCTCGGTAGCCTTTTGGCTTTTCTCCGCACGCGTATCCACCAGCAATGGGCTGCTTTCCTGCAGGTCATCCTCCAGGGCCAGCCCAAACAGGCTCTCTAGTCCATCTGTAAATTTTTTCTTACTCACATTGGTGGATTTAGGCTTCAACGGCCTCTGTGGTCCGTTCGATTACTTCTTGGCAAAGCGAGAGGTAATCCTTGGCGCCATTACTATTGCGGTTATAGGCAAAAATATCTTTGCGCTGTGCCGGAGCTTCAGCCAGTGAGACATTATCGCGAATGCGAGTCTTAAAGACCTTCTCCCCAAAGTACTTGTGAATGGTACCGACAACATCGCGGTTGAGGACCTTACGAGAATCGTACATCGTTGCAAATACCCCACCGATGGTCAATTTGCGATTCAGGCGGAAGCGCACCTTGTCGATGATCTGTTTGATCTTGGTCAAGCCTTGCAAAGCCAGAAACTCTGTTTGTAGCGGAATGTAAACGTAGTGGCTACTCGTCAGAGCATTGAGCGTCAGCAGACCTAAAGAAGGCGGACAATCAATAATGATGTAATCGTATTCCTCTCTAACGGGTTCAAAAAGCTCCCGAAGAATAAACTCGCGGCCGGCCTCGTTGATCAGCTCCATCTCTGCCCCCGAGAGGTCGAGAGTAGAAGTAATTACATCCAAGCCATCCTTAACGGTGTAAGGCACCAGCTCCGATTCGCCGCGCAGGGCTTCATAGATCGTATACTTTTGACGAGGGATACCCAGTGAAAGGGTAAGATTAGCCTGTGGATCGAGGTCAATCAATAATACCTTGCGGCCCAACTCCACCATTCCAGCGGCCAGGTTGATGGCACTCGTTGTTTTACCAACACCACCCTTGTGATTAAGCAAAGAAATGATCTTTCCCATTATTGCATGTTTAATTTTTGTTCCGAGTAATCCGCACAACCCTAAGGTTTTTCCCTGCACAAATCACCTTTCACAAAAATATGTATTTTAAACAGGATTAAAAATTAAAACAAATAATTATTTGATAATTGGGACATATAAAGGCCAACAACAATTGAGCCAAAATCATAATATGTTAAAAAGTTGGCCAACGATTTGTTTTAAAAAATATTTTGTTTTAAATTGCGTCCTAGATAAGATACGTTTTGTTTAAATCACAAAATCCTCAAGACACATGATTAGAGAAGACCGCCTACAACTCAATCAGCGATTCGTGCAGGTATTTAAACTTCTGCAAGAACGCGGTGACATTATATTGAATGACCGCAATGGGAAAGGCATGGGAGATTTTGCCCAGAAAATCCTCGGCAATCGCGCCTATGGCCACATTGTTCGGGCCTTCCTCAACGAAAAGGATAAGCGCGTACTGGACTATCGCCACGCTCGGGCCATCTGCCGAGAATATGGTGTCAATGAATCCTTTCTGATCGATGGCATCGGCACTCCCTTCGGTCTGGACCTGCCGCCTCAGAGTGCACAAGGCAACTATCGCAACGGCAATATCCTCTTCACTTCTATTCAGGCATTTGCTGGTTCTGGTGTCGATATAGGAGCTAGCAATGCCGAAACGCACGAGTATTTTTCTATTCCTGGTATTAGCGGCACAGGCTTAGTCGCCTTCCCGGTCGAAGGAAGAAGTATGGAACCTATCATTAGGGATGGAGATACTGTGGTCTGCCGCTCTATCAGTGGTGTGCACGAAATTAAAGACAATGATATGTACGCTGTGAAAAACAATGGCTCGGTTTGGGTCAAGTATGTACAGCGTATGATGGATGGCCAAAACAAGCACATCCAAAGACTGAAGCTCATCTCCGCTAATCACATGGACTTCGATCCATTTGAGGAGGATGTCAACGAGCATACCCGCTTATTTAAAGTAATCCGTCTAATTAGCGCGATATAACTTTTTTGATTTTATTTTTCTTTTTTATCAATAATTTAGTTATATTGTGCTTGTAAAATAATATCCCTGTCTACGGTCATACCGTCCTTATTCAGGGATACCTTTTCTACTTTTTGACACTGTATTTTGTTTTGCTAAATAACCCAAGTTGCCATGAACGAGATTTAGAAAGGAAGATTTTGTGAACCACGTAGTGGTGATTCAAATAGCTGACGCTTTGAATCTTGTAATAGTGAATCGCAACTTGAATTAGATAATGGTCTGCCCAGCAGAGGACTGGGTAAGGCAGGTAAGGATAATGCTAAATGGTAATGCAAGAAACTACGAGACAAATACTGAATAAGCGATTTCAAGCGGTTTATCACCTGCTCGTCGAGCAAGGAGAAATCATCAAGAGCAATCGCCAGAAAAGCAAGTCGGCCTTTGCCGAGAAGATTGGAACGAAAGGCCATATTGTGGATTTGTATTTGAACGAAAAGCGTACCATTACTTACGAACAAGCTAAGAAGCTGTGTGCCGTTTATAGTGTTAGTGAATCTTACATGTTTCAGGGAGAAGGCGAGCCTTTTGGGCAAGAGGATACGCCCCACCCCACCCGGCTGGCCTCAGCACTAGGCATTAATTTCTCTCCAAACATTCTATTTACCAACGTAGAAGCCTTTGCCAGCAATACGGTAGGGGTCGATCTGTTGGAAGAAAATGAATGGTTCCACATCCCCGGCGTATCGGGTGACCTGGTGGCCTTCAACATCAATGGCCAAAGCATGGAACCAACCATCAATGCTGGTGATATGGTCATCTGTACTCCGCTGGAAAGCACTATAGAGATGATAGATGATGAAATCTATGCCGTGGTTACTAATCAATCGGTGTGGGTGAAGCGGGTACAGCGTTGTTATGATCGCTACAACAACTGGACACACCTTCGCCTGATCTCCGATAATCAGGAAGAATTTGATCCTTTTATTGTCGAAATCAACGAAGTGAAGCGGTTGCTGAAGGTGAAGCGCAGACTGACGGGGTTGGCGTAGGCTGAAACTGTATTCAAGGCCCGAAAGGGCGGCGATTCAAACGATACTTTGTATACCTAATTTAGGATAGTCTCTCTTATCATATCCTGCTGTTTTTGATTCTCCATAGGCTTATGTCCTGTGGAAAGAATTTGTCCCCCAGGTTAAAAGTAATCTGGGGGCCTTTCTTTTTCCATATAGCCGCAGATTTGAATTTTTCGCTTCTAAAGCACCACCGCCAAGCATGGTCTAAGCCATCACTGCGATCATATCAAATATGCGCAGCCCCAGTTCCTGCTTGCCTACAATCTTGGAAGATTTGATGGCTTTCTCCTTCTTCATCCCCTTGGTAAAAATGCGCCAAGCGTACTCGTCTGCAATACTCACCTCACAGACTGGCTTCTCGTCTACTCTTGTGGCCAACTGCCATCCTCCATCATAACACAAGAACCAATTCTTCTCTGTCTCCCCGATGAACCTAAACTTTATGACCTCCCCTGGCTTCCCCGCGGTATCGCGGTAATGATGCGGCAAGGCTCTGATCGAAGTATCGAGATAAGGAAAATACCATTGGTGTTTGAGCAATACATCCTCCTTCTGCACCGCCAATCTGATCTGCTGCTGATGATGCCATTTTTCGGTATATTCTCTAGCGATATGAAACCAGTTCTGAGACAGCTGCTCGCCGGCCCAGGCCACCGAGAATTCCGCTTTATCACCGGGATTTAAAGTGCTTAGAAACTGACAGTACTCTTGCCCAGAGGTTTTTAATAAATCAATAATAACTCTAGGACTCAGCCGCCTGGTGGCCTTTACCCAGTCGGCGTTCAACTGGTTGAGAAAATGAACCAAATCCTGATAAGAATGGATATGCTCCGCTGGTTCACCGTAGTACCGGTCCCTCAACATGGACAATGTTCGAAGGTTACCGTCGAGTAAATGCACAGCAACATCTTTGACCTTCCACTGTGGAGCGATGGTTTGCCGATCCCAATCTTTAGGGTCCAGCCCTTCCAGTAATTTAATCAAAAGGGAATCAAGAGAAGGCAGTAAATCGACTACATCAATGCGCTTTAATTTTTCCATTTTTTGACCTATTGTACAGTAATACCCTCACAACGGAAATTTCAATTTCGGCGTTCCTAAATCCCCCGCTGTCGGCTTACCTCGTACAACATAATCCCCGCTGCCACCGAAACATTAAAAGAATCGACCGTACTGCGCTGCGGAATAATAAAGGTCTGATCGGCCAGCTTCAGCAAATTGCTATTCACCCCCCGATCTTCCGAACCCATCACCAGCGCCGTAGGGCCACCGAAGTCCAGATCGTACATCTTCTGATTGGCCCGCAAGCTACTAGCGAATAACTGCACCCCAGAGAGCTGTAGCATCTCAGCGGCCGCCAGCAGGCTATCCTCCCGACAAACCGGAATCTTGGTCAGCGCCCCCGCCGAAGTCTTGATCGCCTCGGCATTGATCATCGCCGAGCCTTTGCGCGGCACTACGATGGCGTGGACCCCGAAGCAAGCCGCCGAGCGAGCAATAGCCCCCAAATTGCGCACATCCGTCACCCCATCCAGCAAAAGCAATAAAGGCACCTCCGACTGTTCGTACACCATCGGCAAAATATCCCCCAGGCGGTGGTAGTCAATCAGGGCCAAAAAGCCGATAATGCCTTGGTGATTACCCCGTGTGATTTTATTCATCCGCTCTTTGGGTACCACCTGCACCGGAATTTTGTACTGCTTGCTGATTTGCCGCACTTCCTTTTCAAATGGCCCTCTGATGCCCTGCTGCAGGATCAATTTATCCATTGTCTGACCGGCCTGAATGGCATCTAGGACCGGATGTCGGCCGTAAATCAAGGTATTTTTCTCTTTACTCATCAAAGCCAAGGTCGCCATTTTCTGACAAAAAACATACTCCGGCGCGGAATTAGCGGAAAGCACAGGATGCCCTATTTGTCGGCAAGTGTCTAATTACAATCTCCATTTTCCAGCTAAGCCCTCGAATTTTAGTTAATTTTAAGCGGTACTTACAAATCAATAAAATCTAGCTTTCAAAATGATTAAAAATTTTACTACTCATTGGTTCCTTCTACTATTGTTGCTTTGTGGGAGTTCGACCCTCTGGTCGCAGTCACAAACGGCCCTGGACATAGCCCTGCGACACATCGAAGACAATCGGATCAGCTGGAATCTGACCGAGGCGGACATCGCCGATTTAGCCATCACGGATATGTATACCGATAAACATAGCGGTAAGACCCGTGTCTACTTAATTCAGCGCCACAATGGCATCGAACTCCAAGGTGGGCTGATCAATGTTGGCATCACCGCCGATGGCAAGGCCACCAACATTGGCCACCGATTATTACCCAATCTAGCTGCCAAAGTCAACGCTGAACAGGCGGCCATTGGCCCAGAGCAGGCACTAGCCGTGGCGGCAACCTCTATGGAAATTGCTCTCCCCCGCCAGCTACAAAAGCCGCATCAGACCGGAGAATATGCCTATCGCTTTGAAAAAGAAGGCATTTCCAAACGTAATATTGACACCAAGCTCCACTACATTTTGGACAAGAAAGGCAGAGTACACCTAGTGTGGAATGTCAACCTGATGAAAGCCGACAGCGATCAGCATATGCACATTAAGGTCGACGCCGTAAGTGGTGAAGTCTTCAGTAGCCAAGATATTGTCTTACACAGCGCCCACAGCCACGATACCTCTTGCGAAGCCCCCCAACAGCAAAAGACATTCCCTAAGTCAGTGGAGGTAAAAGAGGGTATGGAAAAACTGAATGCAGCTGCAACGATGGGCGGCTCTTACCGTGTATACGGGCTACCTACCGAAAGCCCACTCTATGGCGACCGTACGCTAGAGATCGATCCGGCCGATCCTGATGCCTCTCCCTATGGCTGGCATGATATAGATGGGGCCGACGGACACGAGTTTACTATTACAAGAGGAAACAACACCTTTTCTTTCCTAAATAGACAAAATCGAGATATTCCAGACTCCATCGATACCAATAATGATGGTAATTTTGATGCTGTTTTTGAAGTGGATGGCGGTCAGGAATTACTATTCGATACGCCAATCAATCTGGATGGTAGTATTGATGATTACGACGCAGCAGCAGTTGTTAATCTGTTCTATACGGTTAACCAACTGCACGATATTGCTTATTCCTACGGATTTGACGAACCTGCGGGAAATTTTCAGCAGAACAATTACGGCAAAGGCGGGATAGGAGCTGACCCTATCTTTGCACAGGCGCAGTCTCAATTTAATCAAGGGACTCGCAATAATGCCAATTTTGAACCTACTCCGGAGGGTTTTGCTCCTCGAATCAATATGTTCCTCTGGGATAGAAATGGTGGTACGCCAAGACTCGTCAATGTAACTGCACCGGATGCAGTCGCGGGGCGCTACAATGTCTCTCCTGCTGCTGAATGGGGCGCGCAAATTTCTGCTACCAATACCTTTTCTGGCGAAGCCGTCATTGCCGTAGATAACAACCCTGGCCCTTCATTTACGGATGGTTGTGAGACTATCGTCAATGCCGACGAACTAGACGGTAAGATTGCCATTATCGATCGTGGAGTTTGCCAGTTTGGATTGAAGGCCCTCAATGCAGAGCAAGCGGGAGCTATCGGCGTAATCATTTGTAACTTTGAAGAAACGACCTTCGGTATGGCTCCAGGATTGGTAGGCGCACAGGTAACTATCCCTGTAGTTATGATGTCCTCTTCCGACTGTGCCGTGCTTAGAGAATTTGCTGGCGAGGGCCTCACCGTTACAATGGAACCCCCTCCAACGACGGGTCCAGAATTTATAGATGGCGATTTTGATAATGGAATTATTGCTCACGAGTATGCTCACGGGATTTCTATCCGCTTGGTGGGTGGCCCCTCTGATATTAGCTGCCTCCGCAATGGTACAGCTGACGTCGACGGTGAGCAAATGGGCGAAGGTTGGAGTGACTTTTTCAGCCTCATCACCACGGTTAATCCCGGTGAGGATGGAACAGAAAGTAGAGGCATCGGCAATTATGTGCTACGCCAAGAGCAAGAAGGTCGTGGAATTCGTACCTTCCCCTACTCTACTGACATGTCCATCAACCCTGATACTTATGGAGATATTAACCAGCGTTCTGTGCCTCATGGGGTTGGATCGATATGGTGTTCTATGATTTGGGATATGTACTGGGCCTTCTCTGAACAATACGGATGGAATGCTGACCGGAATGATAAAACCGCTGGTAACAATATGGCGGTACAACTGGTGATGGATGGGATGAAAAATCTACCCTGCTTACCGGGATTCGTAGACGGCCGCGACGCCATTCTGATGGCTGATCAGGAACTCTTCAATGGAGCTAACCAATGTATGATTTGGGAAGTTTTTGCCAGAAGAGGACTGGGGTATTTAGCCGATCAAGGCAACACCTTCAGTTCTGCCGATGGTCGTGAAGACTTTAATCCGCTGCCAACTTGTGTTAAGGAATTGAAGATTGCTAAGGCCATGACGCCGAAAATCCAGGCTGGGGACGCTATTACGGTCACCATCACAGTCACTAATCACACGGACGAAACGGCTACCAATGTCGTTGTAAGCGATATTATTCCTGAGCATACCACCTTTGTTGGCGGCTCTGTCACCGGCGGCTACACCGCCTCCGAAGCTGGAGATATGCTGTCTATCGAACTGCCAGATATGCCCAGCCAGCAAGAACTCAGCTTCTCCTACCAGGTGATGTCCAGCGCCAATCGCCCCTCCTACGAAATCTTCTACGACCCTGCCGAGGAAAATCCTGGCACCTGGTTCCCACGCCCGATCGGCGAGGCCGGAAACCTGCCGACCAACGTTTGGTCCATCAGCAGCGATGAGGTCTTCGAAGGCTCGTCGGCCTGGCACGTCGATGGCTTGCCCATGGAAAGTATCCAACACCTGATTTACCTTGATCCCATCACCTTGCAAGGGCGGACGCCCGTACTGCGCTTTGTACACAAGTATGATACAGAGCCCGGGTTTGATGGTGGCTTGGTGCAGCTGACAACAGATGATGATCCAATTGATGGAAGTTTGTACCAAAACCTCGATGAGCGGGTTTTCCGTGGGCATTATGATGGCCCTATCGACTACGATGCCTTTGCCATTCCTAACCTCTTTACCTTCTGGGGAGAGACGGATGATTGGGTGGAGACCTTCATCGATCTAAGCGATTTCAGAAATGAAGAGATTTATTTCCGCTTTAACTTTGGAACAGATATGGACGATGATCCTTCGGCAGTCTATAATGGTTGGACCGTTGATGACATCGAATTTATGGATATGACCAACTATACCAGTGAGGCTTGCGTGAACGCAGACAACGCAGGTGAAAACTGTGCAATGCCAAACGGCCGTGGATCTATCGTAGAATCCGTAATTGGTACCTCTACTAACGATCCGCTGCAATCAGCCGTACGCCTCAATATCTTCCCCAACCCTGTGGAAGACTTGCTCAACATCAACATCATCAACGATCGCAGCGAGTCGGCTACGATGAGTCTGGTGACTATTGATGGCCGCGAGGTGAACAGCCAGGTGCTGAACACAGCCACAACGATGCAGACCCTGACGATGGATGTCAGCAATATACCTGCTGGCTTCTACTTCATTAAGGTAACTTCTGCACAGGGGAATGTTGTAGAGAAAATCATTATTCGCTAAGAATACTTGTAGCGGCGGCAATCGTCGCCGCTGCGTTACTCTTCCTCCAACAAAAAAGGTGTCGGATACATCAATATCCGACACCTTTTTCGATATAATAGCAACTAGAATTACTCTTCTTCCTCGCTCTTAGCAACAACCTTACCGCCATCCAGTTCATCTTGCCAGGCTTTGAGCTTTTCCCACTCGCCTGCGGCAGCCAAACGAGCCTGCTCCGGCCAAGTCGTCGGATCATGGCGATTAAACTGCGTGCCTGCGGCAGCCAAAATTCCCTTAATATCCGCAGCACTGGTCGCGGCCAATTGAGCGAAAGACTTGATACCGCCCTGGTGAAGCGCCTCTTCGACCTTCGGGCCAATGCCCTCTACCGCCTTGAGGTTATCCGCCGCGGGGGCTGACTCCTCCGCTTTATCCGCCTCTTCACTATTGGTATCCTCGCTACTCACAGATTCCGTGAATTCCGACACCTTTTCTTTCAGTTCCGCTACAGATTCTCCTAGCTTGCCACCAACAACCTCCGCTACAGCCTTCACCGTATCCACAACATCCTCCAGGGCTTCTCCCACCGTCGTGCTGATGGCGTCCACCATAGATTCTTCCTTCTTCTCTTCGGCCGCTGGTGTAGCTTCCCCATTTCCTTCTCCTTCTGCCTGCTCATCCGTTTTGAGCGCTTCTTCGGCCTTGAGCTTGATCTCTTGAGCGATTTTCTCTTTAGCCGCAGCCTTGGCCGCTTCGTGGCGCTCGCGCTCCGCGCGGCGGGCTTCTTTCTCCTGCTGGCTTTCCTTACGACGCTCTAGCTCCGCCTTGGTTTGCATCATCTCACCGAGCTTTTCCTCCTTCGAGCTGATGCGCTCCTTGATCATTTTGATTTTCGCCTGACGAATCTGGGCCTCTAGTTGACCATCCGTATTAGCGATCTTACGATTTTGAAAATCCAGGTCGTCGCGGTCGCGCTGAATAGACTTCTGCATCTTCTCAATAGCGGCAATCAGCCCATCATAACGTCGCTGCAGGCGCTCCAGCGGAGAATTATCCCCACCAGCATTCGGCCCAAAGCGTTTTTCTTTAACCGCCTTAAAAGCCGCGTCCAAACGCTCCCAGACTTTGAGACGATGTTCGCGTGTCAATTTGGTATCTCGGAAGCGGCGTTGCATCTTCTTGAGTTCCTCAAAAACGTTCTGTAACTTCAGTTCTTGCTTAATCTTGCCTTCCACTTCCTCCAATGCTCCCATAAACTTCTCATAGTGCCCCTTCGACATCGTCTGGAACTCTTCATCCAGTGCCGCACGCATTTCCTTGAGTCTGGCAAATAAAGCATTGGTATTATCGCGGAGAGAATTGGCGTGGTCTCTAAACAGATTGCGGTCCCGAACCTGCTCCTGAACTTTGGACCAAAAGCCCTTGAGGGAATCCCAAACTTCCGAATCGTAGGAACTCAGCTTGTCGATGCGTTCGCGCAATTCATTGAGTTCGGACTCGTAGGCTTCGTTGAGCTTGGAGGACAGAACGACGAAATGCCACTCCGTCTGTGCTCTTTGAACAATGTCGCCGCGATCGACTTTGAGGTTATCAGGCAGTAAGCCTTCGGTTACTGAAAGCTCTCTTTCCGTTTGAGTGTAGCCTTCGGGGAAAGTCACTTCCTGGTCATTGCGCCATTCATTGAGCAATAATTGTCCGAATTCTTCGGTGGCTACTTGAGAAGGAAAAACATAGACATTGACCTTATTTTCTTTGGGTTTCAATTCCAAAGCAATCAATACTTTTTCCTCCTGCTCATTTGTTCCCCAGAGTACGAGTTTGGTCTTCATGGTTCAAGTGTTCAGTTAATCAATTACTAGACAAGTTCATCACATAATTCCGCTATCCGTATGATGTATACTGCCAAAATGCTAGTCTTTTGACATTAAATTACATCTAAAAATAATAAATTAAGGGCTAAACCTCAAATTTTTTGTTAAATCAATAGCTGCATTATTTTTTAGTAAAATAAACACACTGAGGCTATTAGCTGCTGATCCGTGCCGCTCCAATTCTGTTGTTGGCCGCCAGATATTCCGCAATTTGTACCGCATTGGTGGCCGCTCCCTTGCGAAGATTATCCGCTACAACCCACAAATTGAGCGCATTTTCGGCAGAATCATCTCGTCGAATACGTCCCACAAATACCTCATCCCGATTTTTAGCAAAACGAGGCATAGGGTATTTATTCTGAGCAATGTCATCCTCTACAATTACGCCCGGCGATTCACTCAACATGGCTTTAACAGCCTCAACTTCAAAGGGATGATGGAACTCTACATTGACACTTTCGGAATGCCCTCCTTGTACCGGTACGCGTACTGCGGTAGCCGTAATGCGCAGGCTATCATCGGAGAGAATCTTACGGGTCTCATTGACCAGCTTCATTTCCTCTTTGGTGTAATCATTCTCCAGGAAAATATCACAGTGAGGCAGGCAATTGTCAAAGATGGGATGGTGATAAGCCATTTGATCGGCAGGCATTGCATCGCCTTTTTTCTCCGCCTCGTACTGATTAACCGCTTTTACCCCCGTGCCGGTAATGGATTGATAGGTGGAAATGATGAGTCGCTTGATGCCGAAGGCCTTATGCAGTGGTGCCAATGCGACGACTAATTGGATGGTCGAGCAATTGGGATTGGCAATGATCAAATCAGTATCTTCCAATTGATCGGCATTAATTTCGGGAACAATCAGCTTTTTATTGGGGTCCATTCTCCAAGCCGAGGAATTATCGACCACCGTCGTGCCTACGGCCGCAAAACGCGGCGCCCACTCTTTGGATACGCTGCCTCCCGCAGAAAAAATAGCGAGGTCCGGCGCGGCCGCAACAGCATCTTCTAATCCAATAATGCGGTGTTCTTGCCCTCTGAATTTCAGCTTTTTACCGACAGAACGGGCCGAGGCTACGGGCAAAAAGGTGCTGATGGGGAAATTGCGCTCATTCAAAACTTCGCACATGACCGTACCAACTAACCCTGTTACGCCTACAACTGCAACTTTCATATTTTAATTTATTGCTAAGAAATGGTGAATAATATATTTTCCGAGCCACCAAAGATAAGTGGTTTTTTATTTTATTGCTATTTTTGATTTATGAACTACCGACCGCTATTCTTCCTTCTCCTCCTCTGCCCCGCACTGCTCTGTGCGCAGTTGAACGACGACTTCTCAGATGGAGAACTCAACAACAATCCAAGCTGGATGGGGGACCTCGGTAATTTTATCATCAACCCGCAAGCCGAACTGCAATTGCAGGCGGCAGCGGCAGGAAGCTCTAGTCTTTACACCGCTGTGGACTACCCCGATAGCCTGGAATGGACGCTTTTCTTCCGGCTGGACTTCGCCCCTTCGGCTTCTAATCAGCTGCGCCTCTACTTACAAGCAGACGATGCTGACCTGCTCAATGCCAATGGCTATTACCTCGAAGTTGGCGAATCGGGCAGCGGCGACGCCCTGCGCTTTTTCCGCCAGGATGCGGGTAATGCCACCCTCCTGGCCAGCGGCTCCCCTGTTCTGGGCAGCGAGCCTGCGCTCGCCCGCCTTCAGGTGCGCCGCTCCGCAACCGGTGAATGGCTCCTGCGAGCCGACTACAATGGCGGTAACAACTTTCAAACGGAAGCTAGCGTCACCGACGCCACCTACGGCAGCGGCAGCGGCTTCTTTGGCCTTTATACCAAATATACTGCCAGCAGAGTTGACCTTTTCCTTTTCGATGATATTCAAATCTCCGAACTGGTACCCGACCTCACTGCCCCTCAATTCCTCAGCGTGGACATCATCGACGCCGAGCAATTGGAGCTGCGCTTTGATGAGGCCCTGACTCCTGCCTCCGTCGGCAATACCGCCAATTACAGCATCAACAATGGCATTGGTCAGCCAGCGACGGCTACACCGCTTCCCGGAGATCCTACCGCCCTGCGCCTTACCCTGGCCAGCCCGCTGCAAAGCCCGCAAGACTACACCATCGAAGTGGCCAACCTCAGCGATGCCGCAGGCAACCTCAGCCCTCCCCAACAAGCTAGCTTCACCTTCATCGAATTCCAGACCGCCACCGCCTACGACATCCTGATCAACGAAATCATGGCCGATCCCACCCTGGATGGCGGTGCGACCATCGGCCTCCCTAATGCAGAGTACGTCGAGCTATACAATCGAAGCGATAAAATCATCAACCTGGAAAATTTCAGCCTGGCGGACCGCAGCAGCGAGGTGCTACTTCCCGCCTACACCCTTTTGCCCGACAGCTATGTCATCCTGCAAGACCGCAGTACCTCCGGCCTCAGTGCCTTCGGCGACACCCTCGCCGTCAGCAACTTCCCGGGCCTGGGCAACAGCGATGACGATCTGGAACTGATGAATGCGGAGGGGGAATTCCTCCATGCCGTTTTCTATACCAGTGCTTGGTACCTCGACGCTGGGAAGGACGATGGAGGCTGGTCTTTAGAGTTGATACGACCCAATGCCCCTTGCTCAGGGCAGGCCAATTGGCAGGCCAGCGTTTCGCCGACGGGAGGAAGCCCGGGGCAGCCTAATTCCGTGTTACAAAACGAAGCCGACGATGAAGGATCGATCTTATTGCGGGCTTTTCCGGTCAGCTCGAACAGCGTAAGGCTCTATTTTGATGAATCGGTCAATGAAATGACTGGGCTTGATGTCGCTAATTTTGAAATTGATGGGCAAAATATCATCAGCGCCACGCCCGAGGGTCCGCTGTTTACCACCCTGGTGCTACAGGTTCAGGAGGACTTTGCTCCCGGCACCGTCTACGAGGTTCAGGTGCGCGATGGCTTGACGGACTGCCTAGGGAATGCCTTTGGTGCGGAGAATACGACGCGCTTCGGCCTTCCAGAGGAGCTGGAAGCGCGCGATCTGGTGATCAACGAATTGCTCTACGAGCCCGGTACCGGCGGCAAACGCTTTGTGGAGCTTTACAACCGCTCGGCTAAAATCGCCAACCTCAACGACCTGATTTTTGCTCGCCGCGATCTGCTGGGACAGATCGATGATGTCTCTCCGATAGAAAGCGACTATCTGCTCTTTCCCGGCGAGTATGTTGTCGTCAGCCCTGATCCGCTGGATATTCAGCAGCGCTATTTTAGTCAACATCCCGAGGCTTATGTCGCCAGCGACCTGCCTTCCTACGATAGCCGGGCCGACACGGTGGTGCTCTACACCGCTGGCCCTTCGGGCGCTTTAGTGATTGATGAACTGGCCTACAGCCGCTCTTTTCACCACGCTTTGTTGGACGTACGCCGTGGCGTTTCACTGGAGCGGATCGACCCTTCAGGTGTAACCTCCTCGGCAGCCAACTGGCATTCGGCAGCCGAATCGGTGGGCTTTGCTACGCCGACTTATCAGAATTCGCAGTTTCTGGCCAATGCGGGCGGGGGGCCGGAGGTCGTTTCGATTCCCAACCCTAGGCTTTCACCAGATGGCGATGGCTTTGAGGATTTTTTGCAGATCAACTACGCGACGGACCAGGTGGGCTATACGGCGAATATTAAGATTTTTGATGCCGAAGGCCGGGAGGTTCGGACCCTGGTGCGCAACGAATTGCTAGCCGCTGAGGGTAGCTTCAAATGGGATGGGACTACAGCGGATAATGACCGGGCGCGACTGGGCATCTACGTCATCTGGATTGAGCTATTTACCCCCGAAGGAGATACCCAGTATTTCAAAGAGCCTTGCGTCCTGGCAGGGCAGCTGGATTAATAATTTGACCAATGCGGTCATTAACATAAAAAATTAAAAGCCAGCCCCTTATTACATAGAGAAAATAATTATCTTTGCCCGCAATATGGTTACCAAACTGTTCAACTACAAATCAGTCCAATGGGGATTAAGCCTGTTGATTATAGCGGGAGCACTGATCTGTATTTTTACGCCCAATTACTTTCTGTTCAAGATGGGCGCTAGCTTTGCCATTCACATCATGTTGAGCTATCTGGTACTGGGCATTTTCTTTCTCATTATCCGCCAACCCCGGCTGATGTTCACCAGTTTTGCCTGCTGTGCGGGTTTGTGTATGTTTTTGAAATATGCCTCCAATGCCGACCTACGGTTGCCTGCACAAACCAGTAATGCGGTATTCAAAATTGCTCATTTCAATGTCTCTGCCTCCGATGAGAACAATTACGAGGGGATGATCAACTCGATTTTGGATGCTGAGGCCGACTTGGTTTCCATTCAGGAGGTCACCCCCGATTGGGATGTACAATTCAAAGAGCAACTGTCCAGAGAGTACCCTTATTCCAGTACCATTGTCCGCTTCGATCCTTACGGCCAGGCCATTTATTCAAAATTTCCGCTACAGCTGGTCGATACTTTTTATTATAAAGACATTCCCAACTTGATTGGTAGCTTTCGCCCTTCGGGCATGTCCAGGAAGATTTATTTTATCAGTTCTCACACTACCCCTCCCCTGTTCAGTAATGCCTATGAAGATTTGCGGCAACACCTGCGACAAATCGCCGAGTATGCCAATCGAATCAAAGAGCCGCTGCTGACCTTCGGTGATTACTATGCTCCCCCTTGGTGGGCAGAAATCCAAAACCTCAAGGAAGCTGCCAACCTCAACGATAGTCGCAGAAGTACGCAGGTAGACGTTAATGCTTTTTTACAGAACCCAATTGATTACATCTTCCATTCCAGCCATTTCGAATGTGTAGGATTCTCTACGATTACCACGGACTCTTCCAGTCATCTGGGTATTTCGGGCACTTATCAGTTCAATTCTCAATATTTTAATCCCGAACTTAGCAATGCTAAAGCAGCGCTTAAATAGTTTTCGTTACGCCTTCGAAGGCCTTTTTGATTTGGTCAAAAGTCAGCCCAACGCCAAGATTCACCTCTTTGCCACTACTGTCGTGATCATTGCCGGATTCTACTTTTCCATCAGCCCCACCGAATGGATGCTGGTTACCCTAGCCATTGTTGGCGTACTGAGCGCAGAAGCTTTTAATACAGCACTAGAGTACCTTACTGACCTGGTTTCGCCGGATTACCATCTATTGGCCAAAAAAACCAAAGATGTGGCCGCCGCGGGGGTATTGATCATGGCCTTCGGTGCAATAATTATTGGGCTAATCATCTTTTTACCCCGCATTTTGGCACTTATTCCTTAGCATTCACAGAATAATCTGCGGCCTTTACAATATCCGCCCGTTTTTATTCGTCTCTATGGCCTAGAAAGAAACAGAAAGAAAAATTAAAGGAGCATTGGGGAACTATTAGGGAAGTGATGGTGTTTGACAATTATTCGAATGCATACCCAACTTTTGCAAGTCCTATTTGCTTTTTAACTTCACTAGTTTACTTTCTATACTTTTTCTTCCGCGGTAACTTCTTGGTTGTTTGCCGTTGAATCATTTGCTACACTCAACTTATCAGTTTTCATAAGATCATTCCTACCTATTTGTAAAAGAGGCATAAATTTAGTTGGATAGAAGGCAGATTCCTTTGTTTTCTCCCTCCACTTTAATGTTTCATGTCCGTTGGTAGATGTTGTATGCATCTATCGGGGCAGGTATAAAAGTATACACCAATGAGATTCTACAACATCGTAGTCATCCTACTGATGATGCTGACTATTCATCAGTTAGAAGCACAAGAGCAAATCGGTTTAAGAACGGATAACTATTCGGGAGTCAATAGCCTACTGCTCAATCCGGCCAATAATCTAACCAGCAAATTCAGCTGGGATGTCAATCTAATTTCCTTTGGCCACTTTACAGAAAATAATTATGCCTTCATCCGCAACACCAATCTGATCGATATACTCAAAAACACGGATAACATTCGTCCAATGACGGATTTTGAAAATGAGTCGCAAATCGATCCGGATGTGCTGATCTTGGATTATTTTGACGATAATCGCAATCGCTACGCGTCAACGCTGACCACAATCACCGGCCCTTCTTTTATGGTCAATCTGGATGGCGTACATTCTTTTGGTCTATTCACCAATGTCCGCACGGCCGTCAGTGCGCAGAAGATTCCGGCTTCTTTGAGTTATTACAACATCGAACGTACGGCCCTGGGCGACCCCATCGACATCCCAGCCTTCCAAGTCGCAGGGATGGCCTGGAGCGAAATCGGCCTCAACTACGCCTACGGCCAACCCACCGCCCGCGGCGAGCTAGGCTTAGGTATCTCCCTGAAATTCCTCAACGGCTACGAAGCCTTTTTCTTTGAAAACCAAGCAGACATCAGCTTTACGGAGCTGCCCAATGATACCTTCTCCTTCAGTCAAGCCGCCGTCGAGTTCGGACTGACCACCGGCAATACCGATGGCGAAGATTTTAATCGGGAAAGAAATGGCGGAGGCTTGGCGGTCGACCTGGGTTTCACCTACACGCTCGATGGCTCCGAGGACAGCTACCTATGGAAATTCAGCGCCGCCATCGTCGATTTCGGCCGCATCAAATTCAACAACAGTGCAGAGCTACATCGACTCGAACTCTCAAACGCCGTCAGTATCGACGGTACCGATTACAATGGATTCGAAACAGTGGAAGACTATACCAATACCATAAGTGAGCAAGTCCTAGGTGATCCTACCGCCTCACTAGTCGCCCGAGAATTCAGTATCTGGCTGCCCGCCGCCCTCAACTTGCAAGCCGACTACAATATCGCCCCTAACTTCTACGCCCATGCCCTGCTCGTACAGCGGCTTCCGATAAACTTGCTTGGCAATACTATAGAGCGCAATAATCTATTGGCCCTCACTCCTCGATTTGAACACCGCTGGTTTGGCGCCTCCGTGCCCGTAGTTTTATATAATTGGCGCGATTTTCGAATTGGTATGAGTGCACGGATAGGTTTTCTGACTATTGGTTCAGATAACATAGGCAGCATAACCCGCCGTTCAAATTTCACCGGTACAGATTTCTATGTCGGTTTGAAAGTCAACCCATTCGAATTGTTCAGCGGCGACGGCGGAGTACCCGGCTGGCGTCCATCGAAAGGAAAAAACGTAAAGTGCTATCAATTTTGATCCTAGTGATCGTCCTGATAAAAAAGTCACTTGAATCCCCCTTTTCAAGACTTATTTCGGCAAAAAACCGCCGAATAGCCCATTGTTTTAACTGATTTGAAAAAATACAGAAGTCACACATTTTATACAACAATCTGAAAATACAGGCCGCGATCTAATAAATTAAGTCAAACTTTACAATCGAATATCGATGAAAGAACAGATGAAGTTTTTGTTGCGACTAGTTGCCTGTTGTCTTGTATTCTCCCTGTCTTCGGGCAGTGCTCCAATGCTGGCTCAATCGGCTCAACCGGTCTTGGCCAGCAATGCCGGAGAGGAAGAAAAGCTGAGATCCGAAATTCCAAAGCGATTGATGCGCAAGTTCAAACGGGACGCCGCGCGCCTGGCCCTCCGCATCGAGGCCAAAGCGGAAGACCTACGGTATCAGAATATTATTATTCCCTATAATAACATCGATAATATCTACCGCCTACTCACCAATATTTACATGAGAGATGAGAAGGCCAAAGCCATTGCCAAGTGCAATATCCATACCTTTCCCAACCCTTCCATCGACCGCCTGATGTTAATTTTTGATCGCGATGTGGCCTGGGCCGCGCCGCTCCAAGAAGGCATCAGCGAAACCGAAAGCCAAGAAATCAACGAGCTGCTGGATGAGTTCGACCTGATTATCGATAAGCATGTCCAATGGAATGATACCCAGGACGCCATCACCATTCGCTCCAAGGAACCGCTCAACATGGCGGCCCTAGCCAATGAGTTCTACAACATCGAAGGCATCAAAGATATTGATCTCGGCATCCCCGAGCTGGGCGGCAACGACATCAACGTCTCCCGCGTACACGACGGCTGGGAGGTCGAATACGTCCTGCGCTTCGGCTCCTACATCAGCGGAAAAGGCAAAATGCACTTCTGGAAATACCGCGTCCTAGACAATGGCGATGTACAATTCGTTACCGAGGATGGCGACCCACTGCCAGAGTGGATGCGTTGTCACTTTGAAGATGAGACCAAGCTAGTCTTCAAGGGCTAGATTTAGCGAGTGCTAAATCTAGCGGTGGACGGTAGACGGCCTCACGCGGGTAAGGACTTGGGATGAAGGGCACAGAAAGTGCGGAGCCCACGAACCACCACAAAAGGCCGTCCACCGTCAACCAAAGCGCCAAAGGTCTCGAAGGGATGGCGATGCCGCGCAATCCGTCAACCAAAAATGCCTGGTGCAAAGCACCAGGCATTTTCCATTCCAAGTCCGTAAGTAAACGCAGTAGCTACACCTCAACACCTAGCAAGGTCTGCTGCGCAGCATCGAGGATGCTTCTGACGTCCTGAGCCGTAGGTCCTTGAGCGTAGACGCGGAGTACGGGCTCTGTACCGGAGGGACGGATCATTAGCCACTCGGTATCGCTGAGGAAGTATTTGTAGCCATCGATGGTATCCGTAGACTGGACCTGATAGTTGCCGAAGGCAGAGTAGGCACCAGCCTTGCACTGGGCGATAATGGATTGCTTTTGTTCTTCTTTGATGTGCAGGTCATCGCGATCGAAGGAGAAGGGGCCGACGATGTCGTAGACTTCCTGGATCAACTCCTTAAGCGACTTGCCAGTTTTGGCCATGAATTCGAGGATCAGTAGGCCCATCCAGATGCCGTCGCGTTCGGGGATATGGCCTTTGACGGCCAGACCACCGGACTCCTCGCCACCGACGAGTACATCCTCTTGCGTCATGATTTCTGCGATGTATTTAAAGCCAATTTTGGTCACTTCAAAGTCGAGTCCGAAATGCTCGGCCAGCTTGCGCATTTTGTCGGTTACGGAGAAGGTAACGACCACCTTACCAGTTAAGTTTTTGTACTTGAACATATACAGTAAGAGCAGCAACAAGAGGTGGTGAGAATCGACGAAGTTACCGTCAGAATCGTACATACCGATGCGATCCGCGTCGCCATCATTGGCAATACCGAGATCAATGCTGGGGTCGTTTTTAATCAATTCAGACAGTTCGCCCAGGTTGCGGTGAATCGGCTCCGGGGCTTGCCCACGGAAAGAAGGATTGTCATCGCAGTGCAGCAGTACCGCATCGGGTAGCAGGCGGCGCATGGCGCTCTGTCCGGCACCGTACATGGCATCATAAGCCATTTTGACTTTGGCGCTGCGGATGGTTTCCATATCAAAATTCTCCTCAACGTGCTTGAGGTAGATTTCTTCGAGGTCAATATAGTTGAGTAAGCCTTCTTCGAACATCGCGTCCAGTTCGGCCAGTTCGGTGCTGGGGCTGTCGGGCAGCAGGTCCTCTACAGCAGCGATGTCAGCTGGGATGGTTGGGCCGCCGTAGTTGGACTTCAGCTTATAGCCATTGTAAGAAGGCGGGTTGTGGCTAGCGGTGATAACGACACCAAGATCAGATTTGGTCTTGACGACACCCAACGAAACCATCGGCGTAGAAACGAAGCCTTTGGCCAAGTTGACTTTAATACCGTGGGCACCTAGTACCCGAGTGGTAGTCTCGGCGAACATAGCTCCTCCGAAGCGGCAATCGTGGCCGATAACGACTTTAGAGTAACCCTTTTGTTTCATCCATAGTGCGGTTCCTTCGGCGACGCGCCGAACATTATCGACGGTATAATCTTTGGCGATAATGGCCCGCCAGCCGTCTGTACCGAATTTAATAGTTGTCATACTCAAAAGTGGTTTGTGTGTGAAAAGCGAAATAACTTGAATGTGTAAAGAAGTACAGGTGCAAATTACTGCTGTAAAATTACTAAATTGCCCGGTACTTTAATAATTGCTATGGCTCAAGAAACACTAATTTGAAAGATTCCTATAGACATAAGGGCTTGAGGAAACAGCTTTTGCGCTCCTTGCAGCAGAAAGGTATCCAGGATGAACGGGTGCTGGCAGCAATGTGGGCGGTCCCCCGCCATTTTTTTCTCGAAAAAGCTTTCGAAGAATGGGCCTACCAGGATAAGGCATTTCCCATCGGCAATGAACAAACCATCTCTCAACCCTACACAGTAGCCTACCAAACCAAGTTATTGGAGATTCAAAAAAGAGATAAGGTGATGGAAATTGGCACAGGATCGGGCTATCAGGCCGCGATTCTTGGTGCGCTGGGCGCTCGGGTATTTACCATAGAACGACAGGAGGCCCTGTACAAGCAGGCCAAGCGCCTTTTTGCGGAACATTCTTTCGGCAATATCCGGACTTTTTTCAGAGACGGGAGTAAGGGGCTACCAGAGTATGCCCCTTTCGATAAGATTATTGTGACAGCGGGAGCGGGAAGCATTCCTCCGGCACTGAAAACACAGCTCCGTGTCGGAGGAATACTGGTGATTCCGGTCGGCGATAGCAAGGTGCAGTATATGCTCAAAATCACCCGACTTTCTGCCGATCATTATCAGGAAGAACAATTGGCTGCTTTCCGCTTTGTTCCGCTCCTCAAGGGGCTCAACCGTTATTAGCGTACGGTGCGGCCTTTGGCCGTTCGCGATTTTACAGAGACTTTCCGCACGCGCTTGAGGTCGACCAGCAGGCTGGCGTAGGCGCTCTCGCCGGGCGTGTAGTACTTGCGACCATCATAGGTGACCTGCCCGCGACGGCGACGCCAGTTAGAGGCCAGCAAGGCATAGCGATTGCCGTTCTTGGGGTTGGGGCCAAACATCAAGTAGCGTTCATCCGAGCCTCCTTCAAAGCTGACGGCAAAGCGTTCAGATTTGGGACTAAAGACGAATACTCCCGGCGTTCCTTTGCGGATGACGATTTCCTCTACCTTTTGGCCATCGACCATCTTAATTTCTCCAGAGATAATTTCAGACGATCCTCCAGAGACCTCTCTGCGCAGGACTATATCTTCCGAGAGATAGAACTGGATACGCTTTAATTCTTCATTCGTCCAGCGATTTTCTTCGTAAAGTCTTTGGGTGAAAGGGGTCAGTTTAGGACTACAGGAACTCAGGCCAATTAGAAGGAGGCTAAGGATACCGAGGATGGAACTTGCTTTCATGAATTGATGATTTAGATTTGGGCATAGCCCAACAGGGTTAAATTCACATGGTGTATAAATTCATATCTACAATTATACAGCCGGAGGCACTAAAAAGAAAGGGAATTAACTAATCATTAACCAATTATCCCGTCACAAAATCTACTTTAACTTTTCATTAATAAGCAGCCTTTACGACATTTTTATTTATAGCAAAAAGTATTCTTTTTTTAAACCATTTCCATTACTATGAGGAAAATTACCAACATTTTCAGCATTCGGCGATCATGCTTATTGCTGCTGCTGTCTTTCTGTATGACTGCACCACCAGCGGACGCAGAGGTTATTTATGCTACGCCGTTGAAGGCCAATGAGCATATGATTGGCCATTTGCTGGAGTGGAGCACGGCTTCAGAGGACAACAGCAAACGATTTGTAGTCGAAAAATCGATTGACGGTGTGCAATTCCAGGATGTAGGAGTTGTAGAAGCCGCAGGCGATTCGGATGATCAACGCGCCTATCGCTTCCTCGATGTTAATGCCACGGATCAGAAATCTTTCTACCGCTTGCGGCAGTTGGATACCGACGGTACCGCGAGTTTTTCGCAAACCGTCAAAGTTGATAAGGTGTTGATGAACGAGTTTATGGTGGTTTCGATGACCAATACGACAACGACAGGGTCGTTCAGTTTGAACATCGATGCACTAAACGGAGGCCAGTTGAGCTATTCGCTGGAGTCCATCAAAGGTGAGCTAATCTTTGAAGACCAACTACCGCTCGATTTCGGATTGAACCAACTGTCTGTCAATCTGGAACACGAAAAAGAAGGCGTTTTCAAGCTAAAACTCCAAAAAGGAGAAGAGCTGGAAACACTCGTCATCCGTAAGATAGATGATGAAATCACTAAGAAAGAGAATGTCGCCAGCCAGCGACGAAGTCATGGCGGATAAAATTCGGCATCATTTTTTCTTATTGAACTTGTACTGAGTAGTATCGAAAACCTATGGTAAGGGTTTTCGATCTACCCTCCCCAATCTCTCCCCTCATTGATAATTCTCCCTCTTCTAACTTTTATTGATACTATACGAACCAGACAAACGGAATGGAGATAAAAAAATTCTCGATAATCAAAGAACTACTACCCGCAATCGTATTGCTTTTTCTGGCGTTTCCGGCGCTGGCTGACTGCACCTTTCAACAGTTGAAGGCAGATGAATTGTCTGTTGGTGTAATGCTGGAATGGACCACCTCGGATGAATATCAGAACGAAGCATTTCTCGTTGAACGCTCTTCGAACGGCCGGCGCTACGAAACCATCGGCAGCGTGAAAGGCAGCGGCAATTCAGACATTATTTTAAAATACAATTACCTGGATAGCAATGCCCCGCCGGGCACCAATTGGTACCGCTTGAAGCAAATTGATTACGACGGGAGCACCAATTATTCGCAGGCCATCAAAGTCAAAAAGGTGGTTTCCGATAATTTTACCATCAGCAGAAAACCCAATGCCTACACGGCAAAGGATATGTTCGAAATTAATATCAACGTCCGCAAAGGCAGAAAAATAGAATACTTACTCACAGATTGGAAAGGACAACCTATGCAGAACGGCGTCCTAGCTACCCGGGTAGGTTCCAATACCTTACGGCTCAATCTTACAGGACTGCGCACAGCTATTTATACGATTGAGCTAAGGATGGGCATGGAAGTTGAACACCTGACCATTCGTAAGATCAATGACAATTATCAACTACTTAACCTTGGTAAGGTGGCGCCTAAATAAGGGTGTCCACCGAAGATATTCTGGGGCCTGTCTGAATTTTCAGATGGGCTTTTTCATTTGCGCTTGGCGCTAAAAAATCCACTCATCAAAGCCTGACACTCTTTCATCATCACCCCATACTCGACCTTAGTTTTAGGATGCAGCAGGTCCTTCCCGAAACGCATAAAGCCCCTTTTCTCGTCGCTTGCGCCATAGACCAGACGTCCCAACTGCGCCCAGGCCAAGGCCCCTGCGCACATCACACAGGGCTCCAAGGTTACATACAGCGTACAATCATTGAGGTATTTTGCCCCCAGGTACTGCGCCGCCGCCGTGAGCGCCACAATCTCCGCATGAGCCGTCACATCGGTCAGTTGCTCCGTCTGGTTGTGAGCCTTGGCGATAATCTGGTTGTTGCAGACTACCACCGCTCCTACCGGCACCTCGCCCTTTTCTAAGGCCGCTTGCGCCTCCTGAAAAGCCTTTTTCATAAAATAAGCATCACTGTATACGCTGATCATAGTCGGTCCTTTGTTTGAAGCAAAATTAAATCATATGCCCAAAATAACCCCTTATTGGTTCTCTCTTTTTTTCCTTCTTCTACCCATTGTATATCCTAAAACACAGGCCCTGCCCAAGAACCCTTTTTTTAAACATGATTTGTTAGAGAAAGTTAAAATTCATAACTTTGCGCATGGAATTAGTAAATACAGCACCACAAATCGTCCAGGATAAGTTTATTAATGAAGGTTATACCTTCGACGATGTCCTTCTCTTGCCCGCCTATTCAAATGTTCTTCCCCGCGAAGTAGATATTAGTACCCAGTTAACCACCGACATTCGGCTCAACGCACCGATCGTATCCGCCGCTATGGATACTGTCACCGAAAATAAGCTGGCCATCGCAATTGCTCGCCAGGGAGGTATCGGTATTATTCATAAAAATATGACGATCGAGGACCAGGCCGAACAGGTTCGGAGTGTGAAACGCTCGGAAAGTGGGATGATCATCGATCCGGTGACGCTTGGCCCCAATGCCTCCGTCCAGGATGCGCTGGGGATTATGCGGAAATATAAGATCGGAGGAATTCCGATTATTAGTGGGGACAATCGCCTCATAGGGATACTCACCAACCGCGATCTGCGCTTTGAGACCCAACTGCAACGGCCTGTGACCGACCTGATGACTACCGAGAATCTAATCACTGCTCCTGAAGGTACCAATCTGGAGCAAGCGCGGGAGATTTTGCAGCGCCATAAGATCGAAAAACTTCCGGTTATTGATGGCAGCGGCCGGCTCGCGGGCCTAATTACCTATAAGGATATTATTAAAGTGGAGGATTATCCCAACTCCTGTAAGGATTCGCTGGGCCGTCTGGTAGTCGGTGCGGCGGTTGGGGTAACCAGCGATTTGCTCCAACGGGTGGATGCCCTGGTGAATGTGGGGGTGGATGTAATTTGCATCGATACGGCCCACGGGCACTCGCAGGGCGTATTGGATGCTGTGCAGCTGGTGCGGGATCAATACCCTGATTTACAGATCATCGGTGGCAATGTGGCGACTGGCGAAGGGGCCAAGGCCCTCGTTGACGCCGGGGTCAACGGTGTTAAAGTCGGTGTAGGGCCGGGCAGTATTTGCACCACGCGCATCGTCGCCGGCGTCGGCGTACCGCAGCTCTCCGCTATCAATAACGCCGCCCAGGCCATCGGCCACACCGGCGTTCCCATCGTCGGCGACGGCGGCATCCGCTACACTGGAGACATCGTAAAGGCCCTGGTGGCCGGAGCCAGCACTATTATGGCGGGTGGACTCTTTGCCGGCGTCGAAGAGGCCCCCGGCGAAACCATCATCTACGAAGGCCGAAAGTTCAAGACCTACCGGGGCATGGGCTCGCTGGGAGCAATGCAGCTCGGCTCAAAGGACCGCTATTTCCAGGATGTGGAGGATGACATTAAGAAGCTGGTGCCCGAAGGGATTGAAGGGCGAGTGCCTTACAAGGGTACATTGGCGGAGGTGATGGTACAGTACATCGGTGGCCTTCGGGCCGGTATGGGCTATTGCGGCGCGGCGCGACTAGAAGACCTCGCCAGCGCCAAATTTGTCAAAATAACTAGCGCAGGGGTTACGGAAAGCCATCCCCACAATATTGCCATTACCAAAGAAGCTCCAAATTACAGTCGTCGACAGTAAGGTCATCCATGAATTCGAATACTTTTCATCGCCTCGACGAAGCCTTTTATACCCGTACGGATGTCGTGCGGTTGAGTAAGGAATTGTTAGGAAAATACATCGTGACAGAATTTGAGGGGCAGCGGACGGTGGGCCGGATTGTAGAAACAGAGGCCTATCGCGGACCAGATGATAAAGCCTGCCATGCTCACTGCAATCGATTCACTAAACGCACCAAAGTGATGTTTCAAAGGGGGGGCCATGCCTACATCTACCTTTGCTATGGGATTCACCATCTCTTCAATGTGGTCACAGCACTCGAAGGAATGCCGCACGCCATTTTGGTTCGGGCCGTCGAACCGATAGAGAATCTGCCGCTGATGCTGGAACGCCGCAATTTTAAGCAGATCAAGCCACAATTAACCGCTGGTCCTGGCGTTATGAGTAAGGCCCTGGGTATTACCAAGGCTTACACCGGTATTAACTTAACAGCACCAGATAGTCCGATTTGGTTGGAAGAGCGAGAAAGAGTGATTGATGACAATCAGATCATTGCCAGCCCAAGAGTAGGTATTGACTATGCGGAAGAATGTGCGCTTTGGGACTGGCGGTTTCGGATCAAAGGGTCGAAATGGACTAGCCCTGCTAAATGAAATTCATGAAAAGAATGTGCCAAGCCACCTTATTGATTACTATAAAAAGCCTGCTACTGAGTTGGCTTTTCCTCTTCAGTTGTTCCCTTACTGCCCAAACCAAAGCCTCCGCTGTCAATTACAATCACATTTTTAAAGACAATATCCAAACCGTCCGGCTCTACGCCAACAATCTGGTGTTGAGTAATCCCATTATCGAGTTGAACTCCAGCGCCTACCTGCAGCTAAGCTTTGACGATTTGGATGGAGACGATAAGGACTACCTCTATACCATTCATCTCTGTGATGCAGACTGGAAACCAACACAGCTCGCAGAACTGGAATACATCAACGGCTTCAACGGCGAACGGATTTTGGATTATGAATATTCCTTTAATACCCGTACGCAATTTACCCATTACCGTCTACGGATTCCTAATCAAAATATCCGATGGACCAAGGCGGGCAATTACCTGCTTCGGGTTTTTCTGGACAATGAAAATCGCGATCCTGTTCTGGTCCGTCGTTTTATGGTCGTAGACCCCACTGTCACCGTCATCCCTAAGCCTACTCGCCCTGCCAATGTCATCAAGCTGCGCACCCATCAAGAATTTGACATCGAAATCTCTCATCCCGGTATCAATATCCGCAACCCGCAAACGGAGCTTAAGGTGTATGTGATGCAAAATAACCAGATCAATGGAATGAAAGGCAGCCTCAAGCCTATGTTTATCCGACGCGAACTGCTGGTGTACGATTATCAGGACAAGGTGACCTTTCAAGCTGCCAAAGAATTCCGCTTTCTGGACCTGCGCAGCTTCCGCTATCGCACCCCCAAAGTAGAGGGGATAGAAATCTATGATAATGGCTATGAGGTGTATCTGCATCCGGAGGAGAAGCGGGCCTTCCGACCATACATTTTCAACATTGACATTAATGGCCGATATGTCATCGAAAATCTGGATCGTACGGCGCAGATCGACCGTCGGCTGGAAGCAGCTCAGGGCGTACAATTTGATAACTTCGATGAGGCCGACCAGCTACACAACCTGGAAGGCGACTACGCCAATGTCAATTTCGCCATCGACTCTCCTACCGAGCTCGAAAATGCAAAAGTCTATCTCTTCGGTGCCTTCACCGATTGGCAGCTCCGTCCGTTTGCCGAAATGGAATACAACGAGGAAAGACGCGTCTACGAGGGACAATTATTTCTTAAGCAAGGATATTACAACTATCTTTATGCTGTTGTATATGATAACAAACCTGGCGTAATTAATTTTTCTGAAATGGAAGGCAACTGGCATGAAGCTGAAAATGAATATACCTTTTTGGTGTACTATCGTCCTTTTGGAACCCGATACGACCGACTGATCGCCACCCGAACCTTCAGTACGCGCTAGAAATTACCACTCAATCGTTCATTTTTCCTGTCCTTTGAACAATGTGATTATAGGTTTGTAGAATAATTTGTTATTCCCTGCCCTATCTGCTCACAATATCCGATATTTGGTCTTTTTGATCCAAGATTCGCAACCTTTGATATAAATAATTAGTCCATTATCATAAGCAATGCTACTATTGTCTCACGTCTTAATAAAACTCTGAAAGATGCTAAAACGATTAAGCTTTACTGTATTATTGACTATACTTATTATGGGAGCAGGAGGGAGCCAGGAAATCTGGTCGCTCGAAAAATGTATCCGCTATGCTCAGGATAAAAGCCTTGATGTTCAACAGGCACTACTCGGCGTCAAGCAAGCCGAGTTGAACGAACGAGGAAACAGAATGTCTCGCTTACCAGACCTGAATGCCGGAACCTCCGGAATTTTTAGTTTTGGTAGAACCATTGACTTCACGACCAATACCTTTACCAGTGATAACCGGACGGCCAACTCTATGTCCCTCTCCTCTAATGTGGTACTTTTCAATGGAGGCCGCATTCACAATTCCATCAAGCAAAGTTCATTAGATGCTTCTGCTTCGAAGGCAGATGCCGACGATATTGCTCGCAATACAGCGCTTAACATCGCCGCCGCTTATCTCAGTGTCCTACTAGCCGAAGAGCAATTGACCAATACCCAAAAACAATTAGAACAAACCCAGAATCAGTTGTCGCAAACGGCCCGGCTTGTAGATGCAGGTACCCGTCCAGAAAGCGATCGCGTGGACGTTTTGGCTCAAATTGCGCTTAATGAGCAGGCGATTGTTGCCCAACAAAATGTTGTTCAACAAAACTATCTCAACCTCAAACAGCTCATGCAAATTGATCCCGATTATAACCTTGTAATCGAAAAACCTGCTGTTATGCTTCCCTCCGATGATCCTGATGTACTAACACTCAATGATGTGTACAACCAAGCCCTTAACGCTCAGCCCTCCATTCGTGCAGGCGAACTACGCGTCCGCAGCGCCGAAATTGGAGTCGACATCGCTAAAGCCGGCTACTTGCCCTCTCTCAGTCTCAGTGCCAGCCTCAGCTCTAGCTACTCTAACCAAGCCCGTACGGTAACGTTCGAGAATCCTCGGATTGAAGAAGACATCGCCAGTGTAGAGATCAACGATGTACCTGCCGAAATTACGTTTTTCAACCCTACTACGGATCGAATTCTCTCTAAAACACCTTATACCGAACAGATTGACAACAACTTCGGTCAGGACATCAGATTGAATCTCAATATCCCAATATTCAATAATGATCAAAATAAGATTGCTGTAGAACGCGCCAAGTTAAATATCCTCAGTACAGAGATTGATAACAAGCGAGTGAAGCAGCAACTCAAAACGGATGTGCAAAGAGCCCTAGCCGATGCTCGCGCAGCTAAAAAGCAATACAACGCCGCACAAAGATCGGTCGAAGCCCTCAGCCTAGCTTACAGCAATGCCCAAAAGCGATATGAGCTGGGAGCTATCAATACCTTCGAATATACAACTGCCCAGAATCAACTGGATCAAGCACAGGTAGATTTGATTGTCGCCAAGTACGATTATGTATTTCGGATGAAGATCATCGACTTCTATCTCGGTAACAGTATGAACATCAATTAATCAGATCGCTACTCACTGAAGAAACCATCACTTCCAAATCAATCTATAAAACCAATGGCAAGACCAAGAAACAATAAACTCATCTACGGACTCATCGGCGTAGTTGCCCTGCTTATTTTAGTTGTTTACTTTAGAAGTCGCAACAAGCCCAAGGGGGAGAAGGTAGCCGTAGAGAAAGTCGAAAAGCGCTCTATCAAAGAAAACGTGGCCGCCAGCGGTAAGATATTCCCAGAGACAGAAGTCAAGATCAGCTCTGATGTCTCAGGAGAGATTGTGGAGCTGTATGTGGAAGAAGGGGACTCGGTGAAGGCCGGGCAGGTCCTTGCTAAAATTGACCCTGATGTCATTCAATCGCAGGTGGAGCGGGGTGAAGCCAGTGTGAATAATGCTAAGGCGCAGGCGGCCAATGCCAGGGCAGGCATCCTGCGCAATGAGGCTTTGTATACGCAGGCGGAGGCCCAGCGGGAGCAAATTGAGGCCCAACTCAAAAACTCAAAAATCATCTACGAGCGCAATATCAAACTCCATAAGGATGGGGTGATCTCAGATGCTGATTTTGAATCTTCCGAGGCCAATATCGACGGCCTTAAAGCCAATCTGCGGTCTATGATAGCCGCCGAAAAATCGGCGAAAGCCAACCTCGAATCGGCCAAACAGTCGGCCAAAGCCGCAGAGTATACGGTCAAAAGTTCTGAGGCTTCTCTCAAGGAGCTACGGACCAGCCTGCGACAAACCACTATTTATGCCCCTACCAATGGCGTAGTTTCCCTTCTGAATGTTGAAAAGGGCGAGCGGGTCGTTGGAACCATGCAAATGACCGGAACGGAGATGATGCGCGTTGCCAATCTCAATAGTATGGAGGTGCAGGTCGATGTTAGTGAAAATGATGTACTGCGTGTAGCTGTTGGCGACCCCGTCGAGATTGAAGTAGATGCCTATTTGGACCGTAAGTTCAAAGGAAAGGTCACCCAGATTGCCAACTCTGCGAGTGGGGCGGATAGTCCTCATTCTTCCCTCACCACCGATCAGGTTATTAATTTTGTCGTAAAAATTCGCATTGATCCTGGCTCCTACGCCGATATTCTACAATCCAGTAAAAGATCGCCGTTTCGCCCGGGTATGTCGGCTTCAGTGGAGATCAACACCCATACGGAAGAAAATGTGTTGAGTATACCTATTCAGGCCGTAACGACCCGCGAAAAGGAGGAGGAAGAGGATAAGGGGAAAGCCCGCAAGGTGAATAATAAGGAAGACGAAGAGGAGGATGTACTGGAAGTCGTTTTTGTCGCCAGTGGCGATACGGTGAAAATGATGGAAGTCAAAACAGGCATTCAGGATGATACGTACATACAAATTTTAGATGGCCTCGACGGTGATGAAGATGTCGTTATCGCTCCATATACCGCCATTTCTCGCAAACTCGAATCGGGTAAAAATGTTCGGGTGGTAGAGGAAGATAAATTGTACAATAGAGACCAATGATCGAATCGGCGGCTCTGATTATCTTCATCAAGAATGCGGAAAAGGGGAAGGTAAAAACCCGACTGGCCAGCACGCTTGGTGAAGATAAAGCCCTCCAAATCTACCTGGCCCTACTGGGCCACACCCGCGAAATTGCCCTACAGGTTGCTGTCGACCGCCTGCTGTTCTACAGCAGCTTCATCGATCATCAGGACGACTGGCCCAGCGCCGATTTTCAAAAATATGTCCAGCAGGGCCAGGACTTGGGTGCACGCATCCAAGGAGCCTTTAAACTGGCCTTCCGGCAATACCGCAAAGTCCTCATCATCGGCAGTGACTGCGCCAGCCTCACCCCCGCCATTATCCAACAAGCCTATCAACACCTTGATCAGCATCCCTTTGTGGTCGGCCCGGCCGAGGACGGTGGCTATTACTTGCTGGGAATGCGGCAGTTCAGCCCTACGCTTTTCAAGGATATGGCCTGGAGTACAGCAGCCGTCTTCCCCACTACCCTCTCCCGCATTGAAGCCCTAGGGCAATCTTATGCGCTCTTACCAGAATTATCAGATATTGATTTTGAGGAAGATTGGGAAAAACACGGATGGACTTTGTAAGCCTGTTCATTACCAATAGTTGGTCGTTTTGAATCGCTGCTCGGCCTGATAGAATCGGCTTCTTTGTTCTGTATAATGGTAAAATGCAGCGGTCAGGCGTTGATCGTAGTCCTCAAAGGCACTGTCGCTTCCCTGCATACTCGCGGCTATCGCCTCCGCCGCGTCGCGGGCGCTAACCAAGGCCATCATAATGCCATGCGAGGCAATAGGATCATAAGACAAGGCCGCGTCGCCAACGGCCACCCAGCCCGGCCCAAAGGTTGATTCCAGCATACCGCTTTCTGCCGATACAAAGCGAGGAGGCTGCAGCCACTCAAAGGCTCCCTGCTCAATCCGGGCCAAAGTATGCTTAGCCTCACTCAACAAGGCCCTCCAACCTTTTTCCGTTAACCAATAATTGCGCTGTACCTTATCGGGCTTGCACAGAAAGGCAGTCGCCATCCGCTGACCAGGGATATTGGCGGAGTACCACCACCCCTGCGCCGTGGTCTCAATCAAGCTGCTGCCGTCGGGTGTCTCATCAGTAGATGTTAAGAACGTCACCAGGGCCAGTTGGCTGTCTTCACAAAGCCGATTAATGCCTTGCCTGCGGGCCAGCCAGCTATTGCGGCCACTAGCATCAATCACAAAATCAAAACTTCGCTGTTCCAGCTGGCCTTCGGCATTGGCCCATTCCACACGCCAGCGGGCCTCCTCATACTGCAGCTCTTTCAGCTTCACCTGCTCCTCGATGCGAGCCCCCAGGTCCTGCGCTTTGCGCAGCAGCATCTGCTCAAAACCCCAACGGTCAATATGCCAGCCGTAGCCGGGGGGCTGAGCGATGAAGTCGGTATACCCCACCTCATCGCTTCCCCAGTACGACTTATTTCCGTAGCATCTCAGGTGGCCTGCCCGGTCAAATTCTTCCCATACCCCCAATTGTTTCAGTAAAGCCACCGAGCTAGGCGGAAGGCTCTCGCCGATTTTGAGGACATCAGCATTGGCTCTCAGCGGATTCCTATCCACCAGTGTAAGCTCAAAACCGCGATTGGCCAAAAAAATGGCGCTCGCGCTTCCGGCCGGGCCGGCACCTATGATTAAAATTGTCTTCAATACTATCTCAAATGTCTTGGATTCATATAATACCAGTCTGGACGCAGGCCTTTCTTCGCCGTTTTGGAAGGAGCCGCCGCCGCAATGAGACCAGCTGCCTCTATGAGGTCTTTTTGTACTGCACGCCCCGTTTCCACCCAAACTTCATGAGGGAAGAATGGAGCATTGTTCGGGAGCGCTTTCTTGACAATAATCCCAATCTCCCACCAATCCTTGGTGAACTTTTCAATGCCATCGGTGAAACGCCCGGGCAGAACATTGCCTTCATCATCATAGATGAATCCTCTCAGCCATTTCTTGCGGTTGCTGGGGCTAAATGCCTCTATTCTCGTATTAGGATCAGTGGCGTGTTCGATGGTATGAAAATCTTCTAGGGTAAGTACATCATTGGGTACGCGCGCAGGCCAGAAGGTCGGCAAGTATTCGCCGGCGTAGCCTTTGTAAGCGGAGAGGCAACTAGAGGTATCGGTCTGCCAAGGTACCGCCATCCATTTGGTAATATCGCCTGGTGAGCAGCCGTCTAGCGGACCGCCGGGTGCCAGGGCAATATCGTGGCTGATGGCTACACCGAAATCCTCTTTGGCGTTGGCCCGGCGCTTGATGCGGAAGGGACTATCGCCATCATACATGATGTTGTGGCGCATGGGCCAGGTGAACTCGCAGCCGGGGTGGAAAGGCCCTCCAAGGGTCTCTTCCAGCGCTGCCTCGGTTAGACCGTTAGCTTGCTCGGTAGGAGACATATTTTGCCATCTTCTCTCGCGCGGCGCATCGTCGATGGTATAATCGCCTTCGGCCCACTGCTTGAGGTATTGGTACTTCAGCTCTGTAATGGCGTACCAGTTTCTAGGGTCTGTGGAATTGATATTAAACGTTACGGCATCTCCGTAAAGCGGTGGCCAACTCTGTGGCTCCATTTCCTTATAGTTAGGATTTCGAAAAGACTCGAAGATGGTTTGTCGGAAGGGCCGATTTTGTGGGCTCTTGTCCAGCAACCTGACTAATAGTTCTTCATCCTCAAAATTGTAGGCACTACCCCAGCCAAACTCCCGGCTCACGCCGACATTGACCCACTGGTTGATGCTCAGGTATTTCAAGACCGGGAAAATATCAGCGTAAAATTCTGGCGTTTCTTTTTTGATGCCGGGATGCATGCGACTGGCGACATCGACCAGCAGATCGTAGCCAGTGGAGAAAGCCTGAACACCGACGGCGTAGTTCGGTGGGGCGGTCAGCACCCAAGCGCCTTCGGCTTCGAGTTTTCTGTCGTCAGGAAAGATCACAGTGGCATCCACAGGGCCATCGGAGGTATCGTCGTGCCAGCCTTGGTTGTTGGCGAAGGTAGTGAGATCAGAAGCCGGAACGGTAAAAGAAGCGGAGTGACCACGCCCGCCAAGGAAGATTAAACGGCCATCGCCATCCGTTCGCAGTTCTCCGAGATAAACCTCTTCACCACTGCGACCGATCTTTCCCTTGAGATGGTATTTAGAGCCATCAGGGTTGGTATCTCTACCGGTAATGTGGAGTGCCCGCGCTTCAATCATCAATAATTTGCGATCATCACCAACAAAATCCTGATTACGGCGCTGGCTCAGTACGGGGAGACCACCGGGAGTTGGATTGCCGTCCATATCGTATTTCCCCTCTGCGGTAGGAATATCAAGAGCAATGTCGAAGTTGTACCAGGCTGCTTTTTTGTTGGCCACATCGACTTTCCAGTCAATTTTCACTCCATGCTCTTCCGTCAGTTCGCCCAGGATATTGCCATCCTTGTCTTTAGCATAGATGTAAAACTTGGCGGCCTGCCGCTTAATGCGGCCCATGGGGTCCCGAAAATCATCCGGATCAACGACGGATTGACCAGGAATAGTAGGGCCTATAAAATATTCATCGGGGCTGTTACCTACACGGGCAATACCAATTGCCGGGTAGATAGAAACGGAGTGTACTTCTTGGAGATTCATTATAAGATTGGTTTTTTGTGATCTCCAATAATAAGAACTTATTTCGAGAATATAACAGTTCTGTTTACACTTTTATTAAAAGTAACTATAATGTAATACTAGCTGGTAATCTATTGCTTGTATCCTCTTTTAGCCCCTTGCTCAATATAAGCTCGCAGGTCCTCCATCTGCTGGTTGGTCATCTTCTCCTCCGTGTACTGCGGCATGTAGGCCCGTTTGCCATAAAGCGGCGGCGTACCGTAACGACTGGCCTCATAAATGGAAGAATGGGCATAATTATCAAAATTATTGACCAGGTATTTAAAGGTTTGGCGAGTCACATCGAGATGGAAGTAAGAGTAGCGTTTATTCTCGTGGCAATGCAAGCAGCTCAGCTTATAGATGAGTTCGCCATTGTCAGGATTGCCGGCCAGTGGGTAGCCCTCGCGCAGATTCTCGGGCGGGGCGACGAAGTGGGCGGGCGAAAAGTCGAGGTAAAAGGATTTGAGCTTTTCGCGAGCCGAAGTCTTATCGCCGCCTTGTGTCGCTGCTTCGAGGGTTTGGTAGTCCGAGGTCTCCATGTCTAGATCGCCCAGTTTGTATTGTAAAGTCCAGAGGTAGGCCAACACCGATTCCATTTCCCAGCTATTCAGCCTACGGCCCTGCGAGCATTCAACGGCACAGAGCTGGATGGCCTCCCGCAGATTTTGACGCGCTGGGGCGACGAGGTCGCCGTACTTTTTCTCATAATCTCCATTGTAGAAATGCTGTCGATTGACGGCTCCATACAAGGTGGTGCCTTGTAAGTAGGGCAGTTGATTTTTGGCCGCGTATTCCAGACGGGCTTGTGGGTCGGCAACGCGGAGATCGGGATCTTCTTTAACGATGTTATGGCAGGAGGTACAAACAAAGTGCTTGCTCTGCTTGCGCGTTTTCTTGCCTTTAGGGGATACGGTTATGCCGTAACGTACCAGGTCTTCCCCTCTCTCTGCCGATACTCCATCGATGGAGGTATTGACCGTGTGATTGGGCGCAGGTTCGCCGAGTTGCTTGAGCAGTTCCCAGACTGCCGTATCTTTATTGACAACGAAAGCTGCTTTATCCTCCACTAAAGTAAAGGCCCAACCGGAGCCCACCAGCACTAAGGCGATCAGTAATTGTTTCATCGGTTCAGCAGTTTAGACTTTGAATAATCGGGAGATGGTGAAGCCAAGGCGGTATTGTCCATCAAACCAGTTAGAAGTCGTGTTGGGGATATAATCCGTCTCCATCAGGCCCCTAGAATTAGTGAGGTTGAATTGAAAAACGTGGCCGCCCGTTTCCATTTCCAAACCAATCCCAAAAGGGGCATAGTGCTTGGCATTGGTCAGGGTTTCCTCCTCAAATGGGTTTTGGATACCATTGAGCGGCAAGCTCAAGTCGAAGATAAGGCCAAACATCTTGCTTAGCTGTATACGAGAGGCCAGGCCAACATTTACGGTCCCATTTTCTTCATTGAAGGGCACTACGTTACGGTGGGTATATCCCGCACTGAACTGTAGGGAAAAACCCGGCGAAAATTTGCGTGCGACCAGCACTTGTGCATTGTAAATCATGCGGTGAGCGAAGTCGTCGAAGCGCGACAGAGATTCTGGATTTTCGCTGCTTTTCATCGTCGAAATTGACCAAAGCCCTACAAAGGCGGCCGAGAACGGTCTGCTACCATCATCCATCTGATCCATAAAGCGCCATTTGAGGCTAGTATTCACCAATTGTCGCAATGGCCCTGCTCCTTTAGTACGATTCAAGCCAACGGTCAAATTATCTTTGATACCATAATCAAGACCGATCATCACATCCTGGGCATTTTCTAGTCCAAAGAGCGTTTCCCATCCTCCCAGTTCACCGGCAAAATCGCCAAAGCGGTGGCCGATACGGATGTCCATATGTCCTCTCTGGGTTGTCTCGGTGGAGCGAGTATTAATAATCCATGTATCCTTAAAGGTTTGGTAAACACGGGTTTGCGCAGAGAGAGACAGCGCAGTACCAATCGCTAAGAGGGTAAAAAAAAGGCGATTCATAACTATTCTTTTGGGAGATTAGAAAATTCCGATATTAAGTACCCTGGGTTCTCGACCAGGGCGTCTATTTCTCTGGATGCCCTGCTTCCAACCAGCAGCGAATCAATTCAAACTCATCGGCCGAGATCGAAATAGGGGCTATTGGCATATCCATCTGGTCGATGACCCTGTCTTGAACTTGGCCATTGTCCAGATTGGGCAGCATCAAAGCGTAGCTGGTGTAGTCTCCGGGGGCCCCGCCACTACCGTCGTGACAGCCTACGAGTGCACAGCTCGCTGCGATGATGGGCTGAATTTGATTGTCAAAAGTTACCGTATCCCCGCACATCACCATTTGTGGCTCTGGCAGTTTATCATTTGAACAAGCGCTGCTATTGATCATCAAAATGCCTAAAACGGCTACAGCAACAGGGATGCCAATCAATCTTTTAAGCATGATTTGTAATTTTAGTAAGGTAAGCAAATATCTGCTTGCAAGAGTTCAGCGGCTCTTACACAGAAAGGCAGCGAAAGCAAATATAAGTAATTGCATGAATTGTTGAATTTTCAACATAATTCATTTAACTTAATTAAGTTACTTTTGTTTTATTTTAAGTGGTCAAAATATTATATTTTGTAAGACCACATTCATTTTTTCACTTAAATTATCATAGAATTATGTATCCACCGGATTTAGTAGCTCCTATGAGTAAGGAGCTGACCGACATTGGGTTCGATTCCCTCACCACCGCAGATGAGGTAAGTGCTGTGCTGGATAAAACGGAAGGTACGGTACTGGTTATTGTTAACTCTGTTTGCGGCTGTGCAGCAGCTAATGCGCGCCCGGCAGCAAGACTCGCTATAGAAAATCAGAAAAAACCGGATCAATTGGCTACTGTTTTTGCTGGTGTAGACCGAGAGGCAACCAACAAGGCCAGACAATATATGCTGCCTTATCCTCCTTCTTCTCCCTCTATGGCCTTGTTCAAAGACGGGCAGTTGGTGCACTTTATTGAGCGTCATCACATCGAGGGCCGCTCTGCGGAGATCATCGCCGCCAACTTGAAAATGGCTTTTGATCGTTATTGCTAGAAGATCGCAATAGCTAATAATACACAGAAAAGGCACATAGATCGCATTACTGCATTCTATGTGCCTTTAAATTTATAGTATTTTTTAATGATCTCTTAGACCGCAAAGCTCTCTCCACAACCACATTCGCGTGCCGCATTAGGGTTGTTGAAGTAAAAGCCCTTACCATTTAAGCCACCAGAGAACTCTAGTGTCGTATTGCACAGGTACAAAAAGCTCTTCAAATCAGTAACGACTTTAATACCATTATCTTCAAATACCTGGTCATTAGGTTGGTCCTCATTATCGAAGTCCATCTTATAGGAAAGCCCTGAACAGCCTCCGCTGGTTACAGAAACTCGAACGAAAAAGTCTTCTCCAATACTGCCATCGTTCTTGATGGATTCGATCCTATCTTTGGCGCTATCTGCTACAAACAACATAGGACAAGATGATTTTAACTGACAAAATTAAACTACTATTGTGAATGGCTCGGGCCTAGTGATGACCACTCGCCTGTGCCTTCTCACTTACTGCGATACCGTTTTTCTGCTGGTAATCGGCAATTGCGCTCTTGATGGCATCTTCGGCCAATACAGAGCAGTGAATTTTTACTGGTGGCAAAGCCAATTCTTCAACGATGTCCATATTGTCGATTTCCAGTGCTTCATCTACGGATTTACCTTTCAACCACTCTGTAGCCAGAGAAGAAGAAGCAATCGCAGAACCACATCCGAAAGTTTTGAACTTGGCATCTTTGATTGTACCGGTCTCATCGTCTACCTCGATTTGCAGACGCATGACGTCACCACACTCAGGAGCACCTACTAAGCCGGTGCCTACATTATTTTTACTCTTATCAAGCGTTCCTACATTACGAGGGTTCTTGAAATGGTCTAATACTTTATCTGAATAAGCCATAATTATTGAAATTTAGGGAGGTTCAGAAATCTTTTAATTAAAGGGTAATAGGAATATTGTTACATTATTGTCTTTTAACTACTAGTGTTCAGCCCATTCGATAGAATCGATGTCTACCCCTTCTTTGTACATCTCCCAAATCGGGCTGAGGTCTCTCATGTGGTTAACTCCTTGAACCAGGGCTTCAATTGCGTCATCAACCTCCTCCTCGGTAGTAAAGCGGCCGAGGCTAAAGCGGATAGAAGAATGCGCAAGATCATCGCCTAATCCCAGTGCAATCAGCACGTAAGAAGGCTCCAGAGAAGCCGACGTACAGGCAGAACCAGAAGATACGGCAATGTTTTGATTGAACGTCATCATCAGTCCTTCCCCTTCGACGTGCTTGAAGGACAGATTGGTAACGTGGGGCATACGATGCTCGACACTACCGTTGATATACACCTCTTCGAGGCGTTCGCAGAGCGCCTTTTCCAGCTTGTCTCTCAGCTTGGAGAGGCGTTCTGTATCTTTTTCCATTTCCTGAGCAGCAATTTCTGCTGCCTTACCGAAGCCAACGATTCCAGGAACATTCAGGGTTCCAGAACGCATTCCCCGCTCATGGCCACCGCCATCCAATTGGGCAGTTACCTTTACCCGAGGCTTCTTACGATTCACGAACAAGGCACCAACACCTTTAGGACCGTACATCTTGTGGCCAGTAAACGCCATAAGGTGAATACCCACTTCCTTGGGATTCACTGGAATCTTACCTACAACCTGTGTAGCATCACTCATCAGGAGTACTCCATGCCGAGCACAAATATCACCAATGGCTTTCATATCCTGAATCACACCGGTCTCGTTATTGGCCCACATGATGGAAACCAGGATAGTGTTGTCTTTAATGGCAGCCTCCAGATCATCAAGATTGACACGACCTTCGCGATCGACTTCCAGGTAAGTTACCTCCCCTCCCATCTTCTCAATTTTCTGACAGGTATCCAGCACTGCCTTGTGCTCAGTGGTCAAGGTGATAATGTGATTACCTTTGCGGCTATACATTTCAAATACCCCTTTGATGGCCAGGTTATCTGATTCTGTTGCACCGGAGGTAAATATGATTTCCTTGGGATCGACGTGGATCAAATTTGCAATCTGTTCTCTCGCATAATCAACAGCCTCTTCAGCAGCCCAACCAAAGGGGTGGTTACGGCTCGCAGCGTTACCAGGATGCTGATAAAAATAGGGGACCATCGCCTCTACGACCCGGGGATCACAGGGAGTGGTCGCATTATTATCAAGATAAATTAACTTCTTATTCATGTCCAGACTAATTTTATTTAGATTGATTCCAATTAAAAGGTGATCTAATGCAAATATAACGTATTTATACCAAAATTGTTGACAAAATTTTTCTTTGTCTGACAAAGAAAATCCTTTGGAATTATTTTACTTTTACTAAGCAGTAAAACTGGCTAAAATCAGGTCTATGAGGGCCTCTAATATCAATAAATCTAATGGACGATCACCAAAATCTATTTAGTGAATTTGAGGGTATTCGCAAGGAAGAATGGATCGCTAAGATCACGGGTGACCTCAAAGGGCGGCCCTTCGAAGATTTGGAGTGGCAGATCGATAATACGCTGGATATGTCGCCGGTTTTCCACCCTGAAGATGCCCAACAGCGCCCCAGGATTCAACCGCCTTCAGCTCCCAATAATGATTGGCAAATTGGCGAGTCCATTAAGGTCTCAGATGCCAAAACAGCCAACGCACTGGCCCTCGAAGCCTTGGCCAAAGGCGCCAATGCACTACGCTTTGAATTGACAGATCACTTTGAGCACCTAGCGGTTTTGCTGGAAGGGATTCACTTGAGCTATATCTCCGTACATTTTGTCATTGCAGAGGCTCAAACGACCTATATTGATGAGCTAGTGGCTATTGCTCAGGCGCAGTCCGCTGATCTCAGCGGTTTGCAGGGCAGTTGGCAAGTCAGCAATGGTGACCTTGCCAAGCTCCTCCCCTTCCTCCACCACTGCTACACACAGCTGCCCACATTCAAGGCCCTAACCCTACGGATCGAACAACCTGCGCAGCAACTCTCCGCCCTACAGCAGGCCATTCGCCAAGCTAGCGATAGGCTGCACCAGCTCCGCGAAAATGGCCTGAGCGTCGAGCAAATTGCCGCTCAGTTCCAATTCTCTGTAGCCATCGGCAAGCAGTACTTTGCCGAGCTGGCCCGCCTCCGGGCCTTACACCTCCTATGGGCCAATCTGCTCCAAGCCTACGGCGCTCCCGCCGCTCCCGCCGCTATCGAAGCCCATACCGACTCCGCCGCCTACGTCGACAATATTCATAGCAACATGATCAGCGCCACCACCCAGGCCATGTCGGCCATCCTTGGCGGTATCGATCGGCTCTACGTCCTGCCAGCCAACGCGCACATCGAAGTTCCGAACACCTTCACCCGCCGCGTGGCCCGCAACCTACAGCATTTGCTTAAGATGGAGAGCTATCTGGATCGGGTTGTCGACCCCGCAGCGGGTAGCTATTACATCGAAGAATTGACCCGCAAGATGGTGGAGCAGAGTTGGCAGACCTTGGCGCAGCCCTAAAATACAACGATCCGAAATGCAGGCTGCACTTCGGATCGCTGATTCCTTTTTAGTCTAAGCTAAGTAGGTCTAATTATTCCTTAGCCTGCTTGATAGAGAATTCGTAGAAGTCATCGTTATTGTTCGTCGTAACTTCCACTTTTGTTACCTTCAGCAGATAGTAATCGTTATTATCGCGAACGATGAAGATGTCGTCGACATTAACCACCGCACTTTCGCTCAGATCAACCCCATTGCTAAAAGTACCGATAATAGCTTCTTTGGTGTCGATAGCATCGAAATCAAAGTTATCGATTTGTCCCATATCCAGTCCACGCAAGACCGCACCATTCACTGGTTCAATTTTTTGAATCCAGTTTCTATCCATCTGCATGTTGATGTCAATTCCTTGGTCTCTGATGTTAGCAGCAATAGAATCAAAACGTACGGCTACAGGTACACTCAGGTCAAGCCCACCCAGGTTCTGGCCACTGGCATTAGACACCATGATTGCGGTAAACTCATCATCGATTGGCGTACCAGAGACAATCGTAATGGTCAAAGAGGCTTCCGTAAGATCCTCAGCCACAACGGTGATTACATACTCATAAGTCCCTGCAACGTCAGTAACTTCGATGTATAAATCCGTATCGAAGCCGTTTTTATCGTCTCCTTCCATCAAGAGTGGATTAGAGCTAAATTCGTTAGCAATATCGCGAAAACGCAGCCGGCTCAGGTCAGTCATCAATACACCGTCTTCAGTAACGCTGATAGAATCAATGGGGCTAGCTCCCCTATCCGCTCTAACATTAAGCTGTACCACTGCGGTAGGTACCGTTTCAATTGTAGTCCCACCACTACTCAAAGCAATAGCGAGTGGTGTACTTGGAACGGTAATGTCTATAGTGACAAAATCTGTATTATTGGCTTCATCCGTTACTTCAACTTCATAAGTGCGTGTTCCGCTGTCATGACCAGTGATTTCAATATCCCAAGTCAATCCATTTTTATCATCACCAAAGAGCAGCTTAGGATTAGCATCGTCGTCAGCACCATTGAAAAGGATGCGGTTCAGGGTGTGATCAATTGCAACACCATCTTCTTTGACGACGATAGAGTTCAGTGGGTTGTCGCCAATAATAGCTTGTACTCGTAGGCTGAAGGACTCGCCAGCATTAATATCCGTATCTGTAGTCAAAAAACCAGCATCGGCCAACAAGCTTAGACTAGGGCCAAGTACGGTGGACCCACCGGGGGTTTCATCTTCGCTACAAGAGCTAAGGCCAAAGATGGCAACAGCAACAAAGAGCAAATAAACTAGTGACAAATTTCTCATTTCGAAATAGGTTTTGATATGGTTGTTAAAATTAAAAGGTTCTGAATTGACGGAAAGAGAATACTTCCGTATGGGTGTAGTTACTGTTCATTTAAACGTGTGCAAAGGTAAGGGTTTTTGACCATGATTGCTGATCTGGAATCACAATTTAAGAAATCCTTGACTTTTGCTAATTTAGACGGGTAGAAAAGAAAGAGGTCACGAAAAGGCAATAAAAGTTATACCGTGGAGGCAAGCAATCGTAAGAGAGTCTAATAATTACCTGGGTGAACAAATAAATTATTAGAAAATTGCCGACCCACCACGGCTAACGCTCATTTAATATTTAATCTTATTCGGAGTATTTTCTACGAAACTATCACTATTTTTGGTGAAAATCTAGCCCTTAAAACGCTGATAAGGCCCCTAAACTGCATCTTAAGATTCTTTAACTTATGACGGGCAATAAATGGCCAAAGTGTTAAGAACGTTTATTCTCAAAGTACTGGTTATCAGCAGTTTGCTAAAATGTTAAAATTGCTGTTTCTAGGGTGTTAAAAAACTTTAACTCTAATTTAGCTTGCCATGAACGAGCAAAAAAAGGATCAACCGGCTTCTAAAGGTCGCAAAGCAATCAACCCGGCGGTGGCTCGCCATCGATTGCGCAACAAAAGCCGGGGGCTTTCCGCCGCCGACTACGTAAAAGGCATCCTCGAAGGCGATCGTATCCTGCTCAGCCAGGCCATCACACTCGTAGAAAGTACCCGCAGCGAACACCAGCAATTGGCTCAAACCATCATCGAACAATGCCTCCCCCATCGTAAGCCCTCCGTTCGCATCGGCATCACCGGCTCACCGGGCGTAGGCAAAAGCACCTTCATCGAAGCCCTCGGGCAGCTGCTCATCAACCGAGGTCATCAACTGGCCGTACTCGCCATCGATCCCTCCAGCCAAGTCAGCAAGGGCAGCATCCTGGGCGATAAAACCCGCATGACCAGCCTATCGACGGCCCAACAAGCCTTCATCCGCCCCTCCCCCGCCGGCCGCTCCCTCGGCGGTGTTGCCCAAAAAACCCGCGCGACCATCCTACTCTGCGAGGCCGCCGGCTTCGATACCCTACTCATCGAAACCGTCGGCGTCGGCCAGTCCGAAACCATCGTCCACTCTATGGTCGACCTCTTCCTCCTGCTCCTCCTCCCCGGCGCGGGCGATGAGCTGCAAGGCATCAAACGCGGCATCGTCGAAATGGCCGACATCGTCGCCATCAACAAGGCCGACGGCGATCGTCTCTCGCTGGCTAAGCGCACCAAGCGCGAATACCGCAATGCCCTCCACCTCTTTCCCCCCAAGGAAAGCCAATGGACGCCGCAAGTCGTCCTCTGCTCCGCACTGGAAAACAAAGGCATCACCAATATCTGGGATTTGGTTGATCAGTATGTGGAGAAAGGCAGGGGTTCTGGTTATTTTCAGGAGCGCCGCCGTAGGCAAGCCCACTACTGGCTCTACGAGGAGATCAATGAAGGATTAAAAACCTTATTCTTTGAACAGGAATCCATTAAAAATCGACTGCCGGAGATCGAAAAAGCAGTCTTGGAAGGGCAGCTATCGGCGACGCAGGCCGCGCAGATGCTTCTGGAGATGTTTGTGAGTGGTCGTCCAAAAGATTAAATTCCTCTTACAAAAACACCTTTCTCCCTTCAGCACTTGCCTCATCAAACATTTTGTTTTACCTTTATAGCAACTTTGACCTTTGCCATTGTTCAACAGCACGAAATCATCTCCGACCGAATACTTTGGCAATTCCAGCTTACATATCGCCCTTTTCTTCTGAAGGCCTAGATAGAAAAGGGATGCCATCATTTTTGAGGAGTTTTTGCAATCCGTACTGCAAGACCTGACCTGCTGTGGTTGGGGCTTAATTAAAAACAGGCGGGTTGGCGGTGGCGGCGTAGAGGGTGGGCCCTCCCAAAGCCCCCAACTATATCAATCGCTAAACTCCTCCGAATAATGGCCTTCTTCACACCTCATCTTTAACAACCTACTCCCTCAACGCCGCATACAAAATCTCCACCGGATGCAAGGCCCGCCGCCCCGTACCATCCGCAATCTGATGCCGACAACTGGTCCCCGGAGCGGCTACCAAAACCTCCTCCCCCGCTGCACGCAGCGCCGGAAACAGCACCAACTCCCCAATCTGCATACTCAGCTCGTAATGTTCCTGCTCGTAGCCAAAGGAGCCCGCCATGCCGCAACACCCCGAAGGGATCAGCTCGACTTCGTGGCCCTCTGGCAGCCCTAGTATCCAGGCCGTGGCTGAGACCTCCGATAGAGCCTTTTGGTGGCAATGACCGTGCAGCAGAATTTTCCGAGGGGTCTTGGTGAAGTCATCGGCGGTAATGTTACCCTTTTCCATCTCCTGATGCAGAAATTCGTCGATCAGGAGGGCGTGGGCGCCCAGCTCGCGGGCCGCTGCCACTAGAGGTTGATCCACCAGGCGGGGGTACTCATCCCGAAAACTGAGGATGGCCGAAGGCTCGATGCCTATTAATGGAGTTGCAGCGGTGACTTGGTCTTTGAAGTGCTGGACATTTTGGATGGCCAAGCGTCGGGCCTCCGGCAGCAAGCCCTTCGACAGATGTGCCCGACCGCTCTCCACGTGGGGGATAAACTGTGGGGCGTAGCCTAAGCGGGCCAGTAACTGAATGGCTTGTATCCCAATCTGAACATCGTAGAAGTTGGTAAACTCATCACAGAAGAAGTAATACGTCCCACGCTGTGGCTGCGCCACTTCTAGCCGAGACAGATGCTGCCGCAGCCAGCGCCTCAAGGATTGCGGCTGTAAGGCGGGAACAGACCGCTGGGGGGCAAAGCCAAGCAGTTGCTTTACCCAAGTCGAAGAAAGCAGCCAGTTGCTCAGGCTCGGCCAAAGCGCAGCTAGGCGATTGAGGCGAGCATTGCTGGCAATCAGACGACTGCGCAACGGAATGCTATGGCTCTTGTAATATTGATGCAAGAATTCAGCCTTCATACTGGCCATATCGACATTGGAAGGGCATTCGGAGGTGCAGCCTTTGCAGGACAGACAGAGGTCCATGACTTCTCGCAGCTCCTGGCGATCGAAGGGATTGGAGGTGGAGCCGGGATGGCTCAGCAGCTCGCGAAGGGCATTGGCCCGGCCTCGGGTCGTGTCGCGCTCATTGCGCGTCGCTTGGTAGCTAGGGCACATGGTACCGCCGGAGAGAGAGAGTTTGCGGCAGTCGCCGGAACCATTGCATTTTTCGGCAGTGCGCAGGAAGCCGCCAGTAGCGGAAAAGTCCAGTACGGTTTCGATGGCGGGTGGAGGGGGAACCTCGTCGCGCAGAGAGGTATCCATGGGAGGAGCATCGACGATCTTGCCGGGATTGAAGAGGTTCTGGGGGTCCCAGGCTTGTTTGATGCGGCGAAAGAGGGCGTAGTTTTGCTCACCGACCATCATTGGAATGAACTCGGCTCGTACGCGACCATCACCGTGCTCTCCACTCAGGGAGCCTTGATAACGCTTGACCAGGGCGGCTGTCGCAGCACTGATCCCCCGGAAATCGGCCCGGCCCTGTTCGGTTTTAAGGTCGAGGATGGGACGCAGGTGCAGCTCGCCGGCACCGGCGTGAGCGTAATAGACGGCTTGCTGGCCAAAGCCTTCCATGATGCTATTGAATTCTTGGATGTAAGCAGGCAAATCGTCTAAGGCTACGGCGGTATCTTCTATGCAGGCTACGGCTTTAGCATCGCCAGGAATGTTGGCCAGCAAGCCTAGCCCGGCTTTGCGAAGGGTCCAGACGTTGGGAATATTGGGGGGATAGACCTTGGGATAGGCGTAGCCCAACCCGGCTTTACGGAGCTGTTGTTCTAGTTGCTCCGCCTGCTGGGTAGCCGCTTCCGGAGTGACGCCTCTCAGCTCAACAATCAGTACGGCCGCAGGATCGCCATCCACAAAAAAGCGATTTTTCTGCTGCTCTATATTTTCTTTGGTACAATCCAGGATGATTTTATCCATCAGCTCGCAGGCGTAGGGATGGAATTCCATCGCCATTTGGGTTGCTCGTAGGGAGGCGTCCAGGCTGTGGAAGTGGGCGCAAAGCAGAACGGCAGCTGGAGGCGGTAGGGGGTCGACGTGAATTTTGATGGCCGTCGTAAAGGCCAGGGTCCCCTCGGAGCCGCAGAGTAGTTGGCAGAAGTTGAAATCGGGGCCGTCGGCGCTGAAGATACTGGACTCCAGGAGCAGATCGACGGCGTAGCCGGTATTGCGACGATGGATGCTGGATTTGGGAAACTGCGCTCTGATCTCGTCTTGCTGGTCCTTTTGGTTTAATTCCTCCACAATGTGCCGATAGAGTTGATTTTCCAAGCCTTCGCCTTTTCGTTTTTGCTCAAAAGAAGCGGAATCTACCGCGCTGAATCGAGCTTCGCTGCCATCGCTGAGCAGGACCTCTAGCTCTAGGGTATGGTCACGGGTAGAGCCGTAGGCAATGGAGGTCGTTCCGCAGGAATTATTTCCCACCATCCCCCCAATCATACAACGATTGGCAGTTGACGTATTGGGGCCAAAAAACAATCCATGAGGCCGAAGCAGGGCGTTAAGTTCATCTCGAACCACTCCCGGTTCTACCCTCACCCACTGTTCTTCAACATTGATTTCGAGGACCTGATTCATGTATTTAGACACATCTACCACAATCCCCTCCCCTACACATTGCCCCGCCAGAGAAGTCCCTGCCGTACGTGGAATTAGTGAGCAGCCCTGCTGACGGCAAAAATGGATGATGGTCCGAATATCTTCCGTATGGCGAGGTAAGGCTACCGCCAGCGGCAGCGCCCGATATACTGAGGCGTCTGTTGCGTAGAGACGGCGCATCAATTCATCGTAATGTAGATCGCCTTCCAATTGTTCAGCAAGCGCTTGTAATGCCTGTTTCATGCGAGAACCATCAAAGTTTGTATTTGTATTCTAAACGGTAAATCGTATAATTTCTTAAATAACGCAATGATAAAAAAAATAATTAAAGCATCTTTGCGACCGCATATTTAGGAATAGATATTGATTAATTTAAAATCGATCTATTTACTAGAAAACCCCTAGTAGTAATAAACAAACCGCAATGATTAATCGGCGCTGCTAGGGGTATAGCCTTATACCAAATAAAATCTAGTTATTCCATGTCAGAAAAAAAATTCATTGCGATCGTAGGTGCCGGAGGCATCGGCAGAGCAGCGGGGCTCATCCTCGCCGCCAGCGATCAACTTTCTTGCGAAATTTTTATCGGTGATGTCAACAGCGAAACAGCTAACGAGGCGGCTCGCTGGATCGAAGAAGGCTGTGGTCGACCAGCCGCCCAGGCTTTTACCATGCCCTGGGAAGGAGCGGATGAGGCCATGATTGCTATTTTTGAAAAGTGTGATATTGTACTGGATTGCCTGCCCGGAAGTCAGGCTCCTCGCATTGCACGGCTGGCCCGCCAATACCGACTCCACTACGCCAATCTTACCGAATATGTCAAGGAAACCGAGGAAGTCACTCGTATAGCTACCGATGCTCCAACTGGCTTTATCCTACAAACTGGACTAGCCCCGGGCTTTATCAATGTGCTGGGCAGTAAGCTCTATCAGGATTTTTGTGCAGCCAATCAAGTGGAGAAGGTCAAAAAGATCAGTATGAAAGTAGGGGCCTTAACCCGCAATGCAGAACCCCCTTATTTCTATGGCTTTACCTGGAGTCCAGTAGGAGTAGCAACAGAGTATTTAAAAGATACCATCGTGATCCGCAAGGGGCGCAAGCGCAGCCTGCCCGCCTTATCCGAGCTATCAACCATTATCATCGATGGGGTGACGTATGAAGACAACCTGACTTCGGGCGGTGCCGCCGATCTGCCCGACGCCTTCGAAGGCAAAGTTGTTGATCTGGACTACAAAACCTTGCGCTACCCCGGTCATTACAAATGGGTACAGCGTACATTGGCAGATATTCCCGATAACGAGGAAAGGGTGAAAAAACTGCAAGACATCATGCAGGAAACCATTCCCAGCGTCGAGGATGATATGGTCATTGTCTACGCCTCAGTCTGCGGCAAAGACCACAAGGGCATCCTACGCGCTATCGAAAAGTCTTACCACATCAAACCGGTAACTATTGGTACCAAAACCCTACGGGCCATACAGTCGACCACCGCTGCACCGCTCTGCGAGGCCGCCTACATGCTGCTTACGGGCCAATGGACAGGCCCCGTTTTTCAAAGCCAAATTGATGCAGATGCCTTTATCAACGGTCCTTTTGTATCGGCGATTTATGGAAAGTGGGCAGAAGAGGTTGATGAGAAAAATGGAGTGGTTGCGGGCTAGGCATTAAAGCAGGACCTTCGTACATCGGTACCGCTCTGGCCCAAAAGCTTCTATACGTTCCAATTGGAAGCCGCAGGCCTCGAAGAAGAGTGCGGCCAAGTCATCAGCTTCGGTGCTGAGGACTTGGAGTCGGAATTGCCGTTCGATGTTTTCAATCATGAAGCGGCCAATGCCCTTCCATTGCAAATCTGGATCGACAGCAATGTGGCGAATGACGGCATGAGTAGCAGAGAGTTGTTCGATACCGATTACACCAACGCTGGTATCGGCATAGGTAGCAATGAACAAATGAAGTTGATTGCCGGTCTGAAAATAAGTGGAGATGATCTCATTTATTTTCTCTTCAGAGGAACAGTGGATGGATAAACTGAGTGTATCCTGTAACCATTTAATGCTGTAACAGGTGCCTTCGATGGCTTCAAGCTCCATGAGGCACCCGGTGTGCTGTGACCACATATTGATTTTAAAGGGTTTATTACTATATTACTCCGCGAAATTGTGTAGCCTCTACAAAAATAACAAAATGCTTCCTTTTCATCTAGCTTTTCCGGTAAATAATTTGGAAAAAACCCGTCAATTCTACGAAGACCTGCTGGGCTGTAGCGTCGGCAGAACTTCTGATCGTTGGATCGATTTCAACTTCTTCGGTAATCAAATTACCGCTCATCTGACCGACGTTGAGGCGAACCCCTCGGGAGAAAATCCCGTCGACGGCCACAATGTACCCATCCGACATTTTGGCGCTATTTTACCCTGGGAAGATTGGGAAAAACTCTCCCAAAAGCTGCGCGCTCACGGTACGGAATTCGTCATTGAGCCTTATGTCCGCTTTAAAGGGGAGGTTGGCGAACAAGCGACCATGTTCTTTTTGGACCCGAGTGGCAACGCCATTGAATTCAAGTCCTTTAAAGATTTCAATCAGATTTTTGCTAGTTGATGCGCAAAAACCTTGCCTTTGCATGAAAATCATTCAGTTTAGCCATCCACATCGTCAAAAGCATTTTGAATTTTTCAGTCAGATGGATCAACCCCATCTCAACATTTGTGCACAGGTAGAAATTGGTACTTTGCTGGATTATATTCGAGCCAAACGACTGCGCTTCACCCCGAGCATCGTCTATTTGGTTAGCCGAGCGGCTAATTCGATCCCTGAGCTGCGCCAGCGCATCCGAGGGCAGCAGGTAGTCGAGCACAAGGCCGTCCATCCTTCTTTTACAGTCCATACTAATGCAGAGGAGGTCTTTAGTTTCTGTGAGGTCCAATACGTAGAAGCCTATACTGTCTTCGCCAAGGCAGCGCTAGAAAAGATGGAAGAGATGAAAAACCAGCCTTCTTTTGAAGATGAAGAAGGACGGGATGATTACCTCTTCCTCTCGGCCATTCCCTGGATTAACTTTACCAGTATTCAACATCCTATGCACTGCACTCCGGTGGATTCTGTTCCACGTATCGCCTGGGGTAAATTCAGGGCTGCCGATGAGCAGACTTGGATGCCACTGGCGGTTCAGGCCCATCATGCCCTTGTTGATGGGATACACATTGGTCGGTTCTTTACTAAAATGCAGGAGATGCTGGATCAGCCGGCCGCTTACTTGCGGTGATCACTCGTTATTTGGTTAAACCTTAGGAGAACACTAGGCTTGTACAGGCGCAGATTGCGCTTTTGCTGCAAAGATTTTCTCTAGTACCTCATAGCGATAGTCAAAGATATATTCCACTTTCCCTTTGACATACCATCCGGCCAGTAGGTTGCCCAGGAGGCCCATCGGCAGTTTGTAATGCAGCAGATCGATCATTTCGATACCGCCTTTGACTTCCTTGAAGTGGTGCTGGTGGTGCCAGAGGCTGTAGGGTCCAAAGCGTTGCTCATCAATGAAATAGCGGTGCTCTTCGCAGTGCGTAATCTCGGTTACCCACTGCATGGGAATATTGAGGATGGGATTGATATGGTAGCGAATCAGCTGCCCGGCGTACATCCGCTGGTCGGCCCCGGAGAGGATTTGAAAGTTCAAATCCGGCGGTGTAATCTCGTTGAGGTTTTTGGGATTAGAGAAGAAATCCCAAGCCTGCTCCATGCTGATCGGCAGGATTTGAATGCGCTTTAACTGATGGATTTTCATAGGAAGTGACTTTTAAATCATATATTGAACAGTGGATAGGGGGAAAGGTTGTGATCAAACAAAAAATCGAAGAAGCCCAAGCCAAATAGCCCAATCCTACCCCGATTCTCTGTAAAAAAGCTATTTTTACCCCATCATCTTTCACCTATAAACACGAAAAACTATGCGTTGGCAAGGAAAACAAGGCAGCTCGAATGTCGATGATCGCCGCCGAGGGCGGACCAAAAAGGTAGGGGCCGGCATTGGTATTGGCTCTATTCTTATCTTAATTTTTGGTCTCCTGATGGGAGAAAATCCATTGCACCTTTTACAACAAATGCAGGGGCAGCAGCAGGCTCAGACGACGACGGTGCAGCAGACGGGCGGACAGGATGATGAGCTGGCGCGCTTTGTCTCGGTAGTCCTTAAGGAGACGGAGGATGTCTGGAATGATCTGTTTCCCAAGCAGCTCAACCGCCGGTATCAGGAGCCTACGCTGGTCTTATTTACCCAGCAGGACCGCTCGGACTGCGGCTTCGCTAGCGCTGCTACCGGCCCTTTTTATTGCCCAGCTGACCAATCTGTCTATATCGATCTGAGCTTCTACCAACAATTGAAAACGCGATTCAACGCCCCTGGCGACTTTGCGATGGCCTACGTTGTGGCTCACGAGGTGGCTCACCATGTGCAGTATCTCTTAGGCATTACGACAGAAGTAGATCGCCAGCGTGGGCGCATCAGCCAAAAAGCTTACAATAACCTGTCGGTACGCTTGGAGTTGCAAGCGGATTTTCTGGCCGGGGTTTGGGCGCACCACGCCCAACGGACCAAGGGTATTCTCGAAGAAGGGGACATCGAAGAGGCCCTAACCGCCGCTAATGCCATTGGCGATGACCGTTTGCAAATGCAGTCTAAAGGCTACGTCGTGCCGGACTCCTTTACCCACGGAACCTCCGAGCAGCGAATGCGATGGTTCCTCAAAGGCTTCAAGACGGGTGACCTATCGCAGGGCGACACCTTCGCGGCGCAAACGCTATAGACGGGGATTGAACAAAAACGTTAATTTTTGAAAAAGTGACAATAAGATTACACTTATCACGCTAATATTTACAGAGAGAATGTTAAAAAGGGCTAAAAACCGGTAGGATCGCTATTCAAAAATTGTATTCTACTCGATTATTGCTTAAATTTAGTTATTCTATTAGGATAATTGTAAACTTTTCAATCCCTTCTAAGTTATGAGAACAAATGGAATCCCCCTTCTGCTATTCGCCTTATTTGTCCTTTCTTTTAGTTCCTGTGTAAAGGATAATGTCGATAGCGATGTCAATAATTTTCACTATTCTGATTCAGAGTACACTACGCTGCAAAAATCCCTCAACCTTCCCGAATTTCCCCTGGATTACAGGGTCAATCTCCCCCAGCATTTTCACGATGCTAATGCTCAGATGTCTTTCATCTCTAATACGGAAGCGACCTTGGGCCGCGTGTTATTTTACGATAAAGCCCTTTCTAGGAACTCCAGTGTATCTTGTGCCTCCTGCCACGCCCAATCTCGTGCCTTTGCCGATCCTGTAGCACTCAGCGAAGGATTTGAAGGAAGATTGACCAAAAGAAATTCCTTTGCCCTTGGTGCTGTAGCCAGCTTCGAAGCTACTTATGGCAGCGGTGGCGGCTTTCCTTCTAATCGCGGTAATATTTTCTGGGATAATCGCGCTTCCACCATTCAGGAACAAAGTACTCAGACGCTTCAAGACCCCATCGAGATGGGAATGGATATGGATTTATTGGAAGAAAGAGTGTCGAGTAAGGATTACTACAAGGTGCTTTTCAAAAAGGCCTACGGTACCGATCGCATTACTTCCTCTCTCATTTTGGAGGCCATCGCAGAGTTCATCAATTCTATGGTCACTTCTGAGAGTAGATTCGATAAGGGTCTGGCAAAGGCCCACTCTAATCCTTTTACAGATTTCGACAACTTCACCCAACAGGAGAATCTAGGAAAGCTGGTTTATATGAACAGTTGCTCAGGCTGCCACGGTTCTAACTTTGTACAGGTGGAAGAAACCTCGGCCAGCAACGGTTTGGACCAGGTGTACTCTGATGAGGGAATCGGTGGTATTTCTGGCCTGCGAAGTGATAAAGGGGTATTCAAGGTCCCTATGCTGCGCAACATCGAACTAACGGCTCCATATATGCATGATGGTCGCTTCGAAACGTTGGAGGAAGTAGTGGATCATTACAGCTCAGGCATTCAGGCGCACGACAACCTTCACCACTTCCTGAAGGCAGGGGGAGACCCGGTAAAGATGGATTTCACCGGTGAGGAGAAAGCGGCATTGATTGCCTTTATGAGGACGTTGACGGACAATACTTTCACCAGTGCAGAGCGTTTCTCTGATCCATTTAAGAATTAGCAAAAATAATATAAACGGGAAAGCCCTTTCAAAGACGTGATCTTTGAAAGGGCTTTTTGTTTGGAGCAGTTCACATAAAATTAATTATTTATTAATGTACCTGAACTGGCGCAGCATCCATTTTATAGACAACTTTACTTTTACCTTTTCTACTTTAAGCTCCACTCATCGACTTATTCCATTAGTCTGAATTGTTGTTATTCATTTTACTTCCTGCTACAGGAAGATCACTTTGCCCTAGTCTCCTATGCAAGCAAGCCAACACAGCGGAGTGGCGATCATTATGACGGATCCCAACAGACGAATAATCTGGGTCAACCAGCAGTTTACAAAGCTCACAGGTTACCATTTGGAAGAAGTAATCGGCAAAAGTCCGAGTATTTTGCAAGGCCCAAACTCCAATCCCGAGATCATAGAGTGCATTCACAAGCTGTTGAAACTGGGTGTTCCTTTTACAGAACGCATTGAGAATTACCGCAAAAACGGGGACCCCTACGACTGTCTACTCACCGTTCATCCCATTTATGACACCCAACAGAAACTGATCGCCTATATGGCCCTTAGCGGCGATAATGACCATATCTCCGCAGAAGTGAGAGCCCATATTATGGAAAAGAAGAAATATTCTTCGAGCAATCTTTCGAAAATCAATGCCATTAAAATCTACAAAGAATTAAAGCGAGTTTTTCGAGAAGATGCCATCTATAAAAACCCCAGATGCTCCCTATCTATGATGGCAGAACGATTGTCGACCAATACCAAATACCTTTCGCAGGTCATCAATACCGAAACTGGCTTAAAATTTCGGGATTTCCTCAACACCTACCGCGTCAACCATTTTAAAAAGCTCATTCGAGAAGGTCTACACCAGAACCTATCCATCCAGGGAATGGCCGCAGAATGTGGCTTTAAGAACAAGATGTCTTTTTATAATGCCGTAAAAAAAATTACTAAGTGTTCGCCTGGAAGCCTAATTCAAGCTATAGATTCTTGAATCTATACCCTTATCTGTACCAATAGTAAAATGTTCTGAATTCTATACTTTCTGCTCTTTCTAAAAGGGTATTCCTGATGATGAAAATCAGAATTTGAGTATCGATTCAAACCTCTATTCTTTTTAATTACCAAAATCTATCATCATGAAATTCTTGTCAAAAAGTACACTTTTACTCTCCGCCATCGCTCTATTCTTTTTTAGCTGTACTCAAAAGGAAAGCATCGAGCCTACCTTAGAGACCAGCACGACGACTGTTGAACTGAAAGAAAACCCTGTAGCTATTTTCTCTGAAATGGAAAAGCAATTCAGCCATACTGCCGAAGAGGTAGACGCTATGATCCTCGCCAAGCATGGCTCCTTAGAATACACGATGGAAGAAAAAATGAATCTACTCAGCGATATGATTCAAGCGGCCTATCGCCCCGAAGGTGTGGTATCAAGAACTACCGACCAGTACGTACTCGTTGCCCAGGCTTTTGCGGATGGCGACTTCTCTACGGATGTACGCGTGAGCCACGGCCTGCCTTCTAGCAACCTGTTTGCGATTGGCCTGTTCCTACGCAGAGGCGTCGTTGCTTTCGCTGGTGCCAATGCCAACATCTATCTGAACGGCAGCAATATTCAGGGGAATATCCTGAATCGGAATAATGTAGACTGTGAGAATGACAAAGTAAGAGTAAAAGCAACTTGTATTCTCCAACCTTCTGGTGGTCTAATTACAGTTCCTAGAATTGATTGTGACTAATCCATTTGATCATACGCTGTAAATAACTAAAGCCTTCAATTCTATTAATTGAAGGCTTTAGTTTTATGGTCTTTTGCTTAGGTAAGCATTATTTCAGCTTTTCCTTCAAGTATTTTCCGGTAAAAGAACCTTTGACTTTGACCAGCTTCTCTGGAAGGCCCTGAAAAACCAGATCGCCGCCTTCCTTACCCCCTCCGGGACCTAGGTCTACTAGCCAGTCGGCGGACTTAATAATCTCCATGTTGTGCTCCACCACCAACACCGTATGCCCCTTCTCGACCAGCGCATTGAAGGCATCCAGCAGCTTGCGAATATCGTGGAAGTGCAGCCCCGTCGTTGGCTCGTCAAAGATGAAGAAGATTTTCTCCGTGATTCGCTCGCGCCCCAGAAAAGAAGCCAGCTTTACCCGCTGCGCTTCCCCGCCGGACAAAGTACTCGAGGATTGCCCCAGCTTAATGTAGCCCAAGCCAACATCAAACAGCGGCTGAATCTTTTTGACCACCTCTTTATTATCTTTGAAAAATTCCAGCGCTTCCTCAATGCTCAGGTTGAGGATTTCGTTAATATCCTTGCCTTTGTAGCGGACTTCCAGCACCTCAGGACGGAAACGCTGCCCCTTACACTCCTCGCATTCTAGGCGAACATCAGCCAGGAATTGCATCTCGATCACCTGCTCGCCTTCTCCTTTACAAGCCTCACAACGCCCTCCTTCGACGTTGAAAGAAAAATGCTTGGGCTTGAAGCCCCGGATGCGCGCCAATTGCTGGTTAGTCATCAACTTTCGGATGGCGTCGTAGGCTTTGACATAGGTCACCGGATTGGAGCGCGAAGATTTACCAATGGGATTTTGGTTGATCATTTCAATCTGGGTGATCTTATGCAGATCGCCTTCCAAACTACTGTGCATACCGGGCGAACCGGGATGATGCTCTCCCAGGGCCTTCTTCAAAGCTGGGTAGAGGATTTGTTTAACCAAGGTGGTCTTCCCAGAGCCAGAGACCCCACAGACAACGGTCATAACATTCAGCGGAATCTTGACATCTATGCCTTTAAGGTTGTGTTGGCGGGCGCCTTTGATTTCAATGGCATCGATAAACTTACGGCGGCGGGCCGGCAGCGGAATTTCCATACGGCCGCTCATGTACTTGGTAGTCAGGCTATCCGTTGCCTCATCGTGGATGTTCTCGTAGGGGCCTGCGAAGATGACTTCGCCACCGTGGATACCGGCATGCGGCCCCATGTCAATCAGATAATCGGCGTTTTTGATAATGTCCTCTTCGTGTTCGACGACGATGACCGTATTACCCAGATCACGCAGGGAGGCCAGAACGCTGACCAGGCGGTTGGTATCTCGAGGATGTAGGCCAACGCTGGGCTCATCGAGGATGTACATAGAGCTGGTGAGGTTGCTGCCCAAGGTGCGGGTCAGGTTAATGCGCTGGGTCTCGCCACCGCTGAGGGTGGAGGAAAGCCGTCCTAGAGTCAGGTAGCCCAGGCCAACGTCGAGCATAAATTGCAGGCGGTTAGTGATTTCGAGGAGCAAGCGGCGAGCGATGGTCCCGTCGTATTCGTTCAATTCCAAGCCATTGAAGAAGTCCAGCAGCTCATCAATAGGAATATCAACCAGCTCCGTAATATTAGTATTCTCAATTTTGACGTAAGTCGCTTCCTTGCGCAGGCGTCCCCCCTCGCAGCTATGGCAGGTCGTCTTACCCCGATAGCGAGCCAGCATCACCCGATTCTGTATCTTATAAGTTTTTTCTTCCAGCTCATTAAAATAGTCATCAATCCCATCAAAGTATTCATTCCCTTTCCATAGCAAACGGCGTTGCTCGCGACTCAGCTCCTGATAAGGCCGATGTACTGGGAAGTCAAAGTGGTGAGCACTGTTCACCAATTGCCGCAACCACTGGCTAGACTTCTCCCCTCGCCAGCAAGCGATGGCATTATCGTACACCGATTTCGAAGGATCGGGGATAACTTTATTTTCATCAATCCCCATCACCTTGCCATAGCCTTCACAAACCGGACAGGCCCCGTAGGGATTATTGTAGTTAAACAAATGCGGTGTAGGATCAAGAAATTCCATACCATCCAGCTCAAAGCGATTGTTAAAGCTCATTTCTTCCTGATCAATCACCTCCACGATGCATTCTCCTTCGCTCTCATAAAAAGCCGTTTGTATGGAGTCTGCGATCCGCTTCATGTTTTCCTCATCCTCCTTTTTCACGACAAAGCGGTCGATCAAGATGCGAATACCCCGATCGGCATGCTCCTGTACTGTCGAGTCGATGTCCAGTATACCTTGCTCCATCACCTCTTCCAGGCGAATCAGTTGACCATCGAGTTGCAGGCGGGTGTAGCTCTTTTGCAGCAGCAGATTGAATTCCTGCTTGAGGCTGCGCTCCTTATATTTTTGCTGTAGGGGAATGAGCAGTTGCACCTTGCTGCCTTCATCGAAGGATTGTACATAATCCACCACATCGGTCACCTCATGCCTTTTGACCAGCTCCCCAGAAATGGGCGAGTAGGTCTTCCCAATACGGGCATAGAGCAGGCGCAGAAAGTCGTAAATCTCGGTAAGCGAGCCTACCGTTGAGCGAGCATTACGGGTACTAACCTTCTGCTCGATGGCAATGGCGGGACAGATGCCTTTGATATAATCCACATCCGGCTTCTTCATTCGCATCAGGAATTGCCGGGCGTAGGAAGACAGGCTTTCGACATAGCGGCGCTGCCCTTCGGCGTAGAGGGTATCCATTGTAATCGAGGACTTCCCGGACCCAGAGACCCCGGTGACGACCACCAGCTTGTTCTTCGGGATATTCAGATCGACGTTTTTGAGGTTATTAGCCCGGGCACCCTTGATTTGGATACCTGCTGCCGCAGGCTTCTTAGCGGGCATTTCCAGGAGGGCAGCATCTTTCTTTCTCGGCATTTCTTTTTCTTTTCAGGAATATTGTAGAACAGTGCAAAACAATAGGCAAAAATACAGCTTTTTCTGTAGAATTTGTGGTACTACCACATTAAGACAAGTGGTGCTTTGCATTGTTTAAGGAATATTGAATTAGTTGAGATCGCCATGCTTCTATTGTTATTGGGTACAGCTTGCGCGAAAGTTGGGAGG
>JBCDGZ010000021.1:0-64929 GCA_038750655.1 Bacteroidota bacterium | reverse complement strand
GCCGAAACTGCCACAGCCAGTGCTGCCGCTTGCGGGAATGGCGGAAAAAAGGCCAGCGCAACATGGAATAGCGCCCCAGTAAGCACGAGCTGCCCCAAATCAGTAAAATTGCTCCTCATGCCAAGCCCAAAAACCAGAAGCGATGGGCAACCAGATGCTCTTGAAGCCCTGTACTGAGGAGCAAATCCCATTTTCCGGTCAGTAGCAGCAGCGTAGGAATGAAGCAGAGAAAGAACAAAATATCTTCTAAACTGGCCAGTGCTACCATCCAGCCTGCGGCAGCCGCACTGTAGCCTTTTTGCATCAACATCCCGATCTTGATGGGTGCGCCGCCAACGGCAGTGGGCGTTACCGCACTGCCCAGATCAGTAGCTATAGCGATGCGCCCTAGGTCGTATAGTGATAGGTTGTACTGCAAAAAGCGCGACCAAATCCAGAGACGGAGGGTGTGGCCCAGCCAGGGAAGGACGGCCAATAGCGCGGCCAGCAGTAGATAGCCGGGGCGGAAATGCAGGAGCTGGCGCAGGCTCTCGCGATCCGTGCTGAGCAGCGTGTAGAGCAGGCTGCCCCCGATGCCGATGCACAGTAGGAAAAGGAGGCGGCGCAGCATGCGCCGCCAGTCTTTCAAGATTGGTAAATTGGCTAGGCGATGGCTCATTTGAATTGCTTGGCAATGGCGGTGAACAGGCCCGAGGGCATCCAGGCACCTTCGATGGGAGTTGAAGAGTTGGGCAGCTCGTCGGGGTGGAGCCCGGCCGCTTGGAGCTGGTGGGCCAGCGCCTCCGGAAAATCCTTGTAACCCAGGTCTCTACGCAGATGGCGATAGTAACGGTAGTGGCGATGAAAGTGGCGGTTTTCTTCTCCAAAGGCCAGAAAGACAGAAAATTTTCGGCCAGAAAACTCACTGCCCGTATGAACGATTCGGGGATCAAAAATGATGGCATCACCGGGTTCGGTGGCCACCCAATCCGCACGATCAGCAAGCAGGTCTTTGCCGCTAACCGCAGAGAGGGCATTAGCCAGTCCAGAGGTACGGCGCTTCAACTCCCGCTGCTCAACCGGGCTGAGCCATTTGTCGGGACGATGGCTTCCGCGGATCAGGCCGAGGCGAAAACCGCTGCTGGCTTCCTGCAAATAAATGGCGACTCGCGCCAGTCGATAAGGCACCTCGGATTCCTCCCAGTCCCCTCCTATCCCAAACTTACGGTTCACACTGTCGCGATGCCAGGTGAAAGAAGAAAAACCCACATGCAGATCATTATGCTGCAAAAATTTGAACGGCCCATCAAATACATTGCTCAACGTGGAGCGTAATTGTTGATCAAAAATCAAAGGCCAAAACTCCGGCGTCTGCACCAGCCCATCGGCTAAAGTCCATTTGGTCTTGCCGCTAGGGGCGTACATAGCTAGCGTTGCTTTATAGTGCTGAACTGCCGTAGGCGACAGCAACTGGGGAAGGACAATAAAACCATCCTGTTCAAAGCGTTCTCTTGGCGTTAGTGTTGTCATTAAATCTTAATTTTTAGGCATTAAAAAATTTCCTCTCCCATCCAAGTGGGGTGGATCAGTTCGAGATTTCCGTGCTCCAGAAGGTATTCGGCGTATTGCCATTGCCAGAGCGTATCCAAATCAACAGCATAACCAGGTGGAATTTCAAAAGGCATAATATGATGGCCTGTCATGCTTCGTTGCTGCAAAAGCGTATCTCGATGGATGGCCTCAATATGTCCAGTTTGCCAAAAAGTAGTAGGAAGTTTTTGGCGAGGCATATTGTAGGGTTCGGTAAATGGGGTATCCATGATCGGCTGCATCAATTCTCCTTCCATGTGCCACATCTTGTAGGGATTCTGACCGGAGGGAGTCACGCCGCGCAGCGAATCCGCCTCTCCGGCATACAACTGGCGAATGGCCTCATCTACGATGGTCGGAGGCCGAAAGGGCGAAGTAGGCCGAAGCTGCACCACCGTATCTACTGGATAATCGTCTTCTTCCTCCAACCAGCGAACGACGTGCTCAAACACTGGCCAGTCGGTCACCTCATCTCCTGCCAAGGCAGCAGGGCGCAGAAAAGGGACCTCTCCTCCCCACTCCATCGCTACCCGAGCAATTTCTTCATCGTCTGTTGATACAATTACCCGATCCAGTAACTGGGATTGCAGCCCCGCCGCAATGCTGTAGGCGATCAACGGTATTCCTCCCAGGAGGCGGATATTCTTTCGAGGAATGGACTTGGAGCCTCCCCGCGCCGGAATAATGGCGACAATATTTTTTCTGTTCGTCATGATAAATTTGTTGATACAGTCAGCTCAAATTCTTCTACTGACCATTGATTCAAATTAATAGCTGTGCGGCTTTGGGCCGAAGCACTAGCCGCCAAAGTTAGGCGCAGGGACTCCGCTCCTTCCATCAGATTACATTGGGTAGAGCCCCCAAAATGGACGGCCTTCATAAAATCTTTTAGCTCCTCTACAAACAGGTCATTACGGCTGTACTGCGCGGGTAGAGGCAGGAGTTCCATTGCTTTGGGTTGATGATAATGAACGATGGCATTGCCGCGATAATAATCCCATTCGATCTTGCCCTGCTCCCCGATAATGTGCAGTTGATGGCGAGCCGGATCTTGCAGATAATCCAGATGGACCTGGCCGATTGTGCCATTTTCAAAGTCGAGGCTGACTAACGCATGGTCTTCGGCTTCGATGCCTAGCTTTGGGGAGCGGCCCGCCGTAGCGTAGACGGTTTTGACTTCTCCGATCAGCCAGCGCAGATAGTCGAAGGGGTGACAGAGGGTCAGAAGGACGCCGCCGCCCAGGGCCCTGCGGGCGCTATAGCTTTGACGATAATCCTCCCAGGGATGCCAGTTCGGCAGATACTCCCCCCAGTGAGCCTGCACCGCTACAATATTCCCCAGCGCCCCAGTATCCAGCAGGGCTTTGATCCGCTGAAGTACCGGATGGCAACGAAATTGAAAGCCGATCCTCACAGCCAACTGCTGCTGAAGCACGAGCTGCTGTAGTTCGTCGACGCCTTGCCAGTTATGGGAAAGTGGTTTTTCGAGAAATAGGTGACAGCCGCTTTGGGCGGCGGCCAGTGCGGTGGAGAGATGCAGGGAAGTAGGATTGCAAACAAAGGCGGCCTTGGGCTTGAGGGCCAGGGCCTCTTCTAGCTTGGGGACAATTTTCATCGCAGGTAGTTTATCGTTGGGCAGCGGGCAGCGCCCCCGGCTAACGACGACAAAGTTATGGTAGCCCAGGCTGGCCAGGTTGGCCAGGTGGCGGCGGCCGGTGGAGCCCAGGCCGACAATCAGGCATAGCAGGTCTTTATCAACGCTTTTCATGAGCAAAGGTATTGGCGGCAAACATCAGCGATGCGCTGAGCGGAGGTACCGCCGTTTTGCCAGGGTTTTAGTAGTTGGAGCTGCTCTTCGGATAGGTCGCTGATGACCCTTTTGTTGAGTCCCAGAGCGACGAGGAGTACGCTAGAGTATTTGGTCACCATTGCCTCACAATTGGCAATCATAGGATTAATATCTCCCTGGGTATAAATGAGACTTTGGGGAGCGTAGCGTTCGATTTCACGTATAGCGCGCGCTTTATTTTCGTTGGGATGAAGTTTGAAAATAACTTGGCGACCATTCGCAACGTCCAATACTTTGCGGATAAATTTCTTCCGATTTTCGTATTGATAGGTTTCCCGTAAGCAGGAAGTTGCTCCCAGGACATAGCCCTCGTGTGGAAAATCATTCTCGCGATAGCGATCAACATCATCAAAGTTGGGAATACCGGTGACCACAATTTTTTCTCTCTTCACCCCTTTTTGGATAAAAGCTTGCTTCCACCCTTCGGAGGCTACACAAAATTTTTGGTACTGGTCGGATAATCCAGTCATCGCCGTATTGCCAAGGTAGCGAGGTAAGCCCAGGTGACGGACCAGGCGCGACACCCAATTTTCTGGTATCATCATCCCCTCCTGAATCAGGATGATCGGGCGCTGTCCTATATTTTTGGGGATAATAGAATCAGATCCAGTAACCACCAAATCGTAATGATGCCGCTCTCCTCGATAATCAATCGGCAGCTGTTGCTCCTTTAAAAATCGCTCCGTCGCCGCCCGGGCTGCACCGCCCAGTATGGTATTATTCAACCAACCTTTTTCACTCATCCTACGCAAAATTCCATCACCGTAATAGGGCGTAAAATAGCTGCCGTAGGCATCCAATTGCTGAGCCACCCGAAAGGCCATCTTCGTTTGATTCAGCGAACCACCGATGAAGAGGACCTTCTTCGTTGTAGCTACCTTTAAGCTACGCAGCAGACAGGCCTCTGTATCTTGATAGGGAGATGTGCTATTGGCTTTCATCAATGATCTCATTTTCAATTAAAGGTGTAGAAATAGTTGGCGAAAAAATTCCAAACCAGCACTAAGCCGACCGCGGCTAGCTTGGCCACATAGAAGTTAATCGGCCAGCGGCTGTGCAGCAGGTAGATGATCAAATTATTTAAAGCCAGTCCTACCAGAGAGATGAAAAAGAAAGCCGTGTATTGCAGCAAGACCTGTTGATCCAGACTTCCAAAAGTCCATACTCGATTGAGGTAGTAGTTGCTACTAGCCGCCACTATGAAACCGATGCTATTGGCCACGTAGCGAGAGATGCGTAGCTTTTCTTTACACCCCCAGGTCACTCCAAAATCAACAAACAATCCTGAACATCCGACGCTTCCGAATTTTATAAACTTGTATAAGAGATCATGGGTGATCATCCATTCCATAACTGTAAATTATTTTAAAGGCTTAGGTTTTTGCGGTGACAACTTTACTGTGCACCCGCCGTAATTTTTTCATAGGGGCCAGTTCGCTCGCGTATACTCTCTTTAGTCCGTCCCCCAGGGCCTCCTCAATGGAACGAATATCTTTGACCAATCTCCGCATTCCGGTTGGTTCGACAGAGGCCGCCTGGTCAGAGCCCCACATTGCGCGGTCGAGGGTAAAGTGACGCTCAATGAAGCAAGCGCCAACAGCTACAGCAGCAGTGGTAGTTGCCAGCCCCGTTTCGTGTCCAGAATAGCCTACGGGTACTCCTGGAAAAGTCTTGCGTAAAGTATTGATCATCTTCAAATTCAATTCCTCTAAAGGGCAGGGATACGCAGACGTAGCGTGAGCAATCAGCAAGTAGTAAGTCCCAACTGCCGTAATGGCATCGCGAATTTCAGCCATCGTCGACATTCCTGTGGAGATGATGAGCGGCTTACCTGTACTTTTCATTTTGCGCAGTAAATTATGGTCCGTCAACGAAGCCGAAGCCGCCTTGTAAATTGCAGGATTAAACTGTTCGATAAAATCTACAGAGGGTTCATCCCAACAGGAGGCCAACCAGTCAATTTTTTTCTCCCGACAGTAGGCGTCGATAGCTGCATACTCTTCAACTCCAAATTCAACTTTTTCGCGATATTCCATATAAGTGATTCTACCCCAGGGGGTATCTCTCTTCAAGTTGCGTTGTTCGGGGGGCACACAAATCTTAGGCGTCCGCTTTTGAAACTTCACTGCCGAGCAGCCAGCTGCTGCTGCCTCATCAATTAGCTGCTTGGCCATTTCCAAAGAGCCGTTGTGGTTAATTCCAATTTCAGCGATGATGTAAGTGGGAACACCGATCCCAATTTGTTGTCCATTTTTGAGTGTAACGATCATAATCGAACAGTTTTATTAATAAATAGGCGTGGGCATTGTTACAAGGCAATACTTTAGCATCTGCTGAACTGCAACTGAAGCAGACCGCAAGCTATTTCCACAGAAAATTAATTCTTATTCAAATGGCTGTCCATCCTCCATCGACAACGAGGTTGGCACCCGTCATGTAAGCGGAGGCTTCACTAGCTAGAAAAATTAAAGCTCCTTGGTAGTCCTCGGCTTCCGCCATTCTACCTAGTAAGGTTTTTTGTTGGTAGTTGTTGATAAACCAATCCTCTTGTCCATTGCGCACCCCGCCGGGGGAAAGGGTATTGACTCGTACGCCCTTCGGGCCCCAGTACGCCGCTAGAAAGCGGGTGAAGTTGAGCACGCCTCCTTTGGTTACTGCGTAGGCTGGTGATTTGAAAAAGGCTTGTGCGTCGGTCGCTTTTCGGTAGATCGATTGGTCGGGGCCGACGATGCCGTAGGTCGAAGCAATATTGATGATGCTGCCCTTACCGCGCTCGACCATAGGGCTACCGAGCACCTGCGCGGCGAGAAAAACACCGGTCAGGTTGACCGCTATGGATTGTTGCCATAGAGCTAGCGGGTAATGCTCAAACCTGGATTGCTGGGCCGCCAGCGCCGGCGTCTCGAACTTATCATTGATAGCGGCATTATTGACCAGTACATCGATATGTCCGAAGCGATCAAGAATGATTTGTCGGGCATTTTGTAGGGCTGCTTTGTTGGTGACGTCAACGGTGAGCGCGAGGTGCTGATTACCGGGGAGTTGAGCGGTGAGGGCCTGGCAGGATTGCTCCTGTAGGTCTAAGGCCACTACGCTAGCGCCGGCGCCAGCGAGGGCGCGACAGTGCTCCTGCCCCAACAGTCCAGTAGCACCAGTAACGATGGCAACGGCTCCTTGCAATGAAAATTTTTCTTGCATTTTATTGACTTTAAAGACCTTAGTAAAAAGATCCAATGACCGGAATCAGGTCTCCTCCTTTCGCAAAAACGATGAAGGCAATGATGACACAAACACCTAATACGGCTAACACAGCGTACTGTAAATAGAGCGTAGGTAATACCAACTCTTGGTCTTGATTAGATGATTTGGTAGACATAAACTTTCCAGTAAGATTTTTCTTCTTCAAATGTTTTTAATAATTGTAAACCCTGTGATGCTGCATTTTCAATCGCCAAAGCGGCAAAGAGATACTCCGCCCCCAGGGCCTTGAGCGGCGCCGTCTCTAATTGAAAATCGCTGATGCTCCGCCCGTCGTTTTTACCGATGATAAAATCCATTCCCTCTTTCCCCAATTCCGCAGAGTAGAGGTAGCAACGATTGCCCCACTGGTTGAATTCCTTGTAGAGTACAGGGTCTTTACGCAGCTCTTTTTCTAGGGCTTTACCAAATTGTTTTTTGTAGCGCAAATCGTAAATAGAATGATGACTATCAAGCGTATAAAACCCATTATACTGAGCAACAGAAGGATGGATACCCAGATGTACTACGCGGTAGCTGGACTGAGGGCGATCGATAAACTCTGCAATATTTTCAAAAAGTGTGGGTGCGAAAAACGCATTGTAGTTGGGCTTCTTTGCCTGCCCTAGTAATTGCCGGATATTGTGCTGGACTTCGTCATTAGCCGCCGCGATAAATAGAAATTGGACAACCAGAAAAAACACAATGGTTTGTCGTCGTTGACAGTGCAGCATCCTCGCCAATAAACTGGCCAATAGCAAGAGCAGCAAGAAAGGCATCAGGATGCGAAGTCGCTCAAATTTAAAAGTCTCAATCAACGGAATAATATCCCCTAGCCCGTAGCTGATCCAATTGTAAAATCCATAAAATAACGCCAGCAAAAATATTCCTCCAATCAGCCATTTCTCTCGCAGCGTCCAACCACTCTGAACCCCCATCCAAATCGTTGCTGCAATGACGGGTAAACTGATCATCGTTGCAATGTGGTAGTGTCCAATACTCAATAAGAAAAAGCTATGTTTAAAGCTATCGATCAATTCCAGTGGCTTACTGTAGAGGTAACTGTATTCCATGCGATGTGAAACAAAGTCGCCGGGAAACAACAGCAGTTCAAACCAATGTAAATTGCAAAGGATATACATCAGGGTCAGCCCAGATAGGGCAGTTAGCAAATGGAGATTGTGCTGCCCATCCCTCCACCAACAGTAGCCGTAGATCATAGCAGCGATAGCCAGTAGTGGCAGCGCCGCCCATACGATAGAGGAATAAAAAGGAAATAAAAAGACAATTAGAAAATCGGTCCATCGGCTTTGTCTCCCCGCGATATTCAGTAGGGCATAGATCAGTAAGGGTTGCCCCATTACGGAGAGACCGAAGGTGGTAAAGATGGGCAGCCAGCTGAAACTAAGTGCAATGCCTAATGCAATAAATTGATGCTGATCGGAGGGAATCCAATAACGGCGCAACAGCCAATACATGCCAATAAACCCAATGAGATGAACGAGAAAATAATTAATAATATACCCCGTATACAATCCAAATACCCCGACCCATAACATCAAAAAAGACCATCCGGTGGGCAGTACACTTCGAGGTAAGCCATTCATGACTTGTGGAATAACAGCCTCTCGGGAATAGTCGAAAATCAAGCCACTCTCCTTCAACAGCAGATACCAAAACCCTTCCCCCTCTAAGGTATCGTGAATGCGAATATAGGCTTCTCCTTGTAAGAGCAGATAGGGTAGAAATTGTAAAGCCAGTAAAGTCAAAATGGCCCACCACATACGCAGAGGTTTGCGAGTTGATCGTTGGGGTTCGTGTAGTTCCCACTTCGTTGAACGGAATCTTGTCAGCGTATCAGGTAGCATATAATTATTGTATTTTGCCTGAGCTACTTCGAGAGAACAAAGATTGATAAAGGACAATAGAAGGGCCCTCGAAGTGGCTTCAAGAAATAATTAAATCTGTGTTAACGGACTTGTACTTTTCGTTTAAAAAATGGCTTCTGATTCTCTTTCCTCACAAACATTCATGTACAAATGCTAGCTTTCTAATCGCAATTTAATGGTGAGTTGGCTTAGGGATCAATTCGTTTTTAATTCGCTCTCCAATACGCAACCTTCTAAAAAAATGGTTGCGTATTGAAAGAAAAAAATCAGATTGTAAAATCGAATTGAACGCAGACTATGAAAATTATACTTCTTGATTCTCTTCGCAGAGAAGGAGCTGAAATTGCCTTACCTCTGATACAGCTTATCGCTTTGAGTCTACTACTTCATCTCCTTACCTGCTTCGCCAGCATCGGTTTTTACCAGCCGGACGAACACTTCCAAATTCTAGAATTTGCCCACTACAAAATGGGCAATGGCCCCGCCGAAGATTTACCCTGGGAGTTTCACGAACAAATCCGTCCCTGCCTACAACCTACACTAGCAATGTTCTTTTTCAGCGGACTACAATGGCTCGGCATCCAAAATCCATTTACCTGGAATCTCCTCCTAAAAATCATCACCAGCTGCTTGGCCTTCGGCAGCCTCCTCCTCGTCGCCCTCCACTACTCCCCACAACTCAAAACCCAAAGTAGCCGACGCCTACTCTGGCTGTCCAGCCTCTTCCTTTGGTTCATGCCCTACCTCCACATCCGCTTCACCGGCGAAAACATTTCCGGTATATTATTCATCGCCGCCGTGCTGCTGCTGCTCCGTTTTCCGCTCCAGTCGCTCCGCACCAAACGGTGGCCCGAATTAGCCGCCGGTGCCCTGCTGGGCTTGGCCTTCTACCTGCGCTTCCAAATGGGCTTCGCTCTGGCTGGTATGGGCCTGTGGCTCCTCTTTGTACAGCGGCGCTCCTGGGCCTCCATCACCCGGCTAGCTCTCGGCTTCAGCCTGATGATCGCCCTCAATATCGGCGTCGATTATTGGTTCTACGGCGACTGGGTCATCTCGCCTTACAATTATTTTTATGCCAATATTATCGAAGACAAAGCTGCTGGGTTTGGCGTCTCGCCCTGGTACGATTACCTGCCTCAGTTTTTGCTGGGGGCCGCCCCGCCGCTGAGCTTACTTTTACTGTTCTTATTTGGCTGGGGAGCCTGGCAAAAACGACAGAGCATTTGGGTGTGGAGTTGTATTCCTTTCCTGCTCGGACATATGCTAGTTGGGCATAAGGAACTGCGCTTTTTATTTCCAATGCTCTACCTCTTTCCCGTGCTCCTTGCGCAGGGCTGGGAGGCCTTCAACAAACGCTATCAGTCGGGTAAATGGAAGCGATGGTTAGGGTACTTCTTTATTGCCCAAAATATCGTACTCTTGTTAATTTTTACCTTTCCTCCGATCCATCGTTTGTTGGATTATAATGAATACTTTATGAAAGCCTTGTATCAAAATACCGAACGAAATTCAGCGCAGACCACACTCCTCAGTCGCGAAGGCAGTCCTTATAACACCTTGAAGTTAATGATGAATTATTATGTCCATCCGCAGTTGCAATGGAAGAGTTTTGATTCTGATGAGGCACTACTCACTTGGTTAGAGAAGCAAGAAGAGCTGGATCATTTGCTCTTTTACAAAGAAGGATTTGAATGGCCAGAGGCCGAAGCGGGTTTTGAGTTCGAAGCTGCCTATCGGATGTTCCCAGATTGGATGCAGCAGTACAATCCCTATGATTGGCAGGAGAAAGTTCCGATTAAAAATTTGTATTGGATTAAGCGCAGCGATGCCGCTACGCTGTCTGCTTTGCCGCATAGTGAAGCGGGCGCGAATTGAACAGGATAAAATTAGCTGAGCCGTATCTTTTTCATTCGCGCCAGATCACGTTTAGAGTCTCGCTCTTTAATGCTTTGGCGTTTGTCGAAAGATTTTTTACCCTGTGCCAATTTGATTTCTAGTTTGGCCAGACCTCGTTCTGAGAGGTAGAGGCGGTAGGGGACGATGGTGAAGCCTCGCTCTTTGACTTTGCGCTCGAGCTTCTTGAGTTCTCGACGGCGAAGCAGTAGCTTGCGGAGACGGCGGGTCTCGTGGTTGTTATAGGTACCGTACTTGTACTCGCCAATAAAGAGGCTTTTGACAAATAGCTCTCCTTTACGGATGATACAGTAGGCGTCTTTGAGATTGACCTCACCGGCACGAATGGATTTGATCTCCGTGCCGGTCAAGACAATCCCGGCTTCGAACTCATCGAGAAAATGATACTCGTAGGCCGCTTTGCGGTTGATAAAGTCTATCTTTTTGTCTTTCTTATCTTTTGCCATTTTACTCTAATTTTACGGCCGTTCCGTAGGCCAGTATTTCTGAGCAGCCCGCCATAACCATCGCTGTTGTAAAGCGAACATTGATAATAGCATCGGCTCCAAGGCTGCGGGCATCGGCAATCATGCGGTCAATAGCTTGCTCGCGGGCGTCGGCCATCAAACGGGTATACTCCGAAATTTCACCGCCGATCAGATTTTTTAAACCGGCGAAAATATCGCGTCCTATGTTGCGCGCCCGAACAGTGCTTCCCCGAGCAATATCTAGTGATTCTACAATTTTTCTGCCGGGGATATGATCTGTCGTTGAGAGTAACATAAATTGGTTTTTAAAAAGTTCAAATTAAATAACTCGATAATAATACATTTTCCCCCACAAACTCCACAGCTTTTTCGAAGTAGAGCAGCAAAAATGCGATGGCAGCCCTTGCCCTATAAGTTTTCCAGTAAGAAATTGGTCATCTTGGTATAGAGGTGCCTGCGGGCATTATCGCCGTAGATGCCATGATTTCTGTTGGGATAAAAATAGGTGTCAAAATGCTTATTCGCGCTGATGAGAGCGTTGGCCATCTCGGCGCTGTTCTGGAAATGTACATTATCATCTCCATTACCGTGCACCAGCAGGTAGGCCCCTTCGAGGCGATCGGCGAAGTAGACGGGCGAATTGTCTTTATAGCCGTCCGGATTGTCCTGCTCATCCCGCATGAAGCGCTCGGTATAAATGGTGTCGTACCACTTCCAGTTGGTGACTGGGGCGACGGCGATTGCTGCTTTGAAGACATCATTGCCCTTGAGGATGCACAGCGAAGACATATAGCCTCCGTAGCTCCAACCGAAGATGCCGATGCGCTTGGCGTCGATGTAATCCAAGCTCCCCAGGTACTTCGCCGCTTCGATCTGGTCGATGGTTTCGTATTTGCCGAGCTGCAGGTAGGTCATCTTTTTGAATTCCTCGCCACGGGCGCCGGTGCCTCGGTTGTCGACGCTGACGACGATGTAGCCCTTTTGGGCCAGCATCTGGAACCACCAGTAATTGCCGCCGCTGAAGGCATTGCGTACCGTTTGGCTACCTGGGCCACCGTAGACGTACATCAGCACTGGATATTGCTTCGTTTCCGAAAAGTCTGCGGGCTTGATCATCCAACCATTGAGTTCGACTTCCTCACTGGTTTTGAAGTTGAAAAATTCAACGGGCTGGGCTCCATAGTTTTGTTGCACATTGACCATATTGGCATTGTCCTCAATCACGCGGATTTTTTCCCCCTTACTGCTGTACACAGTGTAGGTCGGGGCTTTATTGACGGTCGAGTGGGTATTGACAAAATAATCATAAGTACTGCTGAACTGTACGCGATTGGTACCCGCTTCGGGGGTTAGCAGTCGCTTTTTGCGGTAATTCATACTGACCACGTACACTTCCCGCTCCAAAGGAGATTTTCCGGCCGCCTGGTAATACACCATTCCCCGCTCTTCGTCCACTCCATAGAATCGGGTGACATCGAAAGGCCCTTTAGTCAGCTGGGCAATTTCTTTGCCCTTCATGTCATAGAGGTAAATATGGCTCCAACCATCCTTCTCACTGCTCCAAATAAAGCGTTTGCCATCTTCGAGGAAGGTTAGGTTATCAAAATGGGCCTCGGCGATGTAGCGTGCATTGCTTTCCTTAAGTAGTACAGAGGTTTTACCGTTTTTGGCATTGGCCAGCAGCAGCTCTAATTCGTTCTGGTGGCGGTTCATCCGGTAAATACAGAGGGTACCGGCATCTTTGGTCCACTTGATTCGAGGAATGTAGATGTTGGTCTCTTTACCGATGTCGGCCTTGACCAGCTTGTCTTTTTCCAAATCATAAATGTGGATACTGAGCGTGGAGTTGGTTTCTCCAACCTTTGGATATTTGAAGGTAACATACTCTGGATACACCCCATCGCGATAGTTGGTCATGGTAAATTCTTTCACGGCACTCTCGTCAAAACGCATGAAGGCAATCTTACTGCCATCGGGCGACCAAGCAAAAGCCTTGGCAAAAGAAAATTCCTCCTCATATACCCAATCTGCTGCACCATTGATGATGTGGTTGTATTGCCCATCATTGGTAATGCGCACCTCTTCGTCACTAATTAAGTCCTTGTAGTACAAGTCATTATCTCGCACATAGGCGACCTTATCCGCCGCTGCATTGAAGCTGGCGTACTGCTGCTTACCTGCTTCACTAACTGCGGTTAGTGTTTTTCTATTAAAATCCCAAACGTGAAAATTGGCTTTAGAAGAACGGCGATAGATGCGCTCTGTTTGCGTTTTCAGCAGCAGCTTACCCTCATCACTGCTGAAAGCATAGCTGTTGATGCGCAGTTGCGTGGGGAGTGGAGACACGCTAGTTCGATCTTTCTCGGCGTCCCGGCCTTCCCGCACACGAGGGTCCTTTCCCGCCCCTTCGATAATCTGGTTGCCATTGAGCACAGGCCCTACCAGCTCTCCGGTGGTTAGATCATACTTATTGATCACATTTTTTTCCAAACGGGTATAGTGTTTACCATCATTTTGGAATTTGAAGCCGGCCACAGAGCGGGTCCGGAAGGTCCCTTTGGTATAAATATCTTCTATAGTAATGGCCTCTTGTGCATTCAAACAGAATAGGGCTCCCAGGATGAAGAGGGAGGCGAACAATAATCTTTTCATGGTATAATTTTAGTAATATAAATGGGCAAGCCCAAAGCAGGCGACTAAATTAGGATAATGTCGGCTTATTTTTTGGAAATCGCTTTAAAAAACTTTCCCATTAAACCTTTTCCTACTACGAAAGTCTAAGTTCCTGACCGCATTCGGGTATTTTTTACCCCCAAACACACAATTTTTACTATTACCTTGGGGGTACCTACGCTCAATCCGGTATAAACAATACAGCGAGCTGTTAACCAATTGTCTAAATAATCTACATGCGCCATGAGGTGTTTTACATTAGTTTGTGTTCTATGCTTATGCTATTCCTCCTGCACAGAAAAGGAAACCATCCTACAAAAAGACCATACCAACGTCATTGTTGACGACAATACAGCTCCACCTTACGAACAGGTAACGACCGTACAAATCCAAAATTACATCAATAAAGCGTTTATTGACCTCCTTGGTACAGAGCCTAGCCCTGAAGAGCTGAATGCCTACACGGCCGATTTGAGGGCTGGAGAGCTGAGCACCACTGTCCGCGAGGTCTTCCTGAACGATTTAACTTCCTCCGCTGATTACTTCCAAATCTACTACCAGCGCCTCGATGAAATCTACTTTGGTGCCTATCTCGCCGGCACTCCAAAGTCAGATATTCTAGACCAGCGCAACATCTTTAATGACATCTATGAAGATTATATGCAGGCCGGTGAAGTCACTCTGGCCGCCCTGCTGAAGGTGGAAATTGACAAGCTAGACCTGCTGCTACGCGCCTTCATCGACTACGCTCAGGGCACTATTGATGTCAATAATTACATGCGTCGCATCTGCGATAATGGTATTTATGAGGAAATCAATATGGGCAGTGAAAATTTCGTACTCTCTTGTTTTGAGAATTTTCTAAAACGCCTGCCAACGGATGTTGAGCTGGCAGCAGGAGTGACGATGGTGGATGGCTTTAGTAGCCGAATGCTCTTACAGGACGGCAGTAGCCGCAGCGATTTTCTGGACATTCTCCTCAACAGTCCAGGCTTTTATGAGGGGCTGACTACGGATATTTATTCGCAATTGTTGGCCCGCAAGCCCAGTTCGGAGGAGATGGGGGAGGCGACGCTAAGGCTCACCGACGATCGCGATTATCAAGCTCTGCAACGCAGGGTAATGAGCAGCAAAGAATACGCCGGATTCTAAGTCCCCATTTGGCCCATTTATCAAAAACCCTTTGGAATGAAAAATAGCAGTTATCTATTTCCCCTCCTTTTACTACTTCTGTTTGCAGCCTGTAAAAAAGAGACCCAAATCAACAAGCAACCCGTCGTAGACAATTACATCTACGAAATCAACGGGGAAAAGCTTTATCAATCCAATGCCGAAAAGGTGAAGCAAAAGAGTGCCGAGCAATACATCTCTATATTGTACGCCAACCTCAATAAGCAAAGTATTCCACAAAATGACCTTAGCCAACTGGCCGAAATCCGGCTGGCCAACGGTGACAAGCAAATGGCCGACGAGCTGATCCTCAACGGCTTTGTTAACAGCCCAAGCATCAGTATCCCTACAGACGCCGAGATGCGGGCCGACATCGAAGGCTTCATTCAACAGACCTTCCTGCGCTTCTTCCTCCGGGAGCCAACGGCCTATGAGACTTTTGAGATCAAAAAAGCCATCGAAGAGGACCCGGATATGACACCCGTTCTGGTCTATCAGGCCTTCGCCTTGTCCAATGAATATAAATTTTATTAATCCGCCCCTTCCTAAAAACGAACCATCATGAAACGAAGAAATTTCCTCAAAAAAGCAGCCCTAACCACTGCCGCTTCGATTTCTGTCCCCTATATACTGCCTACCGGCCGCCTCTTTGCCTCCTGCGGCAACCGCGTAGCCAATCACGTCGTCTTCGTCCTCTTCGCCGGAGGTATCCGCCAGCAAGAGTCTGTCGATCAACAGTACCTGGCCAATCAAGGCTTGGCCACCGAAGGTAATGTGATGAACAATATGCTGGAAGGGGCTGCACCGACCTCTAACCTGGTCTACCAACCCTGGTCGCCCATCCTCAATCGACCGCTGTCCCAGCAGGGTACGCTCTTCAAGGAAGTGCTCTACCGCCAGGGCCCTACGGGTCACTACAACGGCCATACTGTCGCCATGACCGGCAACTACACCGAAACGGGCCTCAACCTCAATATCAACCCTGAATTCCCCACCGTCTTCGAATACTACCGCCGGCACTGCGATCCGGCCAGCAGCGCCATCAATGCCTGGTGGATCTCGGAGGGCCTGGGCCCCTACCCTTCGCTGAACTACAGCCGCCACCAGTCCTACGGCGCTCGCTACGGCGCCAACTACCTGCGCCCCCGCTCTATCTTCGGCGAATCGGGCTATAGCCAGCTCTCTGGCGCTCAAACCTATCAGCCGGACGATGTACAGCGGATCAGCAAAATCAAGGGCCTGCTGGATCAAAACTTTTTCCAACAAGCCGATGATCTGCCTGGCATTCAAAACACGCCCGAAGATCGCGAACGCATCAAGAATTTCTTGCTCAACTCCATGAATGCTGCCGTAACGCCAGGTGGCTTCGAGTTTGCGACCCCCGGCAGCGACCCTAGCCTGCTAACCGGTGATCTGATCAATATCAGCGCAGCCTGGCGGGTGATGAACGAATTTGCTCCGGAACTGACCGTCATCAATACCACCAACCTGGACATCTGCCACGATGAGTTCAGCCCCTATATTGACTTTCTGCATCGGGCGGATTACGGCGTAGGTTGGTTGTGGAATAAAATCCAAAGCCATCCGGTGCTAGCCAATGATACCATTATGATCTGTATGCCGGAGCATGGCCGCAACCTGGAGTCGAACAACCTCCGCGATGCCAACGGCTTGGGCGCCTACGACCATACGGGTGATGCCAATTCGCGGCGCGTCTTCACCCTGATCGTCGGTCCGCCGGATAAGGTGGTGCAGGGGCAAGTCTTGGGCTCACTGGGCAATCCGGCAGCGGAATCCATCGATGTGGTACCGACCATTGGACACATTCTGGGCTTTGAGGAGAGTATGGGAGGGAGAGTCCCCGGGCGCGTTCTCAACGAAGCATTTGTGTAGTACTTCTTTAAATTCTCTAGCATGAAAAAGCTGTTCTTTTATATTCTGGGTTTTGGGCTGTTGATCGCAGCTTGTGAGGATAGTACCAGCACGACGGATTTGCCGGGGCCAGAGACCCCTTTTAATCCTTTTGATACGGTAAATTACGATGAGACTATGGTGCCGACGACACCGGTGGATTCCAATACCTTTCTGGGGCTGCACACTTATATTTTTTCCACAAGTTGTAACCTCCCCGCCTGCCACGACGGCACCTTCGAGCCCGATTTTCGTACGATCCAGAGCGCGTACAATACGCTGGTCTACCATCCGGTGAAGAAAAATTTTCCGGTGGACTCGGTTCCTTTTCGAGTGACGCCGGGCGACCCGGCGCTTTCGATGATTTACCGCCGCTTGACGGAGCACAATCCACCGAATTTCGAGCGGATGCCGTCTAGTGGAATTCCGCTACCCGAGGAGAACATTGCATTGATCAAAAATTGGATTGAAGCCGGTGCGCCGGACATCTACGGTAATCTACCGGAGCTGAGCAGTACCCAACCGGTTTGCTACGGCCTGCTGGCTTACAATGAGGCGGGCGAGCGCATTGATACCATCCGAGGATCATTTCTCTACAACCCTTTCCGCGTAAGCCCATCTGACGGAAAGATCACGTTGTGGTTCCTCTTTGCGGATCAAACCCCAGAAGGTGAGACAGTCTTTGGCAACGAATTGACCTACAATAAACTACGGGTATCAGCTGATGTGACTTTCAGGAGTTCAGACGAATTCAGCATGCAGATTCCTTTTATCCCGCAACTGGTCAACTCCGCCTTTAGTCAACCTATTGCTCAGGTCGTCCCCTATTATCAGAATGTCACCATCGATCCTTTTGCATTGGGCTATGGCGTCGGCGATATTGTTTACTTGAGAACTTATGTTCAGGACTCTGACCACGACGAACCGACGGAAATCCCGGAGAATGATACGCAATTTGCCATACAGACCTACTTTGCCTTTAGCATTCAATAATCAATTTTGCACAAGATGAAATCAGCCATCATATTTCGCATCTTTTCCCTTTTGCTGCTTTGCTGCCTGGCCTTTTCTTGCACCAAAGAAACCATGAGCGAGGAGAACCTGAACGATCCTAATCCTGCGATCAGCGAAGTACCTGCCATCGAACTGCTTTCGGTCAGTACTACCCAGATCATTGAACATCAGGATTCCATTGTTTTTACCATCCAATACCTAGACGGCGATGGTGATCTAGGGACGAGTGATCCAGATGCAACGACAGTAGAGTTGGTGGATAATCGCGATCCAGATTTGTTGATCTTTGGCTATCATCTGTCGCCGCGTACGCCGGAGGGCACTAGTTTAAGTATTCAAGGAGAATTGTCCATTGTGCTCAACAACAGTATTTTGCTGGACGATACCAACAGCTCCGAGCAAACTACCTTTTCGATCCGGATTCAAGATCGGGCCGGACATTGGAGCAATCAAGTGGAAACAGCAACGATTATAATAGAAAAAGAATAGATTTACTCGATCAGCTTCTTTAGTGCATCATACATTCGACGGCGTTGTTCTTTTCTCTCCGTAACATGCGTCGGAACCGCTCTTTCGCTACAATCCCTGATGGGAATCCCTTTGTAGCTTTCATCAATGATCACCGTCCGAATCGACGGATCGTCAAGAAATTTGATGGTATCGCGCAATTCGTCGTTAATCGCCACCCCTAGTGTCAGGTTGATATTGATATTGGGGGTTGGATAGGCGATCCGAGCCAGGGTAAAGCAGAGGTATTCCACCTCGGTTTCCAGGTATCGGGACCGCTGCACGCCGACAATGGTATCGACATATTTGCCTTCCTTTTGCATGTTTTGGAGGTCTTGCAAAAGCGAGATGGAAAGCCAGCGGCGTTTGTAGTGTTCATTGATGCGATTGCCTTGCGGAAAATGGTTGGTCGCAAGATGCAGTTCTTTATCTACATGGAAACACTGTTCTTCGGTATGATGGGTAAGCCGCATAAAGAAGAGTCGGGAGAGGCCAAAAAAGCGAGGAAGAACATTGGTCAAGCGCTGAAATAACATCGCCGGGAAAGCGCCATATTTATGCATCAAGCCCAGAAAGGCTTCCCCTTCCCAGCGCTTTTTTCCAAAGAACTGTCTCAAATCGTTGACAAAACTATCGCGATTAATGAACAGGGCTACGGAGAAATAGCTAGCCTTGTAATGGCTCAGTACTTCATCGAAGGTACGGATGCGCAGCAGCGAGGAGGCATTGCCTCGCTCCTTCAGCTCTAAATAATTAAAGCCCAACTCCTTTCCGAATTGAAATGCCTTTTGTGTATCGCTGGACTTATCGTTGAGCAACAGTTTGCGATGCTTGGGCAAATAGACGGAATGCAGCTCCTGCAAATCGGGATAATCTTTCAGCCCGTCTTCAACAATTTTGTACTGAAACTCTTCGGCAAGCACCTGGCGAGGCAGGTCCAAAGCTACCGCTCCATCTTTGGGCCAGTTGTGTCGAGTAACAAATTCAGCCGCTGCCTCTTCAATTTCTTCAAAGTAATTGTAATTCATTTCCTGATAAGCCCGCAGAGCACCGTGGTAAAAGTGCTCTTCCCGCAGCGAGTAATTGCGTACCAATTCAACCAAAGTGGAAACAAAGGCCCCCACGCGCATCGGCGCATTGGCGATGATCTCAACGACCTTGTGCAGTTCAATACCAAATAGGTCTAGTGGCAATTCATTGAGAAAATTGGACTTAAGCAATTCTCCAACAGGCGCCAGGTTGCGGCGCAGCTCCGTAGACATTAGCTCTTCCGTACTGACTTCCAGTGCTTTAGCCAGCACTTCAATCTTATCTTCACGTGGATACTTCTTGCCCTTCTCAATCTCATTGAGGTAGGAGACAGACATTCCAGTTTGCTTGGCCAGCACGGCGAAGGACAGGCCACGCTCTTGTCTAAGCTGTTTGACCTTGAGGCCAAATATGATTCGGGAGTTTTGTGAACGGTTACTCATCAGACTTCCAAAAGTACTATTTTTCTGTAGAGTATGGGTATGGGAGGGTGTTAAATGTCTAAATCCTTATCTTTGCTCGGCATGAAAAATCTACAATCGATCTATAAAAAAAGAGCGGAGGAATTTGGGGCGCAGGCCAAGCAGTTGGAAGGCCGCTACAACAGCTTTTCACTGGTTCGGCTGCTGATTTTTGTTGTGGGCGTAGGGACCTTCATTTGGCTGGTAAGCTGGGGGTGGGCCTGGGCGAGCGGTTTTGCGGTTCTCTTCCTACTGGGCTTCGCCCGCTTCGTGCGCTGGCACCTTCGAATGCAGCGACGCAAGCAGCACCTAGAACACCTAAGCACCATCAATGACCAGGAGCTTCAAGCGCTGGACCACGAGTACGGGCAGTTTGCTGCTGGGCAAGAATTTGTAGAACCCTTACATCCCTACAGCTATGACCTTGATATTTTTGGGGAACACTCCATGTTTCAATACTGCAATCGCACCAGCTCCGCCCTCGGAAGTGCCCGATTGGCGCAGTACCTGAGCACGCCGGCCACCAAGGCGGACATCCTAGCCCGGCAGGCCGCCAGCGCCGAACTCAAGCCCCTCCTCGACTGGCGGCAAGACTTCCAGGCCGAAGGTATGGACGCCGAAGACCATATCCACCACGCTAAGGCGCTGACCAACTGGTTACAGCGCCCCACCTTCGTCAAAGACAATACGACCCTACAAATTGCGATGTACCTCAATCCGCTCTGGTCCATCATTGGGGCCGTTCTGGTTATCCAAGGCTACATCCCCTGGCAGGCGGGGCTGCTCTTTTTGATCCCTCCCATCCTTATCCTACGCCAGTACCTGGAGCGCATCAATGACACCCATAATCTCACCGCCAAAGCGAGTAGTATTTTGGGGACCTACGCCAAGCTCATCGCCCGGATCGAAGCAACGGAGTTCAAAAGCGAGCGACTACAGGGCTTACAGCGTGCATTTAAAGGCAGCCCGCCGGCTTCAGCCAGCATCGCTCGACTGTCCTATATCATCAGTCAGCTCAATGTCCGCTATAATGCCTTCGCCATCATCCTTAACGTCATTGGTCTATGGGACTTACAATGGATGCTTCGGCTGGAACGCTGGCAGACACAGCAGCGGGAGTATTTGCCCCAATGGTTTGAGGCCCTGGCGGAGTTTGAAGCCCTGGCCAGCTTGGCGACATTGGCTTACAATCATCCGCACTGGACGACTCCTGAGATCAGCGAGGAGCCTTTGGTATACGCTAGAGACCTCGGCCATCCACTGATTTCCCCCCGACAAATGGTGAGTAATGATATTGATATTCCTACCGAGGGCCACATCAAGCTCGTAACGGGCTCTAATATGGCGGGAAAAAGTACTTTTTTGCGAACGGTGGGGCTGAATATTGTACTGGCAGTAGCTGGTGCGCCGGTCTGCGCCGCGACCTTCCGCTTGCCCATCTTGCAGGTACACAGCAGCATGCGTACCCAGGATGCCTTGCACGAAAGCACCTCCTCCTTCTACGCCGAGCTGAAACGCCTCAAGACCATCATCGAGGCGGTGGAGAGCCAGCCCAATATCTTCTTTTTGCTTGATGAAATCCTGAAAGGCACTAATTCCAATGACCGCCATACGGGCTCCAAGGCGCTGATCCAGCAGCTCATCCGCAGCAAGGGCTCAGGGATTATCGCTACGCACGATTTGGAGCTCGGAGGACTGGAAGCCCAGTCAGCAGGAGCGATTGAAAACCTGTGCATGGAGGTAGAGATTCGCGATGGGGAGCTGGATTTTGATTATAAATTGAAAAAGGGCGTAAGCAAAAGTTTTAATGCCACTTTACTGATGAAGAATATGGGGATTAAGATTGAAGAATAAAGACCGCTTTATGAAAAATACACTTTCCTTACTTATCCACCTTTGCCTGTTGACGATTGCGGCCTGCGAAATGTCGCCCCCTGAAGTGGTGTTGAAGGATAGCGACGAACTTGTTGTTCCCCTACTGAAACCTCAACTGAAAGCGGGGCGGTACAATGCGGCTTTTTTGATTATGGATGGGGTGTATAATACAGAGTTAACTGCTCCTTTCGATATTTTTCAGCACACCATTTTTAGGGACAGCATCAAGGCGATGAATGTCTTTATGGTGGCCAATACTCGGGAACCTATTACAACTTTTGAAGGGATTCGGCTGCTCCCGGATTACAATTACTTGACCGATCAATTGCCGCCGATTGACATTTTGATTGTGCCGAGTGCGGAGCATCATTTGGACAGCGATTTGGAGGATCAAGCCCTATTGGATTTTGTGAAAAAGGCGGCGGGGCAGGCCCAGTATGTGACCTCCCACTGCGACGGAGCCTTCGTCCTGGCTAAAGCCGGCTTACTCGACGGCGTCGCCTCCACGACCTTCCCCAGCGACGTGGAAGCCTACCGCAAAATGTTTCCCCAACTGGAAGTCTACGAAGAGGTCCTTTTCGTCCACGATGGCAAATACATCACTTCCGCTGGTGGTGCAAAGTCCTTCGAAGCCGCCCTCTATCTGGCCGAACTGCTTTACGGTGCTGCGGTAGCCCGCCGCCTGGCCAAAGGTCTAGTCATCGACTGGAAACTGGAAGAAGTCCCCCATCTGGTTGTAAAAAAATAAAAAAACGCTCGCCGATTTATGTAATTCTCCCTCTTCCTGCATCCATAAGGTAAATGTCCATCTCCTAAAGTATTTACCTTATGAAAAACTACGTTTGTATACTCCTCGTACTACTGCTCAGTGTCCAACTGCCCGCCGAAAACATTGAGAAAGAAGTCAAATCCACCATCAAACACGTCACTATTTTTAAAAAAGGAGCGCAGGTGAGCCGAACTGCTCAGACCACGATTCCTGCGGGTAATTCCTACATCAAATTCACCGGTATCTCCCCCAACATTGATAAAAACAGTATACAGGTAAAGGCCGACGGTGACTTCACCCTCCTGGCCGTCGTCCATCAGCTCGATTATTTTGAAGCGGCCAAGACCACCTCACAAATCGACAGCTTGGTTGATGTACAAAAAAGCCTAGATGAAGAGATTAAAATGCAGCAAGCCCTCTCTGGAGTTTACCGAGAAGAAGAATCCCTCATCTTAAGCAATAAATCCATCGGAGGGCAGCAAAATGGGGTTCAAATCAGTGAACTGCGTGCCACTGCCGATTTTTATCGGGAACGATTGAAAGAGATCAAATTGGAACTGTTGAAGATCGATAAAAAGACCTTCGAGGCCAAGGTGATGCTGGTCAAGGTGCAAGCGCAGCTTAAGGAGCTGAATGCCAACCGAGGACAATACACCAGCGAGATCGTGCTGGCACTCAACTCCAAGACGGCCACCTCCGCCGATTTTCTACTCAGCTACGTCGTACAAAACGCAGGGTGGTTTGCCAACTACGATCTTCGCGTCAAAGACATTCAAAGTCCTATGCAACTGATTTATAAGGCTAGTGTCTACCAAACCTCGGGGGAGGACTGGAAGGATGTAAAATTGACCCTATCTAATGGAGACATCAACCAATCGGGAATTAAACCGACGCTGCTGCCCTGGCAGCTGGATTTCTCAGCACCAATCGCCAGCAACACTCGCTCCTATCAATCTAAAGCTTACAGCGGTGTCTACAATGGCAGCTCAATACTCAGCGGTAAGATAATGGATGAATACGGAGAGCCCTTGATTGGCGCCAATATAATGGTCAAAGGAACGACGACCGGTGCTTCAACGGACTACGACGGTAATTACAGCTTAAGGCTACCCTCCAATGCCAGCAAGATTGTCGTTTCCTACGTAGGCTACCAATCTTTGGAGACCAACATCAATAGCTCAACCATGAACATCGTACTCAAAAATCAGGAGGCATCATTGGCCGAGGTGGTTATCGCTCAAGACAATACTTCTAGCAGAAAGGTGCTTAAGGAGAAGCGACGCCGATCAATAGCGCGGCGTAGAGAGAAAAAAGGTCGCGATCAAACTAAGATAGCGGCTACTATTCCCGTTAAATCACAAACCAAGCAGAAAACGACTACCGTAGAATTCAAAATCGATTTACCCTACACCATTTCAGCTGACGGCAAGCAAAACCTAGTTATCATCAAGCAGCATGAGCTTCCGGCCTACTACGAATATTACTGCGTCCCCAAGCTTGACTCGGATGCCTTCCTTACCGCTCAAGTCACCGACTGGGAAGACCTCTACCTCCTAAGCGGAGAAGCCAATCTTTTCTTCGAAGGCACCTTCGTGGGGAAGTCTTTCCTCAATGTGGAAAATATCGAAGATACCTTGGCCATCTCATTGGGCCGCGATAAAAGCATCGTGGTGAAGCGCACCCGGGTGAAAGACTTCACCAAGCGCCAGTTTCTCGGCAATAAAAAAACGCAGACCCGAGCCTGGGAAATTGAAATCCGCAATAAAAAATCACAGCCGATCAATCTGGTTATCGAAGACCAGTTCCCAATTTCTGGTAACCAGATGATTGAGGTGAAGAAAGAGGCCTACGAGGGGGCAGCACTGGATGAAGATACGGGGATATTGACCTGGAAAATGAAAATCGATGGAAGCAAAAGCCGACAGCTCGGCTTTAGGTATTCGGTGAAATACCCAAAGAAATACACCTTAATTTTAGAATAGCGTGATGATAATATAAGATTTAATGATGACGCGGCCCCTGGTTTCCCTCGCGGGAGCTGGGGGCCTTTTTTGTAGCACTAACTGACCTTAAGGCGAAAACCAACGCCGTGGATATTTTCAATCTTTAGACTGCTATCCGGCTTGAGGTATTTGCGAAGGCGAGAGATGAAAACGTCGAGGCTACGGCCCATAAAGTAATCATCGTCGCCCCAGAGCTGGGTGAGGATGGCAGAACGCTTGAGCACTTCGTTTTTGTTTTCGATAAAATAGCGGAGCAGGTCGGCCTCCTTTTGGGTCAGCGTCTTGAGCTTGTCCTGCCCTTCGAGGGTGAGGTTGTTGTAGTCAAAAGCAAAATGGCCGAGTTGATATTGGGTGTGGGCCGACTTTTGGGGGGCAGTCACCTTACTGCGTTTGAGGAAGATTTCGATTTTCAAAATCAACTCTTCGATGCTGAAGGGCTTGGTAATGTAATCATCGCCGCCTAGCCGTAGGCCGTAGATCTTATCTTCTTTTAAGGACTTGGCGGTTAGGAAAATGATGGGGACTTCTACATCTCGCTTGCGAATTTCCTCGGCGATGGTGAAGCCATCCACCTCCGGCAGCATCACGTCCAAGATGCAGAGATCAAAGCTTCCTTCCTTAATCTGATCCAGCGCCTGTTGGCCATCCTTACAGTAAGTAATCTCGTAGCCTTGCAATTCCAAGTTATCCTTGGTTACAAAGCTCAGACTTTCATCATCTTCGACGTAGAGTAAGTGTGCTTTCATGTTTTATACTTTTTCACCCAACTCGGTTCATTAGAATCGTTATGGTAGTGCCGACCTCGGGCTCGCTCTCCAAAGAAAGCTTCCATCCATGAGCGTGGCAAATATTTTTGATGTAAAATAGGCCCAAACCAAAGCCCTTGACATTGTGTACATTGCCCGTTGGTACCCGGTAAAATTTATCGAACACTCGGCCTTGATGCTCCTTGGAAATACCAATGCCACGATCAGCCACTTCCAGCTTCACCCTCCGCGCATCGTCGCTAGTGCGAATGTTGATTTCGGGGAAACGCTGGCAATATTTGATGGCATTGTCCAGTAAGTTGTGCAGAATATTGGTCAAATGCAATTTATCGGCCTCCACCATCGGGCTTTGGGCATCCAACTGAGTAAGAAGTCGCCCTTTCTGCTGGCTCACCTGCAAGCTGGTGCTCTCAATAATGTTGTTGAGCAAATCGTGTAGACTGATCTTTTCCAACTTAAGCTTGAAGGAACTTCGCTCAATCTTCGCCAACTGCAAGACCTTCTCGACCTGATTGTTTAAGCGCTGGTTCTGATCCTTGATGATCGTAGCATACTGGTGCAGGCGTTGGTCTTTTTGAATCAGTGGGTTGTTGAGAAAAACATCCGCCGAAATCTTGATGGTCGAAATCGGGGTCTTGAACTCATGGGTCATATTGTTGATAAAATCTTTCTGCATCTCCGACAATCGCTTCTGCCGTAGGATGACGATAATGGAGTAACTAAAAAACAGGATGGCCAGAAATAAAATAGCCGTAAAGGTAATCGTTAAGCGCATGGCGCCCAGCAAATCGCTGCTGCGATTGGGGAAGCGCACCCCGAAATAGTATTCAAAATCATCGTAGGTCGGTAGGTCGTTGCGGCGAACAGTAGCATCTTGCTGGTCCTTGGAGTAGCCGATGTAGTTGCCGTAAACCATGTCCTTGCTGTAGCAATCGTAGATGCCGTATTCAAAGTCAGCCCGCAGGGCCGCCGCTTCTAGGTTTTTTTTCAAATAATACTCCAACAGATTAGCATTGATCTCATCATTGATGTTAACCACGTAGTAATTGGACGCCTCCTGACTGATCAAATTATAGGCCGGAAGGCTGCTCTGGGCCTTGAGGCTATCGAGTTGTAGTGCTGTATTGCGCAGGGCAATATTAACCGCCGTGTTGAACTCTTGCTCTTTAATATCCCAGGTACGCAGTACCCAATAGGACTGGATGATGACGATGGCCATGATGGCCAAAGCCCCCAGAATAACAACCCGTCTGATTACACTATTACTCATAACACTTGCAAATTAAGGCCTTCTAGAAACATAGTAAATAGGGTTAACAGCTCATTAACAATTATTGAATTCTCATTAACAGCGATTCGGCGACCTTGCCCTATATCTTTGTCTCGACACTTTTCGCGCGAAGTTTTTTATTCATTCTAGTAAAGCTCAAAAATTAATTTCCTTCTTTTCGTTCAGTGAATTAATTATTTGAGCGATGCTCTAAAACCCATTTATTATGCAAAAAGGATTCATTTTATTAGCCCTGGCTTTATTGTGCAGCTATCCCCTATTCCAAGGGCAGGACATCACCGCTGATACTGCTCAAGCCACCCTCAAACCAACTGAAAAGGAAGTCATCAGCTGGGAGAGTAAAATACATGATTTTGGAGAAATCCCCCAAAATGTACCTGCTCAAGCGGAATTTGTATTGACCAACAACAGCGATGAGATGATGATCATCACCAATGTCAAAGGCAGCTGCGGCTGTACCGCAGCCAAGCACGACGAAGCGCCAGTCGCCCCCGGCAAAAGCACCACCATCACCGCTACTTATAATGCTGCAAAAATTGGCCCTTTTACCAAATCAATAACGGTAAAGACCAGCTTGACGGAGCAGCCCGAGCTGCTCAAAATCAAGGGCGAAGTCATCACCCCTTAATTCCTCAGTAAATACCCTCAACGTATTTCATTAATAGCAATAGTTTTTCGAACCCGGCCCGTCATGACGGGTCGGGGATTTTACTTACTTTTGTGGCTATGGCAAAATGGTTAATACCGCATCTTCTTCTTAGTTTATGGCTACTCCTGCTTCTCACCGCCCTGCCTGCGGCCGCCCAGCAAGGTAACCCCTTTGAGCTGAAGCATCGCCAGCAACTCGACACCACCGCCAACAGCAAAGCCCCCAATCCCTTTGAGGTCAATCGCCCGGCGGCGGGCGGCGAGGAAGAAGTCCCCAACCCCGCCGAATCTCCCGCAGCTGTCGAAGCGCCCGCTCCCGCCTCTACGGAATTGGAGCCCGAAGAACAGCCGAGCATCGAAGCGAGCAACCCTTTTGATCTCAAGTCTTCCGCCCCGCCCGCCGTCATCGAGGAGGGCAACCCCTTTGATATTAAACGTCCTAAGCCGGCGGTGGCCGAGCAGCAGGCGGAGGCCGCAGCGCCGGTGGAGCCGGAGCAGCCCACCCGCAGCACCAGCTTTCTATTCTGGACCATCCTCATCATGCTCATCATCCTCACCCTCAGTGTCAGCATGTACCGCTCCTTCATCGTCCGCTCCTATCGGGCCTTTACCAACGAAAACTTCCTCAAGCTGATCCATCGCGATCAGGGCAGCATCGTCAAGGCCCCTTATTTGATCCTTTACGTCAGCTTTTTCTTCAATACCGCCGTCTTTGTCTATCTGGTCGGCCGACACTTTGAATCGATCGGCCCCGACAGCTTTGGCTTACTCTTCCAATTATTTGGGCTGGTCACTGCTATTTTTCTCACCAAACACATCGTACTAAAAATCATCGGAGCGACATTTCCCGTCAATAAAGAACTCAAGCTGTACAGTTTTACCATCGTTATTTTCAGCATCATTATTGGCCTGTTGCTAGCGCCGCTCAACACCTTGATTGCTTTTGCCCCCACCGGTATGACCCCCTATTTAGTTTTCGGAACCCTACTTTTGGTCTTCCTAATCTACCTATTTCGCACCTTTCGCGGACTCTTTATTGCGGGTAGATTCATCACATTTCAGAAATTTCATTTTTTTATGTACCTTTGCACCGTCGAAATAGCGCCTTTATTGATCTTAATTAAGGTGATTACATTAAAGACTGGAATTCAATAGGAATCTAATAAAAGGTCAAATTTGAATGTCAACAAACAGTAAAGCTGTGGGTGAGAAGTACAAGAAAGTCGAAAGTATTTTAATATCCCAACCAAAGCCTGAGCGTTCTCCATATTACGAATTAGAGAAAAAATACGGATTGCAAATCGATTGGCGACCCTTCATTCACGTTGAAGGTGTCGGTGCCAAGGAATTCCGTAAGGCCCGGGTACGTCCGGATGAATACAGCGCCATTATCTTTACAAGCCGGAACTCTATTGATCATTTCTTCAGAATTTGTGAGGAAATGCGCATCAAGATGTCTCAGGATACGAAGTATTTCTGCCTCTCTGAAGCCATTTCTAACTACCTTCAGAAGTTCATCGTTTACCGCAAACGCAAAGTTTTTACGGGTAAAAGAACCATCCTTGACCTCAAAACGGCCCTGATGAAGCACCGAGGGAAGGAAAAATTCTTGCTCCCCTGTTCCAACTTGGGCAGCAAGCAGGTATCCCGATTCCTCGATGAGCACGATTTCAACTGGCAGGATGCAATGATGTACCAAACGGTGAGTAGTGATCTATCGGACTTGTCGGATGTCCTGTATGATGTCTTGGTTTTCTTTAGCCCGCTGGGAATTAAGTCTTTGTACGAAAATTTCCCGGATTTCATGCAAAACGAAACTCGCATCGCGGTATTCGGCAATACGACCAAGCAGGCGGTGATCGACCGCGGTCTGACCATCAATATCCTTGCTCCGGCTCCCGAAACGCCCTCGATGACGATGGCCCTCGAAAAATACCTGCGCCTCTCCAATAAGGACTAGGCCCTCAAGATAATTGCTCCAACCTTGGAGTACTCTAAAGCCCCTTTTAGCTACTGGAACGCTAAGAGGGCTTTTTTGTAGGATTCGGGAGGATCGAGATAAACCTTAATCATTCTTCTGTGGTTTTATTTGAAAACATTTAAAGTACCCTATGAGCGCTTTTATCGAGCAATTACAGCATCAGTTGACCTTGCCGCTGCCGGGCCAAGCGGCACAGCATCGGATGGCCAATACTTTTCGAAGAAAAAATACGACGCCGCCGGCCGATGCCCGCATCGCCTGTGTATTGGCCCTTTTTTATCCTAAAGATGAACAATGGCACCTGGTTTTGATCCAGCGAGTATCGCATGATCGCCGGGACCGCCACAGTGGGCAGATCAGCTTTCCGGGGGGCAAGCTGGAGAAGAGCGACCCTAGCCTATTGGATGGGGCGCTGCGGGAAGCGGAGGAGGAAGTCGGCGTGCCTGCGGAGATGGTGCAGCCATTGGGGCGATTGACGCAGCTTTACATCCCGGTGAGTAACTTTTTGGTCCATCCCTTTGTCGGTGTAGCCAATGAGCGGCCCAATTTCCAACCGCAGCTCAGCGAAGTGCAGGCCATCCTCGAAGTCCCCTTTAGCCAACTGCAAAACCCAGCCAATATTCAACAAACCAATCTCAAAATCTCTGATCATCTGGTCCTCAAAGACGTCCCCTACTACGATATACAGGGCCATGTCGTCTGGGGCGCAACAGCAATGATGTTAAGCGAACTGCTAGAAGTGGTGGGTAGAAACTAAAATATTGGGCGCTAACCGCCTAATTTTTCGTAATTTTGTGGCTTGAAAGGGGCCATCAAGGCCTGAACGAGAACAACCAAGTAAACCATATTATGGAAAAAATTGCGCCTTACCAGCCTAAAAACAAAGTGCGAATCGTTACCGCCGCCTCTCTTTTCGATGGTCATGATGCCGCAATCAATATCATGCGCCGAATTATGCAAAGTTCAGGTGCCGAAATTATCCATCTTGGCCACAATCGCTCGGTCCAAGAAATTGTCAACACCGCCGTTCAGGAAGATGCGCAGGGAATTGCCATTACCTCTTATCAGGGCGGGCACAATGAGTTTTTCAAATACATGCACGATCTGCTCAAGGAGCAGGGTGCCGAACATATTAAGATTTTCGGCGGCGGCGGTGGGACCATCCTGCCCTCCGAGATTAAAGAGCTGCACGACTACGGCATCTCCCGCATCTACTCGCCGGACGACGGCCGCCAGATGGGCCTGCAAGGGATGATCAACGATGTTCTCAAACAATGCGATTTTCCACTGGGGATGCACCTCAACGGCGAGCTCAAACTACTGCCCGAGCAAAACACCCGCGCCATCGCCCGTGCGATCACCGCTGCGGAAAACTTTCCACAGGAAAATGAAGCCTGGCTGACGCAAATCAGAAAAGAAATTGCTACTAAAAATATTCCTGTACTTGGAATTACGGGTACTGGAGGAGCGGGCAAATCCAGCCTGGTTGATGAGCTGGTGCGCCGCTTTGTGCTAGATTTTCAGGATAAAAGCATCGCCATTGTCTCTGTCGATCCTTCGAAGCGCAAGACGGGAGGGGCCCTGCTGGGCGACCGCATCCGCATGAATGCCATCAACCGCGATCGCGTCTACATGCGCTCCTTGGCGACCCGGCAGTCCAACCTAGCCTTATCCAAGCACGTTCAGTCGGCCGTAGACATCCTTAAAGCCTCCGGCTTTGACTTCATCATCCTGGAAACCTCGGGGATTGGCCAGTCGGATACGGAAATTATCGATCACTCTGATGTTTCGCTTTATGTGATGACACCGGAGTACGGTGCAGCAACACAGCTGGAAAAGATCGATATGCTGGATTTTGCGGATGTCATTGCCCTTAACAAGTTCGATAAGCGGGGAGCACTGGATGCCCTTCGGGATGTCAAGAAGCAGTACAAGCGCAACCATCAGCTTTGGGATACGCCGGATGAGGAGATTCCGGTGTTCGGCACCATTGCCTCGCAGTTCAATGATCCGGGGATGAATACCCTGTATCGTCAGTTGATGGATTTGATTAATGAAAAAACGAAGGTGGGCTTGCAGTCTGGTTTTGAGATCAGTGAGGGGATGAGTGAAAAAATCTACATCATTCCACCCCGTCGGACGCGCTATCTCTCCGAGATCAGCGAAAACAATCGTCAGTATGATCGCTGGGTGGACCGGCAGGCCGAAATTGCTCGCCAGCTCTTTGGTTTGAAGCAATCGATGGAAGCCATCGGCCAGCAAGATTTACCAGAGAAGGACAGCCTGCTGGAAGGCCTACAAAAGGCTTATGATGAGCGCGTGCTGGACCTCGACGGGCGCTGCAAGCGCATCCTCGACAATTGGGAAGCTAAGAAGGCCGCCTACCAGGCCGATGAATTTGTCTATAAAGTACGTAATCGGGAAATTCGGGTGCCGACGTTCACGAAGTCGCTCTCCCATTCTCGCATTCCTCGGGTCATCTTGCCTCGTTATAAGGATTGGGGAGAAATTCTGCGTTGGAGTTTGCAGGAGAATGTTCCGGGCGAGTTCCCTTACACCGCCGGGGTCTTCCCTTTCAAGCGGAAGGGAGAAGCCCCTACGCGCATGTTTGCGGGCGAAGGAGGGCCGGAGCGCACCAATCGCCGCTTCCACTACCTCTCCCTGGACATGCCCGCCAACCGACTCTCTACGGCCTTCGACTCCGTCACCCTCTACGGCGAAGACCCCGATTACCGCCCCGACATCTACGGCAAAATCGGCAACTCTGGCGTCAGCATCTGCTGCGTCGACGATGCCAAAAAACTCTATTCTGGCTTTAACCTCTGCGATCCCCGCACCTCAGTCTCTATGACCATCAACGGCCCTGCGGCCACTATCTGCGCCTTTTTCATGAATGCGGCTATTGACCAGCAGTGTGAACTTTACATCAAAGAGCATGGACTGGAAGACCGCGTAGAGGCCGCCCTCAAAGCCCGCTACGATGACCGAGGTATGGAGCGCCCCAGTTACCGCGGAGACATCCCCGAAGGTAATGACGGCCTCGGCCTGCTACTGCTCGGCCTCAGCGGCGATCAAGTGCTGGAACCCGATGTTTATGCTGAACTAAAGGCCAAGGCCCTCTCCTCTGTTCGAGGTACGGTACAAGCTGATATTCTCAAAGAAGATCAAGCCCAGAATACTTGCATTTTCTCTACAGAATTCTCCTTGCGACTGATGGGGGATGTACAAGAATATTTCATCCAGCAGCAGGTCCGCAACTTCTACTCTGTTTCCATCTCCGGCTACCATATTGCAGAAGCTGGTGCCAATCCCATCACTCAGCTGGCTTTTACCCTAGCCAATGGCTTCACCTTTGTAGAGTACTACCTCTCCAGAGAGATGGACATCAATGATTTTGCACCCAACCTCTCCTTCTTCTTTTCCAATGGCGTTGACCCTGAATACGCCGTCATCGGCCGGGTGGCCCGCCGCATCTGGGCCAAGGCCCTCAATGACATGTACAAGGCCAACGATCGCTCGCAAAAGCTCAAATACCATATCCAAACCTCCGGCCGCTCGCTGCACGCCCAGGAAATCTCCTTCAACGATATTCGGACGACGCTGCAAGCTCTCTATGCCATCTACGATAACTGCAACTCCCTGCATACCAATGCCTACGATGAGGCCATCACGACGCCGACCGAGGAAAGTGTCCGCCGGGCCGTCGCCATCCAGATGATCATCAACGAGGAGCTGGGGCTGGCCAAGAACGAGAACCCGATGCAAGGGTCTTTCATCATCGAAGAGCTGACGGACTTGGTAGAGGAGGCAGTGCTATCAGAGTTTGATCGCATCACCGAGCGCGGTGGCGTACTAGGCGCGATGGAAACGATGTACCAAAGGGGTAAAATTCAGGAGGAAAGCCTCTACTATGAAACTTTGAAACATACCGGCGAATACCCGATCATTGGGGTAAATACGTTCTTGTCCAGAGACGGCTCGCCAACGGTCGTTCCCGAAGAGGTGATCCGCGCCACAAAGGAGGAAAAGGAAGATCAAATCCAGACCTTGCAAAATCTGCATAAGGATAATGAGGAGCGGGGGAAGGCTCTGCTGGCCCAATTGCAGCAGGCTGCTGTTGATAATGAAAACCTCTTTGACCATCTTATGGAAGCGGGTAAGTATTGCTCATTAGGGCAGATTACCAATGCTTTGTATGAGGTTGGGGGGCAGTATCGGCGAAATATGTAGAGAACAATCGCCGTGTCCCCTAGCGGGAGACACGGCTCGAACGATTAAAGTTTATCTTTGGATCAAAAGCAAGTGTGTACTAGCTCTCGCAGAGGTTAAATCGTCAAGGCAGTGTCTCTCGCAAAGGACACTGGCACATAACAACATCATCCTTTTTTTTAAAAAATCTTAGCAGTTCCTTACAAAGACCGCTACTTAAGACTAAAAAATAAGCAACCATGCTACGCATTCTTACCTTACTACTCCTTACCCCCCTACTCCTCGCCAGCTGTGGCCAAGCGGACACCAGCAATACTGACACCGCTAAAGCCACTGCCGTCAAAGACGAAAAGGCAGACGATAAACCGGCTATTCAACTCGATAAAATCAAACTGCCTAAAGGCTTTCAAATTGAATTGTACGCCGAAAAGGTGGACAATGCGCGCTCCATTTCGCTTAGCCCTTCGGGCACCCTGTTTGTCGGTACCCGCAACAAAGGCCATCTCTATGCCCTGCGCGATACCGATGGCGATTACAAAGTGGATAAAAACTATACTCTGGCTAAAAAGCTCGATATGCCCAATGGGGTAGCCTTCAAAGATGGTAGCCTCTACGTGGCAGAAATCAGCACCATCCTGCGCTACGATGACATCGAAAACCAACTGGATAATCCACCAAAAGCGACGGTAGTCTACGATGAATACCCGAAAGCACGGCACCACGGATGGAAATACATTGCCTTCGGCCCTGATGGGAAACTCTATGTCCCGGTAGGTGCACCTTGTAATATTTGTGAATCAAAGGAAGAAATTTTCAACTCCATCACCCGCATCAATCCCGATGGTTCCGGGTTTGAAATTGTGCAGGAAGGCGTACGCAATACAGTCGGATTCACCTGGCATCCAGACAACAATGAACTCTGGTTTACCGACAATGGGCGCGACTGGATGGGCGATGATATGCCCGCCTGCGAGCTGAACCACGCGCCCAAAGACTATATGCACTTCGGCTATCCTTACTGCCATCAAGGCGATACCCCTGACCCGGACTACGGCTATAAGCACCCCTGCTCTGACTTTACGCCGCCCTCCCAAAAAATGATGCCTCATTCGGCTCCCTTAGGTCTTGAATTTTGCCCTAGCGGTAATTTTCCGGAGTCCTATACCAAGCAAATTCTGGTGGCAGAACATGGCTCCTGGAACCGCAGCAAGAAGAGCGGCTACCGCATCATGATGATCAAATTGGAAGGAGATAAGGTGCTCAGCTACGAGACTTTCGCCGAAGGTTGGCTAGACAGAGAGGCAGATAAATTCTGGGGGCGCCCGGTGGATTTAGAGTTTCTGCCCGATGGTTCGCTGCTGGTCTCTGATGATTATGCCGATGCCATCTACCGCATTTCGTATCAGGGCTAACGCTGTTTATTATTGCAGAACTTGTTCGAGATTTCGCCCCAGGGCCTGAGCTAGTCGGTCCATATTCTTTTGATTGTCTTCCATGTAAAAAGAATTGAGAATATCGTCCTTCTCTCTTTGGGTTAAGTGGAAGGTCATAGAAGCCCGCTCATTGTCCTTGCTGGCATTGTAGATAAACCGGATGATGTCGAATTTATCCTGGCCCAACAGGTCAAAAATATAGCCTAGGTTGGCATCGTGCTCATAATCTTGCAAGGTCATAATCTGCCCGGCAATCCCTAGGGGGTTAAAGATCGTTTCTATCATTCCCTTTCCTTCATTAGGATTGATGTCCTCAATTTTAATCTGCCCACTAGCCTGGACCAGCACTACCCCATCCGTATTTTCCAGTATCCAATCTTTGAACACATGGATGAAGCGCGTCGCGGACATCAGCCCGTAGTTGTCCCGGAAGCCAGCATCCATCACCTCTAAAGACGGACGACTAGGCAGATAAACGTTGGGAAGGATATAAGGATAAGTTGCATTCATACGGAGTGCACTGGTAAATAAGAGATTTTCTGCCCCCTGCTGCTCAAAGAGGTGACCAAAATCTACGGCGTCGATCTCCACCGTGTTTTTGCGCTCCACCCCTATCGGGGCTAAGGTCATATAAGATACCCCCTGCGGCGAAATAATCAGCCGCCGACCATCATTGACGATAGAAGGGGTGATGAACATCATCGGAACCAGGGCCTGCTGCTCCGGCTTTTTATAATCCGCAATGGTTTTTTTGAAGGCATTGGAAGTATTTTCATTCAGCTGCTGCTCGAAGATGTAACCTCGGTCTTTGCGGTAGGTGAAGCCCCCTGATTCGAATTTGATCCAGGGCAGGAACAAATCGTTGGAGACGATCGTAAAGGCCAGGGAGTTGAGCAGATCGCTGGAAATATTGTTGATGTAGGCGGGGCTATAGATGCTAGCGCGCAGGCCGAGCTGCTTTTGTAAGTACAGCTCGCGGATGTAGGCCGTACCAATCAGGCCGCCGGAGGCCCCGGTGATGAGCGAAGTATGCTCCATCAGCTTGCCGTTGAGCAGGCTGTCGGCCTGCTGCATGACCTGCATGGTCCAGACCGCCGCCCGCATGCCGCCGCCGGAGGCACAGAAAATGACCATCTTGGGTTTGCTGGTCTGATCAGCAAATTTCGCCTTCCAATTCTCTAATATGGCAATGGTATTCTCTTTATCCCGGTCTACCAGATCGGCATCCGCCATTTCTTCTAGCACTGGATAGCTGTACTTAGCGGGCGGAGTGGTGTAGTCCAGGCCGTAGCCTTTATTTTTGTGATTGAAAATATCGTAGCTGGTCAAGTAATTGATGAGGATCAACAGCAATAAAAAGACTAGAATCCGCCACCTGTTGAACCAGTACGTAATAGCGCCCATCAGGGCAACGAGGACACTGGCCAGGATAAAAACGCTGGCGGCGGCAGGAATTCGGAAGTAGGGATTGTCGATCAAAAAGCCGAGGATGATGAGGACGACCATCCCAAAAAGCTGTACGATCAGCGCGTTGACATGATTTTGACGAAAAACACTCAACAAAATACTGGAATCGTAGTGGGCGACACTGCGTACAATGCGCGGGCGAAAATCCTCCGTCAAGTAGGTATCTACCCGCCAGTGGTTGTGCCGCTTACCGATCAACTCATGCACGGTATCCTTGCGCCCGGGGGCCGCTGCACCTTTCATCAGATTGGGCGGCATCTGATTGCGAATCTTCAGAAAACTGAGAATGTCTTTATTGGTGTAGTGAAAATAGATTGCCGAGATGACGACTAGGATGCCTACCCCGGTCAGAAAGCCGAGGATGTGGCCGAAGATCACAGAGGCGGCCCAGTACTCGTGGTAGGACTGGAAGTAGATGGTGTAGCCGAAGTAGATGATAGAAAAGGTGAGGGGAATCAGCAAGTTGTTGAGGCAGAATTTGGTAAAGGGGCGCTCCAGGGTCGCCAGAAAGGGGAAGTGATGGGAGTCGAGCAGGTAGGTGGTGAGGTTCCAGGTCATGAAGAAGCCGCCGAAGGCCAGGCCGAGGAAGAAAAAACTCCAGAAGTTGACCTTCCCCAGGTATTCGGGCGTTAGAAAGAGGAACTTAATGCCAAAAATATTGCCCAACATTCCCGTCATTAAAAGTGCGATCAGAAACCAGATGGCGATCAGGAATAGATTATTCCGCAGCTGCAGGATCACCAGCTGAATCGGGAAGGAATAAAATATGTCAGTCAGCCACTTTTTCATGCTCTTCCTCGAGCTTTTGTACCCGAATCGTTTCGATTTTTGTATCGCTGACCAGCTCTAAAATAAACTTATAGCCGTTCAGTGTAATTTCTACCCCTTGCTTGGGAATGGTTTCTGTCGTCATCACTAGGTAACCGGATAAGGTATGGTATTCTCCTTCTGGGAACTCCAACTGCTTATATTTGTCGTTGAGGTAGTTGATTTCGAGACGACCAGAGAAAATGTATTCTTTCTCAGAGACCTGTATTTCGACATGTTCCTCCTGATCGTGTTCATCCTCGATTTCTCCAAATATTTCTTCTAAAATATCTTCTAGTGTAACAATACCTGCCGTACCACCATACTCATCTACTACACAGGCAATATTAAGGCCATCTTTAATAAACATATTCATCAGATCGCGCACGCGCATGGCTTCGGGCACAAAGGGCAGCTCTAGCACATTCTCCTTCACCGTTTTTGGAGAATCCAACATCTGCTGGTGATAAACATAACCAAGAATATTATCAATGTCATTCTCGGAGACAATCAGCCGAGACAGTTTGGTTTCGATAAAAAGCTGGCGCAGTTCCTCAATATCTGCATTAACGTCAATATCCTTGATCTCCGTACGGGGGACCATACACTCTTTAACCCGCACATTCTTCAGGTGCAGGGCTTTTTCAAAAAGATCGGTATCAATATCTTCTTCCGACTCGGTACGGGTATCTTTAATAAAATTCTCCAAGTCAAGCCGGGTGATAACCGAATCGACCGTTTCGACAGGCATCTTAAAGATCAGCCGCAGCAAGCGGTTAGACAAGCGCGTCATGATCCAGGCAGGAACGAAGAGGATAAATTGCAGCAGGCGGAGCGGGTAGGCCAGAAAGTATAGCAGCTCATTGGCGTAGAGTCGGAATAGTGTTTTGGGTAAAAATTCCCCAAATATCAAAATGATGATGGTAACGATCAGGGTATTGATCAACAAAAAAACTACCTCATTGACGAATGGCACATACTTTTGGAGCAGTGCATTGAGGGGAATGGTCATTAGGGAAGTAAAAACAACCAGCGCAATATTGTTGCCCACCAGCATGGTACCCAGAAATTCTGCAGGCTTTTTATAGAAGTGGGCCAGGATTTTTCCCTGCCGCGATCCTTTCTTCCGCTTGAGTTCAACACGTAGCTTATTGGCCGATATAAAGGCGATCTCTGTACCCGAAAATAAGGCAGATAGTAAGAGAAACACCAATATAGAAGTCAGCAACATTAGCTGTAGTATTGTTGATAGGGAATGATCTAATTTTTTACATCGTTTTGGTCAATGCCTTCGACTTTGAGTTTACCTTCGATGGCGTTGAGCTTCCAGTGGGTGAAGTCCTCGTTGGCCTCAAATCCGTGGCTAAAAATCACCTCGTCCGGTTTTGTAATTTTACAAAAACTTTTAGAAAATACCCGCTGCCCTTTTTCATCCCAGATCAGCTTTTCGGTTTCCAATCGCTCCTCATTGAGGCTTTGCCAAACCACGCTATCGCTAGCAATCACCTCTCGCTTATCTTGATAGCGCACCGCGTATTTGGCTGTCAATTTTCCCTGTACGCTCCCTACAGAATTAAAGACATCGACTTCGATGCCATCCGGAAATTCTTCCCAGGGGTTGTTGCGTTCGAGGTGCCGAATCATTCGGGGCCCCTTGATGCGTACCCGTACGATGGCCGAGTCGCTGTAAAGCAGTTCTACATCGCGGGCCAGCTCGGTGTTGGCCTCATCGCTTTGTACAACTTTCTGGACCTCCGCCAGATCGTTCTCGCAGGATTGCAGGAGTAAAACTACAAGCAATATGCCTAAGTTAAAAAATATTCGGCTAATCCAATAGAGAGATGTCTCCTTCATACTGTACGGTCTCGGAATCAATAAATTCTACAATAATGTAGTAGGTGAATACCCCAGAGTTCATTCGTTCCCCTTTGAACACGCCGTTCCAGCCCATCTGCTCGTTGTTGAGGGGTAGGTTTTGGCCTTCAAAGATCAAAGCCCCCCAGCGATTGTAGATGCGCATTAGCTCAATAGTGCTGGCGGCCGGGCCGCTGTAGACGGTGAAGCCGTCATTGACACCATCACCATTGGGAGTAAAGGCGTTAGGGATATAGATTGGACGATTTTTGATTACAGTGATGGTGACTTCATCCGTAGCGGTACAGCCATCTTCATCCGTAACAATGACCTGATAGGTGGTCGTATTGGTAGGCTGCGCAACGGGATTGCGACAGTCTGTACAACTCAAGCCGTCGGCAGGACTCCAGAGGTAGCTCACCGGCCGGCCCACCGGAAGGGTAATGGCATTCAATCGTACCGTAAAGCCCAGCTCTACCTCTCGATCCACCCCTGCATCTACTATCAACTGCGCCGGCTGGTTGATAGAAGCATCGACTTCATCCACACACCCTAGCTGATCTCTAATCAATAGGGTATAGTTCCCGGCGGGAAGATCTGGAAAGATTGGGCTACTTTGATAATTGACGCCATCAATACTGTATTCATAATCAGGATTCCCACCAAACCCCTCTACCGTAATCTGGCCAGAGCCCTCACCGAAGCACAGCACATCAATGATTTCTACCACGCTTATCGCCAACTCCGGCGGTTCGGTAATTGAAGTCGTTCCCGTTTCCGTACAGCCGTTGCCATCCGTGACCAGGACGGTATAATTGCCGGGGACCAGCCCTACCGCAACCGAATCGCTCTGCCCCTGCGGGTCATTCCAGAGGAAGCTGTAATTGCCCACTCCTCCGGTGACGAAGGGCGTCGCCGTTCCATCGCCCTCTCCAAAGCAGCTCACATCAATCGGATCGACATCGACTACCAGTGGCGGCGGCGGCACCGTGCTGATTATCGTATCTCCTAAACAGCCATTGGCATCCCGGAAAACGACATTAAAAGTAGCTGCATTCAAGCCCATCATCACATTGCTATTCACAAAGCCATTGCCATCTCCCCAATCGTACACATAAGGCCCCAATCCATTGGCGATATTGAGCGTAATCGAACCGTCGAAGCTATCATCGCAGGAAGGATTAATCACAGCAGGCACCCCGGAGTCCAGCAGCAGTTCCAGCTCGTTGACCGGAATATCGACCTCCGACGTACAGCCATTGGCATCCTGCACCGTCACTCCATAAACCCCCACCGGAAGATTGCTCAAGGTATTATCAGTGCTAAAACCACTGCCCCAGTCATACTGGTAGCCCGGCGTTGCCCCTTGAACATTCAGAACAATTCCTCCATCCTGGCCGCCCGCGCAGGTCGGCATGGTAATGATGGGTTGAATATCAAAGGGGGGTGGGCCGTCAACGGTGAAGGTGAAGACGGAGTCGCAAGTAGCGTCGTTGGTAATGGTCACCGCATAGTCGCCGGGGGTAAGGGAAATAATGTCCTCGGTATTAACGCCGATGCTCCAAAGGAAGGTATGCGGCGGAGCGTTGCTGCTTGCTGTCAAATCGATGGCACCAGAGGAACTGTCAGGGCAGTCAACATCCGTAATATCAGCCGTTGCGCTGATGGCATTTTCCACCTCACAACAGGGATCTACCACGACCGCAGGAATCACTCGAGTAACGATACAACCACGGTCAGTTTCTACAGAGAGCAATACAGATTTCTGGCCAGGAGTATCCCAACTGACCGTGTGCGGTCCTTCACCCGAAGCAGTCCCAGGGTTAGCGCCTACACCAAAATTCCAAGTCCAGCCAACTAGCCCACCAACGAAGCTGGATTGATCGATGAAAGTCACTTCGTCACCGAAGCAAACCGTTTCGGGAGTCACACTAAAGTCAGCGTCTGGTCCCAGGAAGGTCCCCGTTCCACCAAATTCGATCGAGAAACCTAAACCGGTGTTACTAAAATTATTGACCACCAAGGCATAACTGCGGCCTGCTACCATATCAATGGCTTGCAAGAAATTATTGTCTCCAGGGTCGCAGCCGCAAAACTCGGTGATGTCCGTATCGTTAAGGGCGAGGCCGGTAGGTCCGGTACAGGGTTGCCAGACCGAAAGGGGTTCTCCAACCACCTCCCCAGAGGCCATACAACGAATATCTTGTTTGTTATTACAGTCATCCAACCCGCCAGGCAGCTCATACACCAGAAAATCAAGGTCATCCGAAGGATTTAATGGACTGAGACGAAAAGTCAATGATCCAGGGTCTCTACAGGTCCATTTGTACCAAGTGGAGCTGGATTCTTCCATCAGACAAGTTGGACTATCGCAACTGGAGTTTTGAATTTCGTTGGGGTTGAAGCCAGTTCCGGAGAAAAAGGAGACGGTAAATGGGGATTTATCACACAAAATAACGCCCGTATTGCAATCGCCCGAAGGCTCTGGTACATTATTAAAGTTGTTCAAACAAAGCTGGAAAGTACCTACATTGCTGGCCCGAGCGCCGACACGGATGTAGTAGCGTTCGCCGATATTGAGCGGCCCTCCAAAAGTTTCGACGACATTTTCGTTGAACGCATCAGATTTACATTCAATCTCGGTTAGGGTGCCGCAATCTCCGGTGTAGAGCACCAATTGCGGGCTGTTGAGTGATCCACCAGAATTGACCCTGATGTTACCGATGACGCTAATATTAATGTCTGTGGCTTGAGAGACAAAGGTGAACCAAATATCCTGGCTGGTTTGGGTCGTAGGGAAGCAAGAGGGGCTGGCCACGGGCGATTCGCTTGCCCCAATAGTACTGAAGGCTCGGGGTCCAGAACACCAACCGCTTAACTCCGTCAACTCGATAGCATTTACACATTCATCGTTAGCCGGTTGCGCCAACAGGGAGGTAGAGAAAAGTAAAAAGGAGAAGAAAAATAAAACAGCGGTATATCTCATAAATAGGACAGTTTCGGCAAAATAATTAGGTCAACCAAGCTATATACGTAACGGTTCAAAGTAGCTAAAAGTGCTGAACAGGTTCAAAATAGACGCTAAATTGACAGAATAGAGCACTTTATTTCTGTATCAGTGGGCTTATCATCGCCGCTAAATTAATTCATTCCCACTTGAAAAGTTTAAATATAAAAATACTTACTTTTGTTCTGTGATTTCAATGCCTGTTCGCTATTTAAGAAAATTTTAATGCGCAAATACCTCCCTCACATCATCACTTTGTTCAATTTGTTCTGTGGTTGCTGCGCAATAGTCTATGTCTTCAACGCTCAGTTTATTACCGCCTTTTGGCTGGTCTTTATTGGCGGCATTGCGGACTACTCTGATGGACTAGTCGCCCGCCAGCTGAATGTCAAATCGGCACTGGGTAAAGAGTTGGACTCGATGGCCGACATGGTAACCTTCGGCATCGTTCCGGGCGTTATTCTCTACGTACTGCTCGCCTCCGGAGAGGGGCCACTGCCTTCAGGGCAAGTCGTACTGAAGGCCTTGCCCGCCTTCCTGCTCTCTGTATTTGCCGGGCTGCGGCTGGCCCGCTTTAATCTCGACCAGCGACAGACGGAGGACTTCATCGGTCTTCCTACACCTGCTACCACCGTCTTTGTCGTAGGCATCATGCTTATTTACGAGTTCGACACCTATGGGTTGCGGCAATGGGTCAGCAATCCTGCGCTGCTCTACCCAATCATTCTACTCTTCTCCTACCTACTGGTAGCAGAGATACCCATGTTTAGTTTGAAATTTAAGGGGATGAGATGGAAGGGTAATGAAAAACGCTTTGTATTTTTGGGGCTGGGAATTTTGCTGCTCTTCTTGATTAAAGAAGCGGCATTTTCTCTAGGTATTATTTTGTATGTTCTCTTCTCCGTTTTTGATAAGCTCAGAACGAGAAGGTCTTAATTAAACTCTTATACAATGAAATTTGTAGCTGAAATCGATGTCATGCCTCACAAAGAATTACTGGATCCGCAGGGCAAGACACTGGCTAACAATATGAAGAATATTAACCTGAATGGCGTGGAAGATATTCGCATTGGCAAACACATCAGCATGGTTCTCGAAGCAGAGAACGAGGAAGGAGCGACTTCTAAGGTAGAAACAGCCTGCAAGAAACTCCTCTCCAATATCATCATGGAAACCTATACTTATTCGATCACTGCTGTCGAGTAATTTGCGCTGGTGCTTTACATCGTTCCCACCCCTATCGGCAACCTGGAAGACATCAGTCTGCGGGCCCTCCGTATCCTGCAAGAGGTTGACCTCATTCTGGCCGAAGATACCCGAACGTCGCGCAAGCTTCTCACTCACCACGAGATCAACACCCCCCTACGGGCCTACCACGCCCACAACGAACACCACCAAACCCCCGATCTGATCCGCCAGCTGGCCGCTGGCCAGCAAATGGCACTGGTCTCTGATGCAGGCACCCCCGGCATCTCTGACCCCGGCTTCCTCTTGGCCCGCGAATGCCACCGCCACCAGATTAAAGTCTCCTGCCTGCCGGGCGCTACGGCCTTCGTCCCAGCCCTGGTGGCCTCCGGCCTCCCCTGCGATAAATTTCACTTCGAAGGCTTCCTCCCCCACAAGAAAGGCCGCCAAACCCGCCTACTCTATCTGGCTAGCCTCCCCCACACCTTCGTCCTCTACGAGTCGCCCCACCGCCTACTCAAATGCCTACAACAGCTAGCCGAGCACTGCGGCCCTGAGCGACTGGCCTGCGTCTGTCGCGAACTGAGCAAGGTCCACGAAGAAAATCGACAGGCTCCTCTTACCGATCTGATTGAACACTATAGCCAAGGCAAAGTTAAAGGCGAGATTGTCATCGTAGTAGCTGGAAAAACGTAGACCCGAAACAAACCTGTTATTTCGGGCCTCCGTAACATAACCACTATTTTAAGTTGTTGAAGCTAAATTAATCTTTTTGATTCTTGTTTATCGCAACTTGGGCTATTTCAGAATAACCTGTTTGCTGAGCATCCCCTTGCTGGTATGCACATTGAGTAGATAAAGCCCTCGGGGCAAATGGCCGACGCCAATTTCGAGGTTGGTTCCGCTGAAAGGCAGCTGCATGATCTGTTGACCATAGACATTGAACAATTCTACATGCGTAGCCTCTATATCACTCAGATTCACCCGCAGCTGATCGCTGACTGGATTCGGGAAGATGTCTATCTTGGTGGCCAGCTCTGGATTGTTGACGCTGGTCAGGAGGCGCTTGGCGAAGACGATCTTCGAAGCTACGGAGCGCAGGACAACGGGGATTTCATCGCCGTGACTATCCAGTACCCTTACGCCGCCGATAGGCAGGTCGAAGGTGGCGGTCTCGGTAGGTTCCGAGCGGCCGTCGAGGATGTCATGGATGATAATGAAGCTGGCGGTGGCTATACGGCCGAAGCCGCTGGATTCACCGCCATCGATGCGGGTGAAGGCCAGATCGATTTGTTGTTCATCGCGGAGGTCGAGCCCGTAGGGAACGGTTTGTCGATCGTTGCCAAAGAAGCTGCTTTCGTTGTATTCAATATTGACGCTCTGCGCCTTGACATAGGTAGTATCATAGGTAAGGTGGAGCGCCATGCCGTGAAAATCTTCCGCCGGGTACTTTTGATCTCCGACCATGATGCCGGCAGTTACCTGCATATCTTCGCGGATATTTTCATCGATCCAAATGGTATCTACATCAAACTGTACGTAGATAGGTGGCCCTTCGGTTTCTGCGCTGGTAACTGCGCTTTGCATGGCCTCATAGTTTTTGACGATGGCCAGCAGGTCAGCCACTCCGATGGTTCCGTTACCATCACAATCGAGATGCTTATAATTGATGCCCGTTGGTGTCGTCTCGGGCCAGTCATCAGCGGGTTGAGGCGTAAAATCCAGGGTGGCGTTGGGTCGAGGAGGGCCGTTTGTTCCAAATCCCATCCCGATGATAATCATATCGTAGAAGTTGGCTGCGCCATCCAGGTTAGCATCTCCCGGAAGAACGCACTCATCCTGCAAACAGGCCCCATTGATAAAACTTACTTGAATCGTCTCACAGCTTTGCGAAGAACATTCTCCTCCATCCCAAATACTCAGACAAACCTCATAATTTCCGGGGCTTGCGTAGAAATGATCGACAACTGCGGATTGGAAAGAGGATACATTGCCATCGCCAAAATCCCAACTTAGATCGCTGTAATTTCCTGTCGATTCATTAGTAAAGGTTATGCCTCCAATGCCGGGCAATGCTCCTTCGTAGACCTTATGATCAAACAGTGCCTGGCAAGATTGCCCCAACAGATCAGTCGTGCTGCTGAACAACAGACTCAGCAGCAACAAAATTGCAGTAAAAGTAGAGGGGGAATGTGTCTTAGTATTCGGCATAAGTACTTCAATTTAGGCATTTTCATTCTTCCGCAAGTACAATGTGCAAATATTTTTCAGCAAGATAAAGAACAAAAGATTATATTTGTACAACTCAAACCACCAACCTAAAGTTCATAAAAAACTAAAAATCAGCCATTTATTACATCATATACAGCTCAAAAAACACGCCTCTCGTTTAGAAAAATTGGCCCCATGATTAGTCGCAAACTTTATACCTTATTGGAGCAATTCACGAAGTATGAATTGACAAATTTCCGCAAATTCCTTATTTCTCCCTTTTTTAACGAAAACCAGGAGCTGATCGCGCTTTTTGATTTATTGGATCATATCCTCCGCAAAGATGCCGACAAACGAACGGAGCAAGAGTGTTCCAAGCAGTACATCTGGCAGCAACTATTCGGCCAACGCCCTTACAATGATGCCTACATGCGGCGACTTTCTTCCGATTTGGTCAGAATGACTCAGCAATATATGGCCTATAAGTGTTTTAAAAAACATCCTCTCAATGAGCCAACCAGCTTATTGGAGGCCTATAATTATCCAGCGCTGAACAAGCATTTTGTGGGTTTGGTAAGACAAACCAGACTGACTCAGGAAAAACTGGGACTACGCAATGCCGAAACTCATTACAACAAACACCTGATCGAGTACTATTGCCACCTGCATTTGGATCAATTGGGCCTGAAACGCAAAGACTTTGAAAATCTGGAAAAATCAGACTATCACCTGGATTGCTTTTACATTTCTAAAAAACTAAAAACGTATTGCGAAGCCCTAGACTACCAGAACTTTTTCTCTCACGCCACCAATATCCAGCTCTTTCCACAGTTTCTCTCCTACGTCGAACAAGGCCCCTATTTTGATGAGCCTTCAGTAAAAGTCTACTACCTAGTAGCGCGAATGCTACAGGAACCACAGAAAGAAAGCTGGTTTCAACAAGCTAAGGACTATTTGGAAAGACATTTCAATTCCTTCCCACTCGTCGAGTTGCAATCGCTGTATACCCACCTCAAGAACTACTGCATCGACAAACGGATCAATAATGGACATTCGGAATATTTCGCAGAACTCTTTTCCATTTATAAAACCTCTTTAGAGCGCGAATTGCTCTTCGAAAAGGGCTTGCTGGCTCCCAATCATTACAAAAACATCATTACCGTTGGCCTACACATTAAGGAATTTGATTGGGTGGAAAATTTCATTCAACAGTATACCCCTCAACTCCCTACGGAAAATCAGGAAAATGCGCTGAATTATAACTTGGCCAAGGTGTACTTCCACCAAGAGGAGTACGAAAAGGTTATTGAGCAACTGCGGGAAGTAGAATATAAAAACCTAGTCTACGCCTTGGGTGGCAAGCTGATGCTGCTCAAAACCTACTATGAATTGGAGGAACAGTCGGCGCTGGATTCGCTGATTGATAGTTTTAGAATCTACCTGCGGCGCAACCGGCAAATCGCCCGCGATGTGAAGCAGCAGTACATGAATATGTTGCGCTTTACCAAGAAACTGGTCTCCCTTCCCCCCTACAACCGGGCAGCGGCGGCCAAGTTAGAAACGCAAATCCAGCATTGCAAGGCCATGACCGCTAAACAGTGGTTGTTGGAAAAGGTAGGAGAAATGAAGGGCTAAAACGCACAACGCTGCGTAGCGAAACCGTACGCAGCGTTGCACTGTAGCTTTTATCTTCCGCTTAGATATGCAGCGGACGATCTTCGGTGGCGGCCAAGGCCGCTTCCTTAATCGCCTCCGTATAGGTCGGGTGAGCATGGCTCATCCGGGCAACATCCTCCGCCGAGGCGCGGAACTCCATCGCCACCACGCCCTCAGCAATCATATCCGCCGCCCGCGGCCCTACCATATGCATCCCCAGGATTTCATCGGTGTCTTTATGCGCCAGCACCTTAACCATGCCTTCGATGTCCGTACTAGCGCGAGCGCGGCCCAGGGCCTTGATCGGAAACTTTCCAGACTTGTAGGGAATGCCAGCATCCTTGAGCTGCTGCTCGGTCTGACCAACTCCGGCCACCTCTGGCCAGGTGTAGACGACGTTGGGAATTAAGTTGTAATCGATGTGAGGCTTTTGCCCGGCGAGGATTTCTGCGACCAGTACGCCTTCTTCCTCCGCTTTGTGGGCCAGCATAGCTCCTTTGACCACATCACCGATGGCGTAGATGCCGGGGACATTGGTTTCCAGGTGCGCATTGACCTCTATCCTTCCTTTGTCATCCGTAGTAATGCCTACATTTTCGAGGTCTAGCTTATCCGTATATGCGCGGCGGCCGATGGCCACCAGGCAGTAATCCGCTTTGATCGTCAGCGCCGTTTCCTTATCGCGGTGCTTGGCTTCAACGGTGACGCTGCGGCTGGTTGCATTGACAGAGGTAACCAGGTGCTTGAGGTGGAATTTAACGCCCAGTTTTCTCATAGCCCGCTGCAATTCCTTGCTGCAATCAGTATCCATCACTGCGATGATACGATCCATGTATTCCACTACCTCTACTTCCGTTCCCAATCGGGCGTAGACCGAGCCTAGCTCTAAGCCAATGACTCCACCACCGATGATGACCATTCGCTTGGGCACCTTGGTGAGGTTAAGGGCTTCGGTAGAAGTAATCACCCGTTTTTTATCATAGTTGAAAGCGGCGGGAGTGGTTGGCTTAGAGCCTGTAGCGATGATGACCTTATCGGTCTCCACTACTTCCTCGCTGCCGTCGGACTTGGTCACTTTGATGTGATTGGCATCGACGAAGGAGCCCCAGCCGTGGTAGACATCAATTTTATTTTTCTTCATCAGAAAGTCGACGCCCTTGGTGGTTTGGCTAACGACCTCATCCTTACGCTTAATCATCTGTGGCATATTAACTTTGAGATTCTTCAAGTCGATGCCGTGATCGGTGAATTTGTGCGCAGCATTGTGGTAGTGCTCTGAAGAATCCAGCAATGCTTTAGAAGGAATACACCCCACATTGAGGCAGGTACCTCCAAGGGTGTCATATTTTTCGATGATGGCGGTTTTCATGCCCAGTTGTGCAGCTCTGATGGCTGCGACATAGCCGCCGGGGCCGGAGCCGATTACAGTGACGTCGTATTTCATGTTATGGACTTATTCTTTCTTTTTATTATTGTCGTTTCTCTTATTATTGTTGTTATTCCCCTGCTGGTTACCGCCAGATTTGCCTCGGCCTCTTCCGCGGCCACGGCCACGACGGCGGCTGTTATTGCTACTCTTTTCCCCTTTAGCTTCGGCCTTGGGGCTGGTATTGCTATTCTCTTTTCGCTCTCCTCTTTTAGGAACGTTTTTCCCTCTTTTTTGCTCACCCTTTTGCTCGCTTTTCTGCTTTTGCTCTCCTTTATTATTGGTTTTAGCATTAGGCGAATTTCCAGAGCCGGGCTTTTTCTTACGGTTGCGGCCTCCGCGGCGCTTTTTGCGGCGACGGCGCTCTTCCGGGGGCAGCTCGATAAAGCCGGTGACATCTTCGTAATCCATCATTTCTTCGGCTGCCGCTTCAACGGCCAGCAGGGAAGCCTTATCGAGCAGTTCTGTGGGCACCTCACCTTTGACATTCAGGTTCTTGATTTCTCGCACCCGCTCGATGCTAAGGGGGTAGAACTTACCGCGGCCATTAGGCCCGTCGTAAGCATAGTAGAGGGTTCCCTTAAAAATATCGGTTTTGACCAGCACTGCAGTTCCTGCCTCGGTCTTTAGTCTATCTACATTTTTTGGAAATTGCTCTAGCGCGTCCATGTAGGTGTCTAGCTCGTAGTTGAGGCAGCATTTGAGGCGACCACATTGGCCAGAGAGCTTGGATTGGTTGATGGCCAGGTTTTGGTAGCGGGCAGCGGCGGTGGAAACCGATTTGAAATCAGTTAGCCAGGTGGAGCAGCAGAGTTCGCGACCGCAGGAGCCAATGCCGCCGATGCGAGCTGACTCCTGACGAGCACCGATCTGCCGCATCTCGATTTTCACCCTAAACTCTTTGGCAAAGTGGCGAATCAGCTCGCGAAAATCAACGCGGCCATCGGCGGTGTAGTAGAAGGTCGCCTTGCGCTTGTCGCCCTGGTATTCTACATCACCAATTTTCATCTCTAGCCCTAAAGTCCGAGCGATGGCCCGAGCGCGAATCATCGTAGGCTTCTCCTGCCTACGGGCCTCTTGCATCCGCTCCATATCCCGATCATTGGCCTTGCGGACTACATTCTGCAAGATGGATTTTTCGTCCACCTTCTTTTTCTTCATCTGCATCCGCACCAGCTCTCCGGAGAGGCTGATGGCACCAATATCGTAACCACTCCCGGTGTCAACGACGACAAAATCGCCAGTAATGGCTCTAGAGTCAGGAGGATTGTGGTAAAAATTTTTGCGAGCACCATTTTTGAAGCTGACTTCCACGATTTCACATCCTTGCGGCTCGTAAATATCCATAGTCGCCAGCCAATCGTAGGTGTTGAGGCGGTTACATCCGCCGGTCGAGCAACCTCCGTTACTCTTGCAGCCCTTAGGACTGCCATTATCTGTAGTACATCCTGCACATCCCATGTTTGATCATTCATTAGTACAGACTGCTATCAGTCCGTACGGTATATTATATAATTAATGGACAACTGCTGGCCTCAAAATCCGGTGTATCTGGATGGAAGTATCCAGGAACAACACCTTTGGATTCGCATTCCGCTCTACGTAGTACGAGCAGTCGTCAAATAGTTTCGTTATTTTCTCTACCTGGTCATATTCAATGACCTTCAGCATATTCTGAGCGGTAGTCAATTCTTTGCCCTGTAGGCGGATGCCCTGGTTGCCAATCAGCTTCAGGCGCAGGTATTCCCGCATGAAGTGGAGGGCATATTGTAAAAAATGCTTTTGATTCTCCCGACCGATACTAGCGAATTTTTCTACCCAGGTTACCAGCTCTACGCCATTCCCTTTGTAGCATTTGCGCAGCCAATCGAGGAACATCAGTGCATTATCATTTTCGTTGTGGGCAGCCAGCTGCCGCGCTTCGTTGTAATTGCCGTTAGCCAGCAGTGCCAACTGCTGGGCCTCTTCCTCCCCGATTCCTTCGCTTCGTACCAATCGCTCTGCGACGGCCTCATCGGCTAGTGGCGGGATTTTGACAATCTGGCAGCGCGAGATGATGGTGTTGAGAATCAGCTCCTGGTTTTCGGCGATCAGTACGAAGAGGGTATCCTCGGGAGGTTCTTCGATGAGCTTTAGGAGGCGGTTGCCTTCTTTGCCCAGGTATTCTGGTAGCCAGAGCAGGAGAATTTTATACGAAGACTCGAAAGACTTCAAACTCAACTTGCGAATGATATTGACGCATTCTTCCTTGCCAATATTACCTTGCTTATTTTCGGCACCGATGGAGCGCAGCCATTGGTTGACATTCATGTAGGGATTGTCGGCAATGGCGCTGCGCCACTCCGTTAAGAAGTCATTACTGGTAGCTTTAGAGCCGATGACGGGGAAGGAGAAGTGAACGTCGGGGTGGATATTTTTGGCGGCTTTGATACAGCTCGGGCAGGTACCACAGGCTTCTTCGGGACCTCGGTTACTGCACAATGCATACTGGGCAAAGGCTAGGGCCAGCGCCAGCTTGCCGCTGCCTTCCGGGCCCAGAAATAACTGAGCGTGAGGCATACGATCGGCTCTGACGCTATTGCGAAGTATATTTTGGGCCGTTGGCTGTCCGATTACCGCATTAAATTGCATAAACTGGGCAATATGGTACAGGCAGACGGGCTTCAACCGTTGATCCAATCGATGATGCTGGCATCGATGGGGCTGACGGCTGATGGGAGGGTTTTAAACAATTGCCCTTCTTCGTCGAGGAGATATTTATGAAAGTTCCACTTGACCTCACTATCCAAACGTCCATTCTGTTCTTTGCTGGTCAACCATTGATAAATGGGGTGTGCATTGGCCCCTACAACGGATATTTTAGCAGCTAGTGGAAAACTTACTCCAAAACGGCTTGTACAGAACTGCTGGATTTCTGCATTGCTCCCAGGTTCCTGCCCACCAAAGTTATTGGCGGGAAAGCCGACGATGGCAATTTTATCTTTAAATGCTTCGTAAAGCTCTTGTAATTGTTGGTACTGAGGGGTGTAGCCGCAGGCTGAAGCGACATTCACCACCATAAGTTTTTTGCCTTTAAAATCGGCAAAGTCAATTACCTCACCTCCTATTCCTTCTACCTTAAATTGATATATAGAAGTCATATTTGACTTTTGTGTAAAATTACATATTTTATACGAGAGATTGCAAGCGCATGTTCAGGTTTTATGCCCCTATCTTTCGCTCCGTCTTCGGATTGTCTAGTTTCGCAAAACAGTATGCCCAAAATATTTGTTTACTTTCCAAATTTAATCACTGATACCATGAGAGTTGCTGTTTTCCGCAAAGCCCATTTTAATGCCGCCCACCGTTTGTACAACCCCCAATGGTCGGATGAGCGAAACCAAGCTGTATTTGGCCTTTGTAATAACCATAATTACCACGGACACAATTACGAACTAGAAGTCAAGGTTAGCGGGGAAGTTGACCCAGAAACGGGCTATTTGATTGATCTGAAGGTCTTAAAGGACTTGATTCGTGAGCATGTGGAGAAAAAGTTTGATCATAAGAACCTCAATCTGGACGTCGAGGAATTTCGCGAACTCAATCCCACTGCAGAGCACATCTGCTATGTGATTTGGCAACTCTTGCGCGATCAGTTGGAAGAAAAATACGATTTGCAGGTACGCCTGTACGAGACGCCGCGAAATTATGTAGAATACCCAGCCTAGGGTCCTATTTTTTATTGAGTCGAAGGGTTTTGATGATTCCCGTTTCTTCGCCCACCAGGCTCAGCAGGTAAATACCATTGGGTAAATCTGCTACCGAGTAGCGGCGACCTTCGACAGCCTGGAAGCTTCTCACCTCCCTACCCATCAGATTATAAACCACCATTTCATCTATCCCTCTGACATCAGATAACATGATGTAATTGGTGGTAGGATTGGGAAAAACTTTGACGGAGCGAGGGACGGTCAACTCCGTAGTAGACGTCAGCAGGGCATCGAAAGCGTAGGTAGCGGTGTCTAGAATAACAGAGGCATCATCGAAGAGGGAAATCTCGATCTTTACAAGGCCATTTCCTACCGTTTCATTGGGATTGATGTGTATATCCATCGTACCACTGCCTCCCGCTTCAATCTCCATCGGAAAGTTATCGGGCGTTTCACTGATGGCAGGGCCGTAACAGAGGTTTTTATCACATACCCAGGTGCTCCACTGTGGCGGCATATCCACTTCGATGCGGCGCCAGCGCAGGCGCAGGGTTTCGCCTTCATTGTTTCTGACAACAGCTTTTGCAGCAATATCGAAAGATTGAATATCGCCTTGCATCTCGATGGGATCGGGTTCGATCTTGACATCCATTTGGGCCGAAAGGCCCCAGGATAGACAGATGAGCAGAAAGAGGAGTATATATGGTTTCATGTATATTTGCGTTTATAAGCGATAATTTTTGCGGTATTATCTGAGTCTCAGGGCTGAACAAATACCTGGATTTATAACCTTAAAGATACTCAAATAGTTTTCTTGGTATCTTAATTGGATACTCATAAATTAGGTTAAATAGCCGTAATGATCAATGTCGGACATATGCTTTAACCACTTTTTAACAGGCGTTATGACTTCAAATAGCCAAAGCCTCATTTCGAAGCGTCGCAACAAAGTCACCTAAGCCTTTTTTCGAGAAATTATCTGAAATAGTCGTCATTTTAGATTAAATTTAGAGCAGTAGGATAAGCAAACAGATCGTTTTACCAAATGTGATATTAGCTCGTCATGACTAAGATTCAAGCAATTCTTTGCTTTTTGTCAATGTTTATCATTCTCCCCCTTTCAGCACAACTGCCTGATGATAGTATTGCTCCTGATTGGGTTTTGACAGATATTGAAGGGCAAGAACACCAACTCTACGATTATCTCGACCAGGGGATGACAGTTTTCATCGATTTCACCGCTACCTGGTGTGATCCCTGCTGGGTCTACCAAAATCGTAATCACCTCGATAGATTATACCATAAGCATGGTCCTAATGGATCCAAGGAATTGATGGTCTTTATGATTGAAGGCGATCCAGCGACGACTTTAGAAGACCTCGAAGGTACGGGGTCTAATACGCTGGGGAATTGGATTGAAAATACCTCCTACCCAATCATCAATGACGCTAGTATTACCGAGCTGTATCAGGTGGGCTACTGGCCTACGATTTATAAGATTTGCCCCGACAAGCGAATTGAACTGATCGGGACTCAAAACTACAGTACCCTCTACGCCTGCTTAAACCGCTGCGAAGGCCCTAGGGGTACCAACAACGCAGCGATCCTGAGCTACGAAGGCGAAAGTGGCTTCTTCTGCGGCAATATCCAGGTGGCTCCCAAGTTGGTCATCCAAAATGAAGGAAGTGCCAATCTGACCTCCTGTGTCATCAATTTTTACAATAATGGTGAGCTGATGCAATCCAAAGTCTGGTCGGGCGACCTGGCCCCTCATACCACCAATTTGGTAAGATTCGACCAGTTTAATATTCAAGAAGATGCCAGTTTCAAATTTCGCCTCCATTCGCCGAACAATCAAAATGACGAGGCCCCCGAATATAATATTCACGATCAGACCCGCCTAATGGCTCCTGTCGCTGGCCCTATGATTACGCTGCGGCTGCATACCGACTACTGGCCGGAGGAGATCAGCTGGACCCTCAAGGAGGATAATGGTACGGTGCTACATAGCTCCGAGGATTACACCCTGGAAGCCAATACGGCCTATGAGTATAATTTTGAGTTGGACGCCGAAGGCTGCTATGAGTTGGAAGTAGTCGATACTTACGGCGATGGGCTGGTCAATGGGCCGGTTGGCGGTGGCCAGGTTGCTCACGGCGCCATTTCGCTGGAAAGCCGGGGAGAGGTGCTTTGGTCAGACAATAGCTATGGATTCGGCGTAACGATTCCCTTCGAAATGAGTACTGTGCTGGTCAACACGCAGGAGTTGACGCTTGCCGTAGAAACCTTGACTATGCGCCCTAACCCAGCGCGCGATGCCGTACAGCTCGACTTTTCTTTAGTCAATGATAGCCAGCTAGATATTAGCATCTACGACCTGCTGGGCCGTCAGATTCTTCAGCTTCCACAGCAATCATTCAGCGCCGGTCAGCATCAGCTGCCCATCGATCTTTCTGCCTTCGAAGAGGGCATGTACCTGCTCCAATTCTTCAATCATACCACGCAAAGCCAGCATACTCGAAAACTTATGGTTCGCAAATAAAAAAGGCCAGGTGAATTCCACCCGGCCTTAGCTCTATGTTTTTTGATGTATTGTTTCGATTTATTTCACGAGCAACTTCTTGGTAAAGAGTTGATCGTCTAAGTGAATGACTACGAAATACATGCCAGGAGCCATTCCAGGATTTTCAATGTCAAGCAGGTTTTCGCCCTGTAGGCGGCCATAATTGTTCAAGGCAACACGCTGTCCCTGAGCATTCTGAATTTCTACCTGCGTCTGCGCAGGCTGATCCAACCAAAGTTGCAGGTTGATCTCACCAGTCGTAGGATTAGGGAAGAGCTTAGTCAAGCTTTTCGTCACTTCCAATACGCCAGTTACCCCAATAAAGAAGTTATAAACTCCAGTGATGGTGTTGTCTGGGTTATCCTTCTCATAGACTTTCACTTCGATTCTCGCTTCTCCTTCTACTTGATTAGGATAGACGTGAACGATCATGTCGCCCTCTTCGGCCGGGTTCATGGTAAATTCCTGTGAATCAACAAAAGGCAGGTAGCATCTGACCTTATCACATACTGCACTCTGCCATTCGTCAGGAATAGTGAGGACGTTGCGCTCCCATACATAAGTGGTGCTGCTCGAAGAGGTGTTGGTTACGATAGCGTATCCAGCGTTGTCATTTTGGGCGTTTAGAGGTTCCTCGGTGTCAATTTGCGAGGGCTCTAGCGTGAAATTTTGCGCAGTGGCGATACCGGTAAGCGCAACAAAGAACAAAAAAAGTACATATTTTTTCATATGAATTTATTTTAGGTTGGTGAAAAGTTTATTAAAAATAGAAAATTCAAGTCGTTTTTGGGGAAAAAAGTCAAAATCGGCCAATTTCTGGCAAAATAGAAGTGGTGAAAATTCAGTTACCCTAAATTTTCACCACTTACAGAACGGTATAAAATTGTCTTAATCCAGTAGGCCCAAGGGCTTAGAATACCGTCAATTTCTTAGTGACCTCGCCGTTCTCTGTACTGATCTTCACCAGGTAGATGCCTCTTTCTTGAGCACCTCTCCAAGTAGCGATGTGCGTACCGGCTACGAATTCGCGCTGGTAAACCACCGTTTCAACCAATTTTCCGGTTACATCGAAGACTTGAACATCCACAACGGCATTTTCTTCCAATTGGAATTCGATATTAGCCACACTGTTGGTTGGATTAGGGAAGACCTCAACGTTACCTTCTAACTTATTGAGAGCGTTGGTGCTTACAATCATATTTCCTGCTATATTGATGTTATCCAGGAAGTGCATGTTCCCCCAGTCGGAGATCGCTTTGACTTGCAGATTGACCTCAGCAACACCATCGTAGGCACTCAGGTCAACAGTATCTGTTACCCAATCGCCAGCCGCAGGCACATAGAGGTTAGGATTAGGAGCGGTCGTCGCGAAGTCAGCACCAGCGATGTCGTGCACTACAGTCCAAGTGTCTCCACAATCCGTAGAGATAAGCATCTGCAGACGGTCGTTAGAGAGCGGAGCATTGTACTGTGCTCCTGCGCGATCGAAGGTCAACATCGTATTTTCAGAATTGGTCAGGTCGATCTTATCGTAGATCAGATTACCTTCGTCTTCTGCGGCAGCCTCACCAGGATTCCACTGCCAGTAGTTCAACCAAATGGCTCTCTGAGAGCTACCATAAGCACCAAAGGTTACCCCCTGGAAGTCAGCAAATGGGTGCGTACCATCAATTACGGTGAACGTTCCCCAGCCAAAGCCACCTTCTGCGATTGGAATTTGAGCGATGGCATCCGTTGGATAGTCAAAAAGAACATTGGATTCCAGATCAGAACTCAATTCCGTACCGATAGGATCAGAGGATAAGGTGGCGTAAGTTTCCGTGGTCAAGATATTATTCAAGGTGTTAATATCAATTGCTCCATTTACAGATACAATTCTGTAATCCAGGTTGATGTTACCCCCAGGAGCCGTGATCTGAGCAAAGTCATAAGCAATGTTGTTACCAGGCATCAAGCTTCCTGTCCACGTTTCCTCAACCGGCGTACCATCATTGATGGTGTAGCTAGCGGTGAAAGTAGTGATCTCGGAAGTTCCCTCATTGTTGATCGTCAAAGAAGGTGTCATCGTCGCATCGCAAAGTCCAGCAGGAGGAGTGGTGTTCGAAGCCAAGCTAACATCGGCAAAATCACCAACTAATGGCTTCACATCACTACGCGCAGCTTGATAAACTTGCTTGTCCATATTATCTTGTACAAAAGCTACGACACCTATGTCAGCAAAGTTGTAGAAGTAATCAGGCAAAGCGACGTTAAAGTTCCACTCAACAGAGTCACCAGGAGCGATAGCATCAGCCAAAGCAGTACCCCCAACATCTGGAACCATCTTACGCATAACATCTTCGAAGTCTACTTCATTGGTAGAACCTGGAGGTGTAGGGAACATAATGTGCTTCTCAAAAATGGCTACATGCAGTACACCTTCGCTCAAGTCAAACGGTGTAGCACTTACATTGGTAACCTTAACGCTAATGCTAACAGAATCCAGCTCGTCGCTAATGTTGTGGTCCAAATCCAGCTCAATTGGAGTAGTCTGTGCCCAAGCAAAGCTGATAACGGCATTGTTATAACCGTAAGGCCCACCAGCATAACCACCATCAGGTGTGATGTTCCAATCACCTAAGCCTGCGGCATAATCATTATCAGGGATAACCCCATCGATAACAGCTGTAGGAACACCAGAGATGCCTGGATAATAGCGGAGACGAGTATCAACTTCGTCAGGATTCTGTTGGTTCATAGGGTCGAAACCAGGAAAGGCAGTCTGGTATTTCAGAGCAACCACTCTACCTGTATTTTCTGTCGAATGAATCAAGGCGTTAAAATCAGGATTTTGCGCTGCACAAGGAGGACAAGACGCATTTGTAAATTCTTCAATCAGCACCATTCGCTGGGCCTGACTGAATCCCATTACATTTAGGAATAATAAACATGCAAGAAGAGATAAAAATCTTTTCATAACTACTTTTTTTAGGTTAGTCAAATTATAGAATAAATTAGGAACGATAATTCTGGGTATAGTACAATTTCGTCTGGATTTATTTTGAGTTTCGTCTAGCTCTGGATATAAAATTAGGTAAATTTACAGAACCTTAAGAGCATATTAAGTTTTTTCCTCTCTTTAAATTATTTTTACTTACGCTAAAGTAAAGAATTTGACAATTATCCGACGGTAATCCTCGAATGTCTTTGCGCAGACAGGACGAATTCATTTTTAGCCCTCAAATGTTTTTTGCTTGACAGTTAAGCAGGCTCTTCACAACATTTTCACTATTTGTGCGGTATATTTTTTGAATAGTTAACGATTACGCCAATACTTTAAAACCCTAGTAAGAACATGCACATTGCCATTATTGGAAACGGAATCAGCGGCATTACCGCTGCCCGCTACTTGCGCAAGCTGAGCGATCATAGGATTACGGTTATCTCCTCCGAAACTTCCTATTTCTATTCCCGGACAGCCTTGATGTACATTTATATGGGCCATATGCGGCTCAAAGATACCCAACCCTACGAGAATTGGTTTTGGGAAAAAAATCGCATTGATCTACTGAAAGCCTATGTCGAAGGAGTCGACTTTGACCACAAAAGGCTTCATTTGAGAGGGATCGGTGACTTGGAATACGATAAACTCATCATTGCCTGCGGCTCTAGCCCCAATAAATTTGGCTGGCCGGGGCAGGACCTCGAACGCGTACACGGGCTCTACCACTACCAGGACCTCGAAGCCATGGAGCGCCACAGTCCGGGGCTGACAAGAGCCGTTGTTGTCGGTGGTGGGCTGATTGGTATTGAAATGGCGGAGATGTTCCACTCTCGCCACATCCCTGTCACCATACTGGTCCGCGAGCAAAGCTACTGGAATAATGTCCTCCCCGCCGATGAATCGGCCATGATCAATCGCCACATTGGTGAGCATGGCATCGACCTGCGCCTGTATACCGAGCTTAAAGAAATCGTCGATGATGGCACTGGGCAGGCCTGTGCGGTGATTACGAATACCGGAGAGCGCATCGATTGTGGCTTTGTGGGGCTGACTGCAGGCGTAAGCCCTAATATCAGCTTTCTTAAAGATAGTGCCTTAGAAACCCGGCGAGGTATTCTGGTGAATAGCCACCTCGCTACCAATATCCCGGATGTCTACGCCATCGGTGACTGTGCGGAACAGCGCGAGGCCATGCCGGGGCGGCGCCCGATCGAAGCCATCTGGTATACCGGACGAATGATGGGGGAGACGGTGGCTTATAACATCTGCGGGCAACGGGTCGCTTACGACCCTGGCATCTGGTTCAACTCCGCCAAATTCCTCGATATTGAGTACCAGGTGTACGGTGCGGTGCTGGCGAAGCCCCCGGAGCACCATAAGGCTTTGTACTGGGAGCACCCGGAGGGTCGGCGCAGCATCCGCCTTATCTATGACAACGAAAGCGAAGAAATCCTGGGCTTCAACCTCATGGGCGTCCGCTACCGCCACGAAGTATGCGAGAAATGGCTGCGAGATAAAACACCAGTAGAAGAGGTACTGAAGAACTTGCGCTTGGCCAACTTCGATCCAGAATTCTTCCCTTCCTACGAAGACGAATTGATCGCACTGTATAACAAACAAACTGGCAAGTCTATCCAGGGACATAAAAAAAGAAAGTGGAACCAGGTCTTTTCGTTCCTAAAATCCTAAGTCCACTTTTACTATTCAAATCAATCAATCTTAAATAATCATGAGTCAAACTATTGATAAAAGTATGTCGCTGGCTGGCCCGATGCCAGCGTTTACAGATACGATCCAAAAGATTGCGGGAGCCGTAGGCGGTATTGGCCTGCTGTTGCTCTTCGTGGCGGCCTTCGGTGCCCTTCCCTCCTCCGGGATCGCCCTGACCATCTCCATTGGCCTCATCTCAGTGAGTACTGTCGTCTACGCCCAAAGGGCCTACCTCCACCTGCCCGAAGGCATCAAAAATCACGGAGTCTGGTTCAACTCCTTGACCAATAAGGGGCTTTGGGCCTGGGTTACCGGGATTATCGTTACAGGTTTTTACGTCCTGCTTTATTGGTATCCTCATTTACTGGGATTGGGGCAGGATGGTGCAGCCAATACGGGGATTGTCGGCTTCTTCGATCCGCTCAGTATGGCCCTAAAAGGCAGTCCCGCCAGTCAGTGGTTTGTCTACGGGACCCTGTATACGGTGGCCATTCTCATCTTTGGCTATAAATTCATCCTCAAATACCGCCATAATAAGTATCAGGTCGTACGGACCATTTCGGTAATGTTCTTCCAACTGGGCTTCGCCTTCCTCCTGCCCGAAATCTTAGAAGGACTATATCCAGACAAGCCCTACTTTGCCAAGGACATCAAAAATATGTGGCCCCTCAACTACTACTTTTTTGAGGATTGGCACCTGAATAATATGCTAGAAGGGGGCAATATGGGCCTTTTCATGTTGGTGCTAGGGGTACTGATGATTCTCGTCATTTCCCCCATACTGACCTACTTCTACGGCAAACGCTGGTATTGCAGTTGGGTCTGTGGCTGCGGTGGCCTGGCCGAAACTGCCGGTGATCCCTTCCGCCACCTCTCGGACAAGTCGCTGAGGGCCTGGAAAATTGAGCGCTGGCTGATCCACGCGGTCCTAGTCTTTATCATCTTGACTACGGCTATGGTCTTATACACTTATTACACAGGCAATTCGCAGATCTTGTTCTTGAACTCCTATGATGTCCGGGGCTGGTATGGCTTTTTGATTGGGGCGGCCTTCTCTGGTGTGGTGGGCGTTGGGTTTTATCCTTTGATGGGAAGCCGGGTATGGTGCCGTTTTGGCTGTCCGATGGCGGCGATTCTGGGGCTACAGCAGCGATTCTTTAGCCGTTTCCGCATTACAACTAATGGGGGGCAATGCATCAGCTGTGGTAACTGCTCGACGTACTGTGAGATGGGGATTGATGTTCGCTCTTATGCCCAGAAGGGACAGAATATTGTGCGGGCTTCCTGTGTCGGTTGTGGTATTTGTGCGGCGGTTTGCCCGCGTGGAGTGTTGCGCCTGGAAAATGGCTCGGTGGACATCGCACAGCGTACCGATGAACTGCGTACGATTCACATTAGTGAGGGAGAGGTGAAAATTTTACAGTAATTCAGACTAGCTGAAATCAATCTCTGTATTGTCACCGATGTTCAGGCTCTGACTTAGGCCCTTGATCGCGGCATCGCTACCAACAATCGACTGCTGCAGTACCACCTCATCAATAGAAGCATAGCTGCCGATGATAGATTCTTTAACAATAGAATAGTCGATGCGGGTATTCGCTCCAATGGTGACGTGAGGGCCGATGATGGAGTTGGAGATGCGGCAGTTTTCGCCGATGCTGACGGGATGGATGATGATAGAATTATCGTAGAGCGGTAAGTTGCTGGATGCATAGCCTTCCTTGTCGAGAAGCATGGCGTTGGTTTCCAGCAGGATTTCTTTTTTACCACAATCAAACCAGTTATCTACGGTCAAGGTGCTAAAGGGAATCCCCCGCTCAATCATGCCCATCAGACCGTCGGTCAGCTGAAATTCCCCGTGCGTACGGCGATCGTTGTTGATATTTTCCTGAATCACTTCAATCAACTGACTGACCTCTCGAATCTTGTACAAGCCTACGATAGCCAGGTTAGACTTGGGAATATTGGGCTTTTCAATCATGCGCTTGATGGTCCCATCCTCATTGATTTCCACTACGCCGAATTCGCGCGGATCGTCTACTTTTTTCACCCCGATACAAGAGTGAGGAGAAGTAAGGAATTTCTTATAATCTACATCGATGATGGTATCTCCGAAGACAATACAAACCTCCTCGGTATCCCGAATGGCATCACGAGCCGTCCAGATCGCATGAGCCGAGCCTTCGCGGATATTTTGCTGTACAAATTCCTTATTGAGGTTGGGGTATTCTTTTTCGAGATAAAGTTTAATTTTTTCTCCCAAATAACCGATGACAAAAACAAAATCGCGGATGCCAAGGCCCACTAGCTGATCAATAATGAAGGAAATAATGGTTTTACCAGCAACTGGGATAAGTGGCTTTGGTTGGGTATAGGTATGAGGACGCAGACGCGTCCCGGCTCCAGCAACTGGGATAATGGCTTTCATTTGAGGGAAAGTATTTGACGAAGCTGTAATATATAAAAAAACAAGTCAAAAAACAGATTTGTTTTTTGACTTGTCTTACGGGAATGTAATGGAAAAGATACTTCTTTATCTTTTTTGTTGAGCCTTTTAACTGCTCTCCAGAGCGGCAGCACCGCCCACGATCTCGGAAAGTTCTTTTGTAATTGCCTCTTGACGTGCTTTATTGTAAGATATTTTCAGGTCGCGCATCAAATCTTCAGCGTTGTCTGTAGCCTTGCTCATCGCAGTCATCCGCGCACCGTGCTCAGAAGCGTGGGTATCCAGATTATACTTGAAAAACTGGGTTTGCAAAATGCTAGGCACCAGGTATTCCAGTAGTTCCTCCTTTCCAGGCTCAAAGATGTAATCTGCACGAGCGCTGTTCTCCTCTTTCTCCATTTTAGCAACGGGTAAGAAGCGCTCCGTCTCTGCATACTGCATAGCAGCATTCTTAAAGCGTCCGTAAGATACCTCTACCACGTCATACTCCTCGCTGGCAAAAGCATCCATAATGCGCCTGGAGACCTGATTGACATTGTCTGAACTCAAATTGTCAAAGAGCGAGACATAATCATCGATAATGGTGCAGTCTTGGTAGCGCTTCCTGAAATAGTCGTACCCTCTTTTGCCGATGAACAACAAACTCAGGTTACCTGCTTTGCGCTGTTCGGCGTATCGTGTGTTAATCGTTTGGACGGCCGATTTGATGATATTAGAGTTAAATGCTCCGCACAGTCCGCGGTTGGAAGTGACGACGGCAATCAATACCTTCCTCGCTTCACGCTCTGTTCCAAAAGAAGTGGCAGCATCCCCCTCCAAATTAGAGAGAATATTCTTGAGCATAGCGTTCAGCTTATCCGCATAGGGGCGCATTTGGACAATGGCCTGCTGTGCCTTGCGCAGTTTAGCAGCGGAGACCATCTTCATGGCCTTGGTAATTTGCTGAGTCGATTTTACCGACTTGATCCGCTCGCGTACTTCTTTTAATTGACCACTCATGGTAGTAGTGTTGTATTAGTACCCTGATCAGCGCCCTTGTACAAAAGGCGCTGATGCAGAGAAATAGATTTTTACTTATACTGGGCTGTCAGTTCAGCAGCCAGACTAGTGATGGCACCGGTTGCCTCGTCAGAAAGCTTACCAGAACGGAAAGTTTCCAAAGCCTCGGGGCTCTTTTGCTCCAGGGAAGTCAGGAACATTTCTTCAAATTCCTTCACCTTATCCACTGGAACATTCTTCAACAAGCCTTTGGTACCCAGATAGATGATGGCAACCTGCTTTTCCACAGAAACTGGAGAGTACTGAGGCTGCTTCAGGATTTCCACGTTGCGCTTACCCTTATCGAGTACGGCCATAGTGGCTGCATCCAGGTCAGATCCAAACTTAGCGAAGGCTTCCAGCTCGCGGTACTGCGCCTGGTCGAGCTTTAACGTACCCGCGACCTTCTTCATCGACTTGATCTGCGCAGAACCTCCTACCCGAGATACAGAGATACCTACGTTGATCGCAGGACGCACCCCAGCGTTAAAGAGGTTGGATTCGAGGAAAATCTGGCCGTCGGTAATTGAAATTACGTTGGTTGGGATATAGGCAGATACGTCACCGGCTTGCGTTTCGATAATTGGCAGGGCAGTCAATGATCCACCACCTTTTACCAGCGGATTGCCGTCGGCATCTTTGGCATTTTTGAGCGAATCTGGCAGATCGTTCATAGAACGAGCGATGTCATCGTTGGAGATGACCTTAGCCGCACGCTCTAGCAGACGAGAGTGCAGGTAGAATACATCCCCAGGATAAGCCTCGCGGCCCGGAGGACGACGCAGCAGCAGCGATACCTCGCGGTAGGCCACAGCCTGCTTAGACAGGTCATCATAGACGATCAGTGCGGGGCGGCCAGTGTCGCGGAAAAACTCCCCGATGGCTGCACCAGCGAAAGGCGCGTAGAACTGCATTGGTGCAGGGTCAGAAGCGGAAGCAGAAACGATGACGGTGTAAGCCATCGCGCCGTTTTCTTCCAGGGTCTTCGCTACCTGTGCTACCGTAGACGCCTTCTGGCCAGAAGCTACGTAGATGCAGTATACAGGCTCACCTCTGTCGTAAAATTCTTTTTGGTTGATGATAGTATCAATGGCAATCGCTGTCTTACCCGTTTGACGATCACCGATGATCAGCTCCCGCTGGCCACGACCAATAGGAATCATCGCATCGATGGCTTTGATACCCGTTTGCAGAGGCTCACTTACCGGCTGACGATAGATTACCCCAGGCGCTTTGCGCTCGATAGGCATTTCGTACCTCTCACCAGCAATGGCTCCACGACCGTCGATAGGCTGACCAAGTGGATTAACAACACGACCAACGAAACCCTCTCCTACTTCAATAGAGGCGATACGGCCCGTACGACGTACAGTAGCTCCTTCCTTAATTCCGTCACCAGAACCCAGGAGTACTACCCCAACATTATCTTCTTCAAGGTTCAATACGATAGCTTGCACCCCTGTCTCAAATTCCACCAATTCCCCGGCCTGCGAGTTGCTAAGGCCATATACACGTGCAATACCGTCTCCAATCTGGAGAACAGTTCCAACCTCTTCCAGCTCCGCAGCCGTTTTGAAACCAGAGAGTTGTTGTTTCAATATTGCTGATATTTCATCAGGTTTTACATCAACCATATTTTATCAGTTTAGTATTTACAATATGAATTATGATCAAAAGTCTTTTACATACAAGTTGCTGCTGAACTCCTTCTTCAACTTCTCCATCTGGTGGACGACACTGGCGTTGTAGAGTTGATCGTCGAATTCAATCACGAAACCACCCAGAATATTAGGATCAACTTTGGTTTCGATTTCTACTTGATCGTCTGTGGCACTACTGCTCAGCAATTTTTCTTTGATTTTAGCCAGTGCATCGGCGCCTAAAGGCACAGCGGTAGTCAGCTTTACGGTCGAAATATGCTTGATGACCTTATATTGGTCAACAAATTCCTTAGCGATCTCTGGCAGCAAGGCTTCCCGGCCTTTATTGATGACAATGCGGAAGAAACCTAGCGTCATCTCATCAAACTTCCCTTCAAAGATGGTATTGAAAATCTGCAGTTTTTTTCCTCCATTGATAATCGGGCTCTTCATCAGCAGATACAGATCACGGCTTTTGATGGCCCCTTCGAAGGAATTGATGTCCTCCAACACCCGATCCAGCTTGTCTTGCTCTTGAGCCAGATCAATCAAGGATTTTGCGTATCTCGAAGCAATTCTGG